>NZ_KE386809.1:0-25296 GCF_000428865.1 Eremococcus coleocola DSM 15696
CTAATCTGTTGAGTATCCTTCATGTTGTATTTTTTAGCTAACGGTTTGTATCCAATCGTATCCGAAAGATATTCTGCGACGACTTTCATTTTGAATTCTAAGCTATATTTAGCCATACAAAGACCCCCTAAAGTTGGATTTTTTGGTCCAACTTTAGGGGGTCAGTACAATCTAATGGGTGAGAAATTTCCATTAGGTTACAAATAGGATTTTTAGTATTTTAAACTAAAATCTAAAAAGTCATGTCTTATTTACCAACAAAGTTAGCCCGTCTTTTTTCAACGAAAGCCCGAACCCCTTCTTTAAAGTCTTCTGTATGTGAAGCTTCAGATTGAAGGTGAGATTCAGTTTCAAGATAAGCTTCAAAGTCTTTAAATGAAGCTTCAAACAGTTCAGCTTTGATTAATTCATAAGCTTTTAGTGGACCACGAGCTAATTTCTTAGCTAAGTCGAAGACGGCTCCTTCAAGTTCATCGTTAGCAACAACTTGATGGATAAAGCCAAGTTCTAGTCCTTCTTGTGCTTTAACAGGATTACCGGTGAGGGCTAATTGAGCTGCTTTATTAGCGCCAACAGCTCTAGAAAGTAGGTAAGAACCACCCATATCGGGCACTAAACCAATTTTAACAAAGGCTTGGATGAATTGACATTCTTCACTAGCAATAAGGAAGTCTCCGGCTAAGGCTAGGTTAAAGCCTGCTCCGGCAGCTGCCGCTTGAGATCCAATTACAATGAGTTTTTTACATTTTTTCATAAATAAGGATGTATCAGCAACTTTTTTAGCAAGGTCATGTAGGTCATAGTCAGGGTTAGCTTCAAATTGACTTAAGATATGTTTGAGGTTACCCCCACCGCAAAAGACTTTACCCGCTGCAGTAATCGTAATAACTTTAGCTTCTGGATCTGCTTCAGCTTGTTGTAAGGCTGCTAATAAGTCTTCTGCCATACTATCATCAATAGCATTTAAGTTCTTAGGGTCATTAAGGATAATTTGTCCAATATTTTCTTTTACTTCATAGATTACTTTACTCATATAATCACTCTTTCGTTTGAAATTTTATAAACTGAACCATAGAGTAAGTCAGAACTTAAAAATTAAATTAACCAATATAACCTTGTTCACGGAGGCTAGAGATTTTAGCATCGTCATAGTTAAGCAACTCTTTTAAGATAGTTTCAGTATCTTGACCCATGGTTGGAGCTCCACGCCAAACATCACCAGGAGTTGCTGAGAATTTAGGAACAATACCAAAGGCTTCAACTTCTTGGCCAGATGTTTGATCCACGTATTTAATGAAGTCACCCCGACTTTGGAAGTGTTCACTCTTGTATGCATCTTCGGCGGTATTTACTTTTGAAGCGGGTACTTTCTTAGCATTAAGGATTTCTTCGATTTCCTTAGCGGTTTTAGAAGCGGCCCATTCACGGATTTCACGGTCTAAAGCACGACCATGGGCAGACATAACTGCTTCAACCCCGTTACCCGCATTTTCGAAGGTATATTTTTCAGCATCCAAACCAGCAGCATCCATGAAACGTAGGTAAACATTCTTACCAAAAGCTCCGATTGTTACGAATTCACCATTTTTATCTTCAAATAAACCATAAGGTTGGAAGCGTTCGTTAACATTACCAGAACGAGTCGTAACCTTACCATTTTCAGTATAACTTACGAAGTTATCACATAGCATCCGAGCCATTGCTTCAAATTGAGATACATCAACCACTTGACCTTTGCCAGTTTTTTGAGCGGAAATATAACCAGCTAAGGCACCGAAAGCAGCCATATAGGCAGAAACATAGTCATTGGTATAAGGACCAGTAATTTGAGGTTCATGTGGTGCCGGTTGACCATTTAAGTGCATAAAGCCTGAGAAAGCTTGGCCAATCATATCGAAGGAAGCACGGCCAATTACACCTTCTTCACCACCAAATTCTGCTCGACCAAAACCAGAAATATGGACAATCACTAATTTAGGATTTACTTCTAATAATTCTTCATCATGGATGCCTAATTTGTCTAACCAAACCATGTTTTCCATGTATACATCGACTTCTTTAATGAGCTCAAAGAAAAGTTCTTTTACTTCAGGAATATTACAGTTTAGTTCTAAGGCCATACTCATCCGGTTCCGTGCTTCTTGCATCCATCCGTTAGATACTCCGGTTTTGCTGGATGTAGGCGAGAGCATCCGCATAGAGTCACCATAACCTGGACGCTCAATATTAATGACTTCTGCCCCAAGGTCACCCAAAAGACCTAAAGCAGTTGGCATTGCAACAATGGACCCAGATCCTAAAACACGCATACCTGCTAAAGGACCATATTCTTTAATTAAAGCTTTTCTTTCATTTGCCATAATAATCCTCCTCAAAAAATAATTTTGTGTATGTTATCACAATTATATGATACCGCTCCCAAAAGAAAAAAGCTATAGATCTTTGTAATTATTTTCTAATTTTATGCACTTTTTAGTCGCGGTAATAAGAGACTTATATTTAATTGATTTTTATTTTAGTCTATATTGTGAACAAAGTGATTAGACCCAGAACTAGAGCAAATTAGGTTTATCAACTAGGTAATCGAAAGAATTTTTTAAAATATTTTTGGCTGTAATTTTTATAGGGAGTCCTTCGAATAAATAATTGAAGACCTAATTTACTCTAGTTCTGGGTCAGTTAATACGACAAGAAGTAATTAATGTTTAGTTTCTAGTCGTAATCGTAGAAGCCTTTACCTGACTTCATACCATAGTAACCAGCTTCAACCATCTTAACTAATAGTGGGGCAGGACGATATTTAGGATCTTTGAAGCCATCATAGAGTACATTCATAACGGCAAGTAGAGTATCCAATCCGATTAAATCACATAGTTTAAGTGGTCCCATTGGATGGTTAGCACCTAATTGCATACCTGTATCAATGTCTTCACGACTGGCTAAGCCTTCACCGTAAGTGAAGATTGCTTCATTTAACATTGGAACTAAAATCCGGTTAACTGCGAAGCCTGGCGCATCTTTAGCAACGATCATGGTCTTGTTCATTTGATCGATGACTTGTTGAGCAACAGCGACGGTTTCATCGCTGGTTTGTAAACCTCTAACTACTTCTACTAATTTCATCACTGGTACTGGGTTAAAGAAGTGCATCCCAACTACTTGGTCAGGGTGTTTAGTAACTGATGCGATATCTGTTAAGGATAAAGAAGAGGTATTAGTTGCTAAAATTGTTTCATCTGGAGTTGCTTCATCTAATTCTTTGAAGATTTTTAGTTTAATATCATGATTTTCAGTTGCTGCTTCAATGACTAGTTGGCAGTCTTTTGCTTCATCATAAGTTAAAGTAGTTTGCAACCGAGACATTACTTTATCTACTTCAGGCGCTTCCATTTTACCTTTACTTACTTTACGATCAAGATTTTTACGGATTTTTTCAACAGCCTTATCTAAGAATTCTTGTTTAATATCTTTTAGATAAACTTGATAACCTGCTTCTGCTAAAACTTGGGCGATACCTGATCCCATTAAACCAGAACCGATAACTAAAGTATTTTTGATTTCCATATTATTTCCTCCTATTTTTGATTTCTAATTAACCTTGATAATAGCCATTTTCAAATAACATAGCGATACCCATTCCGCCACCGATACAAGCGGATGCAATCGCATACTTGATGTCTGGACGGTTTTTGAATTCGTAACAGATTGAAGTGATGATTCGAGCTCCGGTACAGCCAAGCGGGTGACCTAAGGCTACCGCACCACCATTTGGATTCAAACGTTCATATAAAGCAGTACCTGGTTCATTACCTAATTCTTTGGTACAAGCAATCGTTTGAGCAGCGAAGGCTTCGTTGATTTCCAAGACAGCAATATCTTCTAAAGTCATATCATTACGCTTAAGGATTTCGCGAACAGATTCAACTGGACCCAAGCCCATAACGTCTGGGCTACAACCCGTAATCGCATAATCAACCACTTTCGCCATCACTTCTAAACCATTGTCTTTAGCATAGTCAGCGGTAGTAAAGATTTCAAAGGCTGCGCCATCATTTAAACCAGAGGCATTCCCAGCGGTCACACTACCATCTTTAACAAAGGCAGGTCTAAGCTTGGCTAATTTTTCCATAGTTGTATCTGGTTTTGGATGTGAGTCAGTATCAACCACAGTGACATTGCCTTTACGGTCTTTAACTTCAACTGGTACGATTTCTTGGGCTAAGCGACCGGATTCAATTGCTTTTTTAGCTTTAGCTTGACTGTTTAAAGCAAATTTATCTTGTTCTTCACGCGAAATATCGTACATTTGAGCTAATTTTTCAGCAGTTTGGCCCATATGAATAATTTCTGGGAATTCTTTCCCCACACAACCAGTATGAATCATGGTGTTTGAGTCGATTAATTGTTGATCACCAGTTCTGAAACCTTGATAACGAACTTCTTCTGGTAGGAAATAAGGAGCTCTAGATAAAGATTCAGCACCACCTGCTGCAATGACTTTTTTGTCAGTTGTTTGTAAGGCTTGAACTGCATTTACAGCGGATTGAATACCTGAACCACATAAACGGTTCACGGTGTAGCCAGTTTTTTCAATAGGAACACCAGCATCTAAACCAACCACACGACCGATATTACTTGAAGTTGGTGATCCTACTACGTGACCCGCAATGACTTCATCAATATCTTCCATTTTGATACCAGCGCGTTCAACCGCACCTTTAAGCGCAGTGACGCCCAAATCTTGAACCTTAACGGTTTTAAGGTTTCCTAAGAAGGCGCCCACAGGTGTCCGTGCAGCCCCAACAATTACGATTTGATCTAAATTTTTTTTCATACTTTTTCCTTTCGTTGTTAAAATACAGGATACTGAAGTTTATTAGACAAAGGCACCTTTACCAGTTAAGAAACGACCTAAAATTAGTGAGTTCACTTCATGGGTACCTTCATAAGAGTAAGCTGCTTCTGCATCAACAAAGAAACGAGCCACATCATGTTCAACGATAATTCCGTTTCCGCCAAGTAATTCACGACCTAGGGCCACAGTTTCACGTAGACGGTAGGCATTATTCATTTTAGCCAGTGAAGATTGGACTTCTTCATAACGTCCTTGTTCTTGAAGTTGGGCTAGACGGTGAGAAAGGGCAAGCGAAGTCACACAGTTAGCTTGCATGCGGGCAAGTTTTTCTTGAACCAGTTGGAATTGAGAAATTTTCTTGCCAAATTGTTCCCGTTCTTTGACATATTTCAAGGTATTGGCTAAGGCTCCGGCATGAAGACCAGTTGCTAAATGCGCTACATCCGCACGGGTCGTGTATAAAATTTTAGCAACATCGCGGAAGCTATTGATGTTTTCTAAGCGAGCGGTCTTATCAACTTGAACATTGTTCATTTTGATGTGGCCATTTTGAATTAACCGTAAGGAGATCTTACCATCGATTTTATCTACGGTTAAGCCTGGAGTTCCACCGGGAACCATGAAACATTTAATTTGTCCATCAGCCACATCACGGGCAAAAATTGGTAATACATCAGCGGTTGCAGCACCGCCAATCCATTTTTTCTCTCCATTGATGACCCATTTATCACCTTGAAGTTCAGCTGTGGTAGAAAGGCCACCCGCAATATCTGACCCATGAAGTGGTTCGGTTAAGCCGAAGCAAGAATGCCACTCATAAGAAGCTAACTTAGGAGCATAATAATCGATTTGTTCTTGGCTACCACCGATTAAAACGGTTGAATAAGCTAAACCACCATGAACAATTGTGAAGGCACCAATCGAAGAATCCATCCGGTTTAATTCATATAGACGGAAAAGGTTAAAGATTTCTGAGGTCTTTAATTTATCTTCGCGACCTTCAAAAAGGGAAGGATCCGTCATAATACCTAAATCAGTAATTTTTTTGAAAGCTTCCATTGGGAATAATTCTTTTTTCCAATGGTCATCAATAACTGGATAGAGTTCTTTTTCTAAGGTTTCTCTTAGTTTTAAAAGAAAATCAACTTCATTTTCACTTAAATCATGGGAGTAGCCATAAATATCTTCAGGGTATAAATACTGTAATTTCTCAATTTTGCTTTTTGACATGGACTTCACTTCTCTTTCTCTTAGTTTTTATTTACCTTTGAATTCTGCTTTACGTTTTTCAACGAAGGCATTCATACCTTCATATTTATCTTCAGTTCTGAATAAGCCTTTAACGATTTCGCCTTCAAGTTTTAAGCCGTTTTCTAATGTAGATTGAGAACCAACATTAATTGATAACTTAGCTTGTTTAATTGCAATAGGAGCGTTCTTAGCAATTTGTTTAGCGAATTTGGTTGCTTCTTCAATTAATTGATCTGGCTCAACAATCTTTTCAAGTAGGCCAATCCGGTGAGCTTCAGCCCCATCAATAATTTCTCCGCTAAGGGCTAAACGTTTGGTCTGACCGATACCAATTAAACGGGAAGCACGTTGAGTTCCGCCGTAACCAGGAATGATACCTAAGCCGACCTCTGGGAAACCAATTTTATTGGCAGTCGTTCCGATTCGAATATCACAGGTTAGGGCTAACTCCAAACCACCACCCAGAGCAAAACCATTAACAGCTGCGATCGTTACAAGGCTCAAATTCATGATCCGGTTCATAGTTTGATTACCATATGCAATGAAATGATCTGCTTCTTCAGGGCTTAAGTCCATCATTTCCTTAATATCACCACCTGCCATAAAGGCTTTGCCATTTCCTGTAATTACGAGAACTTTAACATTAGGATCAGCCTCAAGTAGGTCCATTGCTTCGTTTAAATCATCTAACATCGCTGAATTAATTGCATTTAAAGATTTAACAGCATTTAGATTTAAAAAAGCTAGTGTATCCTCAATATTTAGGGTTAAAGTTGCTAATTCTTTCAAGGTAATTCCTCCTTTATAAAATGATAAGCGCTTACATTTCATAGCATAGCAAGCTCCCCCTTGTATTACAAATTGGTTGTATTGATAGAGGGTATCGATATTATCAATACTAATACATCTATAATTAAAATTTATCACAAATAAAAAGCGTTTAAATTATAGAACGTTATAATACCAGCTTTTACAAGAGTTATTCATTTGTGAATAATATGACTAATCTTGCTAACAAATCACAAATCAGGTAATGATAATTAGCTGTATTTATTTACCATTAAGTTTTACTTATTGATTTAGGAGATTTTTAGCAGAAGGAATGGTCTAAATTTTGAAAAGTAACCAAACTTATCAGCTATATTAATTAATTATTTATCTATTTAAATAAAAAAAGGAGAGCGGGCTAAAAAGCCCACTCCCTAGATAGATTGATCATATTATGCTAAAGATAGGTTGGCTACAGCCTCCACCTGGCTACAGTAATCAATCAGTGCATCGTAAACACATTTTTTGATGGCTGATTGATAAATCTCATCAGTTGTTGAAATAAATATTTTAAAGTTTGCTGACCTTTCAAAGGGGCGATAAGTAATTTGGCGCCGATTGACCATGGGATAGACTGATTTTGGCAAAAAAGTGATGAGTTGACTATTTTTAATAGTATCAATCAGGTATTCCCAAGAATTTGATTCTAAGAATATTTTAGGTGCAATCCGTTCTTTTTGACATTGTATCATAAAAAAATGGTGGGTTGAATAAGCGTCAGTAAAGATTGCCGAGCTGTACTGATTGAGGCTAGACCATTTCACTTGATTTTGTTTAGTGAGGGGATGATTTTTATCCATAAATAAGACAAATTCATCCTTAATTGCAGTTTTTGAATTGAGTAGCTTAATAGTAGGCAGGGGATCGGTTAAAAATGCAATATCAATTTCCTTATTTTCTAGTAATTGACACAGTCTTTGGCAACCTTCTTCAATATATTCAATGCGTAAATCTGGATACAATTGTTTCATATTTAGGAGAAACCGAGGAAACCGTGTTCTCACCAGAATAGGCGGAATACCAATGCGAACAATTTGGGTGGTTTCTTTTTTATCCTGATCAATGACTTGCATCATTTCTTGGTGAAGTTTCTGGATCTCCTGGGCGTATTTATACATTGCTTGGCCAAGGTCAGTCAAGCCAATTAATCTTCCTTTTTCCCGTTTAAATAGCTGGGCTTGATAATCATTTTCAAATTGAATCATCGATTGGCTAAGGGTAGATTGAGAGATGAAGAGTTTCTTAGATGCACTAGAAATGTTGAAATTTGAAGCAACAATTTCTAGAAAATAATTAATTTGTTTTATCTCCATACTCAGCCTCCTTCTTATATTTTAATGATAAAACGTTTTCATTATTGATTAATCTTATCATTATTCTTTAATTAAAACAAATAGGTAAATTCTAAATATTTCGCGTTAGCCTTAAATAGTCTGGTTAAAAGTAGATGATCGAGTCATCTTCGTAAGAAAAAATTCAGAGAGATTTTTAATTATAGTCAATGTTTTAAGCAAGAAATGTGAATTTAAAAGCAAATTTTCACCCTGTTTTCTTCCATAAGTTATACTTATACTCAATCAAGAAAAGTTAAAGTTTAGCTAGTTTTAATATAGTATAAGCGAAACTTATAGTATAGAGTTAAATGAAAAATAAAAATCATTTCACAAAACCTATGAATTAAATGAATAAATCCTTGAAAATAATTCTATATTCGTAGGGGAAGAAAAGTGCTATAGTCACTTTGTAAGCGCTTATCCGTTAAGTTATGACCAGAAATAAGCTAGTTAATTTGGGCAATAATGAAGTCTTTAAAGGACTTCAGACTGCTTGGGGTAAATTCAGAATTTGCCCAAATCATGTAGACATTATAGATAATATATAAATCTGTTAACTCTAAAATCCGAATGTCATCATAATTCAATTCAGTATTTTTAGAACTAAAGGCAATCCCTAAGCCAGCCCGGACCATACCTACGACACCTGTGTCTTCATTCATAGAATAAATGGTGTTGAGTTTGAAATTAGGACCAGCTACCCGATTAATAGCTTGTTGGATTGCATAATACATTCCGGCTGATGCATTCCAGCCGATAAATTGTTCGTTTTTAATTTCGGCAAAAGAAACTGATTTTCGTGCAGCAAAACGATGGTTAGCTGGGACAATCAGGACTATTTCATCATTATAGATAAATTCGCGATTTAGTTCTGAAGAATAAGAGGAATAATCAAATTCGCCACAAAAACCAATATCTGTTGTGCCGTCCAAAACATAATCAATAATTTGTTGGGTCGAAGCTTGGGTAATATCGAGGCTTAGTTCAGGAAATAGGTTGCGGAAGCGGGATAATAGGCGGGGGAGGTATTTGGCGGAGACGGTATATATTGAGGAGATATTTACTTGGCCATGATCAGGATGGGAAAAACGAGCAATTTCATCAAGCCCATCCTCAATACTGGTCATAGCAGCATAAACAGAGGCATTAAGAATTTTGCCGTATTTAGTCAGTTTAATGTTACGGCCGTCTTTCTCAAAAAGTTTCACCCCCAGTTGGTTTTCAATTGCCGCAATGGCCTTACTTAGGGTTGAATAATTGATGAAGAGTTCATCAGCAGCTTGGCTATAGTTTTGATATTTTGCCGCTATGAGAAAATAATTTAAATGTTGAAAATTTATACTTTTCCAATCCATTTTGCTTATCCTTTCCATCATAAAATAGAAGTATATTTACTTTCAGAATACAATTTTTTTTTACTATAAACAAGCCATGATTAGAATAAAGGAGATGATTTTTTTATGACACACAGCGTGATATTATCAGGGGTTCGTACTCCCTTTGGTCGCTTTGGAGGTATGTTAAAAGATATTAAGGCCGTGGATTTAGGAGCAGAGGTCATTAAAGCAGCGGTAGAAAAAGCCGGCGTCGATAAGGAAAATATTGAATATGTTGTATTTGGTCAAGTGCTCCAAGCGGGAGTGGGTCAAATTCCATCGCGTCAAGCTTCAATTAAAGCAGGCTTAGACTGGTCAGTCGGATCAGAAACGATTAATAAGGTGTGTGCTTCAAGTTTTAGGGCAGTTACCCTAGCTGACCAAATGATTCGTTGTGGGGACAAAGACCTAATCGTTGGGGGTGGTATGGAATCGATGTCTAACACCCCATTTGCCTCTAAAGATATGCGCTGGGGTCATCGGATGTTTAATTCTGAGTTTATTGATTTGATGGTTTACGATGGCCTTTGGGATGCCTTTTATAATCAACATATGGCGGTCAATGGTGGCTATGGTGCAGATGAATACGACATTAGTCGTCAAGCCCAAGATGAGTGGGCTTATCAAAGTCAAATGCGGGCCGTTCAAGCTCAAGAAGCCGGACGATTAGATGAAGAAATCATTCCACTGACCATTCCTCAAGGGAAAAAAGACCCAATCACCGTTTCAAAAGATGAGACCCCAAGACCAGACACTAATTTAGAAAAATTAAGTCGTATGCCTGGTTTATTTGTCGATGGAAATACAGTGACGGCAGGAAATGCCCCAGCAACGAATGATGGGGCCTCAGCTTTAGTTATTGCCTCTGAAGACAAGGCTAAAGAAATGGGCCTTAAACCACTGGCTACCATTCTAGACCACGAAGAAGTTGGGGTAGAAACGCGATTAATTGCTTCAGCACCAGGTCATGCCATTAAAAATCTACTCGATAGAAATAACTTAAGGGTCGATGATATAGATCTTTTCGAAATTAATGAAGCCTTTGCGGCAGTCACTTTAGTATCACAAAAAATGAATAACATTCCATCTGAAAAGATTAATGTGAATGGGGGGGCGATTGCCTTCGGTCATCCTATTGGAGCTTCTGGGGGGCGGATTATTGCGACACTTGTTCACGAAATGCGGCGTCGTAAAGCAAAATATGGGGTGGCAGCCATTTGTTCTGGGGCAGCCCAAGGAGATGCTATCTTAATCCAATGTGATTACGATTAGTGTAGTTTATAAATTAGTAAAAATAATAAGAAAAGGTGGTAAATATAATGGAAATCAAAAAAATTATGGTCATCGGTTCAGGTCAAATGGGTAATGGAATTGCGCAAGTGTCAGCTCAAGCTGGTTATGAGGTTATTTTAAATGATATGAAAGAAGAATTTGCTGAAAAAGGTTTAGCAAATATCATTAAAAATTTAAGCCGTGATGTGGACAAGGGGCGTAAGTCTGAAGAAGAAAAACAAACTATCTTAGATCGGATTTCACTTTCAACTGATAAACAAGATGCTAAAGATTGCCAATTAATTATTGAAGCTGCGGTTGAAAATTTTGAAATCAAAAAATCTATCTTCAAAGAATTAGATGGAATTGTAGGCGAAGATGTTATCTTAGCGACTAATACGTCTTCATTACCAATTACAGACTTAGCTGCGGTTGTTTCTAAGCCACAACGTTTCATTGGGATGCATTTTATGAATCCAGTGCCTGTGATGAAATTAGTTGAAATTATTCGTGGGGTTGAAACTAGTGATGAAGTTTACCAAGTCATTGAAGATCTTTCTCGTGAAATGGCTAAAGATCCTGTTGAAGTGAACGACTCATATGGTTTTGTTTCAAACCGGGTCTTAATGCCAATGATTAATGAAGCAGCTTTCACCCTTTATGAATCAGTTGCTACGCCAGAAGCGATTGATCAAGTCATGGAATTAGGTATGAACCATCCAATGGGACCGCTAAAATTAGCTGATTTAATTGGTTTAGACACTTGCTTATCAATTATGAACGTTTTATACGAAGGCTTTAACGATCCTAAATATCGTCCATGTCCATTATTGAAAAAATATGTGGCAGCTGGTCGTTTAGGTAAGAAATCAGGTCAAGGATTTTACAAATACGATTAAGGGGGAGCTTGATATGACTGAATACAAAAATATTTTATTTGATGTAAAAAATCAGATTGGAACCTTAACGATAAATCGCCCTAAAGCCTTAAATGCTTTAAATTCAGAAACCTTAAATGAAATTTATGATCTTGTCAAAGCTATCGAGGTCGGTCAATTTGAGATTCATTTCTTGATCATTACGGGTGCAGGTGATAAAGCCTTTGTAGCCGGGGCTGATATCAAAGAAATGGCTAACCTAAACCCATTAGAGGCACGTGACTTCTCTCGCTTAGGAAGCCAAGTCTTTAAAGCCATCCAAAACTTATCCCTGCCAACCTTAGCAGCCATCAATGGCTATGCCTTAGGAGGAGGTCTAGAACTATCCATGGCTTGTGATTTACGGTTTGCTTGTGAGAATGCGGTCGTAGGCTTACCTGAAGTCGGACTAGGGGTTATTCCAGGTTTTGGTGGGACCCAACGTCTCCCTCGGATTATTGGGCTAGCTAAAGCCAATGAATTCTTATTTACGGGTGGAAATCTTAAAGCAGATGTCGCCTTAGAAGCTGGCTTATTTAACCGCTTATATCCAGTGGAACAATTACTGCCAGAAGCCTATGCTTATGCTGAAAAAGTCATTAAAAAAGCACCAATTGCAGTAAAATATGCTAAATTAGCTGCTTCAAAAGGAATTGATATGTCCTTAGACAAAGGGGTTGATTACGAATCTGAATTGTTTGGCTTGCTCTTTGCAACTGAAGATCAAAGTGAAGGAATGGGTGCCTTCGTAGAGAAGCGAGAAGCTGAATTTAAAAATCAATAACAATGTGAGTCAAACACAGTGAAACACTAAAATACAGGTTACTTTCATTTTAAGTAACCTGTATTTTTCTTTATGCCAAAATATGATAAGATGAATGCACGAAAGGAAGGGGTTTTATGACACGGTGGTTAGGGGTAGATTCTTCAACGGATGCCTTATCTTTGGTATTGGGTCAAGGAGAGTTAACAAACAACTTTTCTGATAGTAAAGTGATTGCTAGCCAATTTAACAAGGAGAATAAACAACATGGTCAAAGTTTAGTGGCCAGTGTTCAGGCACTTTTGGCAGAAGTTTCCTGGACAGTTGCTGATATTGAAGCTGTTGTCGTTGGTATCGGCCCAGGCTCTTATACTGGACTTAGGATTGGGGTTACCTTTGCTAAAGTTTGGGCAACAAGCTTGGCAGTGCCATTATATGAAGTGTCCTCTCTGGCACTCCAAATTTCCTCACCCCCAATAGCCCCAGTAATTATCTCCCTAATGGATGCCCGCCGTTTATCGGCTTATATCGGCCTATATAGCCATAATCCTATTAATAATCGGTTGGAAAACTTACAAGCAGACTACCATGGTGACTTTAAAGAATGGTTGCAAAGTGAGACAGTTAGCCAAATTTTAAATGATACTAGCCAAGTATTAATAGTAGGTCATGATACTGAGTCTTTTATCCAAGTATTTCAAGAAATCTATTCTAAAATAGAGCTTGATACTGTGACAACGGAGGAGGCACTTCCGCATGTCGAACGCGTCTTTAACCTAAGTATGGTAGGTCAATTAAACCGGTGTACTGATCCGCATACTTTGGCCCCAAATTATGCCCATGCCACTCTGGCAGAACAAAATTGGGCCCAAGACCATCAAAGGAGGGTAGCAAGCCGAGCTGAAAATGAAGCATTTATTGACCACTATAAAACAACTAATTAAACCCAGTCAGCCTAAAGGGCAACCGCGTAACCATCAACTTTTGCACACCTTAGCTCCCTTAATTAAGCAGGGTCAAGTGACAATTTCGCAGAATCCAGCCTGGCAGGCTTTTGATTTACAATGGCAACCCATTGCAGCACATGATATTGCAGCCTATACCGAACTAGAAGCTTCTGCTTATAATGGTTATTTGGCTTGGAAAGAAGCAGATTTCCAGACTGATTTTGCCCGCAATCCTTACTGCCTTTATCTGGTTTTAGTGGATCAAGACGACCAAATGGTAGCAGGCATTTCGGGACGTTTACAAGCGAGGTCAGCCCATATTAGTCATGTGATGGTGGTACCTAACTTCCGTGGCTACGGGCTGGGCTTGTTTATGGTGCAAGAGTTTTTGGCTTATGCTGATTACTTACAAATTAGTAAAACAGAGTTAGAAGTCCGAGTTTCAAATCAGATTGCCCTTAATTTGTATCAGAAACTAGGTTTTAAAATTGACCATCTCAAAAAACACTATTACTTTGATAATTTTGAAGATGGCTATGCTATGGTCAGACTTTTGCCAGAATAAAGGGGGCAAGCTCAATGTGGTTTGAGATATTAGCAAGTCAAGACTTAACTGCGGACCAACAAACCTTTGTGGCTGAGCAGAATCAAAGTTTGGGTTGGACCCTTAAGGCCAGTCAGGCTGATTTTACATTACCCTACAGTTATTATGCCTGTTTAGTTAGTCAGGCAGGAGTCAGTGAATTCATCGCTTATATTGCTTATCATCATCTTTTTGAAGATATCACCATTAATCAAGTCTGGGTGGCGCCAGAGTGCCGGGGCCAAGGAATAGGAAGTCGTTTGTTGCAAGATTGGTTAGCCAGCCTCCCTTCAACAAGCAGGGTGACGTTAGAAGTCCGGCAAGGAAACCAAGCAGCACGTGCTCTTTATACCAAATACAATTTTAAAGTAATTGATCAACGTCCAGCTTATTATCATGACCCTAGGGAGGATGCCATCATTATGCAATGGTGTATAAGCGAGGGCATATTTTAATGAATCGATGCAAGATGGAAATGAAAGGAATAATAGAATGACTGTGATTTTAGCAATTGAATCATCCTGTGATGAAACCAGTGTGGCTTTGATTGAAGATGGCCACAAAATCCTAACAAATTTGGTTGCCTCACAGATTAAAAGTCATATGCGGTTTGGTGGTGTCGTACCTGAAGTAGCTAGTCGTCATCATGTGGAGCAGATTTCACAACTTGTTAATTTGGCTTTAAAGGAAGGCAAAGTAAATTGGAAGCAGATTGATGCGGTCGCAGTGACCCAAGGCCCAGGCTTAGTGGGGGCTCTTTTAGTAGGCGTGACAGCAGCTAAAACTTTGGCTTTAATCCATAATAAACCGCTGATCGCGGTCAACCACTTAGCTGGGCATATCTACGCCAACCAATTACAAGCACCTTTACAATTTCCGGCCCTAGCTTTAATTGTATCAGGCGGCCATACCGAACTAGTTTATTTGGAAAACCACCTTGATTTTCAAGTGATTGGGGAAACCCAGGATGACGCCGTCGGCGAAGCCTATGATAAAGTGGGGCGGATTTTAGATTTACCTTATCCTGCCGGAAAATATTTAGACCAATTAGCTCACCAAGGTCAAGAATTGTATGATGTACCACGGGCCATGCTCCATGAAGATAATTTAGATTTCTCTTTTTCGGGCATGAAATCGGCCGTGATGAACCTAGCCCATAATGCCCATCAAAGAGGACAAAGCATTAATCAAGCTGACCTTGCGGCGTCTTTCCAAGCGGCTGTTGTGGAGATCCTTACCAGTAAAGTTAAGACTGCTTTAGAAGACCATCCTAATTGTCAGCAGTTTATTTTAGCCGGGGGGGTGGCGGCCAACTCAGGTTTACGGGCAGCTCTTACTGACCTTATTCAGACCAATTTTTCTCAAATCGATTTACAGATTCCACCTTTATCCTTATGTGGGGATAATGCCGCTATGATTGGTGCCGTGGCTTATCCAATGTATTTAGCCAAGGACTTTGCCGATCTTTCCATTAATGCCATCCCTTCTTTGGATTTATAATGATTGTTTAAGTTAGGAGTAGCGTATGAAACAAGATAATATCATTAGTAAAACTTTAGCTTCAATCAAAGGATTGGATCAAAGACCCTCCCAGGTTGATCTAATTCCGCGACTTTCTGCTTATATTGCGGATTGGTTTTTCGGGAATCTCTTTGTGATGGTTGGCCCCTTTGTCATGTTTTCTTTAATGGCAGCTAAGGAAGCGAGTTATAAAAATTTATATTCATTTCCCGCCTATGGATTAGCAGAGACTTGGTCTTATCTAAGTTTTATTTTAGCTTTAATATTTTATTCTTTATATTTTGTGTTTATTCCATATAAAGTATGGCCAGGCCAGACCTTGGGTAAGAAAATGACCAAGTTAAAGATTGTGGAAGCTGAGGATTATGAAACAACTTCTTGGCAAGCTTTATTGATGCGCCACCTTGTGGGCTTTGTTGTAGTGGAAGGGGCCGCTTTTACCATGGGCCAATATTTACAAGAGACTTTAAGCCTTATGACGGGATTTTATACAGAAAATTATTTAGGAACTGCGGGTCTGATTTTAGCTGTGGTTTCCTTAATTTTAGTGATTTTTACATCCTCAGGTCGGGCCCTTCATGATTACATGGCTAATACCCGCGTAATCAAAATCGAAGGCGAAGAACCGGTTAAGAAACTAATCCGGGACCAACGCCGTCGGAACCATCAATTAAGGCATTTAAAGAAATGAGTTTTAGCTTATTTATCTAGTCAAATAAGTTGCATAGCTCCTTCAAAAGTTAATATAATAAGCTCAAAGAAAACGTTTTCTCTTATCAAGCTCAGATTCTTACCTGGCTGGTCGTGTCATAGACAAGAAAACTTACTTTTTGGTTTATTTGCAGAGGTGCAATAAACGGGTGTTATAAATTTTACACTGTTTATTGGACCTTTTTATATTAGAAAAAGGTCGTATGTGAAAATTAAAGTTGATACGAGAGTAGTTAGGAGGAGCCATTGTGGCCAATGACAAGTTAAAAGAATTAGACTCAAAAAAAGTGGCAGCCCAGCAAGCGGGTGGGAGCAAAGGTATTGAAAAACAACATGCTAAGGGCAAGTATACAGCGCGCGAACGACTTGAGAAATTATTTGATGCGAATAGCTTTGTTGAGTTAGACACCTTTGTTCAACACCGGTGTGAACAGTTTGGTTTGGATCAAGATCGTCCGCTGGGGGATGGGGTGGTGACTGGTTACGGTACAATCGATGGACGGTTAGTCTATTGCTTTGCCCAAGACTTTACCGTAATGGGTGGGTCTTTAGGTCAAATGCATGCCGCCAAAATTGTTAAAGTCCAAGAACTCGCCCAAAAAGTTGGTGTTCCCTTAATTGGCATTAATGATTCTGGTGGGGCACGGATTCAAGAAGGCGTCGACTCTTTGGCGGGCTTTGGCGATATCTTCTTTAATAATGTAATGGCTTCGGGTCAAATTCCTCAAATTTCTGTCATCATGGGGCCTTGTGCTGGCGGAGCAGTCTATTCACCTGCTTTGACTGATTTTATCTTGATGGTGGACCAAAGCTCTAATATGTTTATTACGGGACCGCAAGTGGTTAAAACAGTGACGGGTGAAGTGGTGACCGCAGAAGCCTTAGGGGGGGCGACCACCCATAATCAAAGCTCGGGTGTGGCTCACTTTGTTGATGTCGATGAGGAAGCTGCTCTGGCCCGAATTCGTAAATTACTTAGTTTTCTGCCTGCCAATAACCTTGAGCTAGCGCCAAGGGTGGCTGTTTCAGATGATTTGAATCGCTTAGATCTATGTTTAGATGAAATAATTCCAGTGTCACCTAATAAGCCTTATGATATCCACCAAGTGATTGAAAGTCTTTTGGATGAGGGGGATTTCTTTGAAGTTCAAGCCCTTTTTGCCAAAAATATTGTGATTGGCTTTGGTCGCATGGGCGGGCAAACTGTGGGGATTGTTGCCAACCAACCAAATAATTTAGCTGGCTGTTTAGATATTAACGCCTCCGATAAGGCGGCGCGTTTTATCCGGACCTGTGATGCTTTTAATATTCCATTATTAACCTTGGTGGATGTGCCTGGCTTCCTACCAGGAAGCAGCCAAGAATATAACGGTATTATTCGTCACGGAGCCAAGCTCTTATATGCTTATTCAGAAGCTACTGTACCTAAAATAACCGTGATTTTAAGAAAAGCCTATGGCGGGGCCTACATTGCTATGTGCTCTAAACACCTCAAAGCAGATTTAGTTTATGCTTGGCCGACGGCTGAAATAGCGGTCATGGGGCCCGACGGGGCAGCTAATATTATCTTTAAACATGACATTGAAGCAGCCTTGGATCCTGACCAAATGCGGGCAGATAAGATTAGAGACTACCGGCAGGCGGTGGCTAATCCTTATACCGCAGCGGCTCGTGGTTATGTGGATGATGTCGTTCAACCAAGTACTAGTCGTCAAAGGTTAATTTCAGCCTTCGATATGTTAGCGGGTAAACGGGAAGGTCGTCCAGCTAAGAAACATGGTAACTTGCCATTATAAAAGGAGGATTCATATGAATGTCAATGATGGGGTAAGCCTATTCGAATCCATTTATATTACGATTTTTAGCATGGCCATGGTATTTTTAACTTTGATGGTGATTGCTCTGATCCTTTCTGCTTTTAAGTATTTAGGTACTAAACAAGTAAACACTCAAGCTGACCCAAGTATACCGGCAAAGAATCAGACCCAATCAGATTTAGCATCACCCAATCACTTAGAAACGAAGCAAGTCGCTGCCATTGTGGCTGCCATTCAGGCCTATCGCGGCCAGGATAGCCATCCGTTTCGCGTCCACAAAATTCGTAGAAGTCAGCATGACTATAATATCTGGGCCATGGCAGGGTTGCAGGAAAACACACGACCAATTTCAAGTAGGGAGGATTAAACATGATAAAAAAGTATAAGGTAAGAATTGATCATCAAGAGTACGAGGTGGAAATTGAAGAAGTTGCGGAAATTGAGGCAAGCCAGGAAGCTAAACCCCAACCTCCGCGTAGTCTTCGGCCATCTCAACCACTTAAACCAGCCTCACCTGCAAAACGACCTAAAGATTCGGAAGCGAAAGCGGAAGCAAGTGGTAGCGAAGTGATTAGTGCACCTATGCCAGGGACAGTCCTCAGTCTTCAGGTTAAGATGGGTGACCAGGTAGAGGCAGGGTAAGTTTTGTTGGTTTTAGAAGCCATGAAAATGGAAAATGAGATAGTCGCACCCCAAGCGGGCAAGGTGGTAGAAATTCATACGAGTCAGGGCTTGGCTGTGAATACGGGTGACCTGCTCATTAGCTTAGCTTAACTAGGTGCAAGGAGGGACTTTTATGGAAGTTTTAATTAATTTCTGGCAGTCAACGGGTCTTGCTAGTCTGACGATGCAAGCTGTGATAATGATTGTCCTTGCATGTACCTTTCTCTATCTAGCAATTGCTAAAGGTTATGAACCCTATCTCTTGATTCCAATCGCTTCAGGGATGCTTTTGGTTAACCTACCTGTGACGGGCTTGATGGAGGAGGGTGGCTTATTTTACTATCTTTACCAAGGAACTAAATTAGGTATTTATCCGCCTCTCATTTTCTTATGTGTGGGGGCTTCGACGGATTTTGGCCCTTTAATTGCCAATCCTAAAAGTATCTTTTTAGGGGCGGCGGCTCAATTTGGTATCTTTTTTACCTTTATTGGAGCTTTTTTGCTAAATGACTTTATTCCGGGCATTCACTTTACCCCGCAAGAAGCTGCCTCAGTCGCAATTATTGGCGGTGCGGATGGTCCCACTGCCTTGTATTTGACTTCGCAATTGGCACCCCATATTTTGGGTGCGATAGCGATTGCGGCTTATTCTTATATGGCCTTGGTTCCAATTATTCAACCGCCAATTATGAAAGCCTTAACGACTGAAGCAGAACGTCAGGAAAAAATGGACCAGTTAAGACCGGTTTCTAAACGGGAAAAAATAATTTTTCCGATTGTGGTAATAATTTTTACCGTCTTGTTATTGCCCTCAGCAGCCGCTTTGATTGGGATGCTGATGCTTGGTAATTTAATTAAGGAGTCAGGAGTGGTGCCTAAATTGACTTCGGTCTTAACTAACACCTTTATGTATATTATTACCATCTTATTAGGGTTGACGGTTGGTGCAACGGCTAAGGGGGAAGTCTTCTTAACCGCTCAAACCCTGAGTATCGTGGTCCTTGGCTTAGTGGCCTTTAGTGTGGGGACAGCCTCAGGCGTCCTTTTTGGCAAGCTTATGTATCGTCTGAGTGGGGGGGAAATTAATCCACTGATCGGGTCTGCTGGAGTATCTGCGGTTCCCATGGCCGCCCGAGTATCGCAAAAGGTGGGCCAAAGTGTCAATCCGGCTAACTTCTTATTAATGCATGCGATGGGCCCAAATGTGGCTGGTGTCATTGGGTCGGCCGTAGCCGCTGGGTTACTCTTAAATTTCTTCCAATAATTCTTAGATAACTCCATAAAAATAGCCCCTAGGCTTGGACTTTTCAGTCATATAGTGACCCCAAAAAGTTGGACCAGAGAGACAAGTATATATTTTATGTACTTGTCTCTCTTATTTTTTGTTTTCTAATGAAAGAATAGTTAGTCGTTAGGTCTAGGGCATCCGAAGTTTCAGTATGTGTAACATATGTTTGACAACCCTATAAATTCAATAATCACTATTTACCAATGTCTATTGAATAAGTCATTCACAGTGGACACAATGGGAACGAAATCATTGGAAAAAGTGTGAATCACATAAAAAATAATAGGGATAAAATATACAGAATAGTTTGCGATGGTTGGATTGTATGTTATAAATTACAATGCATCCAAATAAATATAAATAAGAAGGTAGGATATATGGACAAACGATACAGATACACTTTACGTAAGACAAGCTTAGGATTAGCGAGCGTGGCAATTGCTGCGTTTATAGCTGGGCAAGCGCCGACTGCGGCTGCTGCTGAGAGTGATAATACACAAGTAACTGATAAAATAGTAGAGCCAGAAGCGCCAGTAGAAGAGGAATTACCAGCAAGTCCTGAAGTACAAGCGGTAGCTTATGGGGCAGAAGCGGTTTCTCAAGCGGAACCAGCAGCTGCTCCACAAGTAAATGAGCCAAACTATGCTGAAGATGAAAAGAAAATCCAAGACTACGATGAATCTGAACGTTATAAGACAACAGACCTCCAACCGGGAGATCCAAATCAGACTCAATATAATACTGATGAAAAGAAAGCAAAAGACGGTTTTAAATTCGAACTTAAAAACCCATCTGCAGATTCGCCAAGCAAGACTGAATAGGGTTATCAGGTCACCATAGACAAAGAGACTGGTCAAAGAACCTATACTAAGATTTATGTTACGGATTCCGGTCTTATACTTGTGAATCCAGGTGATAAACCAATGATGGGTCAGGGAGATAAGTTAACGCCTGAATCTCCAGAGGTAACTTATAAGCCGGGAGAAGATTCGAATATATCCGCTTCTAGACGACAAAGAAACTTAAACTATGAAGCCAGTGAAGAGACCCTGAAGCATATCAACAACAAGGATAATAACTCTACTTCCTTTGGTATGAAGGATAACTATACTCAAGAAAATCCAGATGTTAAGTTTTTTGGTGGTAGCTTCGCTTTAGGTTACAAGGTAAACCCATGGCCAAATGAAAATGATAAGCTAGAAGAATTAAAGCTTAATAAAAACAACTACGATCCAAACAAAAAATACTTTGTCCAAGGTCAAGATATCGACACTGGTATCAAGGTAGACAATATCGATGAAAATGCAAAGGAAAGACTAGTCGGCCAAGTTTATAATCCTATTACAGGTAAAATCGTTCCGGGAGCAAGTGCCTATATTGGCGAAAATGGAAATATCCACATTAAGATGCCAGAAGGTGCCCTAAAAAAGGATGAAAATGACAAAACAGTAATCAATGAAGACTCCATCTTTAATACAAAAGACTACAAGGCGCTACAAAACCTAGATGTTAAATTCTTTGCCCGTCCAAGAACAGCTAAAGAATTTAAAAAAATAGCAGAAACAGAAGATGATCTTGGTAGCACAGGAACTGATGTAGAAACAGGGGCAGGTACTGCTGTCATCAATCACAAGGGAGATAATGTCACAATCGACAAGCAAGGCATCGACCGCTACGATCACTACAACTTAATCGGTGATTTTAAGCTAAATCTTGACGATACAAGATATTATGATCAAAGATTCGTAGACGGCAATGGCGATGAGACTTCAAAGGTAACATCCTCTGCTGTAAAACCAGGCGAGGAAATTAAGGTAGGTATTGTACAACCAGAAAACCCAAGTGATACTGACAAGTCAGCAGAGGAAATGAATGGTACCCAAGATAGGGGAGAAGCTTCTGGTAAGCTTATCATGGACTTTATCGACCGTGAAAATAAAGGAAAAGCACCAGAAGATCAATGGAAGGTAAATATAGATGAAAACGACATTTCTAAGTTTACAATCACTCCACCAAAATCTGCCAAGGCAGGAGACTTTATAGCTGTACCAATTGAGTACACCTACACAAACCGCTCAAAAGACGTCCACTGGTTCCACTTTGTTGTTCAAGAGTCAACTTACATCAGACCAGAATACGACGCCCAAGTTAACTACCCGGTTAATGAGCAAACATCAGATCCAACAGTAGCACAAGATGACAAGAGAATTGCACCAGATAAGTATTCTCTTCCAGACACTCTAGAAACTGACGAAGCAGGTAACAAGCTAGTTACAGATGATAAGGGCAATAAATGGACTGTAAAGATTGATGAGAAATTAGGTAAGGTTTCCGCTAAGCCGGTAGACCCTCAAGCCTTTGACGGTGGGTAAAAGCTAACAGTACCGGTAATAGCCCACTATGTAGACGAACAAAAACCGGGAGAAGACATTACCGAAGAAGTAAATGCTTACTTCGTAATCGAGGAAAAAGCCAACATGACCCCTCGTTATAATGCCAAAGCAGGTAAAGAAGGAGATACTCTAACATCAGAAGTAATCCTAAATGAAGAAGACAGATACAACAGAAGACCAGGCAAGTTTACCCTAGACTCACCAACCTACACAGATGATAAGGGCAATACTTGGAATGTATCTATCGATGAAACAACAGGTAAGGTAACGGCTACAGTACCAAACGCAGAAGAAGGCAAGTCAATTGACGGAGCATTGCTAAATGTACCGGTAACAGCCCACTACTACGAAGAAGATGAAAATGGTAATTTAGTTGAAGCTGATACGAAGAAGACAGAAGTCCAATTCGTAGCCTATGGTACAAATGGAAAGCTAGAAAAAACAGAAGACATTGCTTTCGAAACTATAGTAGAAAAAGATCCAAACCTTAAAAAAGGTGAAATCAAAGTCATCACTGAAGGTGAAAAAGGATCTAAGAAGGTAACTTACACAATCGAAGATTCTAAAGTTACAAAGACAGATGAAGAGGTTACAAAAGAAGCAACAAACCGTGTAATCCACGTCGGCGAAGGCGTTAATAACGGAACTCACAAGATTGAAGAAAAAGTAGAAGTACCATTCGAAACTGAAATCCAATTTGACAACACTTTAAAACCAGGTGAACAAAAGGTTGAACAAGAAGGTATTCCTGGAGAAAAGAAGAGAGATATTACTCTTACAATTGAAGATGGCAATGTAACAAAGACTGAAGAAGGCGAATTTACTGAAACAAAAGCTCCACAAAAGAAAATTATAAAAGTAGGGGCAAACACCGAAGGTAAAGTTGTTCACGAAGAAAAAATTCCATTTAAGTATGAAATTTCTTATGATGAAAACCTAAAATCAGGCGAATATGTTATCGATGTACCAGGAACAGAAGGAACAAGGAAGACAACTTGGACTATTAAAAATTCTAAAGTTGAAGGTGAACCTGAAGTAGAAACTACTGATCCAGTAAACGCTGTAATTAGAGTTGGTAAAAAAGACTATACAGGTACTCTTGAAACTAAGAAGACTAAGGCTATTGAATTTGAGACAGAATACAGAGTTAACAACGAATTAAAGCCTGGAGAAGTGAAAGAAGTACAAAAAGGCGAACTTGGTGAAGAAGAAACTATAGTAACTCATACTATAGTAAATGGGGAAGTTACTAAGTCAGAAGAAGGCGAAACTAAACAAACAAAAGCTCCAGTTAAGAGAATTGTTGAAGTTGGACCAGGAACAACTGACGGTACTCACACTTATACAAGTAAGAAATCATTTGAAGTAGAAGTAAGGGTAAATCCAGACCTTAAGAAAGGCGAATACAAGGTAGTTCAAAAGGGTGTTGAAGGTGAAGAAGAATATACAATTACTATTGAAAACTCAAAGGTAACAAATACTTCAGAACCAAGAGAAACAAAAGCACCTGTAAAAGAAATCATCGAAGTAGGAAGTCAAGAATTCGAAGGTGAAGTAAAACACACTGAAGAACTACCATTTGGATACAAGGTAGAGGAAGTAGAAGACCTTAAGAAAGGTGAATACAGAATAGTAAAACCTGGTAAGGTTGGTACAAAGACTACTACATGGACTATTAAAGATTCACAAGTTGTGGGAGAACCTAAAGAAGAAATTGTAGAAACAGAAGATGCTCTTATCCAAGTAGGTAAGGGAACTAATGACGGTACTCATGAAATCGTAGAAAAGAAAGAATTACCTTTCGAAACTAGATATGAATACGATGATTCCCTAGAACCAGGTGAAGAAAAAGTTGTTCAAGAAGGTAAGCCAGGTCTACAAGAAAGAACAAACACTCTTGTTATTAAAGATGGCAAAGTTGTTGAAACTAAAGAAGGCGAATTTAAAACTATAACAGAGCCTGAAGAAAGAATTGTAAAAATCGGTAGAAAATCTACTGATGGTGAAGTTACAAAGACAATCGAAAGAGAAATCCCTTATGAAACAAAGGTAATCTATGACGATACTCTTGAAGCTGGCTTCCAAAAAATAGAAAACGAAGGTAAGCCAGGTAAGGAAGAAGTAACCATTACCCAAAAAATCAAGGACTCTAAACCAGTAGGAGAACCAACAGAAACTACAAAAACTATCATAGAAAAAGAAGATAGGATTGTAAGAGTTGGTATCAAACCTGTTGTAAAAGAAGTTGAATTAGGTCACGATACTGAATATAGACACAATCCCGAGCTTAAAGACGGCGAAACAAAAGTTATCGAAGAAGGTTCTAAAGGTTCTGTGAAATACACAACTACTTTCAACAAGGAAACTGGTAAGCTTGAAGTGACTGAAGAAAGAGTTGAACCAAAGAATAAAGTTGTAGAATACGGTTCTAAGACTGATGGTGAGTTCACTTATGAAAGCGAAAAAGCTTATGATATTATCATTAGAGAAAATCCAAATCTTGAAGCTGGCAAGACTAAGGTAATCCAAGAAGGAATCGTAGGAAAAACTGAAACTACAGTTAAGATTGAAAATAGTAAGGAAGTTGATAGAACTACTAAGACAATCACAGAAAAACAAGATAAGATTATAGAAATCGGAACTAAGAATGTCTGTGAAATCCCACCAGTAGATCCAGAAGATCCAACGGATCCAACGGACCCAACAGATCCGACGGACCGAACAGATCCGACAGACCCAACGGACCCAACAGATCCAACGGACCCAACAGATCCAAC
>NZ_KE386809.1:25426-48461 GCF_000428865.1 Eremococcus coleocola DSM 15696
CCAACAGATCCAACGGACCCAACGGACCCAACGGACCCAGAAACACCAGGTGAAAACAATCCAAATGAACCAGGTAAACCAGGTGAAAAAGATCCGAAAGATCCAACTAAACCAGGTGCTAATCAACCAGGTTCAAATAACTCAACAGAAAAATCAAACACTTCAAGCGCTGATTCAGCAACTCAAGCGGATAAAGCTGGTATGCTACCTGAAACAGGTGAAGAAATGTCAGCTCATATCTTTGGTGCAGCAGCACTTTCAATCCTATCAGGATTAGGACTAGTTGCTACTAAAGGTCGCAAAGAAGAAGAGTAATTGAGCAAGTACTAACGAGTTATTCAGGATACATATAAAAGCTAAGCAACGATGTTGCTTAGCTTTTTTGATTTTTCAATTTGAGGAAACTCGAAATATTAAGATTCTATGTCAAGTAATGTTGGTAAATAGTAGTAGTTGCACTTAAACGCTTGTAAACACCGAATAACCAGGTACAAATTACAGCCCAACCACCTCCTGTATGATTAAGTTAAAACTTATGGAGGTGGTTGATTGATTATTAATCTCGATGCTGCTAAACGCTATTACATTTAATAATAGTTTCCAGTATCACTTAATCTTATTCGCATCAGGTTTGTTTTTCGATTTTAAACGATTCATCACTGTTTTTTTTTGGCGAGAGCGTTTTAACCCCGTAATCCCTGACGTTTGATAGGCATTGACCCACCGCCTTATCTGTTGAGTATCCTTCATCTTGTATTTTTTAGCTAACGGTTTGTATCCAATCGTATCCGAAAGATATTCTGCGACGACTTTCATTTTGAAATATAAGCTATATTTAGCCATACAAAGACCCCCTAAAGTTGGATTTTTTGGTCCAACTTTAGGGGGTCAGTACATCAAGATTAGGGGCTATTTTTTGGCTGTTTAATAGGATAGATGAGTGTCTTGTTTAAAGTTTAAATCTAGGCTTTCTTCAAGAAAAAGGTATGTTTATGTAAACGTGTGCCTATAATGATGGCGAGTATGGCTTTGACAATATCGCCTGGGATGTAGGGGAGCGTGACCAAGGAGAAGGTGGTCATGAGGGACATTTCTTGTCCTTGTTGGACATTCATGATGAATGCAAAATATGCCAAGCCAATCCCATAAATAATTAGGGTGGCAAGGACACTGGCTATAATATAACTGCGGCGGGTGTAGCCAAGTTTTTCTAAATAAGGGGGGATGACTAGAGCCACCACTACAAAACTAATAATAAAGCCGAAGGTTGGACTAACCAAGGCTGAAAGCCCACCTTTCCAACCAGCAAATACCGGCAGTCCAATTAGTCCCAGTAATAGATAAGTCCCAGTACTAATAACGGCTAATTTGGTCGGTAAGAGAAAACAGATTAATAGCACCGCTAAGGTTTGGAGGGTATAAACCACGAGACCGAGATTAATTTGGATTTGGGAGCAGATAATTAATAAGGCAATGAAGAGGCCACAATAAGCTAATTCGCGAATTTTCATAAGTATTCTCCTAATTCGTTTGGTTGATAAAGGCTTGAGAAGAAAAATGGATTTCAGAGCTATTTAAACTTTCTATTTCTTGGACTTCATTTTGAATCAGCAGGTGGCCGTCCTGATTGATACCCAGGATAATTCCCTGACGTTTTTCCTGGTTTTTTGTAAAGCAAACTTTTTGATTGAGACCCAAGAGGTAAGTTCGGTATTCCTCGATAAAAGGTCGAGCTGGTAAGACATGTAAGTAGGAATAGAAATTAAGTAAAAAGTCACTCAGTAAATGGTTACGGTTGAAGTGAGCACTTTCAGGATGAGGGAATAGGGGGCCGGCTACTTTTTGGGTGTCAGGGTCCAACTTGGAAAAATCCCCCACCACATTAATACCAATGCCTAGGATGACGGCATCAATTTGCTGGTTTTCTAAGTTAGCATTGGCTTCGGTCAGAATCCCCACAACTTTGCGCCCACCTGCAAAAAGATCATTGACCCATTTAATTTTAATGGCAATCTCTGTGTTTTTTTCAAGAGCTTTGGCCATGGCTACGGCAGCCATAATGGTAAAGAGGCCAATACTTTCAATGGAGTAGGTCTGGCTGGGTAGGGCGAGGGAAAAATAAATCCCCTCTTGAATATCAGAATGGAAGCTACGCCCTTGACGGCCACGTCCTTTGCTTTGATGGTTGGAAATAAATAGGGCTGTCTGCTTGGGGTGTTCAATTAAATGACTTTTGGCTAAATCATTGGTGGAGGTGACCCAATCAGCATAAATAATACTTAAGTCAGGTAAATGGTCTTGCACTAAATACATGATTTGATTGGGATCCAGCATGGGGCTAATGCGTTTGAGTTGGTAGCCTTGGCTTGGAATACTGGTAATCTGATACCCCTCTGCCTTCAGTTGTTCGATCACCTTCCAGATACTATTGCGACTGACGCCCAATTGATTGGCTAAAGTTTGTCCAGAGATGGGGGTATCTGCTTGGTCTAAGAGGGCAGATAAGACTTTATAGGTTAAAGACATGAGGAGTCTCATCCTTTCTAATTCATCTAACTAAAAATTATTTTAGACGAAAAAAGGCCCTTGTCAACCTAAAAAAATAATTGGGTGACAAGGGATGGTTTGATTAGTTTTGTGTGACTATCAGAGTTAGAATATATACTTTGAAATCATCGATTCAGCCAACCGCCATCAATGGGAATGACGGTCCCATGAAGATAGTCCGCTTGGTTCGAAGCCAGAAATAAGGTCAAATCGGCCACCTCTTGGGGCTGGGCCCAACGTTTGATGGGGGTAGTTTCTGCCACCCATTGGGCCATGGCCTGGTCTCCTTGGAAATCCCCGGCGGTCATAGGTGTTTGGATGGAACCGGGGGCAATAGCATTGATTCGGATCCCTTGGGCGGCGTATTCGTAGGCTAGTTGTTTGGTGAAGCCGACAATCGCATGTTTGGAGGCGGTATAAGCAATGCCACCACCGCCTGGGCCAAGGCCAGCAATTGAAGCCATATTAATAATCACAGCTTTAGCTTGGGCCTTTAAATAGGGTAAGAAGGCTTGGGTGACTAAATACATGGAGGTTAGATTATTACTCAGAATATCTTGGAATAAGGTGAGGTCAGTTTCTTCAAAGCTTTTAAAGCCATCAAGTTGGCCAGCCGTATTACAAAGAACCTGGGCTTGATTGAAATGCTTTTGGAAGGTCTTCAGAGCCTGGTCTACCGCTTGAGCTTGGCTTAAATCGGCCTGGCAAAAGACGAGGTCTTGTTTGTCCAGCTCAGCCTGCCATTGGTCTTGTAAGGTTTGACTCAGAAGAGCACGGTCTAAGGCAAAGACCTTGTGACCCGCCTTGAGGAAAGTATCCACTTGGGCTGCCCCAATCCCAGAGGCTGCCCCAGTGACAATCACAGTCAAGGTCTCAGGCAAGCGCTGGGTGTTTTTAACCGGAACCATTAGTCCACTAAGACCCAGTCTTCGGCTAAGATATCACAAACGGTCGGCGTAAACATGGTGTAGCCTTCTCCAGTCACTTTGATTACAAAGTAGGAATTGAGTGGTGTTGCATCGAGTTGACTGGCAGGGATTAGCTTGACATATTCTTCAGCGCCGGACCAACCTTGACGGATGACTTTTTGGCCGTTTTTTAAATGGGGTAAAATACTTTCAAAATTCATAATAAATCCTTCTTTCTTTTATTTAACGATTCATATCGGGGTAAGTGTCGTAGAATTCTTCTAGACTGATTGAAGCGGTCTCCCAAGCTTCCATGGCCTGATCTTGGTCAGCCTTAGCTTGGTCTAGACTTTGACTGAGTTTGACCAGCCCATCTTGGTCATTACTATTACTGGCTTCAAGCATTTGACTGTGGAGATGGTTGATATTTTGGTCGAGTTGGTCTACTTGGTCAGCAGCAGTTTGGACGGCTTGCCGTAATTGCCGTAATTCTTTCTTAAGACGTTTGTCTTCTTCATAAGACCGTTGTTGGGAACTACTTGTAGCTGCAGACGTGTCGGTGGTTTGACTCGTTTCTTTGCTTACACCATCATCTGCTTTTAAGGCCTCAAATTCTTTGGCTTCAGCTTTTTTGCGGAGGTAATAATCATAATCACCTAGATAGACTTTGGTGCCTTCTTCTGAGATTTCTAGGACCTGGGTGGCAATTCGGTTGATGAAATACCGGTCATGGGATACAAAAAGGAGGGTGCCATCAAAATCAATTAAGGCTTCTTCTAATACTTCTTTACTATCAATATCCAAGTGGTTGGTTGGTTCATCAAGTAAAAGGGTGTTGTCATGCTGGGTGGCTAGTAAGGCCAGGCTAAGCCGGGCTTTTTCGCCCCCGGATAACATGGCGACATTCTTTTCAACGGTTTCACCACTAAAGAGGAAGGACCCGAGAATGGCTCGGATTTTCCATTCTTCGGTGGTGTCATGAGCCCGCCATAGGGTTTCTAAGACGGTGAGTTTAGGATCTAGGTGGTTGACATTTTGATCGTAGTAACCCAGGTCTACATTGGTACCGTCAATAATTTGACCAGCTAGTTGTGGCAATTGGTGGATTAAGGTTTTTAATAGGGTGGTTTTACCAATTCCATTCGGTCCTACGATAGCCAAGGCTTCTTGTCGGCGGAGGTCAAAATTAATATGGTCGGCTAGCGGCTCTGCCTTCGGATCATAACCGATAGCTAAGTCTTGGGCTTCAATGACCCTGTCGCCAGACTGTTTGGCTGCCGAAAACATAATCCGAGGGGATTTTTCATCGGCTAGGGGTTTAGCAATCCGGTCCATTTTTTCTAATTGTTTGCGCCTGCTTTGGGCTCGCTTGGTGGTTGAGGCCCGGACGATATTTTTTTGGATAAAATCTTCTAGCTTGGCAATCTCTTCTTGTTGTTTCTCATAGGTCTTAATCTCTTGGGTCATCCGCGCGGCTTTTTCTTTAAGGTAATAGTCATAGTTACCTTTATAAAGGTGGGCGGTTTTGTTGCGTAATTCTACAACTTGGTTGGCCACCTTATTAAGAAAATAGCGGTCATGCGAGACAATTAAAAGGGCACCTTTATAGGTTTGCAAAAAGCCTTCCAACCAATTCAAGGTACCCATATCTAAGTGGTTGGTTGGTTCGTCTAAGACTAATAGGTCATAGTCCATTAAGAGGAGCTTGGACATGGCCAAGCGGGTTTTCTGACCACCGGATAAGGAAGCGACCGGTAGGTCATAGTCCGCTTCATAGAAGTGGAAGCCGTGGAGGACAGTCCGGATATCGGACTCGATGGCGTAGACATTTTCTTCATTGAGTTTTTCTTGGATTTGGTCATATTGACGAAGTGCTTCTTTATAGGCTGGACTATCCGGCTGGTCTGCTAATTCGGCTAAGTTTTCGGCAGCTTTTTGGGCTTGGTCACGGAGGGCTAATTTATCTTGGAGGGCAAAGACCATTTCTTCCCAAACGGTTCGGGGGGAATCGACCGCAACATGTTGTTCTAGGTAGCCGATCTTAAGGCCCTTAGCCTGGGTAATCTCGCCTTCAGATAGGGATTCCTGACCAATGATTTGTTTGATGAGGGTCGACTTACCGGTTCCGTTACGGCCGACCAAGGCAATCCGGTCCCGGTTTTGGATATTAAAAGACACGCCTTCAAAGAGGGTGTTATCGGCAAAGCGCCGAGCCACTTGGTTGACTTGCAGTAGAATCATATCTATCTCCTTAATAAGCATATTATTTCTATATATGTAAGCGTTTTGCTATACTAGTCATATGTTAGGCTCATTATAACATTAAATACACTCAAAATATAAATGGAGGAAGAAATTTTGGATCATTATAAATTTCACGAAATGAATCTTTATTTTTTAGACGGGGTACAAAAGTATTCGGATGGAGGCCGGATTTTTGGGCCTGTTCCTAAAGCGGTCTGGGCTAAGCGTTATCCTAATGATGATAAGAACATGATTACTGCCAATACTGACCCTATCTTAGTCCAATACCAAGGCAAAAATTATCTAATCGATGCTTCCATGACCCCTGAAACCCAACCGGAAAAGCTATTCCGCAACGAAGGAGCCGAAGGCCAAAAATCCTACGTTGATGAAAGCTTGGCTAAGTTAGATTTAAAACCAGAAGATATTGATATTATTTTGATGACTCACTTACATAATGATCATATGTCTGGTTTAACTGCCCTAAAAGATGGGGAAATAGTTTCTAAGTTCCCAAATGCAAAAATTTATGCTGAAGCCCGAGAATGGTATGACGTCCGCCATCCTAATTCACGGACTAAAAATACTTACTTAGACTTTAATTGGAAACCTGTCCAAGACCAAGTTGAAACCTTTGAAGACCACCTGTCTTTAGTGGATGGAGCTATTGAAATGTTCCATGTGGGTGGTCATTCACGCGGCCAATCTGTTGTTCGTTTACACCAAGATGGCGACTATATGATTCAAATGTCAGATCTCTTCCAAACTGTCGCCCAAAATAACCCTGGCTGGGTCACAGGAGTGGATGATTATCCAATGGATGTCATTTCTTCCAAAGAAAAATGGTTTGAAGAAGGGATTAAACATAATTATAAATTTTTCCACTATCATGATCCTTACTATACTTGGATTCAATACAATCCTGATGGTAAAGGCTATGCCGACTTTCAAAAACGGAGTCGAAAACCTTTAATTGAGTGGACAGATGATTTGAAGGATCCGGCTGCTAAATAAGTAAAGATTATTAACTAAGTAGGTATAAATTTAAGGAGTGGGACAGATGTCTCACTCCTTTTTTATTTCAACTTACTTAAAGTATGGGATAATTAGATAAAAAAACAAAAAATTAAAATATAATGTGAATAAATCACAAAAATCAAATTTTATTGAGACTTCTATCATAAAAATATTGCTAGCGGTTTCATTATTGTTATTTATAGCTTAATGATTATGAAAACTATAGGGGCCCTTTTCACATAAAAATTGTGAATAATCAGAGAATAAGCTTGTAAATTCACAAAAAATTAGTTATTATAAATTTATGGTAGTTCAAATATTAATCTGAATAATCAAATTATTTTTAAAATATTAAATTGTGAAAGAAGGTTCATAATATGGTAAAACCTATTCCGCGCGCAACTGCTTTGCGCTTACCTATTTATCATCGTTACTTACGTTTTTTACAAAATTCTGGTAAAAAAAGAGTTTCATCAACTGAATTGAGTGAAGCTGTCAAAGTAGATTCAGCCACCATTCGGCGCGATTTTTCTTATTTTGGTGCCTTAGGTAAACGGGGCTACGGCTATGATGTTGACTATTTAATTGATTTCTTTACCCGAATCCTTAACCAAGATCGTCTAACCTCTGTCGGTTTAGTTGGGGTGGGTAATTTAGGGAATGCTCTCTTAAATTATAATTTCCGTAAAAACCACAATATTCGTATTTCAGCTGGTTTCGATATTAATCCTGAGATTGTAGGGACGATCCATTCAGGCGTGCCTATCTATGCCATGGATGAATTGGAACAACAAATTCAAGACCAACAGATTGAAATCATGATTGTAACAGTTCCGCAAGAATATGCCCAAGATGTGGTTGGCCGCCTAGTGACTTCGGGTATTAAAGGTATTTTGAACTTTACTCCTTTACGTTTCCAAGTCCCAGAAAATGTGGTCGTGCAAAATGTCGATTTAACCAATGAATTACAAACTTTGATTTACTTTATTGATAATAATATTCATGGCAACGGTGAATTACCTGAGATTTAGATAATTTATAAGAATAAAAATAGTGGGACTAGGCAAAAAGGCCTAGTCCCACTATTTTTTCGTTCAGACAGAATCTTTAACGTTTTTTACTGAAGCTATCACCAATTAATTCAATGACCCCTGAAAAGGCACCCGCAAATGGCCAAATGACCCAGGACCAAGCCCAATTATCTGTATAAAGGGAATAGGCGATGTAGACCATAGCAATGAGTGTCCAGTAAGCACCAAAGATAGGGCCGGACCAACTTCTACGGCGTTTACTTTCTAGTGAATAATCTTCTTCTTGCAAGAGTTGATCATAGGCTTCCCGTTGGTCGAGTGTCTGGACGATTAAATTGACCCCGATTGCTACTAGAGCTAAGGTCATAATAATAAAAATACCCACATTTGTTTTAGCCTGATCAAAGAGTTCAATCATCAGAATTGGGATAGCCGAAACAATACACAAACCGATACCTAGGATGAGTCGAAAAACATATTGGTCGTGGCTTTTTTCTTTCAGGTCACGAGCTAGGTTAGTCACCCCATATTCGGTATCAATCATTTCTTTTTCTAAGAAATCAAACTTAGCTACTTTCTGATTGGCAAAAATAATTAACCCAACCCCTATCGCAACTGCTAGTAAGAGAGTAGCCACTCCAATGAGGGTAGCCATATCTTCACTGAGAGGGAAGTTTTCTGTTTCCGCGCCGAGGGCTGTATAGAGCAGGATACTTGGTGATAAGATTAAGAGTGAAATGCCGCCAGCTAGGATAGGTCGACTTTCTGCTTTTAATTTTAAGTAGCTATTGGCTTCTTCTAAAGAGAATTTCCGTCGGTCTTCCAACCATTCTAGATCTGCTTGCTCTGGGTCAAGATTTTCAACATCGTCTTTTAAAAGATAATCGGTGGAAACTGAGAAAATTTTAGACATTTGAATAAGCCGGTTTAATTCGGGGGTAGATTGAGCACCTTCCCATTTAGAAACAGACTGCCGTGAGACGCCTAACATTTCAGAAAATTCTTCTTGAGACCAACCATTTTTTTTGCGAAGTTCAATTATTTTATCAGCGAGTATCATATTAATTCCTCCTTTTTTATGGCTTAAGTATAGGTGGAAAAGGGGGTGACATGCTAGCAAGTCTGCTTGTCAATTCAGCTCATAGGAGTTGCGCTTCCTTATCTATAGCTATTTTAGGCGAGCATGGTGTGTGAACAAATCTTTTGTACTTTAATTTAAATATATATTAGAGCTTATGGTCAGTCAATTATTGTTGAAGGATTTTTAGGCAAAAAAATCTTCTTAAAAGTAATCATTCTTCTTGCAAATTGGTCAAAGATGGTCTAATATAATACTTGTGTTAGCACTATATGCTATCAAGTGCTAATTGATAAAATATGATGGAGGTCTTAAATATGATTAAACCTTTAGGAAAACGCGTTGTCATCAAAGTGGCAGAAACTGAACAAACAACCAAGTCTGGCTTTGTCCTACCAAGCTCAGCTAAAGAAAAAGAACAATTTGGTGAAATTATAGAAGTAGGCCCAGAAATTGTGGCTGAAGATAATGTCGCAGTCGGTGACCAAGTCTTCTTCAAAAACTATTCCGGTACTGAAGTTGAATTTGATGGCGTAGAATATTTAATCATTGAACATAAAGATTTACTTGCAAAAATCGAACATAAAGATTTACTTGCAAAAATCGAAAAATAATTTCTTTAAAAAGATAAAGTAAAGGAGTTTTGATAAGAATGGCAAAAGAATTAAAATTTTCAGATGACGCCCGTGCAGCTTTATTACGCGGGGTGGATAAATTAGCTGATACGGTAAAAACAACGATTGGACCTAAAGGTCGGAATGTAGTTTTAGACCAAAGCTTTGGTTCACCTACCATTACTAACGATGGGGTAACCATTGCTCGTGAAATTGAATTAGAAGACCGTTTTGAAAATATGGGTGCTCAACTCGTCCTTGAAGCAGCAACCAAAACCAACGATGTAGCAGGTGACGGTACGACGACCGCAACTCTCCTAACTCAAGCCATTGTCCGTGAAGGAATGAAGAACTTAACTGCTGGAGCGAACCCAGTAGGAATTCGTCGCGGAATTGAAATGGCAACTAAGAAAGCTGTTGAAAGCTTAAAAACGCAAGCCAAACAAGTAACTTCTAAGGAATCAATCGCTCAAGTTGCGGCTGTTTCTTCAGGCAGCCAAGAAGTGGGTAACTTAATCGCTGAAGCTATGGAAAAAGTGGGTCAAGATGGCGTTATTACCATTGAAGATTCTCAATCCATCGAAACTGAATTATCAGTGGTTGAAGGTATGCAATTTGACCGTGGTTATCTATCACAATATATGGTAACTGATAATGAAAAAATGGTAGCTGATTTAGAAAATCCTTATATTTTTGTAACTGATCGTAAGATTTCTAATATCCAAGATGTCTTGCCTTTACTAGAATCAGTGATGCAATCTGGTCGTTCACTTTTAATTATTGCAGAAGATATCGAAGGTGAAGCTCTACCAACCTTAGTTTTAAATAAATTAAGAGGTACTTTAAATGTCGTGGCAGTTAAAGCTCCAGGCTTTGGTGACCGTCGTAAAGCCATGTTAGAAGATATTGCTGTTCTAACTGGTGCGACTGTTGTTTCTGAAGAATTAGGTTTTGAATTGAAAGACGCAACTATCGACCATTTAGGTACAGCCGGTAAGGTTAGCGTAACTAAAGATGATACCACGATTGTTGAAGGGGCAGGTTCTAAAGATGCTATTGCTGACCGCGTGCAATTAATCCGTTCTCAAGCTGAAGATACAACGTCTGACTTTGACCGTGAAAAATTACAAGAACGTCTCGCTAAATTAGCGGGTGGTGTGGCCGTAGTTAAAGTTGGCGCTGCGACTGAAACAGAACAAAAAGAGCGTAAACTACGGATTGAAGATGCCTTGAACGCTACGCGTGCAGCCGTTGAAGAAGGGATTGTTGCCGGTGGTGGTACAGCCTTAATCAATGTTCAAAAAGCAGTGGCTGAACTTGAAGCTGACACTGAAGGGGACGAATTAACTGGTATCCAAATTATAGGTCGTGCCTTAGAAGAACCATTACGTCAAATCGCAGTGAATGCTGGCCGTGAAGGTTCTGTCATTGTTAATAAAGTACGTGAATCTGCTGAAGGTACAGGTTACAATGCTGCGACTGATGTCTTTGAAGATATGATTGCTGCTGGTATTGTGGATCCTACCAAAGTAACCCGGTCTGCTCTACAAAACGCTGCCTCTGTAGCTGCTTTATTATTGACGACTGAAGCCGTCGTGGCTGAATTACCTAAGGATGAACCAGACATGGGCGGTATGGGTGCCCCTGGTATGGGCGGCATGGGTATGATGTAATTCCAACCATACCTGACTGAATCATAAATTAAACTAGCTCTGAGAAGGGCTAGTTTTTTTATGCTAAATGGTCAGTTTCGAAAATCATAAAACTAGTCAGCTTACGGGAGAAACTTTATAATATATCTATCGAAAGTTCTTAAGAAAAGAGGTGCCGGAATGGTACAACAAGAAAACCGCCAGTCTAATTTTGAATTACTTCGGTTAATTAGTATGGCTTTAATTGTAATCCACCACTATGCTTACCATGGAGCCGTTGATATTAATGCCCAAGTAACCCAGCAGAGTTTTGCCTTACAAATCCTAAGCTTAGGAGGGACTGTAGGTGTTAATGTCTTTGTTATGATTGGTTCATATTTTCTAATTGGGAAAGAATTTAAATGGCGGCGGACTTTGAAAATTATTATTGATGTCTTCCTCTATTCCTATTTAATCTTTGCGGTCTATGCCATTTTTAAGCCCCAGTATTTACATGACAAAAATATCATTAACTTTATCCTGCCATTTCCCGGCTCGTATTGGTTTGCTGCTTTCTATGTTTTGTTAATTCTTTTTACTCCGGGTCTAAACTATATCATTGAGCATTTTTCCCGGAAAAACCTGAAAAATACCCTGTATTTATTTGCAGTCCTCTTAGTGATTGGCCCATCCTTAACCCTCTATGATTTTAGTATCGAATGGAAACGACTCTTAACCTTTATTTTTCTCTACTTATTAACCGCTTATATTAAACTCTACCTACCCGACTATATTGATAGCTTGGCTAAAGGGCGTAAGTTGACCTTATGGGCTACTGGACTCTTGGTATTAATTGTAATTATTATGTTAGCCACCGATGCTGAGTTAGAATCGTCGCCCGCGACCGATATCTTAATTGGCCAAAATAAAATTTTTATTATCTTAATTTCCTGTGGTCTATTCATTTGGTTTAAAAACTGGCACCTGGCATCAATTAAATGGATTAATGCCTTGTCAGGAGCTACCTTTGGGGTTTATTTAATCCATGAACAACCGCTCTTAAGACAAGCCATCTGGCAGAGAGTTGCTAATGATCAGGTTCATGATTTTGCTACCTCTCTATTTGGCGGTTTTATTAGTGGCTTTGGGGTTTTCCTAGTCTGTCTACTTTTAGCTTACTTAGTAGAAAAAATTCTAGGACGATTTACTAATAAGTTAGCAGTAGGACTCGGTCAAAGAATGGATAATTGGGATGCCTTGCTCTAGTAAAAGACCCCTCTCTATTTGATGAAAGAAACCAGCTGATAGGCAAGCTAGAGCTAGCTTGCCTATGGCCGTTTTTTTTAAAATTACTGTCGAATTTTATTTAGTCAGATTACTTAGAAAGGAAATTCATGCCAGAAATATTAAGTCATCCAAGACAAGTTCTAGATTTGATTTGGCCCGGTGATGATTTTGATTACCATTGGCCAGGAAATTCTAAGTGGGAAATTATTCTAGGTGCCTTCCTAGTTCAAAACACAACCTGGACTAATACTGAAAAAGCCTTGACCCGTCTACAAGCAGAAACGAGTCTTCAACCTAAGCAAATTTTAAGTTTAAATCAAGAGGAATTAATTGCTTTGATTTTTTCTGCTGGCTTTCATCAGAGTAAGTCGAATTTAATATTGAAATTTTTCACTTGGTTACAATGCTATGATTTCGACTTGAAGAAAATTCAAGCAGCCTATCCAGATACTCAAGCATTACGAAATAAGCTCTTGTCCTTCAAAGGGATTGGTGAAGAAACGGCCGACGTTCTGTTACTCTATATTTTTGACCGTCCTGTGTTTATTGCGGATAACTACGCCCGCAAATTGTTTTTGGGTCTGAAATTTCAGCCGGCAGCTAAATATCGTTTATTGAAAGAGGCGATTGAAGCAGCAGGGAAAGACCTATCCTTAATTGATTATCAAAAATTTCATGCTGCCATTATAGCTTTCGGCAAAATTAATTTACGTGGTCCCGGCCCCCATAACCATCCTTTCTTTGACCGCTATTGCTATAAAACAATTGTGTCTAGGAGGTAACAGTTTGGTTAAGAAAGAGGCTAAGTTTTTAAAAGAATCTTGAAACGTGATAGAATAAGGAAGTAAATTGATTGAAAAGGAGTGAACTCGGTGAAAAATAAATACTCTAAATTATCCAAAACTGCCCTAGTCTTAATGAGTAGTCTTGTCTTGCAAGCACCCTTAGCCTTGGCCCAAGAAGCCTATACTGTTCAACAAGGGGATACCCTATATGATTTAGCCCAAACCATTGGAGCCTCGGTTGATGAATTGATGGCATGGAACGGATTAACCAGTGATTACTTAGATGTTGGTGATATTCTATATTTGGCTCCTGCTGCGCCAAGTGCGGAAAGTACACCTGAAACAACCAGTCCAGCATATTCTAATGGACCTGGATATCATACCGTCTCAGCAGGTGAAAACTTATGGTCCATTGCTTATTATTATGGTACAACCATGCAAGCAATTGTGGATGCGAATGGTTTGTCTTCTGATTACCTAAATGTAGGTGATCAACTCTATATTCCGGCCGTCAATGATGCCTATGGACCAGGTGAAGCGGTCTCTTATTATGGTCAAGAACAAAGTACGAACTCAACGCCCGCAGACTATAGTTCAAGTGTTACCCCGGATAGCACGGTGAAAGATGGAGCGCAAATTCATACAGTAGTGGCGGGGGATAACCTTTATGATATTGCCATTGCTTATGGAATTAATTTAAATGATCTTTATACTTGGAATGGGCTTAGCTCAGATTACTTAAATGTGGGTGACCAACTGATTGTTGGATTAGCTGGACCGGTTGAAGACAATCAAGAAGTCACAGTAACGGATGACCAAGGTCAAAGTAAAGAGATTGATTTAAGCAAAATTCCTGAAAAATTCCGTCCTAAAACCTACACGGTTGTAGCTGGAGATAATGTCTGGAAGATTGCTCAAAAGAACAAAGTCTCTGCTGAATCCATCCGCTTATGGAATGACTTAGCCGAAGATCAAGGGCTAACAGTGGGTGACCAAGTCTATGTTTCAAATCCTGCCTTAGTCCCAGAAATTCATGAAGTTGTGGAAGGGGAAGACCTTGCAAGCATTGGTGCTGATTACCAAGTGGCAGAAGATGATTTACTGGCTTGGAATGACATAAGTAAAGCAGAAGATATCAAAGTAGGCGACCAAATTGCTGTATCAAATCCAAAACCTGAAAAACATCAAGTTCAAGCAGGTGAAACTTTGGAAGATATTGCCAATACCTATGGTGTGACTGTTGATGATTTGCGGACTTGGAATAATTTACCAGCCAATGCACTGATCGTGAATGGTGAGCTGATTGTGGCCGATCCTCAAGCAGGCAATTCGGCCGAATAGACTTTATATAAACTAAATAGGGAAGGTATCAAAAGTAAGATTTGATACCTTCCCTATTTTTATGTCTTAGCCACTAGACAAGGGGTTATATTTTCTTTGTGCATTGGTAAATCTCAATACACAAAATTACTTGTCCAGTGCATTGAGAAACTTTAATGCATAAAATATGCTTTTTTAGTGCTTTGAAAGACTTGAATGCACAAAATTAGTTTTGCCAGTGCATGGAGAAGCTTTAATGCACAAGCCTGGCCTTCTCTTAGGGTATAGTTTTTTTATAGTTTTACATTAGATAGTTGAGATAGACAGTCATTTGCTTCTTGAATGATTTCTTCAATAATCTCTTTAGCAGGACGTACACCTTTTACTAGACCTGCGATTTCACCAGACATCATGGTGCCGGTTTTAGTGTCACCTTCAACCACAGCCCGATAAAGCGAGCCTACGGTTAATTTCTCTAACTCTTCTTCAGGTGTATTTTGCATTTCTAAGTCTAAATATTGAGTTAACATTTCATTATTAATCGCCCGTACAGGGTGACCACCCTTACGACCCGTCACGGTGGTGGCTTGATCATTAGCAGAAACAACCGCCTCTTTAAAAGAATCTGGGATAGGAGTTTCTTGGGCTGCTAAGAAGACAGTACCCATTTGGACACCCACAGCACCTAAGGCTAGAGCAGCTACGAGGCCACGACCATCACCAATACCACCTGCAGCAATAACTGGAATATCTACTTGTTCAGTGATTTGTCTTACGAGTGGCATGGTTGAGCTAGCACCAATATGGCCCCCAGCAGCTTGGTCTTCTGCTATAACTGCAAGCACGCCTAAGCCCTTCATTTTTTGTGCATGTTTAACAGAGGCGACAACTGGAATGACTTTAATCCCAGCAGCAAGGAATTGATCATAGTATTTTTTAGGAGAACCAGCCCCGGTTGTCACTAAGGGAACTTTTTCTTGGCAAACGACTTCAACTAATTCATCAATATTAGGTTGCAGTAAATTCAAGTTTACCCCAAATACTTTATCTGTATTTTCCCGCACCGCTTGAATTTCTTTCCGTAGTCCTTCAGCATCTAAAGCACCAGTAGTCAGTAGACCTAAACCACCTGCCTCAGCTACCGCAATGACGAGGGGAGACCGAGTAATGTGCTGCATTCCCCCTTGGATAATCGGATATTTGATGTCGATCAATTCAGTCAGTAACATGTAACCACTCCATTCTATAAGTTTTGTTAAAGGTATTATAAGCTAAAAATAAAACGTTTTCAATACTATCTAAGCAAGCTTTTTGCTGTTATTATACGGTGTTTTTATGTTCTTTGTGAAACTTCCATTTAATATAAAGTCAATAAAAACCAGATAATATTGTAAAACTAATAATGAAATATGAACTATCTTATATTTTTCACAAAAGCTGTGAATTTAATCGAATAAAAATTGAAAAAATTCCATGAAAAAAGGGAACAGGTTTAGCGACGCTTGTATCAGCTGAGTCGCCTAACCTGTTCCCAATTAATTTGGAATCTAGTTTAATTATTTACCCAAGTAACGGCCCAAGAATTCACGTGTCCGTTCATGTTGTGGATGATTAATAACTTGATCAGCAGAGCCCATCTCAAGAATGACACCTTCATTCATGAAAGCAACCCGGCTGGAAACATCGCGGGCAAAAGCCATTTCATGGGTGACGATAATCATGGTCAGCCCTTCTCTAGCTAATTCAGCCATGGTCTCAAGTACTTCGCCAACCATTTCGGGGTCTAAAGCAGAGGTAGGTTCATCAAAGAGTAAGAGTTCAGGATCCATGGAAAGGGCACGTGCGATGGCAACCCGTTGTTGTTGTCCCCCAGATAATTGACGGGGACGGGCATTCCGGTAAGGTGCCATACCAACTTTTTCAAGATTGGTTAGGGCGATTTCTTCGGCTTCTTTCTGAGACCGACCTAGGATCTTGACTTGCCCCACAGTACAGTTATGGAGGACATCCATATTCTTAAATAGGTTGAATTGTTGGAAAACCATGCCGACTTTGGCCCGAAATTTATTTAGGTCAAAGCCTGGGGCTAAAATCGATTGCCCATGATAGAGAATATCGCCCCCTATAGGTACTTCAAGGAGGTTGAGACAGCGGAGTAGGGTAGATTTACCAGAGCCAGAGGAACCGATGAGGGAGACAATCTCTCCGGATTGGATTGAGAAGTTGATGTCTTTTAAGACTTGGTGGTCGCCAAAGGCCTTCTCTAAATGTTGTACATCAAAAATTGTTTGATTATTTTCTGCCATCTTAATAGTCTCCTTTCTCTAAGGATTCAACGGTGGTTGATGAGGTATGAACGGAATAATGTTTGCTACCGGATAATTTAAATTCGATTAAGCGAAGAATCCGAGTGGTTGCAAAGGTTAGAACAAAGTAAATTATAGAAGTAATTAAGAAAGTTTGGAAAGTTAAATAGGTTGAACCTGCGACGGATTTAGTGGTAAAGAAGAGTTCAGTCACAGCAATTACGTTTAAGACTGAGGTATCTTTAATATTAATCACGAACTCATTACCAAGAGCAGGTAGGGTAGCCCGGAGGGCTTGTGGAAGCACTACGTTGGACATGGTTTGGAAGTGGTTCATCCCGATGGCCTTGGCTGCTTCAGCTTGACCTTCATCAACACTGGTAATCCCACCCCGCATAACTTCAGATAAGTAAGCACCGGTATTAATGGATACAATTAATACAGCTGCAACCATAGAGGAGAGATCTAAATTGAAGAAAAGTTTTAAACCATAGAAGATCAACATGGCTTGAACCATCATCGGCGTACCACGGAAAATTTCAATATAAGCAACAATCAAAAAGTCTAAGATTTTATAGAAGATATAACCGATGAGGTTATTTTTACGACTAATTGGGATGGTCCGATAAATTGCCACTAAAAGACCAATTAAGGTACCAATAATGGTAGATAGTAAGGCGATCCAAAGGGTATTGATGGCTCCACGGATAAATTGACTGCCATATTCTGACCAGATATAAGCTACTTGACCAAAGAAGGAAGTATCTTCACCTTTTTCATTTAAATTAACCATTTGCTCCATTAGGTCATTTTGATAATCTTGGTCTAGCGAAGCTAAGGCTTGGTTAATCGGTTCGTTTAAAGTAGAATCTTTACGTAATCCGACGCTGACATCGGTTACGATGTCGCCACCTAATTCAAAGGAGTTTGCTTCGTCAAATTGGAGGTAAGTTAAGTTGGGATTAGCCGCGACAATCCCCATAGCGCCGGCAATATCAGATAGGAAACCATCAATCTTATTCGAAATCAAGGCAGAGGTCATGGTCGGGAAGGTATCCATCGGAACCTGAATATCCGCCCCTTCAAGTTGATCTAATAAATCTACATGGAAGGTATTCAATTGGGCGGTCATTTTGGCATCTTTGAAGTCCCGGATAGATTGAGCCTTTGCATAAGAACCGTCTTTTTGGACAACAATAACCATAGAGGCCTTATAATAGGAATCACTGAAGTCAATTTGTTTTTTGCGTTCAGGGGTTGGTGACATACCAGCAATAATGGCATCAATTTTGCCAGATTGTAAGGCAGGCGGTAGACCGTCCCATTCTAATTTAACGATTTGTAACTCAAGACCCAAGGCTTCAGCCAATTGCTTAGCGATTTGGACATCATAACCATTCGCAAATTCACCCGGTGAATTTGAAATTGCTACGGCGCCGTCCTTATCGGTTGCTTGTGACCAGTTATAAGGGGCATAATTAGCTTCCATTCCCACCTTGAGAATGCCCTTATCAGATAAGTCTTCTTCAATAGCTTGACGGGTATCATCAGTGAGTTCAATGGTCAAATCTTGTGCCGAAACCAAGGGTGCAAATAGGGACACCGCCATGATTAAGGTTAACAAGATGTTTAACCATACGTTAAACATTCGTTTCATGAGCATTCTCCTTATTCATTTTAAAGTCTATTTATCATAACGAACTTAGATTTATAAAGCAATAAAAGTCCAAAATAAAATTAAAAATAATTAATAAAAACGCTTTTATATCCGCGTTTTGTTTATACAAAAAATCAATAAAAAATTAAACCGTTATCATTAATGGGTTTTATAAAAAACGATTCTATTTTTTAAAATTGATAGAATTAAAAAAAGATGAGAAGTCTTTCGGGCAGACCTTCATCTTTTTCATGGAATATTTAATTATTTAGGCTTTTTTAAGGGCTTGGCTTAATTGGAAGGCTAATTCAAAATCAACCATGCCATGTATCACTGTACCCAAACCGATGAAAATAACCAGGAAGGACCACATGCCCCCGGTTGCTGCAGTCATTCCTACTTGAATCAGGACATAGATAACCAGCATTTCGGCCAGTCCGTGAATGAGATTAAGCCAAAAAGAAAAGAAGATACGTGCTTGGGGTTTTTTGAGAAAGGTGTGGCCATGCTTTTGGATATAATAGGCCCCGATACTGGCGAACAATAGGTGGCTAAGGGCCCGGGCTACAATTGGAATAGGAAAACCCGCTAGTAAAAAACCTAGGGCCGCGCCGCCAGCGACGACGATGGCGATAAAAGGTGTTTGGAAAATAGCTAAGAAAATGGGTAGGTGGCTAGCCAGGGTATAGGAAGCGGGTCCGATGACTACCTTAAGTGGCATTATAATTGGTATTAAAATAGCGAGTGCGGTGAGGAGTCCAGACCGGGTGATGACCTGACTGTGACTTAGGGGTTTTGATGGTGACATAGAAATACTCTCCTTTACATGTGTTAAGGAGAGTGTAAGACAAAACTACCCATGTGTCAAGTTAAACTTGATATCTGTAAACTTTTATAAGCTTTCATTTTGACGAATTTGCTTGTTATTTAAGTTAGCCAAATAACGGTAGCCTTCCATAAAGCCCACCGCTTCATGGTAATAACGGTCGAAATCACCAAAATAATCAGTTTTCCAAGGCTTATTGCGACCGATATAATGGATAATTTTACACTTGTCATCAATCCATTGGAGTCCTTTTTCACGCTGGAAGAGGTTATTTTTTAAGAAGATCCGCTCCGTCATATTATAGATTGTGGCATCGATTTCTAGGATTTTATCAGGATACATGGCTGACAAGACGTCTTGGTCTGGTAAAAAGAGGAGGGGTTTAAACTTATCGATATATTGGCCAATGGCTAATTCATCTTGGCTTTGCCGTAATTCTTTTAGATTCATTAATAGAACGCCAGAATTCACGTAAATTCCATTTTCATAGTTCAGCCTTAGTTGGTTTATCCGGGATAAGCCCCAGTCGACATGGGTCGCCGCTCCAAAGTAGTAGCGGTCCATATCAATTTGATAGAGATCATCTAAATTTCCTTTAATGACAATATCGGGATCGAGATAAAGAATCTTATCGATGGTCTGAGGCAGGAGTTTTGCGGCAAAAAGGCGGTAATACATTGCGTAAGGATAACGGTCAGTTGTTGGAAATTGAACAAAAATTTGGTCGTCTACTTGAATCGGATGAATTTTTAGTGAAGTACAGGCAAAGAAAGCTTCTAATTCAGCCAAAGCTTCTTTGGGGATGGCCTGGTGTAAGAGATAGACCTCAATATCCTGAGGATGGTAGTGGATCAAGGAAAACAGCATAACTTTGAGCGGTGGGATATAGTTTTGGTCCAAAGTGACTAGGATATTCATGGATTTTGCCTTAGTTTTCATAGAGGATTCCTTCTTCTTTAAGGGCAGCTTTTATCGCAAGAAAACTTGCCTTGTCCGGACACTTGAGGGTATGGTAATGGATTCCTTGAGTTAGGGAGGATAAGAGGGCGCCCTGGTGGTCTTGGGTAAGGCTCATGAAACTTTGAATGTCCTGGTCGCCTTCAATAGCAAGCGAGGCGGTAATCAAGCCATAAATGGGATGGTCAATCTCGACACTTTCAAAAGCCGCTCCATGGTCTAGGACAATTTCTAATTCTCGTTGGGTTTGACTTAAACTATGCCGGCAACAAATCCGGTCTCGATAGTTTAAAGGCAGGGTTTGGAGTGTCTGTGACATAATATAACCCCGATGGGTGGATGTAATCTGGTAGCCCGCTTGGCGGAGGCGATTGATATCACTAACAATAATTTGCCGACTAATGTCAAATGAAGCAGCTAAGTCAGAAGCAGAAATAGGATTTTGTGCTGCTTCAAGTGCTTCCACGATGGCTTGACGTCGTTCTTGAACCTTCATAATATTCCTCCTAATTAAGTCTGTCCTCAGTATAGCAAAAAAATTCTCGAATTTCTGTAATTATCTTTTGTTTTAGCTTGACTCAGAGGAGTCTTTTCAAGTACAATATTCGTTGGTATTGTTTGCCCCACTATAGAGCCCCGGAAACTCATAGTAATGTAAACAGAAACTAATTTTAAATGGAGGAAAACATCGTGCGTCAAACATATATGGCTAAGAAAAACGAAGTTGAACGTAACTGGATCGTCTTAGACGCAACTGATATCCCTATGGGACGTCTATCTACAGCTGTTGCTTCAATCTTACGTGGTAAAAATAAACCAACCTTCACGCCTCACGTTGATACTGGGGACCATGTGATTGTCATCAATGCTGCAAAAGTTGCCTTAACTGGTAAAAAAGCTACTGATAAAATTTATTATCGTCACTCTAATCACCCTGGCGGAATCAAATCCATCTCTGCTGGTGAATTACGTGAAAAGAATCCTGTTCGCTTAATTGAAAACTCAGTTAAGGGTATGATGCCTGACACTCGTTTAGGTCGTCAACAATTACGTAAATTACACGTATTTGCAGGTGCTGAACATAACCATGCTGCACAACAACCTGTTGCTGTAGATATCAATACAATTATTTAAGGAGGGAAAAAACTAAATGGCTCAAACACAATATTTAGGAACTGGTCGTCGTAAAAATGCTACTGCCCGTGTTCGTTTAGTGCCAGGTACTGGTGCATTCACCGTAAACAACAAGAGTTTAGATGAATACATTCCATTCCCTCACTTACACGAAGTAATCAAACAACCTTTAAACGCAACTGAAACTTTAGGTTCATACGATATTTTAGTAAACGTTCAAGGTGGCGGTTTCTCTGGTCAAGCCGGCGCTATCCGTCATGGTATCGCTCGTGCCTTACTAACCGTTGATCCTGACTTCCGTCCAGCCCTTAAGGCTGCAGGTCTATTGACCCGTGACCCTCGTATGGTTGAACGTAAGAAACCAGGTCTTAAGAAAGCTCGTAAAGCTTCTCAATTCTCAAAACGTTAATTACTGGATTCGTTGCGAACTTGTTCGCTTACGAATACAGTACGCAAACTGGCGTAGACAGTTTGTGTTCGATTGAAATGTTTACAGCACTCTTTGGATTATTCCCAAGAGTGCCTTTTTGTGTTTTCTAAGAGGCTATCAGAAAATGATTTGGTTTTTCTCTGGGATTCATACGTAAAAAAGGACATATTTTATAATGATACGTCCTTTTAATATTTGTCGCAATTAATTTTACAATCTATCAAAATAAAAAATAGATAAAACGGGCTGGACTATTTTAAGTTTTGTACTAATTTGGATGATAGTTGCACAGATTCTTCTACATAATGCTACTCAGGTATACTTGTATTATTTACCAAATCAACTTTTTTTACTATATAACGCTTATCTATCAAATAAAATAAAAGATTCCAAACAAATTTTCGAACTTGCATCGATCTATCTTCGTTACCTCTCATACATTTTCTTAATTTTTGGAGTACTAATAATTATTGAAGATACTTTAGTAATTTTTTATATTGATCAATATAGCTTTTTGAAAACAAAAATACAAAATAGAAATTTTTGTGAAGACATCTATTCTATCGCAATGTGCTCTCTTGCTTTAAAATTTTTTATTGAAGATATCTAATTACTAAGAAATACAAAGCCGAACAATCAAATGGAAATTAAAGATTTAATAGATAAAAAAGAAATATTTTTTAATTATTTTGAATTGACAGATAGAGAAAAAGATATTTGTGAATTAATGTTAGATAATTTAAATATTCAAGATATTTCCGATCAACTTTTTTTATCAATTGGTACAATAAAAACTCATACTCATAATATTTATCTTAAAACCAACACCTCAGGTAGAAATGACTTAGAATATTTATTTAAGAATTTTGAAAAAGAATGATGATAAGAATTTCATAAGCCTCTGTTATTTTTCTAAACAATAGAGGCTCTATATATTTAGCCATTAATAATATCTAAATAAGATCTGAATAAAGCATCGGTCACGAGATATAACGTAACAAATAAATTGTAATCTGAATCAACTTTGTCATTAAAGTTAAGTTCCGAATATTCATAATATAATTTAAAATCAGCAAGTGACGATAAAGTGTTTTGTCGCAAAGGAGTAATTGAACATATTGAAATGTTTCTAATAATTAATTGATTAACCAAATTGATTAATTCCTGATTTTCTCCACTGAAAGAAATAATTATAATTAAATCTTCTGAACAAATGTGTCTTAAGTTCCATTCTAATTCTGTAATTGAAGGAATATTTACAAA
>NZ_AUAT01000019.1 GCF_000428865.1 Eremococcus coleocola DSM 15696
TTATATTTTATTAAAATTAATAAAAACCGAGAAACATCTCATCTTTTTGAAATGTTTGTCGGTTATTTTTGAGACTTTTTGCCCAGCCTCTTTTTCTTTATCATTTAACGTTTCAAATATGAAGTATAACTCGAAGGCAATAATTGGGTCTAAAGGTGGACGAATTTTATTTTTATTCGCTTATAATTTATTTATATTCCTCTTTTGAAGGCGGTCTAAATGACCTAATGAGGGATTCTTGCTATAATAATGTATAAAAAAGGAGGGAATCCTATGTACTATTCAATGTTTGATTCAACTTATCTATTAGTAATTATTGGGATGCTTTTAGCTGGTTGGGCTTCAAGCCGGGTGAAGTCAACCTTCAATAAGTATGATGATTTAGAAACGGAAAAAAGAATTGCAGGTAAAGATGCTGCTCAATTAATTCTCCAAGGTGCGGGCATTCATAATGTTCGGGTAGAACCGATTCGCGGTCAATTAACTGACCATTATGATCCTCAAAATAAGGTCTTACGCTTATCAGAAGCTACTTATGCTTCAACCTCAGTTGCTGCAGTAGCAGTCGCGGCCCATGAATGTGGGCATGCGGTTCAAGATGCACAAAATTATGGTTTTCTACGTTTACGGGCAGCCTTAGTTCCGGTGGTAAATATTGGCTCACAAGCAGCCATGCCTCTAATCTTTATTGGCTTATTGATGCAATGGATGGGCTTAGTTAAACTAGGTATTTTTGCCTTTACTCTTGTCTTACTATTCCAAATTGTCACTTTACCGGTTGAGTTTGATGCTTCGAAACGGGCACTTCAAATCCTAGAAGGTCAAGGAGTCTTCTCAATGGCAGAGTTACCAGGTGCGCGCAAGGTCTTACGGGCTGCTGCCTTTACTTATGTAGCTGCTGCCATTTCAACCGCCTTGCAACTCTTCCGTCTAATTCTAATTTCTCGTCGGCGAGACTAAGCTAACTTAGTCTTATTACATAAAGGAGTGTTGTTAATGGGTCTCATTAACCGACTTATTTCAAATAAATTTAATCCGAATTTGGCTGTCGATTTACAGTCGAAAAGTAAAAATCATCTGGATAAGATGCAGACTGCCAATATTATTGTCGCAGGTAAAACTGGGTCAGGTAAATCGACCCTAATTAATGCAATTTTTCGCGAAAAAATTGCCCAAACCGGGGTGGGTAAACCGATTACCCAGCATATTCAAGAAATTACTAAAGAAGGTTTACCAGTAGTTCTGTATGATACCAAGGGCTTGGAGTTGAGCCAACGAAACCAAAAAGAAGTTTTGACGACTTTAGCAGACTTAATTAAAGTTCAAGCACAAAAAGGACCTAAAGCGGCGATTAATCTGGTTTATTATTGTATTAATAACAGCATGGGCCGGATTGAGGATTTCGAGATTGAATTGATTCAAGCCTTAGCTAAAAAGGTTCCTGTCATTCTAGTTTTAACCCAAACTTTAGGTCAAGAACGGAAAGATTTTGAAACTTATCTTAAAGAATTGAAACTACCAGTACGGGCCATAATTCCAGTCTTAGCTAAACCCTATTTATTGACGGGTAAAGAATATTTACCAAGTTTTGGTTTGCAAGCCTTGATTGATATGACGATTGAAGTTTTGCCTGAGGAAAGTCAAGGGGCTTTTATTAATGCCCAACAAGTAGATCTAGACCGCAAGGTCGCAAGGGCTAGGCGTTGGGCAAAACGTTATATCACTACTGCCTTTGGGGTCGGCTTTATCCCAATTCCGGTAGCTGATTCGGCCGTCTTAGTACCAATGCAAATCGGCATGTTAGCCCATATTTCTTCAATTTTTGGTGTATCCTTAGATAAATCGCAAATCTTATCAGTTTTAGCTGGTATCGGCGGTACTGGGGGAGCTACCTTAATTGGTAAATATTTGGTGTCATCGGCGACTAAATTAATTCCGGGTCTAGGCACTGTCACTGGTGGTTTAATTTCAGGAGCAACAGCTTCGAGTTTAACCGTCGCCTTAGCTTATTCCTATATTGAGGTCTTGAAGCAGGTGACCTTAGCTGAAAAAGCAGGGCGGGATATGCCACTTAAAGAAATCCAACGCCTGATGAATTCTAGTTTGAAAGAACAATTTGAAACTTTAAGTGAAGTCCTGCCAGAAGGATTTAAAGATATGAACGTTGTAGATTGGGCCCAAGCCTTATTTAATAAGAAGAAAAAATAAAATAAATCAAATAAGCTCTCCCTAAGTATTTGTTCTTAAGGAGAGCTATTTTTTGATAATAAAATATTGTAACGCGGTGGTTTGCAGTGGTTCTTTATTGAATGAAGTTGAACTCATATCTTTGTTCAACTATTGGAGCACTTACTGGGGCGCATGGAGGTGAAACAAGTTAGCGCCCCAGTAGTTGAGCGAAAGTATGAGCTCAACTACATTTATCCAAATACTCTAGCAAGCGAAAATCAGAGATTTTCATGCTTCTTGCCTGCTCCTATCAGCGAATAAACTCATCTTTAGTTTGATTGGAAACTTTCCGAGGTTGATTGAGTTTGCCTTGCAATTTAGATAGGCCTTCTTTAAAGTCAAGCGGGTTAACGCGTTTAGACCAGAATCCCCCATGGATAACCTTGGCATCGTAGGAAATATAGAAAGCACTCGGGTCTATTTCCTCAATGGTTTGGTAAAGCGCCCGTTCATTAGAGCGTGGTGTCAGGACAGTCAGGACTAAGCGGTCCCCATCCCTTCCGTAGGCTGGTTGGACCGTGACCCCATAACCCAACTCTCTAAGATTGTTGGCTAAGCGGTGGTCATCAGAAGGGGAGAAAATTTGAATAGCCGAATAACCCAAGGCAATTTTGTCCTCGATTAAAATCCCAATGTAGGTCCCAACTCCAAAGCCCACGGCATAGGCAATCAGGTAGATGGGGTTATCAAGAAAATTCATGACCATAGAAAGACCTAAGGTATAAACAATGACTTCGATAATACCAACTAAGGGGGCAACATTTCGGTAACCTTTAGTGGTTAGAATCACCCTCATAGTGTTTAGCATAATATAAATTAAATTGATTGAAAATATTTGGAAAAGCACAGTCCAGTTCATTAAATAACCTCCATTATTGTATTTTCCCGATGTTTCCATGCTAAAGGAAAGCAAAGTCTATGTAAAATAAAACGATTATATAACTTGTTATTCAAGCGGTGACAGAGTAATATGGAAATACAATTGTAATTATTACTTTTACAATCTAGAAAAAGGAGTACTTATGCCATTACTAGAAGTATCGAATTTATCATTTTTTTATGATAATGAAAAAGTTTTAAATAATATCAATTTTAGTCTGGAATTAGGTGAATTTGTGATTTTGACCGGTGAAAATGGAGCGGCTAAATCAACTTTAATCAAGGCAATCTTAGGCTTATTAAATCCAGCAACGGGACAAGTAAAACTAGCCAAGATCAATCAAAGAGGACAGAAATTATCTGTTGGTTATGTTCCACAAAATATCACCTCATTTAATGCTGGTTTTCCATCTACGGTTCAAGAGTTTGTTGAGTCAGGCCGGTATCCGAAGAACCGGTGGTTTAAACGCTTGGATGCAGAAGATCAAGAGCATGTAGAGCGAGCCCTCGATTCAGTGGGGATGACCAACCTACGTCATAAATTGATTGGTGATTTATCGGGTGGTCAGAAACAACGGATTTCCCTGGCCCGGGTTTTTGCAACGGATCCTGATTTCTTCGTCCTGGATGAACCAACGAATGGGATGGACACTAAATCAAGACGCGCCTTTTATGATTTATTACGTCATTTATGCCGCCATCATGGTAAAGCTATCTTGATGGTAACCCATGCGGATGCTGAGATGGAGGGCTATTATGACCGTGAGATTCATTTACATAGAGAGGAGGGAACCCCATGGAGATGTTTCAGTATGACTTCATCCAAAGAGCCTTTGCCGCAGGTTTAGCCATTTCCTTTATTACCCCTATTTTAGGTCTCTTTTTAATACTACGCCGACAATCACTCTTATCAGATACTTTGTCTCATATTTCTTTGGCCGGGGTGGCCCTAGGCTTACTTTTACAATGGAGTCCCACTTATGCTACGCTGATTGTAGTGGTGCTAGCTTCTTTATTAATAGAATATTTAAGGGTGGTCTATGCAGACTTTTCAGAAATTTCAGTCGCCATGATGATGGCGACGGGGATGTCGGTGGCCCTAGTCCTGATTACCTTTAATACATCGGGCCAAGTCTTTAATATTGACCAATATTTATTTGGTTCGATTATCCTTATATCAGATCAAGAAGTGAAGCTTTTATATGGGTTAGCTTTGGTAGTCATGGTGCTTTATTTAATCTTTAAACGTCCTTTGTACGTAATGAGTTTCGACGAAGCAACAGCCTATACAGCTGGTTTACCAGTTAAGTGGATGTCAATTATTTTTTCAGTCGTAACCGGGGTGGCGATCTCGATTATGATGCCAATTGTGGGGGCGCTCTTAGTTTCAGCCCTTATAGTTATTCCTTCAGCCACTGCTATCAAAGTTTCACGGAGCTTTGGGCAAACGATATTTTTTGCCTTTGTGATTAATCTGTTAGGAGTCTTTGCTGGGATTACGCTGTCCTATCAATTTGACACACCACCTGGTGCGTCCATTACGCTATCCTTTATTCTTATTTTTGTAGTAGTGACGATCTGCCATCGTATTTGGTCTCAGAGTCAACGCCATCGTATACAAGCCGATAGCAAGTTATAAACTTAATAAGGAAAGACACACCAAAGTTTAACTTAAAATACTAGATACACTTATACCAAGAGGGCGGCAAAGGAAACACTTAGATTTCGTTTCTGCCCTCTCTTTAAATAAATCGTTTCACGAACTAAAAATAATAAAAACACTGTTAAAGTTTGTCTTTTGTGGTAAAATAAGGCAAACCTTAAGGAGGGCCTGATGACAATGACTAAACCTAAACGCAATGAACGTTTAATTTATTTAACCCATTATTTTTTAGAACGCCCTAATCAATTAATCCAATTTTCTGATGTAAGTGAAGAGTTAAGTGCATCTAAATCTTCATTGAGTGAAGATATGGATATTTTACGAGATTTATTTGCTAAATATGAATTTGGGAGTATAATTTCGCAGACGGGTGCCGGCGGTGGGATGATTTTTGTGCCAAGTTTAGGCAAGGCAGAAAAAAAAATGCTGAAAGAAAAGTTGACCCATATCTTGGAGGCCAGTCCCCGTGTCTTACCCGGTAATTATATTAGCTTAAATGATGTTATCCGTGATCCGCAGCTTATGCATTTGGCTGCTAAACTGATTGCTGGCCATTATGCCGACCAGGGAATCGATGCAGTGATGACGATTGAAACAAAAGGGGTTGGCTTGGCTGCTTTGGTCGCTAATTTATTGAATGTGCCATCCGTGGTTGTTCGACGGGATTCCAAGGATTCAGTGGCGCCGACGATTTCCGTATCCTTTGTTTCAGGTTCTTATCAAACGGTCATGAAGATGGAATTACCCAAGGATAGTCTACAAGCAGGAAGTAATGTCTTGATTGTGGATGACTTTTTACGCAATGGTGGGACAGTAGATGGTCTGATTACTTTATTAGGTGAATTTGATTGTCATGAAGCAGGGGTTTGTGTTTTAGTCGAAAATACGGCGCCCGATCATGGACTACCTTATGATATGCAAGCCTTAATGTCGGTCAATATGGTTTTTAATTCAGAAACGAGACACCATGATTTGATAGCCCAACCAGGATCTTTATTAAAAAATATCTAAGTTCCTAGAAAAAAAGCCTTGAAAACGTTATAATAAATTTGGAAAATTTTTTGCTTAAAGGAGTGGCAGAATGTCAAAACGGTTAGCGGTTATTTTAGCCGCTGGTAAAGGAACACGGATGAAATCAGATCTATATAAGGTCTTACATCCAGTGAATGGCCTCGCTATGATTGAACATGTTGTGGATGCAGTGCAAGCCGCAAAAGTTGATCAAATAGTGACAGTAGTAGGCTTTGGGGCTCAAGCAGTCAAAGAATTACTAGGTGAAAAGAGTCAATATGCCCTTCAAGAAGAACAACTTGGAACGGGACATGCCGTTCAACAGGCTAAAAGTATTTTAGCTGGAGAAGATGGGGCTACTTTAGTAATTTGTGGGGATACCCCTTTGATTTCAGCCCAAACAATTAATCAACTGTTCGACTTTCATGAACAGAGTGGTGCCAAGGGAACGGTCCTGACCGCTCAATTCGACAACCCGTTTGGTTATGGTCGGATAATTCGACAAACAGATGGGACAGTGTCTCATATTGTTGAAGAAAAGGATGCTAATGATGTCGAACGTTTGGTGACTGAAATTAATACCGGCACATATGTTTTTGATAATCAACTCTTATTTGAAATGTTAGATTTAGTCACTAACGACAATGCACAAGGTGAATATTATCTGCCGGATGTGATTGGCCTCTTACAAGAACGAGGACATCTGATTGCCGCTCACGTTATGGCTGATGCAGACGAAGCTTTAGGTGTGAATGACCGCCTTGCTTTAGCAGAAGCAGGTCGTTTGATGAGCCGCCGGATTAACCGCAAACATATGTTGAATGGCGTTACTCTAATTAACCCAGCCACAACTTATATTGAGGCCCAAGTTCAAATTGGCCCAGATACAGTGATTGAAGGTGGCGTCTCTTTAAAAGGACAAACCAGAATTGGTAGTCATGCCTTTATTGGAGCCCATTCTGAGATTTGTGATAGTCAAATTGGCGATCAGGTGCAAATTAGTCAATCTGTGATAGAAAAGTCTACAGTAGAGCGGGCTGCAACCATAGGTCCTTTTGCTCATTTAAGACCGAATTCTCATTTAATGGATGAAGTCCATATTGGCAATTTTGTTGAAGTGAAGAATTCGACGATTGGTAAGGGCACTAAATCAGGTCATTTAACTTATATTGGCGATGCCGACTTAGGCAAAGATATTAACATAGGTTGTGGAACCATCTTTGTCAATTATGATGGTAAGTACAAGCATCGCTCTACAGTAGGCGATCAAGCTTTTATTGGTTGTGATACAAAAATTATGTCTCCAGTCGAGATTGGACCACGAACTGTAACAGCAGCAGGTTCGGTTATTACCGATGACATACCTGAAGACGCGATGGGAATTGCGCGGTCACGCCAAACTAATATTCCCAATTACTATCCCAAGTTTATAAATAAATAATAGGAGGAATTTGTAGTAATGGAAAAGCACACATATAAAGATCCAAAGTTAAAGGTATTTTCTTTAAGTTCTAATCCCGAATTAGCCCAAAAAGTGGCGGATGAAGTTGGGGTTCAGTTAGGTAAAATTAGTATTTCGAAATTCGCTGACGGTGAAATCAAGGTAAATATTGAAGAAAGTATCCGTGGGGATCATATTTATATCGTACAATCCACATCAAATCCTGTTAATGATAATCTAATGGAGTTAATGATTTGTATTGATGCACTTCGTCGGGCAAGTGCCAAAACAATTAATGTTGTCATGCCATATTACGGCTATGCGCGTCAAGACCGCAAAGCCCAATCACGCGAACCCATTACTTCTAAATTAGTCGCAGATATGTTAACCAATGCTGGTGTAGATCGGATGCTAGTGATTGACCTTCACGCTGCCCAAATTCAAGGCTTCTTCAATATTCCCGTAGACCATTTGATGGGGGCATCTTTATTAGCTAACTATTTCTTGGATAAGAATCTATCTGGAGATGATGTAGTAGTTGTTTCACCAGACCATGGTGGTGTGACTCGGGCACGCAAATTAGCAGAGTTCCTCCACGCACCGATTGCCATCGTAGATAAACGTCGACCAAAAGATAATGTTGCTGAAATTATGAATATAGTCGGCGATGTTAAAGATAAGGTTGCTATTATTATCGATGATATGATTGATACAGCAGGTACTATTACGCTTGGTGCGCAGGGAATTAAAGATAAAGGGGCAAAAGAAGTCTATGTCTGCTGTACTCATGCTGTTTTATCTGGCCCTGCCATTGAACGCTTAGAAAAATCTTGTATCAAAAAAGTAGTGGTTACTGATACAATTGCCTTACCAAAAGAAAAACATATTGATAAAATTGAAGTGGTAACGGTAGCCCAATTATTAGGTGAAGCCATCAAGCGGATTCATGAAAACCGGTCTGTAAGTCCACTCTTTAATGAACAATTTAAAATAATTGATTAAATTTAAATTATCCCACACTGATTATTAAAATAGATAAGCTTGACCTCCTATGAGCCTTAGTGCCTTGTAGGGGGTCTGGTTATTTTCAAAATATAAAATACTAGAAAATTTTGTCATACTTGACTTGTTTCATGTCAAGTTAATGGAGTTTTTATGGTAAAAAGAAAGTAAAACCTTTATAATATGGGAGAAATAAAGGATAAGGATCCTTTACAGAAAGGAAGTTTTTCTTGAAGAAACATTCAGATTGGAATAATATCCTAAGAATTTCAACCACTATCATGGGTGCTTTGTTATTTCTTCTAGGTATTTATATTTCATTTTATTTTAAATTTTTTGGGCAGGTTCCGGGAAGAAATCTTTGGGCCTTTGAGGCCTCCTATCCCTGGATTATTATTGGATATATAATTATTAACATCCTGTTTGGAACTTATATTTTTTATAATAAAAATTTACTAGACTTAGCTTATTACACCATTTTAAGTCAGCTGGCAATGACCGTCTATTTAATGGCCTTAACTTATGCAGGCTCATGGCTATCTTTCCCCCGGTCAGTGGTCTTAATTAATTTCTTAGTGGGTAGTGTTTTAATGTTTGCTTTCAATAGCTTGGCTTACATCCTTTATCAACGTATTCGTGGTCAGAAACGAGTCATGGTGGTGGGACAAGAAGATAGGGCTTTGGAAGCCGTTAAAAACTTCTCCCTCATGAAAAATAGCCGGCATAAGGTAACTCATGTGGTTCTATCTAATTATTATTATAATGTGCGCCAGCTAGCGGATGAAGTTGATATTGTCTATCTAACTGGTCGGATTGAAGAAAGTGAACGGTTAGAAATTTATAAATTTTTGATGGACCACAATCAGAAGTTGTTTATATCAACCAACTTTGAAAACCTCATGATGGTTAATCCTAATATTATGAATTTTCAGGATGAAAGTATTATTGAAGTATCTTCCTTTGGTATTGCTAGCGAAGAAGCCATGGTCAAGCGTTTTTTGGATATTGTGGCGGCTTTTTGTTTGCTAGTTATAACCTTGCCAATTACCTTGATTACTGCTTTAGCTATTCGGATTGATTCACCCGGGCCAATTTTTTATAAACAAGAACGGATTACCATGGACCACCGTCCTTTTAATATCCTAAAATTCCGATCAATGAGTCAGTCAGCTGAGGCTCAATCCGGCCCGGTCCTAGCTTCTAGTAATGATAGTCGGGTGACCCGGGTGGGTAAGTTTATTCGGGCTACCCGGATTGATGAATTACCGCAATTGATTAATGTGCTTAAAGGGGACATGTCCTTGGTTGGACCAAGACCTGAAAGACCTTTTTTTGTTAATCAATTCGTAGAGCTCAATCCCTATTATTCACTTCGTCATCATGTGCGGGCCGGTATCACGGGTTACGCTCAAGTTTACGGGAAGTATGCGACTGATTTTAATAGTAAGTTAAATTTTGATTTATTGTATATTAAGAACTATTCTTTAGCTTTTGATTTTAAACTACTTTTTCAAACCATTAAAATTCTCTTTGATAAGGTAAGCTCTCGTGGGGTTGAAGATAAGGTGGAAAGTCAAGTAACTTGGTATAAATTTAAAAATGATATAGATATAATCAAATAAAACTTTAGATTAGAGCAGATTTTAAATCCATGGTATACTATAAAAAAATAATGAAAGGCGTGAAAATATGAAAAAATTGTTCAATGTAATGATTGCGACTATTGCTGTTGTTAGTTTGATTTTTGCCGGTGCCATGCCAGTTTCTGCCCAAGATATTAATGTTAAAGATGTTTTAACAAAGGTTCAAGAGGCCAATAAAGAACTAGGTTCTCAAGAAGGCGATGCTAAATTAGATTTCTCAGTGACAATCGATGGAACTGAACAAATTGCAGGCGATTTAAATGGAACCTTCCAAATGAATGTCGATCCTAAATTTGCTGTTTTTATTGATGGCCAAGGGAATTTTCGTCAAGCAGTTCCTGTAACGGACGAAAATGGTAATGTGACTGAAACACAAAACCAAGAAATTCCTTTTTCAGGTCAGATAACTGTATTAGATAGTATTCTTTATGCCTTTGATGGTTCTGCTTGGACAGTCGAAGATATTTCTGATGTGGAAGCTGAGGTTTCTAAAGTCTATACTGACGCTATGGCTCAAGTAACAGAATCTCAAACTGAAGTAACAGATGACTTAGTTGCTTTATATGAAAAATATATGGATATTACTGAAACCGATTCAGAATATGTTTTTAAAATGAAACCAGATATCAATTCGGAAGAATTCTGGGCAGATGCACAAAAAGTTGTTGATATTGAAAAAATTAAACAAGAAGCCATTGATGATGCCATTGCTCAGGCTGAAGCACAAGGAATCGAAATGACTGAAGAACAAAAAGCTCAAATGAAAGATACTTATGATAAAGCCTTTAATATGATTTTTGACATGTTTGATAATTATGAAATTCACTATGCCAAAGATACAAATAAAGTAACTAAGTTAGTCATGAATATGACCTTAGACAATGAAGATCTTGCTAAACTTGCTAGTGAAGCAATGCCAGCGGAGGATAGCCAAGTAAACCTTGTCTTTAATCTTGAAATGAACTTTAAGAACCATGGTCAAAACTTTGATATTCAAGTACCAGCTGATGCCCCAACCTTTGATGGTGGTCAAGAAGCCAGTGATGGTTCCGATGCAAATGCAAGTGATAGCGCCACCGACCAAGCAGCTGACAGTGCGAGTGAATCAACTGAAAGCCAAGAATAATGCTTAAGTAAGATTTACTTTAATAATAGAAGACCCTCCAGGATTGTCGCTACCGTTTGGTAAAGACATCCTGAAGGGTCTCTTTTTTATGGATGCAATTAATGATAAGGTAAATTGATTTGTTTGATGCCCAGGTCTTCCCAACTCAGTTTGCCTTGGAGGCGGTCGGTTAATTCAACCATGACATGGTCAAGCTCTTGGCTAGGAATGGATAAGTGATGAATGACCTTATCAGTATATTTAGTATCGGTAATTTCAAGCGGTAAGGTGTGTGTGTGAAGGGATTGAAGCAAGCCGTCATTATTTTTATAATCAATGACTAATTCCACTTGATTTTGGTCAACATTTTGAATCCGTTGACTCTGAGCCAAACATTCACTAGTGGCGGATGAATAAGCCCGGATAAGGCCTCCAGCTCCTAATTTAATACCGCCGAAATAGCGGACTACTACAGCTAGAATATAAGTTAATTGGTTCTGTTTCAGGACCTCTAAGATGGGCATTCCCGCCGTGCCACTGGGTTCACCATCATCTGACAACTTTTGAATATTCGAATCATCCCCTAAAATATAAGCCCAACAATGGTGGTTAGCTTTGTAATGTTCTTTACGAATTTCTTGCAGTCGTGTTTGGGCTTGGTCTGGGCTAGTGATAGGTTCTAAATAGCTAATAAAACGTGATTTATTTACAATAAGCTCAGCCTCTTGCGGCTGGGCAATTGAATAATAATTAATCGACATGGTATTCCCCCTGACTTTTCTATATTTTACAAATGTTTTTAAAATCCCGCAAGTATGGGTGAGTGAGGTAACGGTCGGTTGCTTTTTTATGAAATAGGCAAAAATTTGAGGGCCTTTGACGACAAAGCGAATTTATCATGGTAAAATATGACTTAGATTAATTATTTACCAGAGGGAGTATACCGTGGTTAAGGAGTGAAAAAATGCCAACAGCAATTATTGTTGATAGTACCAGTTATCTGCCAGAACAATTATTGGCACACCCACATGTATATCAAGTAACTTTATCTGTGACATTTGAAGATGGTAAACAAGTTTCTGATTTAGTTTCGGACGATAAGGCACAAAAATTCTATGATTATTTGAGTCAGTCCAAACAAACTGCCACCACCTCACAACCACCCATCGGTGAGTATATGCAGTTGGTTCAAAATTTAGTTGATCAAGGTTATGAGCGAATCTTGGCCTTTCACCTTTCTTCCGCCATTTCGGGAACCTATCAGACCGCAGTGACAGTCTTACAGGAATTTAAAGACCAAGTTGAATGCTATGTCTATGATACTAAAGCTGCTTCAGTGGTTATGATGGCCTTAGTTGAGACTAGTCTAAGCTTATTAGACCGAGGCATGGCCATGCCGGAACTAGATAAAATTCTCAAGGATATGATTGCTCAAAGTCATATTTATTTAACGGTGGAAGACTTAACTTATTTGAGCCGTGGCGGCCGGTTGAAGAATTCAGCTGCAATTATTGGTAACCTGTTTGCGATTAAACCGATTTTATTTTTTAATGAGGCGGGTGAGATTGTCCTTTTAGAAAAAGTCCGCACTCGTCGTAAATTGTATCAACGTCTGGCTGAGATTGCTGAGGGTGTTTTTGAAGCAAACCCTCAAGGCTTTCAATTATATTTTGCCCATGCCTTGGGTCAAGAGGTGATCGATCAAGTGGTAGCAATTCTTGAAGAAAAGTTTGGCACCATCGACTATCAAGTTGGTTTGTTAGGACCAGTTGTGGCAACCCATGTTGGCATAGGGTCTTGTGGCATGGCCACAGTTCCGAAACTCTATTAAGACTTATATTCTCATTTTAGAAAACAAGCTTAAGTAGAAATTTCTGCTTAAGCTTGTTTTTTTAAAAGGAAACGGAGTTAAATGGGGTATTTATTGTTAGGGGGTGAATTATGTCTCAGCAATTAGCAAGCTTATTCTGGGGACGTTTAATCAGTCAGCATGAGAGCCACCTAGACCCTGACCAATGGCAGGCTATCCAAGCTGAGTTACAAAGCCAACCGGCTATTATTCAAGGAACTTGCCAACGTTGTGGTAATCAAGATTTGATTTACTTTGATGGTCTTGATACTCAAGGTCAGCCGCTCTCTGTTTCATATTGTCGTCAGTGTATCCAACTTGGTCGGATGAGTAGTCAAAGTAAGTTATATGGGCTCCCACCGGCTAAAGATCCGCTGGGACTAGCTGGCAAAAGTTATCTGACTTGGCAGGGTAGTTTATCAGCTGAACAAGGTCGGGCCAAAGAAGAACTCTTAGAAAGTTTGAAGGATAGGGGCCGCCCTCATATGGTGCATGCGGTGACGGGTGCTGGAAAAACAGAGATGATTTTCCCTTTAATTGATCAGGTTGTGAGTCAAGGGGGACGGGTAGCCATCGTGTCACCCCGGGTGGATGTTTGTTTAGAATTGTATCCTCGGATTCAAGCTGCCTTTTCAAACTTGGATCTGGTAGTCTTGCATGGAGCTATGACCGAGCCTTATCGGTATACTCCGATTCTGATTGCGACTACCCACCAAATGCTTCGCTTTAAAGCGGCCTTTGATTTGATGATTGTGGATGAGGTGGATGCTTTTCCTTATGCGGGTGACCCCATCTTGCATCAGGCAGTCCAAGGAGCTTTAGGACTGCAAGGGAAGCTAATATATTTGACAGCCACCCCAGATATATATTTAAAAAAGCAAGTGCAACACGGACAAATGACGGCGACCATCTTACCTGCACGCTATCATGGCTATCCCTTACCCGAGCCCGATTTTCACTATATCGGTCCTTGGGAAGAGGAAGTGAAGTCAGGTAAAAAGCAAGGTAAACTATTCCAAAAACTTTCTTCATTTCTCAGACATCCTGGAAAAAAGTTAATTTTTATGGCGAATATTGCCTTAGCCGAACAATTATATTCACTATTAACCCAGATGTATCCGGATCTAGCCTGTGTCCATGCCCAAGATCCTGAACGACAGGATAAGGTGATGGCTTTAAGAGAAGGGAACGTATCCGCTTTAATTACAACTTCGATTTTAGAGCGCGGAGTGACCTTTGAGAATTGTCATGTTTATATTGTGGGAGCAGATAATAGATTATTTACGAGTGCAGCCCTCATTCAAATGTCAGGACGAGTGGGGCGAAAATCAAATTTTCCAAGAGGAACGTTAATTTATGGCCATAACGGAGTATCTATGGCTATGTGGTCAGCCCGCCAGCAAATTAAAAGGATGAACCGCTTGGCCAGAGAGCGAGGTTTATTGCATGAATGATACTTTTTGTGAATTCTGTCAGGGAAAATTACCTAAAAAATTAGCTTTAGAGGATATTTTTGCTTGGCGCCCGTTAAATACTCCCTATATTTGCTCCGACTGTTTTGAGGCTTGGCTTCAAATTCAAGATATGGATCAAAGCCATCGGTGTAAAGCGTGTCATCGGATTTTAAAGTCTGGTGGAGAAGCTGATTATTGCCAGGATTGCCTGCGTTGGTTGGACACCTACCCTAGCTATTATTTGAGACATCATTATCTTTTTGCGTATACAGATATGTTTCGTGATTGGCTTTTTCGTTATAAATACCATGGGGATATTTATTTAGGGCAACTCTTAAAAGGTCCTTTAGAACATGCCTTAAAAGTATATCGGTCCTATTCCTTCATTATTTTGCCTTCTTCGCCAACTAGTTTAAGCCAACGTAATTTTCATCCTGTCGGTCACCTTTTAGATTTAGTTAAGCAACCCTATTGTATTCCTTTTGATTATCAAGGGGATGGACGTAAACAGGCCCGTAAAAGTCGTCAGGAGCGGTTAAAGTTGAGCCAACCTTTTGTATTGAATCAATCGGGAATAGATTTTATCAAAGCCCATGAAAAAATTATATTTTTTGATGATGTTTATACAACTGGAACTACTTTATTATCTGCGAAAAGGGCTATGATTGAAACCCCTTACTTTACTGATAAACATGAACTTATCTCCCTATCATTAGTCCGAGAATAATTGAAAATAATTGTTTCCGTTTTCAAATTCTTGTGAATATGTTATAATTAGTAAAAGGTAAAAGTTATCTTTTAATATTATTTAGAAGTGAGGGATTTTTATGTTTAACTATAATGTTCGCGGGGAAAATATTGAAGTGACCCAAGCAATCAGAGAATATGCCGAAAAAAAGGTTGCTAAATTAGAACGCTTCTTTACTGATGTGCCTGATGCAACAGCACACGTGAATTTAAAAGTTTATCCCGATAAGACAGCCAAGGCTGAGGTGACGATTCCATTATCATTCTTAGTACTCCGGGCTGAAGAAACCACAGATGATTTATATAAGAGTATCGACTTTGTGGTTGATAAACTTGAACGTCAAGTTCGTAAATATAAAACCAAAATTAATCGTAAAGCCAAAGGTGGCGGTACGATTCGCGAAGGGGATCTTCCAGATCTTGCGGTAAGTGCAAATAGTCCAGAGGAAGAAGAGCCAGAATTAGAAATTGTAAGATCTAAACGGATTAGCTTAAAACCAATGAGTAGCGAAGAAGCTGTGTTACAAATGAACATGTTAGGTCATGACTTCTTTATCTATACCGATGCGGAAACGATGGAAACTGCAATTGTGTATCGTCGAAAAGATGGTCGTTATGGTTTAATTGAAACAGCAGCTCTCTAAGACTGATAAATACTTACTGTTAGTTAAATAATGATAAAGGACTGGGTGAAATAACTCAGTCCTTTATTTTTGACCGGCAGAAGATTGGGTTGTTTCAGTCATTTTATTGGTTGAAACTAAAATTATTGGATTAAAAAGGCTCGGACTTGAAATAAATATACAAAAATTGTAAATTACATGGTACACTATAACAGTGAATGCAAAAAACAATAAGGGTATCCAGACCAATGTGTAAGTATCCTATGACTGATTAAAGGAGCTGACAAGCAGAATGCCAAATTTGCTTAAAAATTTAGTGGAAAATGATAAGGCTGTTTTACGTAAGACGGCTAAAATGGCAGATCAAATTCTAGCCTTAGAAAAAACCTATCGTCCGATGTCGGATGAAGAATTAAAAAATATGACCGTAGAATTAAAAGAACGTTTAGCTAAGGGCAAAAGTCTTGATGATATTTTACCTGATGCTTATGCTGTCGTGCGGGAAGCAGCGCGCCGGGTTTTAGGCTTAAATGCCTATAAGGTTCAAATTCAAGGAGGGATTATCCTTCATGGTGGGAACATCGCTGAGATGAAAACCGGGGAAGGTAAAACCCTAACCGAAACTATGCCAGTTTATTTAAATGCCCTAGCTGGTAAAGGGGTCCATGTGGTAACAGTTAACGATTATTTAGCAACCCGTGACTCCCAAGAAATGGGGGAAGTTTATCGCTTCTTAGGTTTAACCGTCGGCTTAAACTTAAACTCAATGAATGCTTCCCAAAAACGTGAAGCTTATAATTGTGATATTACTTATTCAACCAATAATGAACTAGGTTTTGACTACTTACGGGACAACATGGTTGCCAGTCAAAGTCAAATGGTTCAACGTCCGCTTTATTTTGCGGTGGTCGATGAAGTGGACTCTATCTTAATCGATGAAGCCCGGACTCCATTAATTATTTCTGGTCAAGCTGGTAAGTCAACTGCCTTATATACACGGGCTGACTACTTTGTTAAAGGCTTGAAAGAAGAACGTGACTATACGATTGATTTAACCTCTAAGTCTATATCATTAACTGATGAAGGGGTCGATAAGGCTGAACGCGTTTTTCATTTAAATAACCTTTATGATGTGGATAATACTGCCTTAGTTCATCATATTGACCAAGCGCTTCGGGCTAACTATATCATGCTATTAGATATTGATTATGTGGTTGATGAAGGCAAAGTTAAAATCGTGGATGGCTTTACGGGACGGATTATGGAAGGCCGTCGTTATTCTGATGGACTCCACCAAGCCATTGAGGCCAAAGAAAACGTTGAAATTGAAGACGAATCTAAGACCATGGCTACCATTACCTTCCAAAATTATTTCCGGACGTATGAAAAATTATCTGGTATGACTGGTACTGCTAAGACTGAAGAAGAAGAATTCCGTGAAATTTATAATATGGACGTGGTTCAAGTACCTACTAACCGGCCAGTTATTCGGGACGATGCTTCTGATCTACTCTATCCAAACTTAAAATCAAAATTCAAAGCGGTAGTAGAGGAAATTAAAGAACGACATGCCACAGGCCAACCGATTTTGGTCGGTACGGTTGCCGTAGAAACTTCTGAATACTTATCTAAATTATTACGCCAAGCTGGTATTCCGCATGAAGTCTTAAATGCTAAAAATCACTTTAAAGAAGCTGAAATAGTTATGCAAGCTGGTCAAAAAGGGGCCGTAACGATTGCAACTAACATGGCTGGTCGGGGTACCGATATTAAATTAGGCTCAGGTGTTAAAGAATTGGGTGGTCTATGTGTGATTGGAACTGAGCGTCATGAATCGCGTCGGATTGATAACCAATTACGGGGTCGTTCTGGTCGGCAAGGAGACCCAGGTGCTTCACAATTCTATCTTTCATTAGAAGATGATTTGATGCGTCGCTTTGGATCTGAACGAATCCAAGCTTTCTGGGAAAAAATGGCTGAGTCAGATGAAGATAATGATTTAGCAATCAATTCTCGTATGCTTTCTCGTCAAGTCGAGTCAGCCCAAAAGCGGGTTGAAGGGAATAACTATGATACCCGTAAGAATGTCTTGGAATACGACGAAGTCATGCGTGAACAACGGGAAGTTATTTACAAACAACGCTTGCAAGTCATTCAAGCCGAAGAGTCATTGACCCCATATGTTAAAGCTATGATTAAACGGACTATTACCCGTCAAGTTGAAATTGCTACGGAGGCAGATAAGAAGAAAGATTGGAACTTAGAAAGTTTACTTGATTTTGGTCATGCTGCTTTAGTTAGTCCGGATGAATTAAGTCTAAGTCAACTCCAAGGTAAGAATCGTAAAGAATTAATTAACTTCCTTTATGGTTTGGCTGAAAGTAAGTATGATGAAAAGATTGCTGCTTTAGCTACACCAGAACAAGTTAAAGAATTTGAAAAAGTGGTTATTTTACGAGTAGTTGATTCTAAATGGACCGACCATATTGATATGATGGATAACCTTCGTCAAAGTGTAGGTCTTCGTGCCTATGCCCAAACAAATCCATTGACTGAATATCAAACAGAGGGCTATGAACGATTTGAAGAAATGTCAGCCGCAATTGAATATGATGTGACTCGTTTTATTATGAAAGCCCAAATTCGTCAAAATATGCAAAGTGCCTAGTCAGGTTACGAGTTAAAAGGGACGGTTCCAGGTGCAAAGATTTTAAGTAAAATCAAGCTCTTGGCGACTGCCTCTTTTTCTTTTCTAGTAAAGGGGTAATTTAGATGGAATTATATGAAATGAAGAATTTTTTAACGGAGGCCCAAGACCAAGTTATCTCAATCAGGAGGTCTCTTTGACTTAGACCAATTGGAAGAAAATATTGCTGATTATGAGCACCAGATGCTGGCGCCTGATTTTTGGGATGATAATGATAAAGCTCAGAAGGTGATTAGTCAGTTGAACGAAGCGAAGGCTTCCTACCAAACCATTCAGGACTTGGTCAGTCAAGTTGATGATCTAGGGATGGCGCTGGAACTATATGAGGAAAGTCAAGATCTGGACATGCTAAGCGAAGCAGAAGACATCATGACAGTCACCAGTAAGGCTTTAAATAATTATGAATTACAATTACTTTTGTCAGGCCCCCATGATAGTGCCAATGCAATCTTAGAAATCCATCCTGGAGCTGGGGGAACAGAATCCCAAGATTGGGGATCTATGTTACTTCGTATGTACCAGCGTTGGGCCGACAAACAAGGCTTTCAAGTGGAGGTTTTAGACTATCAAGCCGGAGACGAGGCTGGTATTAAATCAGTCACTTTAGAAATCAAGGGCCACAATGCCTATGGCTATCTAAAATCAGAAAAAGGCGTCCATCGTTTAGTGCGAATTTCGCCCTTTGATTCCAATGCCCGTCGTCATACCTCCTTTGCTTCAATTGAGGTGACCCCGGAAATGGATGATTCCATTGAAATTGAAATTAATCCGGATGATATTCGAGTGGACACTTACCGGGCTTCTGGAGCTGGGGGTCAGCATATTAATAAGACTTCATCTGCCGTGCGGATTACCCATATTCCCACGGGGATTGTAACCCAAAGCCAAGCTCAACGGTCCCAATTCCAAAACCGTGATCAAGCCATGGCCATGTTAAAGGCTAAATTATATCAACGTGAGGAAGAGGAACGCGCCAAAGAGATGGCTGCCATTAAAGGCCAACAGTTAGAGATTGGTTGGGGTTCACAGATTCGGTCTTATGTCTTCCATCCCTATTCTATGGTGAAGGATCACCGGACCGGCTATGAAGTCGGAAATAGTCAAGCGGTCATTGATGGAGACTTAGATGGTTTTATGGATGCTTATTTAAAATTGCAGGTCCAAAATCAAGATTGAAAGCAAACTGAAGGGAGCGGGCAAGAAGTAGAAAATCTAAGATTTTAGTTTGCTGGAGTACTCGGAGCAAAGCGACATAGTGCTCCAGTAGCTGAGTGGACAAGTGAGCTCAGCTGCCTTAATTTCCTGCACAGTTGAGTTGATTAGGATGGAACAAGTTGTTTTGTGGCGTAGTTCCATTCAATCAACCACTGCGATTAGAAATGAAGATTTTGAAAATGAATAGACTGGAACTTTTTACAAGTTTCCTAAGTTAGCTTTTTACGTTAAAATAGAGATTATGAAAAAATACACTGAAAGGATGGTGACTTAAATGATTCAGTTAACCCATGTTAGTAAACGATATAGTAATGGGATTGTAGCTGTAAAGGATGCTTCCTTACGCATTGAACAGGGTGAGTTTGTCTATATTATTGGGCCCTCTGGCTCAGGTAAATCAACCCTCATGAAGTTAATGTATCGCGATGAGCGCCTGTCTAAAGGAAAATTAACCGTCGGTCCTTACCAAGTTCATGCGATTAAAAACCGCCATATTCCTAAATTACGACGTCATATAGGCGTAATTTTTCAAGATTTTAAACTATTACCTAAGTTGACAGTCTATGAAAATGTAGCTTATGCCTTAGAAGTTACCGGGGCGAAGAAAAAAGTGATTAAAGAACGGGTGAGAGAAGTATTACACTTGGTTGGCCTTACCCGAAAAGCTAACCAATTTCCCGATGAATTATCAGGTGGGGAACAACAAAGGGTGGCGATTGCGCGTGCCTTGGCTAATGAACCTTCGATTATTATTGCGGATGAACCAACTGGAAATCTAGACCCTAAAACGGCACGAGAAATCTTTGAGGTGTTAGAAACTATCAACGCTCAAGGAACCACGGTTATCATGGGGACCCATAATAATCAGTTAGTAGACCAGTATAAACACCGGGTAATTCAGATTGAAGCAGGTCGGATTGTATCCGATGAGGTAGAGGGGGATTATAATTTATGATATTTCGTAATTTTTTCCGTCATATCCGAGATGCCTTCCGTAATTTATTTAGGAATGGTTGGATGACGATTGCGACTATCTTAACCATGACCTTAACCCTAATCATGATTGGTGGTTTTGTCCTCTTAGCCCAAAATATTCAAAATATTACCCAAGATATTGAGGGTGGGGTTAAGATTCGGACCCATATTGATTTAGCAGCGGATAAGGATGACGAAGCCAAGCTAAAAGAATCAATCGAAGCCCTGGACCACGTTAGTGGGGTGACCTATCGGACTAAGGAAGAAGAATACCAAGATTTAGTCGCACAAATGGGTTCTGACTTTGAAATGTTTTCAGGTGATGATAATCCATTTTATAATGTCTTCTTAGTAGATGTTGATGATACAGCTAATTTAGAGAGTGTGACGCAAGCTATTTCTAAGCTTCCTTATGCAAGTGAGGTTACTTATGGTAAAATCGATACTCAGAATTTATTGTCAACGATCCAAATTGCACGAACTATTATTGCATTAGTGGCAGCAATTCTGATTGTAATCGCGATTCTCTTAATTTCTAACACAATTCGCCTCACCATTGCTGCGCGCCAAACTGAATTAGAGATTATGCGCTTGGTGGGGGCGACCAACCGTTATATTAAAGCTCCCTTTGTCTATGAGGGGATGTTTATGGGAACTCTCTCAGCAATCTTTGCCACGGCTTTACTTTATGCGATTTATAACGGGATTCAGTCGGCTAGTGTTGAACTGTTTGGAGCACGGATTTTAAGTTTTACCCCACTCTTTCCGATACTTTGGTATATCGGCGCTGGTTTATTAATTATCGGTATTCTGTTAGGTAACTTGGGAGCACGTCGAGCGACGCGGCGGTTTCTCCAAATATAAAAGACGTTGAATTATTCCCTTGAAGGTTGCTATGACTGCTAACCTTTAAGGGTTTTTGTTTAGAAGAGAAATTCCTTTAAGTCTTGAAATATTAAGTAATTAGAGAAAAAGTTTTCAACTCGCCTTTAGCATGGTAAGATTAACTTGCAAAAGATTCGATATATAATAGGAGGTCCCTCGTGGAACATATATTAATAGTGGATGATGAGCCATCAATTTTAACCTTATTAGCCTACAATTTACAACAGGCTGGCTATCAAGTTGATCAAGCAGACGATGGCTTATTAGCTTATGAAATGATTGAACAAAATAAGTATGATTTTATTATTTTGGATGTGATGTTACCTGGTATGGATGGGATGGATATTTGCCGTAAAGTTCGCAAAAAGGGGTCCCAGGTTCCTATCCTCATGTTAACGGCTAAAGATGAAGAATATGATAAGGTAGTTGGACTAGAATTAGGTGCCGACGATTATATGACCAAACCTTTTAGCCCACGGGAAGTTTTGGCTCGGATTAAGGCAATTTTACGGCGGACAGGTAGTCAAAATGACCTAAATATTGTTGACCTTGATGAAGAAGAAACCATGGAAGTAAGAGATAATGATAATTTTGGCTTAGAATTGGACCAAATTCGTCATAATTATGAAAATACACTAGCAAAAGGAGCAGAGAGTCCAGTTACTCAAGAGAGTCGTTTGATAAATGTGGGCGAGTTAGAAATTTATCCTGAGCACTATGAAGTGCGGGTCAACCATAAAAAAGTCGATATTACCCCTAAGGAATTTGAATTATTGGTTTATATGGTCACACGACGAGGCCGAATTTTGAGTCGCGAACAATTATTAAATTCAATTTGGGATTTTGATTATGTGGGAGAAACTCGAATTGTTGATGTTCATATTAGCCATTTGAGAGAGAAAATCGAAGATAATAATCGCCATCCTAAATATATCCAAACAATGCGTGGCTTTGGTTATAAATTTGAGGTACCAGAATAATGCCGCAAAAGTCAAATCGATTTTTAAAATGGCTTTTTAACCGGTCTCTCTTCTTTTTACTCTTAGCTTTAATCACGGTTAGTTTAGGCTTAGACCGGGTTTTAGATGCTGCGATAATTAATCAATTAGACCGGGCAACACCCTATCTTAGACAGGTCCAAATGGTTGATTCAAAAGATTTTATGGATAACTTAGAGACAATCAATGGGATAGAGCCGGTTGAGCAGACGCTTGAGTCCGATACCCGGATTATTGCTGTTTCTGGACCGCAGTTATTTAAAAACCTACCCATTAGTTTAAAAATGTTGAGTCAAGAGATAAGAAAAGCCCCGAGCAGGACCGGAAAAATCAATGGCTTATATTTTCAACGGGTCGAGGCCATTGACCAGGAAAGTCCTGCCTATTATTTAGTTTATGAACCGTCCTATTTTAAATCCACCCAAGCAATTTTTAACCGGGTTAAGATTGCCAGTCTACTAGCAATTATCTTAGTATTTCTGTTAGGCCGCTTAGCACTTTATGGGACTGTAACTAAGCCTATCCGCGAGATGAGCCAACAATTACGTCATATTGTTGATTCAGATTATCGTTATTATAAGGTCACTGCAAATTTTACTAGTTTAGCTGATTTAAATGATTCGGCAGAGGATTTAGTGACCCAGCTCCGGCACCAATATCGGAATCTTGAGGACAGTGAACGACGCCTATCTATTTTATTAAACCATTTAAATTTAGGTGTGCTTTTAATAGATGATCGTGATCGGATTGAATTAAATAATCCTGAATCGTTGAAACTTTTAGACTTATCTGCGCCAATTGTTGGTTTACCTTTTGAAACAATCATTCGTTCAGTTCGGTTGGTTGAACTGATTAGGGCAGTACAGAAAGATGAACAAGCTAAGCAAGAAGAAATTGAGTTTTACTATCCCGATTACCGGGTGATTGATGTGAATATTATTCCTTACCAACGGGAACGGTCTGGTCATATAGCTCATTCATCCTTAGTATTGCTATATGATGTGACCCGTAACCGTAAATTAGAAACGATTCGTACGGAATTTGTTGCCAATGCATCACATGAGTTACGGACACCAGTTACTGCTATTAAAGGTTTTGCCGAGACGCTTTTAGATGGAGCCCTTTCAGACCCTGATATGACCAAGCAATTTGTTGAAATTATTGCCAAGGAAAGTAATCGTTTAGAAGTGATTATTCATGATATCTTAGAATTATCCCGGGTTGAAAAAAATTCTGAGCCTTGGGAGACTCAGCTTTTAGACTTAGTAGCGACTGGCAAAGCAGTGTTACAATTATTTAAACAAGCCTCCCAACAGAAGAACATTCGAATGAATTTCTCATCTAATATTGACCAGCTTATGATCGATTCCAATAAACATCGTCTAGAACAAATTATGATTAACTTAATTGATAATGCGATTAATTATTCTGATTTTGGGGGCGAAATTCTACTAGCCGTTGAAAAAGTTAAGCAAGGAGCCTTGATTCAAGTGTCCGATAAAGGAATTGGAATTCCTGAAGCAGACCAGAGTCGGATTTTTGAACGCTTTTATCGAGTGGATAAAGATCGAAGCCGCAATTCAGGTGGAACAGGACTGGGCCTATCCATTGTTAATAATTTAGTGAGGATTATGGAGGGCAATATTCAGGTTACCAGTGTAGAAGGACAAGGAACCACGTTTAAAATTTTTATTCCTATTAATTATTAATTCCGGAAGCAATGTAAACGTTTGTGTAAATTTTTCTGTACCGAATTTACATAAAATTTACATTGTTTTTACATTTAATCTGTACAATAGGAATGTAGTATCTATGGTAGATGTTATAGTAGATTTAGGATGAGGAGATTGCATATGCGACGTGGTGATTTGAAGGAATCATTGATGAAGTGGGTTTTTATTTTCTCTGCTTCAATATCAATCATTTCGATTATTTTAATTTTTTACTTTATTCTTAAAGGCGGTTTGCCTTTTATGTTAGAAGAGGGATTTGGTAAATTCCTGCTAGGTGATGTATGGCGACCAACAGCTTCTAATCCTAAGTTTGGAATTTTACCGATGATTGTGGGATCTATCATTGTTACTCTAGGGGCAGTTATTGTTGGGGTTCCGATTGGAGTGTTAACCGCAATTTTTATGGCATTTTTCTGTCCAGACAAGTTATATCGTTTTGCTAAACCAGCCATTAACTTAATGGCGGCGATTCCATCGATTGTTTATGGTTTCTTTGCCCTCCAAATTTTTGTGCCGATTTCACGGGATTTATTTGGTGGAACAGGGATGAATATTATCACCGCTTCAGTTTTACTTGGAGTGATGATTTTACCAACTATTATTGGACTTTCTGAAGCAGCCTTACGGGCCGTACCTAATTCCTTCTATCAAGCCAGTATAGGTCTAGGAGCAACCCATGAGCGGTCTGTTATGAACGTGGTAGTGCCGGCAGCAAAACCAGGAATTTTTTCAGCCATTATTCTTGGAATTGGACGGGCCATTGGTGAAACCATGGCGGTCATTTTAGTTACTGGGAACCAACCAATATTCCCACGTAATCTTGCTTCAGGAACACGGACCTTAACCACAAATATTGTATTGGAGATGGGTTATGCCTCTGGTCGTCACCGTGAAGCGCTGATTGCAACAGCGGTGGTCCTCTTCATTTTCATTTTAATCATAAATAGTATCTTTATGGTGGTTAAATCGAAAGGGGATAGATAAGCATGAATAAATTTATCAAAGGACTTGTCTGGGTAGCGGGTCTATTTACCCTAGCCATGCTCATGTTTATTGTAATCTTTATCTTTTATAAAGGGATTCCTAATATGAACTGGGGTATGTTTAATTGGAAATATACGACATCCAATGTTTCGATGATGCCTGCAATTATCTCGACACTTGTCATTGTGGCAATCGCCTTATTAATCGCCGTTCCTTTTGGGGTCTTTACCTCTTTCTATTTGGTAGAATATGCAGATCCAAACAATAAGTTTTTAAAAGTGATTCGTCTAGCTACAGATACCTTAGCGGCAGTTCCTTCCATTGTTTATGGTTTGTTCGGGATGTTATTCTTCGTCATCAATTTAGGGATGGGATATTCACATTGGGCTGGGATTTTAACGATTACCATTATGATTTTGCCAATTATTATCTCTTCCACAGAAGAAGCATTGCGGTCCGTCAATAATGAGTTACGGATGGGTTCATTGGCCTTAGGCGCTGGTAAATTAAGAACAATTTTTACGGTTGTTCTACCCGTAGCCATGCCAGGTATTTTGTCAGGGATTATCCTTGCTGTTGGGCGTATTGTTGGTGAATCTGCCGCGCTTATTTATACCCTTGGGTCATCTACCTCTATGCTTAGAGGGTTAGGGGATTCCGGACGGACACTAGCTGTTCATATGTATATGCTATCGCAAGAAGGTTTTCATGTGAGTGAAGCCTATTCAACCGCAGCAATTTTAGTCTTAATGGTTCTAATAATTAATTCAATTTCTACATGGTTAAGTAACAAGTTAGCTTCAGGAGGAAAATAAGATGACCAATCCAATCAAATTTGATATTAAAGATTTAGATTTTTATTATGGTGAATTTAAGGCATTAAAAAACATTAATATGGCAATTGAATCCAATAAGGTGACTGCTTTTATCGGACCATCTGGTTGTGGGAAATCAACCTTTTTAAAAACTTTAAACCGGATGCAAGATTTAGTACCTGGCACTCGGGTGGATGGCTTAATCCGTTTAGACGGTGAAGATATTTACCAAAAAAATTATAATGTCAACCTTTTACGTAAACGGGTTGGGATGGTTTTCCAACATCCAAATCCATTTCCCAAAACGATTTATGATAACATTGCTTATGGTCCTCGGACTCATGGTATTAAAGACCGTAAGGAATTAGATCGGATTGTTGAAGAAAGTCTTAAAGGCGCTGCTGTCTGGGAAGAAGTAAAGGATAAATTGGACCGTAAAGCAACCGATTTATCTGGGGGGCAACAACAACGGATTTGTATTGCTCGGGCGATTGCCAATGATTCAGATGTTTTATTGATGGATGAACCAACTTCTGCCTTAGATCCAATTTCCACTAATAAAATTGAAGAATTAGTTCATGATTTAAAGAATAAATATACTGTTATTATTGTGACGCATAATATGCAACAAGCTGGCCGTATTTCTGATAAAACAGCTTTCTTCCTAACCGGAGAAGTGGTAGAATTTGATGATACTGAAAAGATTTTTTCTAATCCAGTTGACCAACGGACGAATGACTACATCTCAGGTCGCTTTGGTTAGATTAAACCCAAAAAGGGAGGAAGTAAGAAATGAGAACGCTATTTGAAGAAGAATTAGTAGACTTATCCAATGATATTACGCGTTTAGGTAATGCTGTTGTAGAATCTTTCCATAAAGCAATCAAATCATTTAAAGACGCTGATGAAGAATTAGGCCGAGAATTGATTTCAGATGATTTAAGAATCAATTACTTAACAAATGAAATTGAGCAAAAAGCCTATAAGATTGTTGCTTTACAACAACCGGTATCCCATGACTTACGTCGGGTCTTTGCGGCTTTGATTTCATCCAACGATTTTGAACGGATAGCTGACCACTCTGTATCAATTGCTCGTGCTGTAATTAGAACAGAAGGAATTGAAAATCGAGTTGATATTTTAGATGAAATTATCTTCACGATGCAGAATTTTGTAGGTGAAATGCTGGTTGAAGTGATTGAGGCCCGGGCTAACTATGATGTTGAAGCCGCTAATCGTATTGCGGCTAAAGATAAAGAAGTCGATGCGCAATTAAAACGTCTCTATCACGAAGCTGCAAAATGGATGCAAGAAAACAAAGAGGATGTTGCTCGCGGAATCCAATATGTCGGCATTGGTACTAGCTTAGAACGGATTGGGGACTATGTGACTAATATCTGTGAGCGGATTATCTATGTTGAAACTGGTTCGATTATCGAATTAAATAATTAAATCATAAAATTATGGATGAAAGGGACTTGGGCGAGAGGCTAGGTCCCTTTTTTAGTTAATCTTAAAGAACTGGAGTCTATTATAATTAGAGCAAGCTTAGGATCATACGATCTAAGCTTGCTCGTTTCCTTTACATAAAATTTACATAAAATTTACTAAGAATTTATATTCAGATGGTAAACTTAGCTTGTATCGATGGAAATTGGTCTGTCGGACATTGTTTCTAATACAGAAAAGCAAATTAAAGGAGAGATTTTTTAATGAAAAAATCATTGCAATTCGTATCATCTGCTGCTTTATTACTTGCTTCTTTTGTGCCAGTTTTCGCACAAGAAGGTCCTATCAATGTAATTTCTCGTGAAGATGGTTCAGGTACTCGTGGCGCTTTTGTTGAAATCGTTGGTGTTGTTGACGAAAATGGCGACGACATGACTTCACAAGCAGCAAGTATCCAAAACTCAACGAATGGTGTTATGACTACTGTTGCTGGTGACCCAGCTTCAATTGGTTATATCTCTTTAGGATCTTTAGATGATTCAGTTAAAGCGGTTAAGGTTGACGGCGTTGAAGCAACTGCTGAAAACATTAAAGCTGGGGACTATGCAATCGCTCGTCCATTTAACGTAGCTTGGAAAAAAGATGGCGAAATGTCTGACGTAGCAACTGACTTCTTATCTTATATCCACTCAGCTGATGGACAAGCAATCGTTGAAGAAGAAGGCTATATTTCATCTGCTGGTGTTAACGAAGAAGAAGAAGCTGGCTCAGAAGAAGCTGCATCTGAAGAAGGTTCAGAAGCAGCAGGTTCAGAAGAAGCTGCATCAGAAGAAGGCTCAGAAGAAACTGCATCTGAAGAAGCTGCATCTGAAGAAAGCTCAGAAGAAGCTACATCAGAAGAAGCTACATCTGAAGCTGGTTCAGAAGAAGCTGGAGCTGAATTAGCTGCTTATGAAGCTAAAGAAGGCTTAAAAGGTGACATAGAAGTTGTTGGTTCTACTTCTGTAACTCCTTTAATGGAAAAATTAGCTGAAGAATATATGGGCTTAAATCCAGATGTTAAAATTAACATCACTTCAAACGGTTCATCTGCTGGTATGGAAGCTGCTATGGAAGGTACCGCTGATTTAGGTATGGCTTCTCGTGAATTAAGTGATGAAGAAAAAGAAGCTTTAGAATTTGATGCAATCGCAATTGATGGTATCGCAGTGGTTGTTAACAAAGAAAACGCTGTTGAAGACTTGAAATTAGAAGCTATCAAGAATATCTTCTTAGGCGATGTTGCTGACTGGGCAGAAGCTGTAAAATAATTATAGATAAATAAATTATTTTCAAGGAGTTGGGTGAAAGCCTAGCTCCTCTTTTTTTATTTTAAAATGCCGGATATAGAGCTAAGATAAGGTTTTTAAATATACATAAAAGTTAATAATCAAATTACAGACTTGGTTGGGAAATGAGTCTATTTTAAGACGAACATATGTTCAGTATGTTATAATGTATTTCATAGAGTGAAGTAAGCCAAAAAGGAGTAATTACATGGTAAAAGACGTAATCAAAGTCAAAGGGGCTCGGACCCATAATCTAAAAAATATTGATATTGAAATACCCCGGAATAAATTAGTTGTCATGACAGGATTATCTGGCTCTGGTAAGTCGTCGCTTGCCTTTGATACTTTATATGCTGAGGGTCAACGACGTTATGTCGAAAGTTTATCAGCCTATGCCCGTCAATTTCTAGGGCAAATGGATAAACCGGATGTCGATTCAATTGAAGGCCTAAGTCCAGCTATTTCGATTGACCAAAAAACAACTAGCCATAACCCCCGTTCAACCGTAGGTACTGCAACGGAGGTCAATGATTACTTACGGCTTTTATTCGCCCGAGTGGGGACCCCCTATTGTCCTAACCACCATATTCCGATTGAGCGTCAGTCACCCGAACAGATTGTTGACCGTGTTCAAGCTTTACCAGAACGGACGCGCATCCAAGTGTTAGCACCCCTGATCCGTAATCAGAAGGGGCAACATGTTAAAGTCTTAGAAAAAACCGCTAAGGATGGCTATGTTCGTGTCCGGGTTGATGGTGAAATTTATGATATTACAGAAGTGCCTGATTTAGAAAAAAACAAAAAACATAATATCGAAGCCGTGGTGGACCGGATTGTCATTAAAGAAGGAATTCGGTCACGTTTGTTTGATTCAATTGAGCAAGCCCTTAGTCTTTCGGAAGGCTATGTGATTATTAATATTTTAGAAGGCGAAGACCTTTATTTTAATGAACATTACGCCTGTCCTTATTGTGATTTTTCCTTAGACCAATTAGAGCCGCGGCTCTTTTCATTTAACGCCCCTTTTGGGTCTTGTCCTTATTGTGACGGTTTAGGGTCGCGTTTAACTGTCGATGAAGACTTGGTTATTCCTGACCCCACTTTGACTTTAGAAGAGGGGGCTTTAGCTCCATGGAAAGCTAATGATACCTATTATTATTATTCTATGTTGAAAGCTTTCACTGAGAGTGAAGGTATTCCGATGGATGTGCCTTTCAAGGACTTGACTTCAAAACAACAAGAATTGATTAAATATGGCAAACTGAATGCTAACTATAAGTTTACCTATAAATCGATGATGGGTAACACCAAGACAACTAAAATGTTAACCTTTGAAGGAATTTTAAATAACATTGACCGTCGCTACCGCGAAACTTCGTCTGATTTCGTCCGCGAACAAATGGCGGAATATATGTATGAATTGACTTGTCCTCATTGCCACGGTCAACGGTTAAATGAGCAGGCTCTGTCTGTTAAGGTAAAAGACTTAAACATTGCAGAAGTCACTGAAAAATCCATCGGAGACTGTCTAGCTTTCTTCCAAAACTTAAGCTTTGACGATAGTCGCGCTCAAATTAGTCAACCAATTATTAAGGAAATTCACGACCGCTTGACCTTCCTAAATAATGTTGGCTTAGAATATCTGACCCTTTCTCGGGTGGCAGGCTCCTTATCTGGGGGTGAAGCCCAACGGATCCGTTTAGCAACGCAGATCGGTTCTAACTTATCTGGGGTCATGTATATTCTTGATGAACCTTCCATTGGCCTCCACCAAAGAGATAACGCCCGTTTGATTGAATCTTTAAAACAAATGCGAGATTTAGACAATACTTTAATTGTCGTTGAACATGATGATGAAACCATGCTAGAAGCTGACTATATTATTGATATTGGTCCGGGGGCAGGGGAACATGGAGGTCAGGTCATTGCAGCAGGCACACCTAAGCAAGTCATGGCTAATTCCAAGTCCATAACGGGTCGTTATTTATCTGGTAAGGAGAAAATTGAAATCCCAGACCACCGCCGCCAAGAAGATTTAGGTTGGGTCAAGGTTAAAGGGGCCCAAGAAAATAATTTACAAAATGTGGATGTGGCCTTTCCGATTGGTCGTTTTACCTGTGTGACTGGGGTCTCAGGCTCAGGTAAATCAAGTTTGGTAAATCGGATTTTGAAAATTGCTCTAGCGAAGCGTTTGACTTCTACCAAAGAGAAACCAGGTAAATTTAAAGAAATTACCGGCTGGGAAGGCTTGGATAAGGTGATTGATATAGACCAATCCCCAATTGGTCGGACGCCACGGTCCAACCCAGCGACCTATACTTCGGTCTTTGATGATATTCGGGACCTGTTTGCACAAACCAACCAAGCCAAAATTCATGGTTATAATAAGGGGCGTTTTTCATTTAATACCAAGGGTGGTCGGTGTGAGGCCTGTAAAGGTGCCGGGATTAAGCAAATAGAAATGCACTTCCTACCCGATGTCTATGTGCCTTGTGAAGTATGTCATGGCACCCGCTATAATTCAGAAACGCTTGAAGTAACCTATAAAGGTAAGAATATTGCCCAAGTCTTAGATATGACCATTGAAGAAGCCTTAGACTTCTTTGAAAATATCCCTAAGATCAAACGTAAACTCCAAACCATGGTGGATGTCGGCTTAGGTTATGTCCGTCTAGGCCAATCTGCCACAACCTTATCCGGTGGGGAAGCCCAACGGATGAAATTAGCGGCTGAGTTACAACGGGTATCAACCGGCGATACTTTCTATGTTTTAGATGAGCCAACCACAGGACTCCATCCAGCAGATATTAAACGCTTATTGGCAGTCTTAGACCGTCTGGTTGAAGCTGGAAATACGGTCGTTGTGATTGAACATAATTTAGATGTGATTAAGACAGCTGACTATATTATTGATATGGGGCCGGAAGGCGGTGTCGGCGGGGGGCAAGTGATTGCAATTGGCACCCCAGAAGAGGTGGCTGAGGTGGCTGACTCTTATACTGGCCAATATTTGAAAAAAATTCTAAAATAATCTTAAAAAAATAAATATAGGTCTTGGGGCCTATGTTTATTTTTTTGCTTCTTGGCATAATAGTGAATGTAGACAAGGATATTTATAGCTAGGAGGAATCAGGATGAATGAAAAAGAACGTATTATTGAATTAGTTAAAAATAAAGTCATCAGTATGGAAGAAGCCTTAGACTTATTAGAAGCAGCAAAAAGAGATGATCTAGCAGAAGATTTAAATGATCAAGCGATTGAAAAAGATCAACATGACCATAGAACAATGGATAACCGCCAAGAAACTGACGCTAAAATCGCTGAATTAAAAGCAGCCTTAAGTAAAAATCAAGAGAGCTTGACCATTGCTCAACAACGTCTAAGAGAAGTGGAAGTTTTAGTGGAATTAGAAGGCGAAAGTTCAGAATTATCACAACAATCTGAACAACTCACCGCTGAGATTAATGATTTGAAAGAAAAAGAAGCAACTATTGAACAGGAATTAAACCAATTATCTGGTAGTCATAAGTCATATCAAGACATCCGGACGACCCTGAATGATAATGCCAAAAAGTATAGTCAGACAGCCCGTGATTTTGCCAATGAATCTAAGAAATTAGGCCAAAGTCTACGAGACCAAGTGAATGATTTCGTTAAGGGCTTTTCAAGCAAGGATGTGAATCTTTCTTTCAAAATCCCATGGGTACGGACCCAAAAATTAAATCATACTTTTGATTTTTCAGAAACTAACTTTGAAGATATCGATGTACGCTTATTCAATGGGTCAATGACCGTGAAAACCAGTGAGGATGACCAAGCCCACCTTAGCGCTGAATTAAGACTCCATGGTAACTTTGAAGAAGCCAGTGTCGATGATTTTATGAGATATGCTAAACTGGAAGTGATTGAAAACACCTTAGTCTTAGATATCCAATCCCCTTATGTATCGATGGATGGCATTTTATCTGTACCAGCTAAAGCATATAAAGCAGGACGTTTTGAATTAACCAATGGTGATTTAGTGGTTAAGGGCATAGAAGTTAAAAGCTTGGATTTAATTAATCGCAATGGCGATATTAGAGTGGCTGACTGTCATGCTGATAAGTTAGACCTTGATAATTTAAATGGCGATATTAATGTTGAAAGTTCAGACATTGATATGATCATGATTTCCTGTTTAAATGGGGATATCCGTCTAGAGGATAATCTAAAAGACGTAACGGTTGATGGTAATAATTCGGATATTTATGTAACTAAGCGGAATCAAGAAGTTGGCAAGTTACGGATTAATACTTTAAGTGGCGATATTAAAGTGGCCATTCCTAAAGCCTTGGGTCTTAAAGGTAAGGCTAAAAGTAACCAAGGTAAGGTCCAAAGTCGCCTTGATCAAGTCACCACGATGCAGGCGACCAAATCCTTTACTTTTGACCGAGGAAGTGAAAACGGACAAGTTGAGCTTGCTTTAGAAACTATGATTGGTAATATTTTCTTAAAAGATACTGAATTTTAATTAGAAAGAGTGAATAACTATGATTAAATTATATAAATCATCAACTGACCGTAAACTTTTTGGAGTATGTGGGGGGTTAGGTGAAGCTTTTAATATTGACCCAACCATTCTCCGGATTATCTTCTTTATCGGTGCCTTTGGTTCGGGTTCGGTCCTATTCTGGGTCTATATTGCCTTAGCTGTTTGTCTGCCAAATGATTACGAAGTTAAGGGGCGTGGTCATAAGAAGGGAAATGCTGGCTGGTCTTGGCCAGAATCTAAAGACAACAACCATAACCGCCGTGATGTGACCCCTGATTCTGAGGATGACTGGAGTAACTTCTAGGTCGAAATTGTAGGAGAAAATAATTGGGATTGGGCAAAAAAGCTCAATCCCTTTTTTAGTTACTTAGCAACCCTTGTCTGACAATCTCGGGAATGCCAGGGGAGAATTGGGGAATAAACTTGTTATTTTACTTAAAAATTTCTATACTTTAATAGAACGAGCAAAAAGGAGGAAATTTATGTCTAACACAGTGAGTGTCAAAGAATTAACCTCTACTCTGGCAGTAGATATTGTATATGGTCAAGAATTTGAAAACATAATAATTAAATCCAGTGAAGTTTCCCGTCCTGGCTTAATTTTAACCGGCTATATTGATAATTACCCCCATGAACGGGTGCAGTTAATTGGTCGGACGGAAATGGGCTTTTTGAATAGTAAAACTAGTGAAGAACGACAAGAAATTTTTAAAAATCTGTGTACCGTGGACACCCCTGCCATTATTATTGCCCGTGGGATGGAAGTGCCCCAAGAGTTAATTCCGATTGCTGATAAATATCAAATTCCAATTTTATCAGCCCGGTCTAAAACATCTCGCGTGTTGGCTAATGTAACCAATTTCTTAGAAACCTATCTAGCAGAACGGGTCTCCAAGCATGGGGTCTTTTTAGAGGTTTATGGGATGGGGGTTCTCCTAGTGGGCGCTTCTGGGGTGGGTAAGTCAGAAACCGCCTTGGAATTAGTTCAAAGAGGGCACCGCTTAGTGGCGGATGACCGGGTCGAACTTTATCAGATTGATGAGCTAACCTTGATGGGAGAAGCGCCTGAAATCTTACAAAATTTACTAGAAATCCGAGGGCTTGGGATTATCAATGTGATGACCCTTTTCGGGGTACGGTCAGTTAGTCGTAAACGTCGGCTGGATTTAATCATTGACCTAAGAATTGATGATGGTACCATTGAATATGACCGCTTAGGTTATGACCATGAATATGAAAAAATCTTTGAGGTGAATGTACCGAAAATTAAAATTCCAGTTAAACTTGGTCGTAACTTGGCCGTTATTATTGAATCAGCCGCGATGAACTTCCGGGCATCTGAACTTGGTTTTGATGCCAAAGAAGAATTTACCCGTCGCTTAGATGCATTGATTCTTTCTAATCGTGAGGTGGAGCATGATTAGTTCCTTACTGTTAGCCTTTGACCCAATTGCATTTGAGCTGGGCCCCATTCAAATTCGCTGGTATGCCTTAATTATCGTCCTAGGTATTATTTTAGGAGAATGGGTCTTTCGTCGAGAAGCTATAGCTAAAGGAATTGATCCAGACCGCGTGTTTGATCTTTTCTTCTATGCGGTCATCTTTGGCTTTATTGGCGCCCGTTTATACTATGTCATCTTTAAATTGGATTATTATTTAGCCAACCCGGATCAAATTATTCAAATTTGGCATGGGGGGATTGCTATATACGGCGGTGTGCTTGGCGCGGTAGTTACTCTCTATTACTTGTGCCGGCGGTATGGAATTAATTTTATTACGGTATTGGATACGGCGGCACCAGGCTTAATTTTGGCCCAAGCGATTGGTCGTTGGGGAAACTTTATGAACCAAGAGGCCCATGGTGGCCCAGTTTCTTTAGAATTTCTCCAAAAACTGCATTTGCCTCAATTTATTATTGACCAAATGCTAATTAATGGTACTTACTATCACCCAACCTTTCTATATGAATCTCTGTGGAACCTATTCGGCTTGCTTATTATTTTAGTTATTCGTCACCGACCAAGATTTTTACTAGAGGGAGAAGTTCTCGCTTTTTATTTACTATGGTATGGTGCGGGACGTTTCACGATTGAAGGAATGCGGACCGATAGTCTCTATTTAGGTTCCTTACGGGTTTCTCAATGGCTGTCACTCGTCTTAGTTATAGTCAGTCTTATTTTTATCCTTTACCGACGTCGGTCGCATCAAATTAATTATTATCAAACTCAGCTATAAGGAGGATTATTATGCAAACAGCTGTCTTAGGAATGGGTTCCTGGGGGACTGCCCTGGCCAGAGTTTTGGCTAATAATGGCCATCAAGTTAATTTGTGGGGGCGGGACCAGGCCCTAGTCGATTATTTTAACCAGACCCAAGTGAACGCTAAATATTTAAATAATTGTCCTTTGCCCCAAACAGTTACAGCCATGACAGACATGAAGCAAGCAGTGGCCGATAGCCAAATGATTCTGATTGTCGTACCTACTAAGGCGATTCGGTCGGTCTGTGACCAATTAAATCAAGTCTTAGGTCAAGGAGACGCCACTCAACCTTTGATTGTCCATGCAACTAAAGGGATTGAAGTGGGGACCCATCTGAGGGTGAGTCAAATGATTAAAGCCAGTTTATCAGCTGATACTTACCGTGGCTTAGCTGTCTTATCGGGACCGAGTCATGCCGAAGAAGTCGGGCAAGATATGTTAACCATGGTTACCATAGCCGCTCAAAATCTAGACACTGCCCAAGAGGTCCAAGCTTTTTTTATGAATCCATATTTTAGGGTCTATACCAATACCGATATGTTAGGGGTAGAATTGGGGGGCGCCCTTAAAAATATTATTGCGATTACCTCTGGTATGATTGATGGCTTAGGTTATGGTGATAACTCAAGAGCAGCCCTCTTAACCCGTGGTTTGGCTGAAATCACGCGTCTAGGGGTAGCTTTAGGTGCAGATCCTTTAACCTTTATGGGTCTATCCGGCTTGGGTGATTTGATTGTAACTGCGACCAGTCAACACTCAAGAAATTATCGCGCCGGTCGCTTATTAGGACAAGGCTACTCAATCGAAGAAACCAGAGCTAAAATTAATATGGCAATTGAAGGGCTAAATACCTGTCAGGCTGCCTTTGAACTGGCTAAGGACTTAGAAATTGAAATGCCGATTACCCAAGCTTTATATAAATTACTATATGAAGGCGAGGACGTTCAAAAACTGGTTTATAGTTTAATGACACGGGAAGGTAAATCTGAAGCTAAGATTGAAGATCATCTCGGTGATGAGTAAGCATAATTTTTGTCTAAAAGGGTGTATCCTGTTACACTTAGCGACAGATTATCAAAAGTCATAGTTTAAGGAGTTTGTAGAATGAAAGAGACAGAAAACACAATAATGGAAGCAGATGTAATCGTAATCGGTGCAGGTCCTGGGGGAATGACTGCGGCTCTTTATGCCTCACGCGCTAATTTAAAAACCATTTTAATTGAAAAGGGTGCGCCAGGCGGTGAGTTAATTAACACGGCAGATGTGGAGAATTATCCGGGTTATACCAAGATTGCAGGACCTGACTTAGCCCAAAACTTTTATGATTCAGCCATGGCCTTTGGTGCCCAACATGAATACGGCGATGTCAATAAAATTGAAATTGATGGTTTGATACGTCGAGTCTTTGTAGGTGATAAGGTCTACCAAGCCCCTGTTTTGATTTTAGCCATGGGAGCCCACCACCGAGAATTACAAGTGCCAGGTGAAAAAGACCTCAATGGTCGTGGTGTTTCTTATTGTGCGGTCTGTGATGGTTTCTTCTTTAGAGATAAGGATATTGTGGTTGTCGGCGGTGGCGATTCTGCCGTGGAAGAAGGCACTTATTTAACTCAATTTGCTAAGTCGGTGTCAATTATCCACCGCCGTGACCAATTACGCGCCCAAAAAATATTACAAGACCGGGCCTTTGCCAATGACAAGATTCATTTCATTTGGGATAGTGTCGTTGAAGAAATCCAAGGCGACCCTATGGTCCAAGCGGTTCAAGTTAAGAATGTCAAAACCGGTGAAGAAAAAACCATGCCTACGGATGGGGTCTTTGTCTATGTAGGCTTAGTACCTAACGCAGCGATTGCAGAAGGGTTAGGCATTTCTGATCCTGAGGGTTGGATTGTAACCAATGACCTTATGGAAACCAAGATTCCTGGTGTATTTGCTGTGGGCGATGTTCGTCAAAAACACTTACGTCAAGTTGCTACAGCAGTCGGTGATGGCGCTTTGGCTGGTCAAGGTGCTTATAATTACCTCCAAGCCTTAAATGAGTAAGCTTTAAATAGTTAAATAGTAATTAATAAATCCTCGAACCACCATAGTTAAATAGGTGGACGAGGATTTTTGTCTAATTTAAGTCATTTCATCAAGTAGAAGAGCGGTTGGATAGATGGTGGGGCAAATTAAGGGAAAATACTGTAAGCCTCTTCTTTCCATGGTATAATAAAGAATGAAAATTTATGAAAAGGTGGAAAGTTATGACTTGGGAAAAAAACTATCAAGAATGGAAAAATTTTGAAACTTTAGATAAAGCGTTAAATCAAGAATTAAGTAAACTTTCTGAAACTCAACTTCAGGATGCCTTTGGTTCGGACCTATCTTTTGGAACGGCCGGCATGCGGGGTGTTTTAGGGCCAGGTACCAACCGGATGAATATTTATACCGTGAGACAAGCAACCGAAGGCTTAGCCCAATTGATTTTGGATAAGGGCCAGGATGCTGTTCAAGCGGGAGTAGCCATAGCCTATGATTCTCGGCACATGTCTTATGAATTTGCCTTTGAAGCAGCCAGAGTCCTTGGTTTCCATGGCATTAAAGCCTATGTCTATGAGAGTTTACGACCTACTCCCGTCTTATCTTTTGCTGTGCGTCACTTAAAAGCCTTCGCGGGCATTATGATTACGGCCAGCCATAATCCAGCTGAATATAATGGCTATAAGGTCTATGGCTCTGATGGCGGCCAAATGGTTCCAGAAGATGCGGATGCTTTAACCAAATATATTCGTCAAATTGCTAGCCCCCTTACTGTGAAGGTGGCTGACCAATCTCGGCTAGTCGACCAAGGCTTACTAGAAATTCTTGGGGATGATCTAGATCAAGCTTATCTTGAAGCTATTCAGAGTGTCACAATTAATCCTAATCTAATCAAAGATCATGCGGACATGGTCAATATTGTCTATACTCCGCTACATGGAACGGGGTTATATCTAGGGATGAAAGCCCTAAAACAAGCTGGTTTTAAGCAAATTCATGTGGTAGAGGCGCAAGCCCAAGGTAATGGGGATTTTCCAACTGTAAAATCTCCCAATCCTGAAGAAGTATCCGCTTTTGACTTAGCCCAAAAACTTGGCCAAGATGTAGGGGCGGATATTCTTTTAGCTACCGACCCAGATGCTGACCGCTTGGGGGCCATGATTCCTTTAGACGACGGTGAATTTCAAATTTTAACAGGGAATCAAATTGCAGTTTTGATGGCTGATTATATCCTAAAGGCCTTGCAAGAAAAAGCTAGTTTGGCTCCGAATGGTCGGATTGTTAAATCGATCGTATCGACCGATTTAGTTGATGCTATTGCGGCTGACTATGGGATTGAAACTAAGTCAGTCCTAACGGGTTTTAAATACATTGCTGAACAAATTAAGCAGTATGAAACGAGCGGTGACCATGAATTTATTATGGGCTTTGAAGAATCCTATGGTTACTTGATTAAGCCTTTTGTGAGGGATAAGGATGCCATTCAAGCCCTCTTATTACTGGCAGAAATGGTGGTTTATCATAAAAAAGCAGGCCGGACTTTACCGCAAGTTTTAGAAAATATTTATCAAAAATATGGCTATTTCCAAGAAGTTACCGTATCGAAGGTTTTTGAAGGCCAAGCAGGTAAAGACCAAATGGCAGAGATTATGAGCCATATCCGGCAAACTCCTGTCAATACGATTGCCGGAATTGAAGTTACAGATAAATATGATTATTTAAATCAAATCCATGTCGATGGTCAAGGCCAAGAAAGCAGCTTGACCGAACCAAAATCGGATGCCTTAAAATATTGTTTGGCCGATGGGTCTTGGTTAGCTTTTAGACCAAGTGGGACTGAGCCTAAAATTAAGCTCTATTATGGAATTAAAGCGGGTGACCGTCAAAGTCTAGCTCAAAAAGCAAAGGAAATTAGTCAAGCGATTGATCACTTGGTTGCCGTATAAGTTGCTCTCAGATGATTGGAGGAGGACAAAGATGACCGATAGTTTAGAATTAGTGATTATTACGGGTATGTCTGGAGCGGGTAAAACCGTGGCGGTACAGAGTTTTGAAGATTTAGGCTACTACTGTATTGATAATATGCCCCCGACTTTATTGCCCACTTTTTGGCAATTAATGAAAGAATCTGGTAAAATAACCAAGATTGCCTTGGTTATTGATCTAAGAAGTCGGGAGTTTTTCCAAGAATTAGAAAATATTATCTCAAACATGGCCAATACTCAGTTTGTAACAACCCGGATTTTATTTTTGGAGGCCGATGATGAAGCACTCGTGTCTCGCTATAAAGAAACACGTCGGTCTCATCCTTTAGCATTAAACGGCCGGACCTTAGATGGAATTACCAAAGAACGGAAAGTTTTAGCTGATATTCGGAGTCGGGCTCAAATGATTATTAACACCTCAGATTTGACGCCAAGACAATTACGAGCTAAGCTTACGGAAGCTTTTAAAACAGAGGAATATACTCCTTTTCATATTGAAATTCTCTCATTTGGTTTTAAATACGGAGCTCCCATTGATGCGGATATTGTGATAGATGTACGTTTCCTACCAAATCCCTATTATATCGATGAACTTCGTCCCCTTACTGGTAAGGACCAAGTGGTCTATGATTATGTTATGAAGCAACCTGAAAGTCAAGAATTTTACCGGAAATTCATGGATTTAATTGAATTCTGTTTACCAGGCTATAAAAAAGAAGGAAAGCCAAGTGTCACGATAGCAATCGGGTGTACAGGGGGGCAACATCGTTCTGTTGCCTTAGCTGAGCGGATTGGTAATCAGTTAAAAAATGACCGTTATACGGTTAATATCTCGCACCGAGATTATTTAAAAAAATAAAGGAAAGTGATGACAATGAGTGAGAATGCACCGCGCTATAAAGTCGCTGTCATTGGTGGCGGTACAGGCTTACCAGTAATTTTGCGGGGCTTAAAGGCTTTAGATGCCTCTATTACAGCAGTTGTCACCGTCGCTGATGACGGTGGTTCTTCTGGGATTATTCGTGATTATATTAATGTGGTCCCTCCAGGCGATATTCGTAACTGTATGACGGCTCTGGCTGATATGGATGAAACTTTTTTGGAGATGTTCCAGTATCGTTTTGATACCGAAGACGCCTTCTTAGCAGGTCATGCCATTGGTAATTTAATTATTGCTGCCTTAAAAGAAATGAAAGGGTCTTTATCGGGGTCCATTGAACTCTTGTCCAAGTGGATGAATATTCGCGGCCAGGTTTTACCTGCAGCAGAGGAACCCTTGGTCTTGAATGCCTTATTTGAGGATGGTTCAATTGCAGTCGGAGAATCCTCAATTGCTAAACACCGGAAGAAGATTCAGCATGTCGATTTAACTACTATGGATGGGGAACCTGCTCGCCTAGCTTCTCCTAAGGTAGTGGAGGCTATCATGGATGCGGATATGGTTGTGCTCGGCCCAGGCAGTCTTTATACTAGTATCCTGCCTAACTTAATGATCGATGAAATTGGTCAAGCAGTGAATGAAACCCAAGCTCAGGTTGTTTATATCTGTAATATTATGACCCAACTTGGTGAAACTGAGAATTTTTCAGATGCTAACCATGTGGAGGTTTTGCATGAGCACTTAAAGAAGAATTTTATTGATACAGTCTTAGTGAATATTTCTCAAGTGCCCCAAGACTATATCGAAAATCAACCCAATGAAGAGTATTTACTCCAAGTACGGCATGACTTCAATGGTTTACGCCAACAAGGCTGCCGGGTTATTTCGAGTGAATTTCTAAGTATGAAAGATGGAGGAGCCTACCACGATACCGAAAAAGTTGTGGAGGAACTCCGTCACATTTTAGAGACGAGTAAATTTTATATGCGAGAAGTCAATAAAAGTAAGGCATAGTTATTCGAAAGGAAGTTAGCCATGACCTTTGCAGCCGATGTAAAAAAAGAATGTACCCTCTTGGAAGTACACCATGAACATGCTAAGGCAGAACTAGCCGCCTTGATTAAAATGAATGGAGCCCTGTCCATTTACCAACGTCAATTTGTCTTAAATATTCAAAGTGAGAATGCGGCGATTGCACGACGTATTTATCTCTTACTTAAAAATCACTTCCAAACGGAAGCAGAACTCTTGGTGCGGCGGAAGATGAAATTGAAAAAGAATAATGTTTATATTGTTCGTTGCCGTCATCATGTGATTGATATCCTGGATGAATTACAAATCTATAAGGATGGTCAAATTATTACTGAGGTTGATCCAATCATTATGGCTGACCAACAAAAAGCTCGGTCATATTTGAGAGGGGCTTTCTTAGCAGGTGGGTCCGTCAATAACCCAGAATCGAGTAACTATCATCTAGAGATTTATTCAAATTATGAAGGCCATAATCAGAATATTTGCCAAATGATGAACCTGTTTGATTTGAATGCTCGCACAGTGGTCCGCCGCAACGGCTACATTTCTTATATTAAAGAAGCAGAGAAAATTGCTGATTTCTTGTCAGTGATTGGTGCTTCTTCAGCCATGTTTGAATTTGAAGATATCCGGATTGTTCGCGATATGCGGAATTCTGTTAATCGTTTAATGAATATGGAGAATGCTAATATTAATAAGACGGTCGATGCAGCCCAAAAGCAAGTTGAAGCCATTCGTCTCATCGAAGAGACCATTGGTTTATCCTCCTTACCTGAGAAATTAGAAGAAATTGCTCGTTTCCGTCTAGCTAATCCAGAAATGAGTTTGAAAGAAATTGGGGAACAAGTTCCTGGGGGACCAATTTCTAAATCTGGGGTCAACCATCGTTTTCGCAAACTAACAAAAATTGCTGCCAATCTGTAAAAGGATTGGCCTTTTTTTGGGGTATTTATTATTAGTCCAAAAATAAGGAGGAAAGCAATGAATCAAGTAATGTTTGTGGGACGAATTGTTAGGCCTATTGAATTGAAGAACCTTTCGGATAATTCCCGGGTGTGTAACAATGTCTTGGCGGTGCGGCGGCGGAATAAAAGTAAATCGGGGGATGCGGATTTTATCCCTTTTGTCGCCTGGAACCAGACAGCCGATTTAATTAAACGGTATTGCCAAAAGGGTCAACAAGTGGCTTTAAGCGGAAAAATGCGGAGTCGGTCTTATGATGATAAGGATGGCAAAACCCGGTATACCATAGAATGTATTGTGGATGAAGTGACCCTGGTTTCGACTCGGTCAAAAGCGGACCAAGACCAGGAAATTTTGGAGGAGATTTTGGAGATCATTCAATAGAAAAATCAAAAATACTTAAGCTGCTACTCAGAAAATAAAAAGGTGACTCGCTTTTTAATGGTCATTCATCAGGTTAATAAACCATAAATACTCAAAGTGCGGGCAAGAACAGAGAAAATCTAAGATTTTCTACTTCTTGCCCGCGCTCTTTTTTACTTATCTAGTCTTAATGTAGTATAATACCAATCAGAACAGGAGGGATACCATGAATATCTTAATGATTGAAGACAATGAATCTGTCAGCGAAATGATGGAGATGTTCTTTGAAAATGAAAATTATACTGCAACCTTTAAAAATGACGGCTTAGAAGGCTTTGAAGCCTATAAAGCTGAGCCTAAGCACTGGGATATTGTGATTCTTGATTTAAACCTTCCTTCCATGGATGGCATGCAAATTTGTCGACAAATCCGTAAAATATCAGCAGAAACCCCAATAATTATGTTGACCGCACGGGACTCTGAATCAGACCAAGTCATCGGTTTAGAGATGGGGGCTGATGACTATGTGACTAAACCTTTTAGTCCCATGACCTTACTAGCCCGGATGAAAGCTCTCCACCGTCGGGCTCAAATAGTGCCTTCTGACCAACATGAAGCAGATGCTGAATTTGATGTAACCACAGACCATCTTAAGATTAATACTGCAACACGGGAAGCACGTTATAATGACCAAGTGATTGAAAACCTAACTCCAAAAGAATTTGATTTGTTGGTGACCTTTGCTAAGAGCCCTAAACGGGTCTTCTCCCGGGATGACCTTTTGACTTCATTATGGGAAGATCCATTCTATGGAGATGAACGGACGGTCGATGCCCATATCAAGAAATTACGGCAAAAAATTGAAGTTGTAGGCCCGCAATTAATCCAAACCGTATGGGGTGTGGGCTATAAATACCAAGAACCTGGTGACCAGGAATGAAATTCCTCTGGCAACAAGTCTTAGGAATTGTTATCCTGATTTTCTTAACCCTATCTTTAATAACGGTTCGGATGGAATCTTATATTACGTCTAAAATCGAGGAAGAACGTCAAGACCAACTGATGGACTATGGTCGGAATATTGTTGAGAATAATTTTTCTCGGGAAGATTTATACCGGGCATCGCAATTGTTAGCCAGTGAAAATATTCTAATCCAAGTTTATCTACCTGATGGTCGGACCATCTATCCGTCTTATGATCAACGAAATAATGCCAGTTTATCGCAAGAAGACTTGAATCAGTTGAATTCAAATGAAGTTTTGGGTTTTAGAACCATTCAACGGATTCAAAATGATGGCAAAATTGACCAATACCTAACTGTATATTTACCCCACCATGATGTGGGCCAGTTTCCGGATGGCTTTATTTCACTGGGAGCACCCTTGGATGATTTACAGGACCAATTAGCCCAAGTCCGTCAGAATATTTATTGGACCTCGCTTGCGGCCTTAGTGATTGGGATTGCCATTACGATTTTCTATGCTTATTTTCAAACGAAGAAAATCCATCAATTACAGGCAGTGACCCAAGAGATTACCAAAGGAAATTATCAAGTCCAAGTCGACACCTCGGCTAAAGATGAGTTTGGGGACCTAGCCCGTGACTTTAAACACATGGCGCAAGCTTTGCAAGAATCCAAGGAAGAAATTAAAGCTCAAGAAGATTTACGCCGTCAGTTTATGATGGACGTGGCCCATGAAATGCGGACCCCTTTGACCACCATGGGTGGGATGACCGAAGGGCTCATGAATAATATGATTCCAGAAAAACACCGGCAACGAAGTTTGGAATTGATTCATCGAGAAACCCAACGGTTAACTCGACTAGTGAATGAGAATTTAGATTATGAGAAAATTCGCTCGGGTCAATATCATTTAAATTATGTGACCATCCAAGGCCAAAGCTTTTTTGAAGATATTAAGGCTCAAATGGCGGTCAAGGCGGCAGCTAAAAATGACCAAATTCAGCTAAATATTGAAGAAGGTCTTGTCTTATGGGGTGACCATGACCGGTTACAACAAATTATCATTAACTTGGTGACCAATGCCATTCAGTTTTCTGAAAATTCAGCAATTGAGCTCTCAGCCCATGCGCAAACTGATTATGTGGAGATTAAGGTACGTGACCATGGCATTGGGATGGATGCTCAGGAATTGAAGAAAATCTGGGAACGCTTCTATAAAGTAGATGTTTCGCGGAAAAATACGACATTTGGTGAGTCGGGGATTGGTTTGTCCTTAGTTAAAGGGTTAATTGATGCCCATCATGCTAGTATCGAGGTTCAATCACAACCAAATGAAGGTAGCCAATTTATTATTCATCTGCCACATAAGCCGAGCCAAGTGGTGGCGGTAGACCCAGAGGACGGTGACCAATGACAACCTTAATATATTTAGCCCACAGGGATGCGACTAGGTCCCAAAGTCAGAGCTTTCTAAAAGAGTGTGCGCAAGACTTGGCTGGCATTGAATGGATCGATTTGCAGTCCCAGTTAGATTTTCTGGGCAGCTTTGACAAGGTCCAAGAGCGGCAACGTTTATTAAGGGCAGACCGGATTATCTTCCAGTTCCCCTTAATTTGGTATCAAGCACCAGCTATTTTAAAAGTATGGTTAGATCAAGTTTTTGATACCGATGCTGACCTGGAAGCTTTTAGTCAGGGACTTAAAGGCAAGGCTTTAGGATTATGTGTGACAGTCGGAGCAGCAGCCTACCATTACCAAATTGGGGGGCGTGAAGGCCATAGTCTGTCCGACATATTGAGTCCATATCATGTCTTAGCCCGCCATTTTAAATTAGACTTTCTGCCGCCATTTGTCATTCATCAATTCGCTTTAAAGACTGACCAGGAAAAAGCCTTGTTGGCCGTAGCCTACCAACATTATTTGCGTCGCGGTCAGGTCGGCCAGGTTTCATACAGTCGTTTTTTACTAAAGCAATTACAAGCAAGGTCCTTTCCATTTCAAAGTAATCCGACCCAGGCACTTATTTTTGAAACCTTCTTAGGCCAACTTGAAGATCAAATAGATGAGGTAGATGAAATGGTCGACTTAGCGAATAACTGGGAGGAAGACTAATGGAAGACTTACAGTGGTTACAAGACCAGATTAAAGCCTGGCAAGACCAGTGTCCTGCCTATTTAGACCGTGCTTACCTGGAGGCAGCCTTGGAATTAGCTCAAAAACAAGCTGGTTTACTTGAACGGCGGCAGGGGCAATTAGATGGCACTGCCTGGAACCCAAGTAATTGGTAGACATTGCTTCTTGAAGTTCGCTACAATAATAGAAAAATTATCAAAGGAGAATGAGTATGAAAAAAATTGAATCAGATAAGGCACCTCAAGCTGTTGGACCTTATTCACAAGCCATTGATGCGGGAGACTTTGTCTATTTATCGGGGCAATTAGGCATTGACCGCCAAACAGGTCGAATGGCTGAAGGCATTGAAGGGCAAACCCAACAAGCGTTTATCAATATTAGCTATGTCCTAGAAGAGGCTGGCTTAACTTTAGATAATGTGGTGAAAGTTTTAGTCTTACTAAATGATATTAAGGATTTTGCCAAAGTGAATGAAATTTATGCTCAAAAATTTTCTGAACCTTTCCCAGCTCGATCTGCTTTTGCGGTAGCAGCCCTACCTTTGGGTGGCCTAGTTGAAATTGAAGTCATCGCTAAGAAATAGTTTTTATAGTATAGATTTATATGTAAAAAGGAGACTGGTTTTGAGGTGACCCTCAAAAGTTGGACTTTTATCCAGGACACATTTTAACGTGTTCTGGATATTTTTTATTCTTTTATGCTGCATATTTCATGCGATA
>NZ_AUAT01000020.1 GCF_000428865.1 Eremococcus coleocola DSM 15696
AAATCAAATCTTTCAAAGTATGTCACGGAAAGGAAACTGTTACGATAATGCACCCATGGAAAACTTCTTCAGTGTGATGAAGCAAGAAATGTATTACGATAAGATTTATCATAGTTACAGAGAATTAGAAACTGCGATTATTAAATATATACAGTACTATAATGTAGAACGAATCAAAGAAAAATTAAACTGGATGAGCCCAATTGCTTATCGCCATTCACTTCAAGCTGCTTAGAAAACAAAAAATAAGAGAGACAAGTACATAAAATATGTACTCATCTCTCTGGTCCAACTTTTTGGGGTCACTATAGGATAAGAACATGGATTCTTTTTACTTATTACTAGCTTACTTATTTACGTTTTTGTTTGCCTTCGTTGCGACGTTTAGCTTGGCTTCCTTTGATTGGCACCAACCGTTCCTTTTGATCTTCTGGATTGACTGTTTGGATTACTGGTTTACGTTTGCGTCGGGGAGCATTCTTGAAGCGTTCCGCATGGGCATCAATTTCCGCTTGGACTTTAGGTTTAACTACATGATTCATATAAAGTTGTTGGAAAATAAAAAAGATTGATCCAACTAAGAAGTAAATTCCTAAACCAGCTGCTGAAATATAAGTAATATAACCTATCATCAATGGGTTGATTAACATCATTGATTTGGAGGTTTGTTGGGCTTGAGGATTGTCGGAAGCAGGCATAGCCTTGGTAGATAACCATCCTTGGATAAAACCAATGATTACAACAGCAATTACAATGCCAAGGCTGCGTTCTCCCAAGTTAATCCCTAAGAAATGAGAATTCTTAATGGCCTCAGATGAACGAATTGCCGCATAGACGGCAGAGATGATTGGCATTTGAATCAGTAGAGGAAGACAGCCTGAGACGCCACCTAACATATTGATATCATATTTCTTATAAACTGCCATTAATTCTTGTTGCAACTGCATTTTTTCCTGGTCACTGGTAGCAGCTTCAATTTCTGCTTGGATTTCATTAATTTCAGGTTGAGCCACCTTCATCTTAGCGGCAGAAGTCATCGATCCCTTAGTCATCTTAAGCGTAGATGGAATCATAAAAATTCGGGTAATTAGGGTGACAATAATAATAGCAATCCCGTATGAACCGCCAAAAATGTGAGCTAGCCAGTCTAAGAAATGTGAGGTCGGTATCCCAATGTATTCATAGAAAAAACCACTAGGATTTCCTTGTGCATCAGTACGCACACAACCAGTTAAGACTAAGCCTAACATTAATAAAAAGGCAATTTTGTAATATTTATCATATTTTTTTTGCATTTAGTGTATCACTCCGATTCTCTGTCATAAGTAATACTATATTAAACTAACAAAGGAATTTCAATTAAATTTAGGTAAATCCTAATAAATCGTGCGAAAGTCTGAATAATTTTTATCTAGTTTAATTTCTTCAATGTTGACATTATCAATTCTCATCCAGCGATGTTGGGGGATTTTTAGATGACTGATAAATTGACCTAAGGTCTCGTAATCAGTTTGGGCAATAATCATAACATTTCCATTACTTTGGTTGCGAACAGTGCCTTTGATCTTATATTTTTCAGCTAAGCTTTGAACATAGTAACGATAACCCACCCCTTGAACACGACCTGAAACAATTAACTGGAAGGTCATTCGAATCATCCTTTCTAAATTCGATAAATGTATTTTAACATGTTATAATGATAGCTGCTATAAATGTAAATGTTAATTCAGGAGGATTCATTTTGACTGAAAAAAAAGTAAGTAAAAAAGCAAAAAGCAGACCAAGTAAAGCAAAAGGCACTTATCAAGTGTATTATTTGATTTTAGGCTTGGTTCTGTCATTCCTTTCATTATTAGCCCTGTGCCAATGGGGTTTTTTGGGTAATTTCATGGTGAATTGTATGCGGCTCCTAGTAGGGCAAGCTTATGATTTAATTTTTACCCTTATCTTATTTTTTGCACTATGTTTGATGGTGAAGGGTAAATTAATGACCATTTCGTGGAAAAAATTCTTAGGATCGATCCTAGTATTAGTAGCGATTAGCTTGGCTTTGCATTTTAAAGCCTTTTTCCCGCAGGCCGCGGGGGCGGATTCATTAACTAGCCAAGTATATAGTCTGTTTAAAAATGAACTGGCCTTAAATCAAGTATCCCAAGATATGGGGGGAGGTTTACTAGGAGTAGGCTTGTATCAATCTTTTGCTTATCTCTTAGGCTCCTGGGGATCTTATTTATTGATATTAGTGCTCTTTTTTTGTGGCTTATTTATGTTAGTTGATATTCGACTCTCTGATTTAAAAGCAGCGAGTCAAGCTTTCTTTGGCCTATTTGCTGGTGTAAATGAATCTATCTATGAGTCCATCGATCAAGCAAGAGACCTCTTAGAAGAACAAAGGGCCGTCCAAGCGCAAAAAAGGCAGGTAAAAGACCAAGCAGTCTTTAATTCTAATCAGGATGAAGCTGAGCTAGAGGATATGGACTTGAATGAATATCAAAGTTACAGCGATAATCAGGAAGTAAATTCACGTAAAACCAACTCGCTGAAGGGTCGTTTTGGTCATTTAGTTTCTGGTATTTTTAGTGATGGGTCTAGTAGTCAACGCGAAGTCTTTGATCGGACAGTGGATTATGATCTTCCGGCAAAAGTTGACCGCCATCGAGACTTTGAACCTTATCAAGCAGGAATCCCACAAGCTAGTCAAGCTCAAAGAAGTCGTCAAGTTCAAGCGCCTGTTTTGGATATGGATTATTTTGACGCCTTAGACCAAGACCATCCAGATCAATTCGCTTCAGGTCAAGACCAAACTAAACTGGTTAAGCAGGAAGTGCCGATTGAACGGGGTGGTTCTTTTACCCCAGAAAACTATGAATTTCCAACTGAACCTGATCAACTAGAATTGCCTGAGGAAACCGAGGCAAATCGTACTAACAATATGGTTGGCTCAAACGAAGAAACGGAACTTACTTCAGCAGAGTCAATTAATGACCAAGCTAAGATGGCTAGTCAGGCTGATCCGGTTCAAGCAAGCTCACTAGAAGAGAATGTTTCCAATTCTGAATCAAGTTCTGCAACTCAATTAGCGGCTCAGCGTTGGCAAGATCAAGCTCACCAAGCCCAAAATTTAACCGCAGATGACTTGGAAGCTTCCTTACAAGCGGGACAAAAACCGACTCCAAGCCCTAAGCCAGCTAAGAAGAAGGCAAAGCACCAGACCTATAAATTGCCTGGGAAGAGTTTATTAAATAAAATTCCTCCAGTTGACCAGTCAGAGGAATATGACCGCATCAAACATAACATTGAGAAATTAGAACGCACCTTTGAAAGTTTTGGCGTGGATGCCCGTGTGGTTAAGGCTAACCTAGGTCCAGCAGTTACTAAATATGAAATTGAACCAGCGGTAGGGGTGAAGGTTTCTAAAATTGTTTCCCTATCTGATGATATTGCTCTAGCGCTTGCGGCTCGAGATGTTCGGATGGAAGCACCTATTCCTGGCAAATCTTTGATTGGAATAGAAGTTCCTAATACCCAGGTGAGTCCAGTATCCTTCTGGGAAATCATTGATGCGGCCTTAAAGAGCCCTAATTTGTTAGAAGTTCCTTTAGGTCGGGATGTATCCGGTCAAGTGTGCCTAGCTGATTTAACCAAGATGCCCCATTTGTTAATGGCAGGGGCAACCGGATCCGGTAAATCTGTAGGGATGAATGTAATAATTGTGTCCTTATTAATGAAAGCTAGACCTGATCAAGTTAAGTTCTTGATGGTTGACCCTAAAAAAGTGGAGTTAACCATGTATAACGATTTACCCCATTTGTTAGCGCCAGTGGTGACTAATCCTCGTAAGGCAGCAAAAGCTTTGAATAATGTCGTTCAAGAAATGGAACGTCGGTATGAGCTTTTTGCTGAAACGGGGGTCCGCAATTTAGATTCTTATAATGAACATGTAGATAATCTTAATAAAAGTGAGGGGACCGGCTATGAAATATTACCGAAAATCGTGGTCTTCATTGATGAGTTAGCTGATTTAATGATGGTGGCTTCTAATGAAGTTGAAGCTGCGATTATTCGTTTGGCTCAAATGGCTCGGGCTGCGGGTATTCATATGATTATAGCGACCCAAAGACCGTCAGTGGATGTTATTACCGGGATTATTAAAGCCAATGTACCATCACGCCTAGCCTTCGCGGTGTCTTCAGGGACAGATTCACGAACCATCCTTGACTCAAATGGGGCAGAAAAACTCCTAGGTAAGGGGGATATGCTCTTCCAACCTATGGGCAAAAACAAACCAGTCCGGGTTCAAGGAGCCTTTATTTCGGATGAAGAGGTAGAACGAATTACAGATATGATTAAAGATCAAACTGAGCCTGATTATGATGAAAAGATGGTCATAACGGATGAAAATATGGCCATGGAACAAGCATCTGAAGATGAATATTTTGAAGATGCAGTGGAACTGATTCAAGAACAAGAAACAATCTCTATTTCTCAATTACAACGTCGTTTTCGGATTGGTTATAATCGAGCCGCAAGGTTGATTGATGATCTAGAAGCCATGGGATATATTTCAGCAGCGGATGGATCTAAACCAAGACAGGTCTTGATAAATCAGTAATTATAAGTAATTTTAACAATAGTTATAAATAAATTTAATCAAAACCATCTTGAAATGGTGGCGTTTTCAAGATATAATACTTGCATACAATTAGAAGGAGTGATGTAAGTGTCAAAATTTTTTAAAGCGGCCTCTGTGGCCTTAACTTTAGGTTCTGTTTTAGCACCAGCAGCTATGGTAGTAGCGCAAGAAAGCGATGATTTCTCTGCAGTAATTGTTACTGACGTCGGTGGGGTAGATGATAAATCCTTCAACCAATCAGCTTGGGAAGGCCTTCAAGCGTGGGGTGAAGAAGCAGGTAAAGAAAAAGGCGCTAAAGGATATGATTATATTCAATCTGATAGCGACTCTGATTATATTACTAACTTAAATACAGCTGTTCAATCTGGTTTTGATTTAACCTTTGGGATTGGTTTCAAATTAGAGGAAGCTATTAACCAAATCGCGCAACAAAATCCTGATTCTCATTTTGCTATTGTGGATTCTTTCGTAGATCAACCAAACGTAGCGTCATATAACTTCAAAGACCATGAAGCTTCCTTCTTAGCAGGGGTTGCGGCAGCCATGACAACTAAGACTAACAAAGTTGGTTTTGTTGGAGGGGTTGAAGGGGTTATTATTGACCGCTTTGAAGCTGGTTTCGTAGCAGGGGTTAAAGCAGTTAATCCTGATATTGAAGTCTCAGTAGAATATGCTGGTTCATTTGCAGATGCACCAAAAGGTAAACAAATTGCAGCAGCAATGTTCAAAAATGGTGCGGATGTAATCTTCCATGCTTCAGGTGATACTGGTAACGGTGTCTTCTCAGAAGCAAAAGACTTAGTTAAAAATGATCCTTCTCAAGAAATTTGGGTAATTGGGGTTGACCGTGACCAAGATGCAGAAGGTGTTGTTGAAATTGATGGTGAAGAACGTCACTTAACCTTAACCTCTACCCTAAAGGGTGTTGGTGAAGCTGTTAAATTAGCAACTGAACAAGCTGCTAAAGGTGAGTTCAAAGCTGGTAACAATGTGCTCGGTTTGAAAGAAGACGGCGTTGGCTTGGCTGATGGTCAATTAAGCGATGAAATCAAAGAAAAAGTTGCTGAATATAAAGACCAAATTATCAATGGCGACATCGAAGTTCCTGAAAAACCAGAATAACAAAGGCCAAATATATTTGTTACATCATTTATAAGCATGAAATATTTAAGAAGCATTTACAGTCAATTCAAGGTTGTAAATGCTTCTTTTTATGAAAAAATAAAAACACGAACATTATCTTAAAAAAAATGATAAAACATTGTATTTAATTGAATTAATAGGTGAAAAACACTAAACTAGTTCTTGTTTTTCAATTCTGTGTGAAAGGTGGTTTTATGCGAAAAGTATATTTAAACCATGATGGTGGAGTGGATGATTTAGTTTCGCTTTACTTATTATTGCAGATGGACCAGGTAGAATTAATCGGGGTAGGGGTAATACCAGCCGATTGTTATTTATTACCTGCAGTATCTGCTAGTCAAAAAATTATTCAACGGTTCTCTAAGAGGTTAGATTTAAAGGTAGCAGCTTCAAATTCGAGAGGTCTCAATCCATTTCCAACTGAGTGGCGGATGCATGCTTATTATGTCGATGCCTTACCAGTTTTGAATGAAGATTTACCTCTAAAAGTTGGCCTATCTGATTTACCAGCTCACCAAGACTTAATTCGTGCATTAAAGGAGAGTGACCAAAAGGTTGATTTGGTTTTTGTAGGTCCTTTAACCGATTTAGCTCGGGCTTTAGATCAAGCACCTGAGATTGAAACGAAGATTAACAAATTAATCTGGATGGGAGGAACTTTCCTAGCAGATGGGAATGTTCATGAATCAGACCATGATGGTAGTGCTGAATGGAATGCTTACTGGGATCCTCAAGCCACAAAACGGGTCTGGAACTCAAGTATTGAAATTGATCTTGTTGCTTTGGAAAGTACCAATAAAGTCCCTCTGACTATTGATATTCGGGAAGGGTGGGCAAAGCAACGCTCTTATATTGGTATGGATTTCTTAGGACAATGTTATGCCATGGTGCCCCCTTTGGTTCATTTTGCGACGAATTCAACCTATTATCTATGGGATGTTTTGACTACCTTAACTCTTGTCAATGATTCAATGATTCAAAAGAAAGTGGTATATTCTACGGTCCATGATCAAGGACCGAGTCAAGGACGAACGCAAGTTGATCCTCAGGGACGCCCTGTTAACCTTGTTTATGATGTTGACCATGACACTTTCTTCCAAGAAATTGAACACTTAGCTAAAAAATCATACTAAAAGAAAAGGATGTTTTTTATGAAAAAATTTGGAATTGCAGCATTAACTCTATCTTTACTTAGTCCAGGAATGATTTCTATGGTCCAAGCTCAAGAAGATTTCTCTGCCATTATGATTACTGACCAGGGTGGAATTGATGATAAGTCCTTTAACCAATCTGCCTGGGAAGGGCTTCAAGCCTGGGGTAAAGAAAATGGTAAAGAAAAGGGCGCAAAAGGCTTTGATTATCTAGAATCTGATGAAGACTCTCAATATGTCACCAATATTAACACGGCAGTCCAAGCAGGTTTTGATATTATTTACGGAGTAGGCTTCAAATTACAACCCGCCATTGAACAAATTGCCGGTCAACAACCAGACCAAAAATTTGCTGTAGTGGATTCTTTTGTTGATGCTCCAAACGTTGCCTCAATTAATTTCCGCGCCAATGAAGCAGCTTACTTAGCTGGTGCAGCCGCTGCTTTATCATCTGAAACAGGCCATATCGGCTTTGTCGGTGGAGCAGAATCTGAAGTGATTGATGCTTTCGAAGCGGGTTTTGTTGCCGGTGCCAAAGCTGTAAAAGACGATATTGAAGTAACGGTAGAATATGTTGGGTCATTTGCTGATGCACCTAAGGCTAAACAAATTGCTTCTGCTATGTATGCCAATGATATTGATGTGATTTACCAAGCTGCAGGTGAATCTGGTAATGGTGTTTTCTCAGAAGCTAAAGATTTAGTTGCTGCTGACTCAAGCCGTAATTTATGGGTGATTGGTGCTGACCGCGACCAAACTGAAGAAGGAACGGTTACAGTAGACGGAAAAGAACGTTCTTTAACTTTAACTTCAACCTTGAAAAAGGTTGGGGAAACCATGCATACTTTTACCAACGAAGTAATGAATGGCAATTTTAAATCTGGTTTAGTTGAATATGGTTTAGATACTGACTCTGTGGGTATCACAGATGGTCAACTTTCAGAAGATATTTTAAAACAAGTCAATGATTTAAAAAATCAAATTATTGATGGTAAAATCGAAGTCCCAACTAAGCCGTAATATTTTCACTTAAAAATATATAGAGGGAACTATTTTTAAATATTCCCTCTATTTTTTTTGAGATAAATTGGTATAATGAAAACGGAACACAAATTAAGAAACAGGATGTGATAGCTAAATGGAAACGCAAACACCAGTTATTGAAATGTGCAATATCTCTAAGCGATTTGGAGATTTTTACGCCAACAAAAATATTAACTTGGAATTGCGCAAGGGTGAAATTCATGCCTTGTTAGGTGAAAATGGGGCAGGAAAATCGACCTTAATGAATATATTATCCGGCTTATTAGAACCGAGCGAAGGTGAAATACTGATTAATGGGAAAGCTGTGACGATTGACTCTCCTAGTAAAGCAGAAAAATTAGGAATCGGGATGGTTCATCAACATTTTATGTTAATTGATGCCTTTACTGTTTTAGAAAATATTATTTTAGGGGATGAACCAATCTCTGGTCTTACTTTGAATCAAAATGAGGCTTTGGAAAAAATTAATGAGTTATCAGACCAATATGGTTTGCGGATTGAACCTAAATCCCGAGTGGAATCTATCTCAGTTGGGATGCAACAACGGGTCGAAATCTTAAAAATATTATATCGGGAAGCTGATATTTTAATTTTTGATGAACCGACGGCATCCTTAACACCCCAAGAGATTGAAGATTTAGTGGTGACCTTGAGGGCTCTGGCTAAAGAAGGTAAGTCCATTATCATTATTACCCATAAATTAGATGAAATTAAGGCGGTAGCAGATCGGTGTACGGTCATTCGTCGGGGGGAATCAATTGATACAGTTGATGTTGCAACCACGACTGCGAGTGATTTAGCAGATATGATGGTCGGCCGTTCTGTATCCTTCAAGACAGAAAAAGCACCGGCGCAACCTAAAGATACTATCCTAAGTATCAATGATTTGGTTGTAAAAGATGAGCGTGGTATTGAAAAAGTGAAACACCTTTCTTTTGAAGTAAGAGCAGGTGAAATTGTTGGGATTGCTGGGATAGATGGCAATGGCCAGACAGAGTTAATTCTAACCTTGAACGGTTTAATGAAGGCTGATTCGGGTACGGTGACTTATAAAGGTGAAGATATTACCGGTTTTTCACCACGAAAGCTATACGAAGCAGGTATTTCACATATTCCGGAAGATCGGCATAAGTATGGCCTTATTTTAGATTTTCCTTTGGACCAAAATTTCTCTTTAAAACAATATTATAAATCACCTTATTCAAAGGCCGGTTTTATGAATGATAAGGTTATTTATGATAATGCGGTTCAATTAATTGATCGTTTTGATGTACGGACAAGTTCACCACAAGCTTCAGCACGGTCTTTATCAGGTGGAAACCAACAAAAAGCAATTATTGCTCGGGAAGTAGCAGCAAATCCAGACTTTTTATTTGCAGCCAATCCGACCCGGGGTCTTGATGTGGGTGCAATAGAGTATATTCATAAATCTTTAATTGATGAACGTGATAAAGATAAAGGTATTTTATTGATGAGTTTTGAATTAGATGAAATTCTCAATTTATCGGATCGAATCTTAGTAATGTATGATGGTAAAATAGTAGCAGATATTCCTGCGGGTGAAACCAATGAACAAGAATTAGGCTTAATGATGGCTGGAACCTCTTATGAACAAGTGCTAGTCCAACGTGAAGGGAGAGGAGTAGAAAATGGAAAATAAAAAAGTATCATTTTTAGTTCCGATTCTTTCGGTTGTAATTGGGTTACTTTTTGGAGCCCTGATTATGATGGTTTTTAAATATAATCCTCTTGAGGGTTATGCTGCCCTAGTGAAAGGGGCTTTAGGGACACCGTTTTATATTGGACAAACCATTCGGGCCGCGACACCTTTAATTTTTACTGGTTTAGGATTTGCGGTAGCCTATACTGCTGGTTTCTTTAATATTGGTCTTTCTGGACAAGCTTTATGGGGTTGGATGATTTCAGTTTGGATTGGTTTATTAATGCCAGAAGCACCTAAATTGATTGTTTTACCACTTGCAATTATCGGTGGGGTCTTAGCAGGTGCTTTATGGGCAGCCATTGCTGGAGTTTTAAAGGCCTTCTTCAATACTTCAGAGGTTATTGTAACCATTATGTTAAACTACATTTCTGTCTATTCAGTTGATTATATTATTCGTAATGTATTAACTGATCGAGCTGACCGGACGCCAGCCTTGGCTGAAAATGCCAGCTTAAAAGCACAATGGATGACGGACTTAACTCAGTTTTCAACCATTCATACAGGAATATTCCTCGCTTTAATTTTCGGTATCATTGTTTATATTGTTATGAATAAAACCACGCTTGGTTTTGAATTAAAAGCGGTTGGTCTTAATAAACATGCTTCTAACTATGCGGGGATGAATGCTAAACGGAATATTATTATGGCTATGGTCTTATCAGGTGGCCTAGCTGGATTAGGTGGGGTAATGAATGGACTTGGCGAATATGGTTATATTTTCTTAACCAATGGGGTAGCACCTTCAATTGGTTTTGATGGAATGGCGGTAGCCTTATTAGGGGCTTTAAACCCGCTAGGAACAATTTTTGCGGCCTTCTTATTTGGGGCTTTAAAGACAGGTGGAACGTCCATGCCATTACAAAGCGGAGTGCCATCAGAGGTTGTAGATATTGTTATTGCAAGTATTATCTTCTTTGTTGGTTCATCTTATGTCATTACTTATTTCTTGGATAAACGTAAAAAAGCTCCAGTTGTGGGCAATCAAACCATCGTCGAACAAGGAGGGGAAAATAAATGATTTCAACTATTTCTTTATTAGTTTCATCGACCTTAGTTTATTCCGCTCCTTTGATTTTCACTGCCCTCGGCGGGGTTTTCTCTGAACGATCTGGTACGGTTAATGTGGGTCTGGAAGGAATCATGGTCATGGGAGCCTTCTCATCCATTGTTTTCAATCTTTTTTATTCAGCTGCTGGTCATCCTTATGGCCACTGGTTGGGCCTTATCATAGCAGGTTTAGTTGGGGTCGCTTTTGCATCTATCCATGCCTTAGCTACTGTTTATCTTCGGGCCGATCATGTTATTTCTGGGACAGTCTTGAACTTAATCGCCCCATCTTTAGCTGTCTTTATAACTCGGGAACTTTTCGAAGGGAAGGGACAAACAGATTTTGTTTCACATAGTTTTGGTTACTATAATTTCCCAGTTCTATCTAAGATTCCTGTGATTGGTGAAATTTTCTTTACTTCGACTTCTGTACCAGCTTATTTAGCAATTGTCTTAGCGATTATTTGTTATTTTATTCTGTTTAAAACTCGGTTTGGTTTACGGCTTCGTTCAGTCGGCGAACACCCTCAGGCAGCAGATACGTTAGGAATTAACGTTTACCGGCTACGCTTTATTGGTATCCTTATATCCGGTTTCTTAGGTGGAATTGGAGGCGGCGTTTTAGCCCAATCTATTTCTTTAAACTTCTCTGCCTCAACCATTGCTGGACAAGGGTTTATGGCGATGGCTGCCATGATATTTGGTAAATGGAATCCAATTGGAGCCATGGGAGCAGCCTTGTTCTTTGGTTTTGCACAGTCCTTATCTGTTATTGGTTCTCAGATTCCATTGATAGCGGGGATTCCTTCAGTTTATCTTCAAATTGCTCCTTATGTTGTAACAATTATTGTGCTAGTGAGTTTTGTTCGTCAATCTGCTGGACCTGCTGCCAACGGAACAACGTATATTAAAACTAAATAATCAATATATAATATATTTAATCGAAAGACTAATGGAATTGAGCACTTTGCTCAGTCCCATTAGTTTTTTTAGGTAAGTTATCGTTTAAGTTATTAAGTTCCATATTTCATAGGATTTTAAAATAAATTTCAAGCTCAATGATGCTATGGTCTTGGCACTTGTGTTATAATAGTGGCTGAATATGTCTGTAGAAGAGGATGACTATACATGAATAACTTAGGGTCAAAGCTTAGAGATGCCCGTATTGAAAAGGGTTATACCCTTAATACCTTGCAACAATTAACCAAAATCCAAAAAAAGTATTTGCAAGCAATTGAAGAAGAAAATTATGATCAACTGCCGGGTGCATTTTATGTTCGAGCCTTCATCAAGCAATATGCTGATGTAATCGGACTAAATGGGGATGATTTAATTGAAGAATTTGAAGCGCAAGGTCATGAGTTCGATGAGGATGAGCTTGATTTAGCTTTTCGTAGTCGAAAAGAAGAAACTATTCCTAGTAGGAGTAGCTTGCACCACCATGAAGAGAAATCAAGTTTTGAAAAAGCCTTGTCGTATTTACCCTTAGCAATTTTAGTTCTATTAATTCTTTTTATTATGGTGACCTTGCTTATCGCAATAAATAAGGTGACTAAACCTGATTCTGTTGATGAATCATTGGCTTCAGTTTCACAATCTGAAATTGTTAGTCCGGTTGAACCCGAATCAGCCGCTCAAGTTTCAGAGCAATCAAGTCAGGAGTCGGAAGAAGCCAACATTGAACTTGCAGAGAATCAAATTAAAGTTGGAAATCAAGTCTTAAGCTTGGTATCTGAACCGGGATCAAATCCAGTTTATGAGTTTGATGGGTCAAGTAAGGATTATAAAATCACAGTAAAAGCCCTTAATTTTGTATGGGTTGGCGTTTTTGAAGACGGTGGAATTGTGGTTGACCAAACTTTAAGTACAGACGAAAGCTTAGATTACTCAATGCCAGAGAATGTTAAACAGGCAGTGATTAACTTAGGCTATCCTGAAGGAGCTACGATTGAGGTTAATGGTACTCAAATAGATCTACCAGAAGATTCTTACAATGATACAATTACTTTCGTGACTAAAGATGCCAGTGCTAGCCCAGAACAAACCAGTGAGAGTCCTTTAGCAAGTGAGGGTCAAGATGAATCACTAACTCCTGATACTCAAACGGAGGAATAAAATGAACATTGCTAATAAATTAACCTTATTTCGGATATGTATGATACCTGTGTTTATAGGATTATTATATTGGCCTACTAGTATGCATTCAGTTGAAGTGTTAGGTGCTTCGATACCGACTAACCAATTACTCGCTGCAATTGTTTTTGCGGTAGCTTCATTTACAGATTTTTTAGATGGGTTTCTAGCACGCAAATACAATTTGGTGACGGTATTCGGTGAATTCTTTGATCCGATGGCGGATAAATTATTAGTTTTATCTGCTTTCATTTTATTAGTGGCTATGGGCAAAGTACCAGCTTGGGTAGCTATTATTATTATCTCGCGGGAGCTTTTGGTCACCGGCTTACGGGTACTTTTAGCTAAATATCAAGGGTCAGTGATGGCTGCTGCCTTACCTGGCAAAATAAAAACTTTTTCTCAGATGTTTGCGATCTTGTTCTTCTTGTTAGAAGATGCTGGGTTTGTCTTGGTTTCTATCCCTATCGCGACCCTCTTGCTGTATATTTGTTTATTTTTTACTGTTTATTCAGGTATTGATTATTTTTATCATGCTCGCCATATTTTTGGAGCTGCCATGTAGTCATTTTTCTTGTTGGTTGGAGTCTGCGAGACAAAGACCAACTTTTTTTATTTTTCAAGGAAATTACCTTAAATGGTGTATTTGTATAGGGAGGTCCAAAGCCATGAAGGCTGAGATTATTGCAGTAGGAACAGAATTATTAACGGGTTATGTTGTCAATACTAATGGTGCTTGGTTGGCGCAAGTCCTGATGGATATTGGGATTGCTACGTATTATCAAGAGACAGTGGGTGATAATGCACAAAGGATGAAGGATACTTTAAGTTTAGCTTCAAGTCGGTCCGACTTAATTATCATGATGGGAGGCCTAGGACCTACCCGTGATGATATTAGTAAAGAAGTTATGGCTGATTTCTTACAAGCAGAGCTAAAAGTTGATGCAAATCAATTAAGTCGAATTGAAGATTATTTTGAACGGGGACATCGAAAAGTTTCAAAACATGATTACCAACAAGCTTGGTATATTGAAGGAGGACAAGCTTTACCTAATGATGTTGGGTTAGCCTTAGGTTCATTCTATGAAACGGAGAATAATCAAATTTTTGTTTTATTACCAGGACCTCCCTTTGAAATGAAAGCCATGGTGACACAATACTTAATTCCATTACTTCAAGCTAAGCACGCTGAAAATCATGGGCAGGTCTTTGATTCAGATTATTTGAATTTTTTTGGGATCGGCGAAGCATCCTTAGCTGATGCAATAGATGATATCGTCATGGATCAAAGTAATCCAACCATTGCCATGTATTCAAAACCTAAATTGGTCACTGTTAGACTAACGGCTGCGGCAGAAACGCTTGAAGAGGCTCAAGCTTTGAATCAAAAAGTTCAAGACCAGATTTTAGATCGCTTAAACCCTTATTTTATTGGCCAAGGACAAGACTACAGTTTAGCTCAAAATGTGGTGGATCAATTAAAAAAACATAAGCAAAGCCTAGCAGTAGCAGAATCATTGACGGGTGGTTTAATTGCTGAAACTTTAACTCAAATTCCTGGAGCTAGCCAAGTCATTAAAGGAGCCTTTGTGGTTTATCAAGTCGAAGCCAAAGAAAATATTCTAGGTATTGACGCCGAAACCATTACTCAATATACAGTTTACAGCCATGAATTAGTCAAAGATATGGCACTTAAATCTTTGCAAAAATGTGTAAGTGACCTAGCAATTGCCGTATCAGGAGTGGCTGGCCCGGGACCAGATCAAGGAGTTGAAGCGGGGACCGTATATTTAGCAATTGCTGATGGCAAAGGCTATTTAGAATCTAAGTGTATTCATATTGATCATAAGCCTCGTCAAACAGTTAGAGAAATCACATGTTTGGAGGCCTTAAATTTAGTCAGGGAATATTACACTAAATAGAACAAACGTTCGCTTTTCCCTTGCTATTCTTTCAATGATTGTATATTATATTAATGTAAGAGTGAATGGAGGACTTAAATGGTTAATACAGAACGACAAAAAGCTTTAGACTTAGCCCTTAAAAATATCGAGAAAAACTTCGGTAAAGGGGCTATTATGAAATTAGGCGAAAAAACTGATACAAAGATTTCAACGATTCCAACTGGCTCCTTAGCCCTTGACGTGGCTTTAGGTATCGGCGGATATCCGCGGGGCCGGATTATCGAATGTTATGGACCAGAATCATCTGGTAAGACAACTGTGGCCCTACATGCTATTGCAGAAGTACAAAAACAAGGGGGTACCGCTGCCTTTATTGATGCTGAGCATGCTTTAGATCCTGATTATGCTGCCAACTTAGGTGTTGATGTGGATGAGTTATTGCTATCACAACCAGATACAGGAGAACAAGGTTTAGAAATTGCGGATGCCTTAGTAGCTTCTGGTGCGGTTGATATTATTGTGGTTGATTCAGTGGCCGCTTTAGTACCTCGAGCTGAAATTGAAGGAGATATGGGGGATGCCCATGTTGGCTTACAAGCTCGGCTAATGTCACAAGCCTTACGTAAATTATCCGGCTCTGTGAATAAAACCAAAACAATTTGTTTCTTTATTAACCAAATCCGTGAAAAAGTAGGGATTATGTTTGGTAATCCTGAAACGACCCCAGGTGGTCGTGCCCTTAAATTCTACTCCACCATTCGGTTAGAAGTTAGACGTGCTGAAACCATCAAAAATAGTGGGGAGATGATAGGTAACCGGACCCGGATTAAAGTGGTAAAAAATAAAGTTGCTCCTCCTTTTAAAGAGGCCATGGTTGATATTATGTATGGTCAAGGTATCTCTCAAGAGGGAGAGCTTGTTGATATGGCTGCTGATTTAGATATTATCAATAAAGCAGGGTCTTGGTATTCATATGGTGACGAACGGATCGGCCAAGGTCGTGAGAATGCAAAACAGTTTTTAATTGATAATCCAGCAGTTCGTGAGGAAATAAATAGTAAAGTTAGGGCTCATTATAATATTGGACCTAAAAATTCAGAAACTGCTGAAAGTGAATCGACTGAATTAGACTTATAATAAGACTAATTTAGTAAAAGTATAAGAAGAATCACCTGATGATAATAAAACAAAAAAGCCTAGTATGTTACTTTTATTTCCTTTAAAATTTTGCTGGTAAGCTAACTTTGGAGGATTTACACTTAAAGATATACTAGGCTTTTTTGTTTACTTAAGTATTCGTAGACCCTCCAATAAAAATAGAGGGATTTATCCAGCTAAAATATTGTTATAAATAGTAGAAGATTTATCTTTATTATTTTTATGAGTCCATAATTAAAGTATGATTGACTAATTAGTCAAAAAAACTTATTATTATACTTGTGTAGAAATACATGCTGAACATATTTTTAATTTCCATTATTAAAATTAGATACGGAGGTGACACTATGGACTTTATGTCAATCGCCTTCGCGATACTTGCTTTAGTAATTGGATTAGTCATTGGTTTTGGACTTGCAGCAGCAAGACACAAAAAAAATATTGAAAATGCTAAAGAAAATGCTGAAAATATCGTTGATGATGCCATTAAACAAGCTCAGATTCTAAAGCGTGAAGCTTTATTCGAAGCGAAGGAAGAAAATTTAAAGTACCGTAATGATATCGAAACGGAATTAAAAGAACGTCGTTTTGAAGTGAGTCGCTCTGAGAATCGTTTAATTCAAAAAGAAGAAAGCTTGGATCAAAAATCAAATAATCTTGATCAAAGAGAACTTCATTTAGAAAAACGTGAAGAGGCTTATCAAACACGGGTGGAACAATTAGAAACTCGTGAAAAAGCAGTTGAAGAATTAGTGGGGCAACAAGAGGCTGAATTAGAACGGATTGCAGCACTATCCCGTGATGATGCCCGGCAACAAATATTGGCTCAGACAGAACAAGGTCTACAGCAAGAAATGGCGATTATGGTCAGAGATGCTGAACAAGAAGCTAAAAATCAAGCAGATCGTAATGCTAAGAATATTATTATGTCGGCCATTCAAAGAACTTCAACCGATTTGGTGACGGATAATACCGTTTCAGTCGTGCAGTTACCAAATGATGAGATGAAAGGTCGCATTATTGGTCGTGAAGGTCGAAATATTCGCACGTTTGAGAGTTTGACTGGGATGGATTTGATTATCGATGATACCCCTGAAACAGTGGTCTTATCTGGTTTTGATCCAATTCGTCGTCAGATTGCTAAGATTGCCCTTGAAAAACTTATTCAAGATGGACGGATTCATCCGGCTCGGATCGAAGATATTGTTGAACGAGCTCGTAAGGAAATGGATGAAAAAATCCGTGAAGTGGGTGAAGAAGCTGTCTTTGAATTAGGCTTACATAATTTGCATCCAGATGTCATTAAGATGGTAGGACGGTTAGCTTACCGTACGTCATACGGCCAAAATGTTTTGAAGCATTCGATCGAAGTAGCCAAATTAGCTGGATTTATGGCTAATGAATTAGGCGAAGATGTAAATATGGCTAAACGTGCTGGTCTCCTTCATGATTTAGGTAAAGCCTTAGACCATGAAGTTGAAGGAACCCATGTGGAAATCGGGACTGAAATTGCTAAACGTTACCGTGAACCAGAAGTGGTGGTTAATGCTATTGCCGCCCATCATGGTGATGTACAACCAAGTTCTGCGATTGCGGTCATTGTGGCTGCAGCGGATGCCTTTTCTGCGGCAAGACCAGGTGCTCGGAGTGAGTCCTTGGAAAATTATATTCGACGCTTACAACAATTGGAAGAAATTTCTAATAGTTTTGATGGGGTTTCACATTCTTATGCTATTCAAGCGGGACGGGAAATCCGGGTTATGGTTAAACCTGATAAAATTGATGATGTTCGCGCCGTTAAAGTTGCACATGATATTAAACAACGCATTGAAAATGAAATGACTTATCCTGGTAATATTAAAGTAACTGTAATTCGTGAAACAAGAGCAGTTGATTATGCCAAATAGTTTCTAAAGGTTGGGCTTGCCCAACCTTTTTTCTTACCTGAATTTTTAACAAATTATCCTATTTACCCTTTATCCATTGCTAGTTTAGTAGTTATGTATTCGAGAAGCAGTTTGGCTAAATTTATGGTAAAATTAAAAAGATTATAAAAGTTAAGAAAGTGAGGGATAATATGGGAAAAGTTAAAAAAACCCCCATGATGGAACAGTATGATGCCGTCAAAGAACGCTATCCCGATTGTTTTATATTTTTTCGCTTAGGCGACTTCTATGAAATGTTTAATGAAGACGCCCTCCAAGCTAGTAAGATTCTAGAGATTACCCTAACTTCGCGTAACAAAAATGTCGATAATCCTATTCCAATGTGCGGTGTGCCTTATCATTCTGCTGATGATTATATTAAAACCTTAGTTCAAGCGGGCCATAAGGTAGCCATCTGTGAACAGTTGGAAGACCCTAAACTAACTAAGGGAATGGTTAAACGGGGCGTAATAAAGGTTATTACCCCAGGAACCATTATGCAAGAAAAGGCATTAAATCAAAAAGAAAATAATTATATCGCTTGCCTGAAAGAAATAGGTGAGTTCTTCTACTTGTCTTATTGTGATGTTTCTACGGGTGAAGTCTTTTTGACTCAAGGTCAAGAGATGAATCAATTAATCAATGAATTAGAAGGCATACAAGTCAGTGAACTTGTCTATCCAGATTCGATTAATCCTAGTCTCTTAGAATTTCTAAAAGCTAATCTTAAGACGCATTTCTCTGTGATTGATGACCAAGCCCAAGCCAGTCCTAGTCTGATGACTAAATTAAGTAAATCCCTGACAAGTGACCAAGCTGAAGCGGGTTTGGCTTGCTTAAACCTATTACTTGCTTATGTAGAATCAGTCCAAATGCAGGATTTAGATCATTTCCAAGCAGTTAATTTCTATCAAATCATTGATTATTTACAAATGACGCCTTATACCAAGAGTCAACTTGAATTAAGCCGGTCCTTGCGGTCACAACGCAAGAAGGGGTCGTTATTATGGTATTTAGACCGCACTAAAACTGCTATGGGTGGTCGACTCCTCCATCAATGGTTAGATAAACCCCTGCAAGTAAAAGAGCCTTTATTGCAAAGACATGATAAAGTACAATCTTTAATCGAGAACTATTTCCATCGCTTAGATTTAGAATCAGCCTTGGATAAGATTTATGACTTAGAACGTCTGGTAACTAAGATTTCTTTAGGTCATGCCAATGCCCGGGATATGATTCAATTAAAACAATCACTCCAACAAATTCCTTATTTAAATAAGGTGATCGCAGCCCTAAGAGCAGATGGTCAAGACGCTTTTAATCCTTTGGCTTCCTTCGATACTTTAGTTAAGCTTTTAGAAGAGAGTTTAGAACCGGACCCACCCTTATCCGTCACTGAAGGTAATATTATCAGAGATGGGTATCATCAACAATTAGACAAGTACCGGGATGCCTTGAATCATGGACAACAATGGCTAGTAGAGTTACAACAACGTGAACGCGAAAAAACCGGTCTAAAAACCTTAAAAGTAGGTTATAACAAGGTCTTTGGCTATTATATTGAGATTTCTCGGTTACAAGCGGCCCAATTAGAGGATCCGCGTTATCAGCGGAAACAAACCCTAGCCAACAATGAACGATTTATCACTGAGGAATTAAAAGACATTGAAACCACTATTCTAGAAGCTCAAGATAAGGCAAAACTATTGGAATACGAGCTTTTTGTTGCGATTCGTCAAGATTTAAGTCGGCATATCCCAACTTTACAAAGTTTAGCTAAACAAGTCGCTGAATTAGATATTCTATGTGCTTTTGCGAGTTTGGCTGAAGAAGAGAATTTTTGTCGACCCCAAATCATTGATCAACCAGGGCAACTTGAACTGGAAGAGAGTCGTCATCCAGTGATCGAACAAATGATAGGACCGGCCAATTTTGTGGCTAATAATCTAAAAGTAAGTCCAGATAAATATCTTTTACTTTTAACTGGACCGAATATGTCAGGTAAGTCTACCTTTATGCGTCAGGTTGCTTATGCGGTTATTTTGAATCAAATTGGTTCCTTTGTGCCTGCTAAGTTAGCCAAACTGCCGATTGTGGATAAAATTTTCACCCGGATTGGTTCAGCGGATGATATTTCCCGGGGACAATCCACTTTTATGGTTGAAATGATGGAAACGAATGAAGCCTTACAAGAGGCAAGCAGTAGGTCTTTATTACTCTTTGATGAGATTGGCCGGGGGACCGCAACCTATGATGGGATGGCCCTAGCCCAAGGTATTATCGAATATATTGCCGATAAAGTCCGTGCTTTGACTATTTTTTCAACGCATTATCATGAATTAACTAACTTAGCCACTGAATCATCCAATATTCGTAATATCCATGTGGGCGCGAGTGAGAAAAATGGGGAGCTTATCTTTCTTCATAAAATTTTTGATGGGCCCGCTGATAAGTCTTATGGGATTCATGTTGCGCGTCTAGCAGGCTTACCTGAAAGTTTGATTCAAAATAGTCAAGCAATTCTATTTAGATTAGAGGAAAAGGCTAAGAAGATGGATCAAAATGAGGACCAACAACTATCCTTATTTGACCAAGAAAGTCTCGATTCAAATGGATTTGATGTTAAACAAAAAAATCCTGTCAGTCCTTTGTTAGAAAATTTAACTAAAGCTAATTTAAATCAAATGACGCCATTGGACACCATGGTTTACTTAGCCAAACTCCAAAACCAAGCCCAAGAATTATTAGATTAACTTAGAAAAGAGGCCCTGTCGTGAGTAAAATTAAACAAATGCCAGCTGCCTTATCTAATCAAATAGCAGCAGGGGAAGTCGTTGAAAGACCAGCCTCAGTCGTCAAAGAATTAGTTGAAAATTCAATTGATGCGGGAGCATCAATCATAAGTGTTTATTTAGAAGAGGCTGGTATCAGTCAAATTATGGTTCAAGATAATGGGGAAGGAATGGATGCAGAGGACCTGCAGCTCGCCTTTTTACCCCATGCAACCAGTAAAATTTATCGGTTAAATGATTTGTTTAATGTTCATTCGTTAGGCTTTCGGGGAGAGGCGCTAGCTTCAATTGGATCTGTAGCTAAGGTCCGGGTCGAGTCCTGTCAAGCTGGCCAAGACCAGGCAAATTTTGTCGAAATCGCAGGCTCAAAATTAATGAACCAAGGCCAATGTGCCGGGAACCAAGGAACCAAGATCGAGGTTAAATCATTATTTTATAATACACCCGCTCGGCTTAAGCACCTAAAAACACTGCAAACTGAATTAAAACATATTATTCGTTTTGTGCAGAATATGGCCTTGGCTTATCCTCAAATCCAATTTTCCCTCTTTAATAATCAGCAAAAACTTTTTCAAACCTCAGGACGGGGACGGTTGCAAGAAAGTATCGCCCAAATTTATCAAGCCAATTTAGCCCGTCAGCTCATCGCATTAAATGTAGCCGATGATGACTTCAAGGTATCTGGTTTTATTTCACCGCCAACCTTGACCCGGACCTCTCGCAACTATATTCATTGGTTTGTGAATGGTCGGGCCGTTTATTCTAACCAATTGAATCAAGTCCTGATTAAGGCTTACGGGCGCCAACTAATGATTGGCCGTTATCCCATTTCAATTTTGGCCATTGACTTAGACCCCCGTCTAGTCGATGCGAATGTTCATCCAACCAAGCAAACAGTTCGCTTGAGTAAAGAGTCTGAATTAGCTAAACTAATTCAAGACGGGGTTAAAGCCTGTTTAGGCCAAGTGAATCCTGTCCCTAATTTAGGCCAGACCTTGGTTGCGCAAGATAATTACCGTCTGTCCGAACGTACAATCCCTTTAGACCTAAATGGCTCGATTGGGAAGGTAGATAGTAATTTCCAACATCAACAAGACCCAGACCAAGTAGACCAAGAAGTTGAGAATAAGCCAGTAAGACAAGAAAATTATTCTAAGCCACCGATGTCTCATTACCAAGCCTTAGAGCAAGCTTTAGGCATAGATAGAGAAAACTCATGTTCTCAGGGTAACGACCAAGGGCACCCAACTAGAGCGTTACCTGACTCAAATTTCAAAGCTGTCTTAGATTCGGAAATTCAACAGTCTTCAGAAGTTTACGAGAGAGAGACTGAAAAGCAGGGCATAGATTTTGCAGCCTTGCGTTATGTGGGACAAATTCATGGTACTTATTTAATTGCTGAGTCAGAATCAGGTTTTTATCTGATTGACCAGCATGCTGCCCAGGAACGCCTACGTTATGAACATTTTATGACCTATGATCCGGATGTGACCTTGCAACAAGATTTGCTCCTGCCTCATGTCTTTGAGTTTTCTTTAGAGCAAATGACGACGATTGAAATAATAAAACCATCTTTAGAAAAATTGGGGATTTTCCTGGAAAATCTTGGACCCAATTCCTACCAGTTGCCGTCCTATCCTAACTGGATTCTAGACGAGGATTTGGACGATTTAATTTATGGTTTGGTAGACCGCCTTCTTAAAGAGCCTGATTTAACCGTGGCTCAATTAAAAGAAGCTTCGATTATTATGTCTTCTTGCCGGGGGGCCATTAAAGCTAACCATTATTTGGCTCCTAAGGAAGCAGAAGCCCTAATTAAAGATATGGCTCACTTAGAAGACCCTTACCATTGCCCGCATGGACGCCCAGTTTTTGTAGAATTTGATCAGAAATCATTAGAAAAAATATTTAAACGTATTCAAGATTCACACGAAGGAGGACAAGTTCGATGAGTAAAGAAAAATATCAAGCCCAGATTGACCAGTTAGATGCCCTACAGTATGAGGTGACACAAAATGCGGGAACTGAACGCCCATTTAGTGGTCAGTATGATGACTTTTATCAAAAAGGAATATATGTGGACGTCGTTTCAGGAGAAGCCCTGTTTTCATCTGCCGATAAGTATGACGCTGGTTGTGGTTGGCCTTCATTTTCTAAGCCAATTCCTGGTTCGTCCTTAGTTGAAAAATCTGATAAGACCTTACTACGGGAACGGACCGAAGTTCGTAGTCCGCAAGCTGATTCCCACTTGGGTCATGTTTTTGATGACGGACCTAGCCTATTGGGCGGTTTACGGTATTGTATTAATTCTGCGGCTTTACGTTTTATTCCGCTAGAAGAAATGGACCAAGCAGGGTATGGTCAATATAAGGAATTTGTGGACTAATTATGTACGAATATATTCAAGGAATTTTAAGCCAAATCCACCCAACTTATCTTGTTGTTACGGCGAGTGGTTTGGCCTATAAAATCTATTCCCCCAATGCTTATGCATGGAATCGTCATTTAAATGAAGAAGTTCAAGTTTATCTAGAATTAGTGGTCCGTGAAGATTCCCTAACCCTTTATGGTTTTAAAGATATGCAAGAGAAGGAGTTATTTAATCTTTTGAACCGGGTCTCTAATATTGGGCCCAAATCAGCCTTGTCTATCCTGGCTTTAAATGACCATACTGGCTTAGTTCAAGCGATTGAAAGTCAGAATGTTACTTATTTAACCAAATTCCCTGGTGTGGGTAAGAAAACGGCTCAGCAGATGATTTTAGACTTGCAAGGTAAATTAGGTGATTTTGTGGCCAATGATGGGGCAGAGCTAGCGCCTAGTCAACAAGCATCCTCAAGTAACCAAGCGCAATTTGATGAGGTGGCCGAAGCTTTGGCAGGTTTGGGTTATTCGCAACGAGAAATCAAAGCCATTGCTAAGCCGATGGCTTTACAAAGTTTTGCTTCAACCCAAGAAGCCTTGTCTTTTGCCTTTAAATTATTAGTGTCTTAAACATTTGCTTAACCCCATTGAGTTATGTGTAAAAATTAATTTTGTTAAGATATTCAACTTGGACTGAGTTTAAGAATGAAAGGAGGGTTCGAATGGATGAACGTATTATTTCCGGTCAATCTTTACCCGAAGATATTGACTTAGAAGCTGATAATTCCAGTCAGCAATTTAGTTTACGGCCCAAATTCTTGAGAGAGTATATTGGCCAAAATAAGGTCAAGGAAGCTTTGGCCATTTACATTCAAGCAGCCCGGCAACGTCAGGAAGCCTTAGACCATGTCCTTTTATATGGACCGCCAGGACTGGGGAAAACGACTTTGGCGATGGTCATCGCTAACGAATTAGAGGTAGGAATCCAAACGACTTCTGGCCCTGCTATCGAGCGGCCCGGTGATTTAATTGCCCTCTTAAATGAGTTAAATCCTGGTGATATTCTCTTTATTGATGAAATCCACCGCTTACCGAGGGTGGTGGAAGAAGTCCTCTATTCGGCCATGGAAGATTACTTTGTGGATATTGTGGTGGGGCAAGGGCCCACCAGTCAACCCATCCATTTTCAATTACCTCCTTTTACTTTGATTGGAGCAACTACGCGGGCCGGAATGTTAACCCAGCCCTTACGGGAGCGGTTTGGCATTGTAATGCATATGGAATATTATAGTCAGGCTGATTTGCAGTTGATTGTGGAACGGTCGGCAAATATTTTTGATGTTGGGATTGAAAGCCAAGGGGCTTTAGAAATTTCCCGGCGGTCGCGGGGAACTCCCCGGGTGGCCAACCGAATTTTGCGGCGGGTCCGTGATTTTGCCCAAGTCAAGCATGATGGGGTGATTACTCAAGCTGTGACCCAAGAAGCCCTCAAATTACTTGAAATTGATGACAAGGGCCTAGACCAAACTGACCGTAAATTATTAAAAGCTATGATTGATCTCTACCAAGGCGGACCGGTGGGGCTGAATACGATTGCGGTGAATATATCAGAAGATATCGGAACCGTCGAAGATATGTATGAACCTTATTTATTGCAAATAGGTTTTTTACAAAGAACGCCCCGTGGTCGGGTTGTGACTCGACAAGCTTATGACCATTTAAAGATAGAATTTGAGAAAGAAGAGGATGACTGAATTGACCCTGTCTACTAAAGATTTTGACTATGAATTACCTGAAGAATTAATTGCCCAAACCCCCTTGAAAGACCGGTCTTCATCGCGTTTATTAGTTATTGACCGTCATACAGACCAATTAATGGATACTGATTTTAAGCATATTTTGGACTATTTACAAGCCGGGGATGGACTCGTGGTGAATGAGACTCGGGTCATTCCTGCACGGATTATTGGAACCAAACCGGAAACAGGTGGCCATTTAGAAGTACTCCTTCTCCATAACCGGGAAGGCAATGAATGGGAAACTTTAGTTAAGCCTGCCCGTCGGGCTAAAGTCGGAACCAAAATATCCTTTGGTCAGGGACAATTAACGGCCATCGTGAAAGAAGAATTGGATCATGGGGGGCGGATTATCGAATTTGACTATCAAGGAGTTTTCTTGGAAATTTTAGAGGAATTAGGGCAAATGCCGCTGCCACCTTATATCAAAGAAAAATTGAATGATCCCGATCGTTATCAAACTGTTTATGCTAAAGAAAATGGTTCAGCTGCGGCGCCTACTGCTGGCTTGCACTTTACCCCGGAATTACTTGAGGCGGCCAAAGCTAAAGGAATTGAAATCATTCCGCTAGTGCTTCATGTAGGTTTAGGTACTTTTAGACCCGTATCCGTGGATAATATTGAAGACCATGACATGCATGCAGAATTTTATCAATTATCTGACCAATCAGCCCAAGCCATTAACCGGATTAAGGCGGCGGGTGGCAAGATTACGGCGGTCGGAACCACATCGGTCCGGACTCTGGAAACCATCTCACATAAATTTGAGGGGAAGCTTGTGGCGGATTCTGGTTGGACCTCTATTTTCATAACCCCTGGTTTTGACTATCAAGTGGTTGATCATTTGATTACTAATTTCCATTTGCCTCAATCGACATTAGTCATGTTAGTATCAGCCTTCTATGACCGTGAAAAAATCTTAGCGGCCTATGACCATGCTGTGAAAGAAAAATATCGCTTTTTCTCATTTGGCGATGCCATGTTACTCTTATAATTTTGCTTTTTCTAACCTATCAGCTTCTTTGATTTATTTGAAGCTGGTAGTTTTTTTATTTCTTTAGAGTTATTGCTAAGAGAATCATTACAATTAAAAAAATAACTGCTAAAATAAGGTATACTTATAGGTAGAGAAAGAGGAGGGTACCGCTTTGTTTAATGTCAAATCAACCTATTCATTTAATCAAGCGACTATCTTAGTAAAGGATTATGTCCAGCAAGCTAAGGCTATGGGGTATCAGGCTGTGGGATTGGCTGATCAAGGGAATCTTTTTGCGGCATATGAATTCTATCAAGCTAGTCAGGTGTTCGGTATCAAAGCTGTACTTGGCTTAACGGTAAGCTTGCCAGGATTAATTGATGACCAAAAAGCATGGCCTGCCTTAATCTATGCAATAGATCAAAAGGGTTATCAAGGGCTTATTAAATTGTCAAGATTGATGAGTCATCAAAAAGAATATTCTAATCAACTCTATCTAAACTGTTTATCTGATTACAAAGGCCATTTGGTGTATATCAGTCGTGGTCATGATTCTGAACTTGATAGTTTGGTTTTGCACGATCAAATAAAAGAAGCACAAGACTTACTTAAACAACTCAGAGAAATTTTCGGGGAAGATAAAGTATATTTAGGTCATCAAATTCTCCCCTTTAACCAAATTGTGACCCGTCATCTAAGTGACTTTGCTAAAAGTATGGACTTGAAACAGGTCAGTACCCAACCTGTCAGGCTATTGCAGCAAGAGGATGTGATGGCGCTAACCATTTTAAAGCGGCGAGTGGATCGGGCCGCTTATGAACCCTTAGATTTAACAAACTTTGGTCAGCGTTCGGAAAAAGTGCTCTTAAGTAGAAAAGACTTAGAAGATCTTTATCAGCATTACGGTTTAGTGGAAATTATTTCAAACAGTGATCAATTAATGACCCAGCTGGAGTTTAAACTTCAGGAAGGAAAGGATTTATTGCCAGTCTTTGATTCTGATAGCCTCCTAACTAGTCAAGAATATTTAAAACAATTAGTGACCAAGGCCTTGAATCAGTTCGGGTTAGCGGCTAAGAATACTTATCAAGAAAGATTAGCCTATGAACTTTCTGTAATTCATCAAATGGGTTATGACGATTATTTTTTAATAGTTGCTGATATTGTCAGCTACTGCCGTCAACATCATATTCAATTAGGAGCTGGGCGGGGCTCAGCTCCTGGGTCTTTAGTTACTTATTTATTAGGTGTTTCAACCATTGACCCCTTGAAATATGATTTAATTTTTGAACGTTTCTTAAATCCTGAACGGCAAACCATGCCGGATATTGATTTGGACATACCCAATAGTCATCGTGACCAAGTCATTGCTTATGTGCGGCAAAAATATGGTTATGAGCAAGTTGCACAGATAGCAACTTTTAATCGATTTGGAGCCAAGTCAGCCATTCAAGAAGTCTTGCGACAAGTTGGACAAGATAGTCAATTAAAAACTTGGTCAAAGCTAATTCCCACCGATCCAAATCGAAAGATTGATCTGGGTCAAGCTTATCAAGAAAATAAATCATTTCGTCATTTAGTCGACGCGTCACCAACTAATCAAGCAATTTTCCAAGCGGGACAAGCCTTGGAAGGATTAATTTCAGAACATTCTATTCATGCGGGAGGTCTGGTCATTACCGACTTTCCGATTGATTCGATGATTCCCGTCTTAGAAGAAGGACAAAGCCTAATTACACAGTTTGATAAGGATGGGGTTGAAAACCTAGGTCTGTTAAAAATTGATCTTTTAGCACTCAAGAATTTAACCCTCTTAGATCAAATTTTGCAAGAAGTTAAAGTAAAGGACCAAGCTTTTGAAATTGAAGATATTGATTTGAATGATCACGAGACCTTGCAGCTTTTTCGCAGGGCACAAACTAGAGGGGTCTTTCAGTTTGAGTCCCCTGGTATTCGCAATGTTTTAAGTCAGTTACAACCGACTAGCTTTGAGGATATTGTTGCTGTGAATGCCCTCTTTCGTCCAGGTCCAATGGGGCAAATTCAGACCTATATTAAACGGAAACATGGTCAATACCAAGCTACTTACCCCGTACCTGAATTAGAAGGCATCCTTAAGGATACTTATGGAATTATTATTTATCAAGAACAAGTGATGCAGATTTTGGTATCTATGGCTGGCTTCACCATGGGACAAGCAGATTTGCTCAGAAGGGCTATGTCAAAAAAAGACCATGAGGTCATGCAAGCACAAAAAGTAAATTTTTTGACCGGGGCGCTCGAAAAAGGCTACGAAGAGAAAACAGCCAGTCAGGTCTATGATGCGATTGCAGAATTTGCGAATTATGGCTTTAACCGGTCTCACGCAGTCGTCTATTCCAAACTCGCCTTCCAATTGGCTTATTTAAAAGTTCATTACTCCCAAGCTTTCTTCTTGGGACAACTTAAATTTGATCCGACGCAAATGCAAGCGTATTTAGAGGAAATTAAAGCGGCCGGAATAAAAATCCTCACTTTAGATGTTAATAAAAGTCAAATGGGCGTCAGTGCAAATGGCAGTGATCTACGTCTGGGATTTCAAATGGTCAAGGGAATCCGACCAGATTTGATGCGAGAAATTATTGACAATCGTCAATTGATGGGACCCTATCAAGATTTCTTTGATTTTTTACGTCGTTTGCCAGATAAATATTTACAAGTGACTCCTTTAGAAATTCTGATTAAAGTCGGAGCTTTTGATAGCTTAGGCTATAATCGCGCAACCTTATTAACTAATCTTGAGAAAGTGATTGAAAGTGTTCGTTTCTCAGGTTTAAATATGGATCTTTTTGAAGAGATGGCTCCTAAGATTGAAACGGTGGCCGAATTAAATCCGCTACAGTTGATCCACCAAGAGAAAGAGCATTTAGGCTTTTATTTATCGGGTCATCCCTTGGACTTTTATCGAGATAATTTAACTGCTGAAATAAATTTGATGAATATTAGTCAGATAAAAAAGGAGGAGCCCAAAAGTCCAGTTCGCCTTTTGGGAATTATTTCAAGAATCAAATTAACTCAAACCCGTCAAGGACAGACTATGGCTTTCGCCCAAATAGAGGATGAGAGTGGCAAAATTGATCAGGTACTTTTTCCTAAAGTCTTTGAGCGCTACCATTCATTATTAAAAGAAGAGGGTATCCTACTAGTGACTGGTAGTTACGGTCAATCCAAACGAGGCCAAGCCCAGATTATTATTAACCGCTTAGAGCTGCCGGATAAATTAATCTCGGATAAGGGTAGTCAGAATAATTATAAAATTTGTTTCATCAAATTAGCTAAGAATAATTTAATCAATAATAATATTGAATGGTTAAAAAAGTTATCAATTTCAAATCCTGGTCCTTGTCAAGTTATCCTTGTGGTCGGCCAAGATAAACCATTTGCTTTAAACGACACCTATAATATTTCTTATAGCCAACGTGTTCAAACATATTTACGGAATCGATTTGGAGCGGCCAATGTTGTATATCGTTAATTCTCTATTTGGAAGTGTAATCTTAGGAATTTTCATAGAAATTAAATGACAGGGTGGTCTAAGAATGTTAAGATAGATATGAAAAAAATTAAAAGTAGGTGTAGAGATGAAACGTATTGCAGTCTTAACTTCTGGTGGCGATGCACCAGGGATGAATGCAGCCGTGCGCGCTGTTGTAGAACAAGGTGCTCATCATGGTATCGAAGTCTATGGAGTTTACTATGGTTATAAAGGGCTAGTTGAAGGAGATTTCCGTAAATTAGAAAGTAAGGATACCCAACATGCCTTAAAATTAGGGGGCACCATGCTATATTCAGCACGCTTTCCTGAGTTTGCTCAAGCAGATATTCAAAAACAAGCTTTTGATCAACTTAAAAAAGCTGACATTGATGCCCTAGTTGTAATTGGTGGTGATGGCTCCTTCCAAGGAGCACTCGCTTTAACTAAATTAGGTTTTCCAGCCATTGGAATCCCTGGTACTATTGATAATGATATTCCAGGAACTGAGTATACGATTGGCTTTGATACAGCTGTTTCTTCAGCTTTAGAAGCAATTGACCGTATTTCTGATACTGCTGCCTCTCATAATCGGACTTTTGTCATTGAGGTGATGGGACGCCATGCAGGTGATATTGCCGTATGGGCAGGTGTTGCAGCAGGTGCTGATGCTATCGTAATTCCTGAAAATGCCTATGAGATGGAAGATATTGTTCATCGTGTTCGTCAAGGACGTGAACGTGGAAAAGATTATTCTTTAATCGTTTTAGCAGAAGGTGTTAGTAATGTAGATGATTTTGTCGAAAAATATCAAGCCTTAGCCGCAGAACAAGAAGTTCGTGGGGTAAGTCTTTCACATATTCAACGGGGCGGTATGCCAACATCACGTGACCGTGTTTATGCAACCTTAATGGGTGCGCGTGCGGTTGACTGTTTAAGAGAAGGCAAAGCTGGTATTTACTTGGGAATCCAAGGAGAACAACTGGCTGAATTTGATATTATTGATACCTTATCCAAAGCCAAACACAAACTTCGTCAAGACTTATTTATTTTAAACCGTGATTTGACCCAACGTTAAGCTTGTTTTAAAGAAAAGGAGTTTTTATGAAACGCACAAAAATTGTATGTACTATTGGACCTGCTTCCGAAAAGCCTGAAATGCTTGAATCTTTGGCATATGCTGGGATGAATGTTGCTCGTTTAAATTTTTCACACGGTGACCATGAAGAACATTTAGCGCGGATTCAATCACTAAAAAGCTTACGGGAAAAAACAGGTTTAAATATTGGGATTCTTTTGGATACTAAAGGACCTGAAATTAGAACTCATAATATGAAGGAAAAAACCGTAGACTTGATTAAAGGAAATAAAGTAATTATTTCTATGAATGAAGTTCAAGGAACATCTGAAAAATTTTCTGTGACCTACAGTGAGTTAATTAATGATGTTCATGTGGGAGGCCATATTTTACTTGACGATGGTTTAATTGATTTATTAATTACTGATATTGACCACCAGGCCGGTGAAATTCATACTGAGATTCAAAACACAGGTGTTTTAAAATCTAAAAAAGGGGTCAATGTTCCCAATGTATCTTTAAAATTACCGGGTATCACTGAAAAGGATGCGGCTGATATTCGTTTTGGTCTAGAAAATGATATTAACTTTATTGCTGCCTCTTTTGTTCGCCGTGCGGCTGACGTTCTTGAGATTCGTGAAATCTTAGAAGAAACAGGCATGAACCATGTGCAAATTCTGTCTAAGATTGAAAATCAAGAAGGTGTCGATAATATTGATGAAATCATCGAAGTTTCTGATGGAATCATGGTAGCCCGAGGTGACTTGGGGGTAGAAATCCCAACTTATGAAGTGCCAATTTTGCAAAAATCGATTATTAAAAAGTGTAATCAAGCGGGTAAGGTGGTTATTACTGCCACACAAATGTTGGACTCCATGCAACACAATCCGCGTCCAACTCGGGCTGAAGCTAACGATGTAGCTAATGCAATTTTTGATGGTACGGATGCAGTAATGTTATCTGGAGAAACAGCTGCTGGAGATTATCCACTTGAAGCGGTTAAGACGATGGCGGATATTTGCCTTAGAACGGAACAAGCTTTCGAAGGGCAAGACACCGCAGCCTTGAAACAATTTGATAACTCCGATTTAACTGAATCAATTGGTCAGGCAGTAGGACACACAGCACGCAATTTGGGGATTGAAACGATTGTAGCTGCTACATCATCTGGTCATACTGCTCAAATGATTGCCAAATATCGACCACAAGCTAATATCTTGGCCGCTACTTTCTCTGAAATTACTAAGTATAAGTTAGCATTAACTTGGGGTGTCCAAGCTTTTGTAATTGATGTGCCAGAATCAACGGATGATATGCTAGATTCTGCCACTAAATTAGCAGTTGCTAAAGATTTTGCCCATGAAGGGGATTTAATTATCATTACCGCAGGTGTACCAGTTGGAGAATCAGGTACCACAAATATTATGAAGGTTCAGCTGATCGGCGAAGAAATACTTAAAGCAGTCGGAGTTGGCCGTTCTAATGCGATTGGGAAAGCCGTTTTAGCTCGGTCTGCTGCAGAAGCCAATAAAAAAATGCATAATGGAGCAATTCTAGTTGTTGAAAATACCGATAAAGACTATCTGCCAGCCATGCAACAAGCTGCGGGGGTTATTGTGGCTAAAGCTGGTATGACTTCTCATGCGGCAATCATGGGGGTTGAGCTGGGTATTCCAGTCATTGTTGGTGCTGATGGTGTTTTTGATAAGGTGATAGATAATCAATTGATTACTTTAGATGCACGCCGGGGCCGGGTTTTTAATGGTGCAACTGTAAGTATTTAGGCTATTAATCTAAATATAAGATAGAATCTAGTTTGGCGAAGTTACTTTGTTAAACTAGATTTTCTTCACTTAAGTTAGTAAGGGAGGTGGAAGAAGATGCTTGAAAATGGGAATATTATTGAAGCTAAAGTTAGTCAAATAAATGATGACCAAATTTTTGTACAGAATCAGGGTCAAACTTTAAAAGTAATGGATCAAGCCAAGCAAGAATATAAACTAGGTCAAGTCCTCGAAGGAATAGTTTACCAAGATAAGTATGGAGATTGGTGTTTTCAAGAGGATTTACCGATGGTCCGATTTGATAGTTATGATTGGGCGTCAGTTGTAGACGTACACCATGAATTGGGGGTTTTTGTCAATATTGGATTAGCTAATAAAGATATTGCGGTCTCTTTAGATGATTTACCGGATGACCATGCTTTTTGGCCAAAACGTGACAGTCGTTTATTTGTGACGCTGACCCGTGATAAAAAAAATCGTTTATGGGCAAAACTAGGAGATGAAAGAAAGATTAGTGGTAATTTCCGTCGTGCTAGTGAGCGTTTAAAAAATCAAGATTTACAAGTGACTGTTTATCAGCTATTATCCATGGGGGTTCAAACAATATCTACAGAAGGTTATAAGGTTTTTATCCATGAAAGTGAGTTAGCAGATGATGTGCATTTAGGTCAAGTTTTACAAGTAAGAATCGTCGATGTCCATGCCGATGGTCGTCTCAATGGGTCCAGTAAACCGCGAGCCTACGAAATGATTGATCAAGATGGTCAAATGATTCTAAACATGCTAAAACGGATTCCATCACACTTTTTAGCCTTACACGATAAATCACACCCAACAGATATTGTTAATCAATTGGGAATTAGTAAAAAACAATTTAAACGTGCTTTAGGCGGCCTGCTTAAAGAAAGACTCGTTAAGCAAGTTAAAGGAGAAGGTATTTATCTTAATGATGAATCAAGCCAGTCGCATTGATGATTATTTGTCTGATTTCTTGCGATTTCTAGCCATAGATAAAGGTCTTAGTCAAAATACAATTGCTAATTATGAACTTGATTTAAAGAAATTCTTTAGATTTTGTCAGATACAAAATATGGATTTATTAAGTCAAATTGATACAGATTTGGTGCGACTATTTATTGCTAGCTTAAATAAAGCAGGCTATGCCGCTTCCACGGCAGCAAGAATCTTATCTTCTTTAAGAGCTTTTTTTCACTTTTTAATGGTAGAGGGGGTTGTAAGTAAAAATCCTATGGCCTTAATTGAAAGTCCAAAAAAGGCTAGGACCTTACCTCATTCCTTGTCTATGGCTGAAGTTGAAGCAATTCTAGCAGCACCAAATACTGATACTAAGTTTGGAATTCGTGACCGTGCTATGTTTGAGACCCTATACGCCACTGGATTGAGGGTGTCAGAACTAGCAAATCTAAGTTTAGGTGATCTACATTTAGATTTAGGATTTATCCAGACTTTAGGTAAAGGAAACAAAGAACGTATGGTTCCGTTAGGAGAAGAAGCAGTTTTTTGGATTGAGAAGTATTTAGACCAAGTGCGTGATGGTTGGTTACCCAAAGCTGGTAGTGATTATTTGTTTTTAACACAAAGAGGTAAAGCTTTTACTCGTCAGGGAATTTGGAAAACGCTAAATAAATATGTCAGCTTAGCTGCTATTCAAAAAAAAGTTTCCCCCCATGTCTTGCGTCATTCCTTTGCTACCCATATTCTAGAAAATGGCGCAGATCTCCGTCTTGTTCAAGAGTTATTGGGTCATGAAAATATTTCAACGACTCAAATATATACACATATTTCACATTATCGTTTACAAGAAGTATATCGTAAGTCCTTTCCAGGGGCTTAAGCAATAGAAAGAAGAGGATAGTATGACTTTCAAACGCATACATTTATTAGTAATGGACTCAGTCGGGATTGGTCAAGCGCCAGATGCAGCTGAATTTGATGATTTTGATGTAAATACTCTAGGTCACATTGCCAGTACAGCCGGCTTAAAAGTTCCTCACTTAGTAGATATGGGTTTGGCTAATATAGCACCCATTCCAGGTCTTAGCCCTGTGGACAAAAGTCAAGCCTATTGGACCAAGCTAGAAGAAGTCTCAGCTGGAAAAGATACTATGACCGGTCATTGGGAAATAATGGGACTCAAAATTGAAAAACCTTTCCGGGTTTTCCCCGATGGTTTTCCTGATGAGTTAATTAAGAAATTAGAAGATTTCTCCGGACGAAAGGTAGTGGCCAACAAACCTGCTTCAGGGACTGAAATTATCGAAGAATACGGCCAACATCAATTAGATACAGGCGATTTGATTGTCTATACCTCTGCTGACTCTGTTCTACAAATCGCAGCCCATGAAGATGTGATTCCAGTGGAAGAATTATATAAGATTTGTCAATATGCACGCGAAATTACCTTAGATGAACCTTATATGTTGGGTCGGATTATTGCCCGTCCATATATTGGAGAGCCTGGGAACTTTACTCGTACAGCCAACCGGCATGACTATGCTTTAAGTCCTTTCGGCCAAACGACCTTAGATTTCTTAAAAGATGCTGGGTTAGATGTCATTTCTGTAGGTAAAATTGCAGATATCTTTAATAATCAAGGAATTACCGAAAGTAATCGGACAAAATCCAACATGCATGGGGTGGATACCCTATTAGAAGTGATGAAAAAGGATTTTAAAGGCTTATCCTTTACTAATTTGGTAGACTTCGATGCTCTTTATGGTCACCGTCGTGACCCTGAGGGCTATGCTCAAGCCTTGGAAGATTTCGATGCTCGGATTCCTGAATTACAAGCAGCCATGCAAGAAGATGATTTATTGATGATTACGGCCGACCATGGTAATGATCCTACCTATAAGGGAACAGATCATACCCGTGAATATGTTCCTATTTTAGTTTGGGGACCATCCTTAAAAGAGCCTAAAAAACTAAAAGCAAAAAATTATGCAGATATTGCAGCCACTATTTCTGATAATTTTAAAGTAAAAGCAACGGAAAATGGTAAATCTTTCTTAGACCAATTGATTTAGGAGGATCTAAAAATGTTCGCAAAGACAATTGATTATTTAATATCTCAAGGGGTTGACTCGCCAGAAATAGCTCTAGTATTAGGTTCAGGTCTGGGAGATATGGTGGATGAATTTGAGGATTCAATCAAAATACCATATGAAAATATCCCAAATTTTCCTGTTTCAACAGTAAAAGGTCATGAAGGGGCCTTTGTCTATGGTAAACTTTCAGGTCGTAAAGTAGTTGCGCTCCAAGGTCGTTTCCATTATTATGAAGGCTATGATATTCAAACAGTTACCTACCCTATCCGTGTTTTTCATGAGTTAGGGATTAAACAATTAGTGGTAACTAATGCATGTGGGGGCGTTAATGAAAGCTTTAATATTGGCGATTTAATGGTCATCAGTGACCATATCAATTTAGCTGGTGTCAACCCTTTAATTGGACCTAATATAGATCAACATGGACCTCGTTTTGTGGATATGTCACATGCATATAGTTCAAGAACACACGGAATTTTAAATCAGATTGCAGCAGAAGAAGGTTACCAACTTCAAAGTGGTATCTATACTTGGTTTGCTGGTCCTACTTATGAAACCCCAGCTGAAATTCGTTATGCACGTACTATTGGTGGAGATGCCGTTGGCATGTCCACTGTTCCTGAAGTGATTGTGGCTAAACACTGCGGCATGGAAGTAACTGGGATTTCTTGTATTACTAACTTAGCTGCTGGTATGCAAGCTTCTCTGGACCATAAAGAAGTGATTGAAGTTACTAAACATCAAAAACCACGTTTTAATCATTTAGTTAAAGAATTAGTTGCGCGGATGTAAGTTTAATATTGACTTGAGTGCACCAGAAAGGACCAATTATGTTAGTTAGTTCAAAAAAACGTCATGAGAAAATTGTATTAGGCTTTCTGTCCTATACTTATGATGAGGAAACACCTAGCTTAGAGGAACAAGAAAAAGTTTTAGAAGCTTATCGTCAAGATGAAGCATGTCAAATTTACCTTTATAAAAATGAAAGTTCTGATAATTTTCTTGGACTAGCTATCTTACTTCTGGATCAACAAATTCAAGATGGAAATGAAAGTAAGTCTTCTACAACCATTATTATTGATAGGGTAGCTATCAGCCCATCCTATCGTAATGAAGGCTGGGGTTATCAAATGTATAAAGAAATCAGGACCCTTTATCCTAATGCAGCCGTAATGGGATCTAATCAAACAATGGAAACCGTAACGGCTTGGACACATAAATATCGTTTAGAACAATCTGGGGCTTTTTAAGCAGTTTAAAAAGAAAGAAGTGGCAAGGTGTCAGAAATAGGCTTAAAATTAGAACTTGAGGCTTTTCAGGGCCCTTTTGACTTACTTTTACATCTTATTAAAGAGCTAGAAGTTGATATTAATGATATACCGATGCGAGAAATAACCTCTCAGTATTTAGCTTATATTCACCAAATGCAAGAACTGCAACTTGATATCATAGGCGATTATTTGGTAATGGCGGCTAGCTTATTAGAAATAAAGAGTCGCCTACTATTGCCGATAGAACCCAATCCTAACTTAGAAGATGATTATGAAGGACAAGACCCACGGCAGGACTTAGTCCAACAACTGCTCTTATATCAACAATTTCAAACTGTTGCGGGTCAACTAAATGAGTATCAAGAGCAAAGACAGCTTCTTTTAACTAAAGAGGCTCATGATTTAAGCCAATATCAGACAAAAGTTCCACTTGAATTAGGTCAAATTAGTATAGAAGGACTCGCTAAAGCAATGCAGTTAGCCTTGGCTAAGTTTGAAGACCGTCAGCCTAAATTAAGACAGATTCATACCGAAAGTGTGACGGTGGAAGAAAAGGTCTCTTTTATACGCCAGCTTTTTAAACAGCTTAAGGTTGGGCAAGAGATAGATTTTATTGACTGTGTCACTCAGGCAAATCCCTCTGAGCTAATTGCTACTTTCATGGCCATGTTGGAAATGGTACGTAAGCAAGAACTCATTCTAAGTCAAGATTTTTTAAAAGGTCCCATAAAAATTAGTCGAAAAGAGGGTATGCAAGTCAATGTCAGTGATTAAACGAATTTTAGGATTTTTATTTATTGCCGGAAATGATGGTCTTGCGCCTTCTTACTTGAAAAACAAATTAAATCTTGATGATCATACCCTAAAAGAGGTCATTCATTCAATTCAGCTTTTACTCGCCCAAAGCGAAAATTCTCCTGTTGAGTTGGCTAAGTATAATCAAGTTTATAAGTTAGTGACAAAAAAGGAACTTTTTGAGGATGTAAAAGATTTTGCACAAGATCCCTATAATCAAGAGCTCTCCCAAGCTGCGATTGAAACCTTAGCAATTATTGCTTATCGCCAACCAATTACACGACTGGCTATTGAAGAAATACGGGGGGTGGCCTCTCAGAATATGATTCAAAAGCTATTATTACGTGATTTAGTTAAAGAAGTGGGGCGGGTAAAAGGGCCAGGAAGACCTATCTTATACGGAGTTTCGGATTATTTTTTAGATTATTTTGGTTTGGAAAGTATGGCAGAACTTCCAAGCATAGAGCCCTTGGCATTAAACGCTGAATTAGCTTCAGAAGAACTGTTTAGAACAAAGGAATGGCAAATAGAATTGTTTGATCAGGATAAAGAAAAAGAGGAGACAGAAACATGGAACGACTCCAAAAAGTAATGGCTCATGCTGGAATCGCTAGTCGCCGTAAATGTGAAGAAATTATTAGCCAAGGTCGGGTTACTGTTAATGGTCAGACTGTGACAGAATTGGGCTTTAAGGTGAAGCAAAGTGATAAGATTGAAGTCGACCAGGTCCCAATTTACCTAGAGGAACCACGTTACTTTCTGTTTTATAAACCCCGAAATGTTATTTCGGCGGTATCAGATGACAAGGGACGTCCTGTTGTTCTGGACTATTTTAAGCACATTGACCAAAGAATTTATCCAATTGGTCGTCTAGATTTTGATACGACCGGTTTATTACTTTTAACTAATGATGGTGAGTTCGCCAATCAATTGATGCATCCACGTTACCAAGTGGATAAGGTCTATGTAGCTAAATTGGATAAAATTTTGGATAAGGAAGCTTTGCGTAAGCTAGAACGCGGGATTATTATTGATGGTAAGAAAACGTCAAAAGCAAGAGCAAAAGTATTAGATACTAATTTAGAAAAGAAAATGTCTGTTGTGCAGTTAACCATTCATGAAGGTTGGAACCATCAGGTTAAAAAAATGTTCGAAGCAGTGGGTGCACATGTAGTCAAGTTAAAGCGGGAAAAATTTGGTCCGCTAAATTTAGGAAAAATGCAACCTGGGGAATACCGGGAACTTTTACCTAACGAAGTAACAGAGTTAAAAAACCTATAAACTAGCTTTGACAGATTTATATCTTTGTGATATTATAAATATATAAAATAAAACGTCTTCAGGGGCAGGGTGAAATTCCCGACCGGTGGTAAAGTCCACGAACAAACTAGCTTAGTTTGTAGAACTGGTGTAATTCCAGTACCGACAGTAAAGTCTGGATAAAGGAGATTATTTATGAGCATTGCTTATAAAACAACTATTTATCAAGGAATCCCCTCAGGGATTCCTTTTTTGCTCCCAAAGAACCAAATAGGAGGAAAAGATAATGAAAAAGTTAGACGTTCGTTCATTGGTATTTTTGGCAATTTTGGCAGCATGGGGCATTGTGCTTCGACAATTCGATTTTCCGATTCTACCGGCAGCACCATTTTTAAAGGTAGATCTATCTGATTTAACTGCACTGATTGCACTCATTGTTCATGGACCGGTTGGTTTAGTGATTGTGGCTCTGATTCGTGATAGTTTAAATTATGTGTTAAAAGGGGGCGAAGTAGGGATTCCTATCGGAGCAATTATGAGTTTTGTTGCTACTTTAGCCATGTTTGTACCAGCTCATATTGTCCTAAAATATATGAAACAAGGTAATAAGTGGTTTAAATATGCTTTTATGTCTATTGGTTTAATTCTTTTATTGACTGTATCAATGGCTTTAATTAATTATTATGTGGCTTTACCCCTTTATATAAAAGTATTGAATTTTCCAATTGATAATATCTTGGCTTATGTCATGACTCTAATTGTGCCTTTTAATCTAATCAAAGGTTTAATTTTAGCAGGCCTACAAATTATTACTTTAAGAACTGTGATGCCTTTTATTCAAAAACGTGACTTACTTTTCGGAGAATACCAAGGACATAGTCAAAAAAGAAGTGCCAAGAAACTAGCGGTACAACCTTAAGTTACCATCCAGTCACAAGGTTTATACTACATTTTACAAAAGTATTAGCAAAATATTCCTTATATAAAGTAAAATTAATACTGTTTAAAAGTGGGACAGGAATTTTTCTTAGTAGAAGTTCTTGCCCCACTTTTAACTTATTTTTTAGAAAAATAAGCAAAATATTACAAAATAATTTCAATATGATGTTATTCGCACAACTTTAAAGCATAAATTATAGTTAAATTTGTAAAATATGCTAAAATAGGGTAAAATTATAACAATGAATAGGGTATTTAACCAAATATTTAGATACTTAGGAGGTTTTTTATGCCAAAAGATCATGAATTTGAAGATGAATATCAAACTAGGGAATCTCACCAAGATTCTTTCGAGTCTGATTCATCTGAAGAACCTAAACGGGCAAGCTATCAAGCACCCAATAATCGTCAAGCAAAAGATTCTAAAAAAGGTCGTCCTTGGAGCCAACGTTTTTCGGCTGATGAAAACTTAAAAAATCGTCAATTTTCACGGACTGCACGTAATCAACCTGATAAAGAAGCTACTACCTTATCAAAAGTCTTATTAGCTGTCTTTGTGGTCTTATTGATTATTCCGCTTGCAATCTTTATGATTGTTGATGCCCAAAGAAATAACGATGATATTCCTGGACGTAAAGCGGAGCAAGTTATGATTTCTAGAACCTCCACAAGTCAAGAGTCTTCATCCGCTTCAAGCCAGTCGTCTTCAAGTCAGTCAAGTGCAAGCCAATCGATCTCTTCACGTGCTATCACGGTTGAAAATGATGATGAATCATCTAGTGAGAGTACTGTAGTGACTGAAGAAGTAACTCAACCAGAAACACCAGCAGTTGAACCAGAAACACCAGAAACAACTCCAAGTGGGTCAGGCTCTTATACTATTCAACAGGGTGATACTTGGTATGGAATTGCGCGTAATTATGGTATTGATGTGTATACCTTATTAGAAATGAATGGTGCAACAACTTCAACCCCAATTCATCCTGGTATGACGATAGTTGTTCCTTAATTTTACTGATAAAAGTTTGTAAATATTTTAATAGTGAGGGTGGACTGAAGGTGAAGTTTAATATTCACTTAAAGTCCACCTTGTTTTTATGATAACCAATTTTGGAGGAATAGATTATGCAAATTGCTATTGATGGACCCGCTTCTTCAGGAAAATCAACAGTAGCTAAGTTATTAGCTCAAGATTTAAATTATATTTTTGTGGATACAGGGGCTATGTATCGTGCAGTGACCCTGGCTCTTTTGGATGCTAAGGTTGATTTCACTGATTTAAACCAAGTGATTGAAACCTTGAACCGGTGTCAATTAGATTTTAAATTCGTAGCAGTTGACGAACAAAAAATTCAGCATATTTTTTTAAATGGACAGGATGTTGAAAGGCGGGTTAGAAGTTCAAAAGTCACTGAAAATGTTTCGGAAGTATCAGCCATACCCATAGTTCGGCAAGTATTAGTGGCTCGTCAGCGTGAAATCGCAGAAGAAAAATCAGTTGTAATGGAGGGGAGAGATATTGGTACGGTCGTCTTACCCCAAGCTGATTATAAATTTTTCTTTACGGCTCGGCCTGAGGTACGCGCTCAAAGGCGCTATAAAGAAAATGTTGAAAGAGGCTTAGCTACTGAATCTTATGAAGAAATTCTAGCGAGTATCATCGCACGTGATAAATATGACTCAAGTAGAAAAATTAGTCCCTTAAAAAAAGCAGAGGATGCAATTGAAATTGATGCATCCGACTTAACAATCGAAGAAATGCTGACTTACGTAAAAAAAATTATTACAAAATAATAGAATTAAAGTGGCGAAGTCCCTATTTATACTAGACTATTTTGTAATCTTTTGTTATTATTTATATTATGAGGTCTGCTATATGCATACTTTCTATGGATATAGGGATCACGAAAATGAGCGAAGGCTTAGGAGGAACTGGTAGATGTCAGAGTTTGTAGAAAACGGAAATGAAGAAGTAGTAGAAAATACTACAATGGAAACAATGGAAGATGCTTTAGATAGCGTAAAAGAAATCAAAGTAGGTGATACTGTCGTAGGTGACGTATTAGCTTTTGATGATAATCAAGTGCGTGTTTCTATCCAAGAAAGTGGCGGACTTGAAGGGGTTATTCCTCGCAATGAATTATCAGCTATACCAATTGAAGAATTAACTGATGTGGTTAATATTGGTGATGAAGTTGAATTAGTGGTAGTAAAACCAATTAAAGATAAAGAAAATGGAAATTACTTATTATCTAAAAAACGCATTGATGCTAAGAAAGTATGGGCTGAATTAGAAGAAAAAGCTAAAAATGACGAAGTCATTGAAGCCCCAGTTAAAAACGTGGTTAAAGGTGGTCTTGTGGTTGATTTAGGCGTTCGTGGTTTCGTGCCTGCATCAATGGTTGAAGATTATTTTGTGGATGATTTCTCAACTTATGTTGGTAAAGAACTAAAATTCAAGATCGTTGAAATCGAACCAAATGACAATCGTTTAATTTTATCACATAAAGATATTGCTCGTGCTGAACGAGAAGCTAAACGTGCAGAACGTTTACAAACCCTTGAAGAAGGATCAATCATTGAAGGAACAGTTGCTCGTATAGTTAACTTTGGTGCCTTTATTGATTTAGATGGCGTGGATGGGCTTGTTCACATTTCACGTATTGCCCATGAACATGTGGCTAAACCAAGTGATTACTTAACTCCTGGTGAAACAGTTAAAGTTAAAGTATTATCAGTTGATTTTGAAGAAGGTCGAGTTTCATTATCTATTAAAGATACTTTACCTGGACCATGGGATGATATTGAAGAAAAAGCTGGACAAGGTGCTGTACTTAAGGGTACCGTTAAACGCCTTACAGATTTTGGTGCCTTCGTAGAAGTATTCCCTGGAGTAGAAGGACTTGTTCATATTTCTCAAATTTCTCATGAACATATTGCTACCCCAGCTGATAAGCTTGAAGAAGGTCAAGAAATTGATGTTAAAGTTTTAAGTGTTGATCCAGAAGAACATCGTTTATCTTTATCTATTAAAGCTTTAGAAGAAGCTCCAGCTCGTTCAGAAGCTAAAGAAAACGAAGATTATTCTGCCCCACGTGCACCACGCGCTCCAAAGGCAAATAAATCTAACAATCGTCCAGCTAAACCAGCTTTCAATAAACAAGCTGCTAGCTCAGATGATGTTGAAAATTCATTTACTATGGGTGATTTATTAGGTTCTCAATTGAGTGGCCTCGATTTATCAGATCAAGACTAATTTAATTCAAGAATACAAAGAAGCTGGGCTTGTTCCCAGCTTTTAGTATCTTATGGAAGTTTATGAGTGGGTATGGTAGAGCCTGTTGTCTCTAAGCCTAGAATGTTCAGCCTAGGTCCATACCTACTCTTTTTAAATGCAAGAAAGGAGCAGATAAATGGTCGAAATTCCAGTAGTGGCCTTAGTTGGCCGTCCAAATGTAGGAAAATCAACTATTTTTAACCGTTTAGTCGGAGATAGAGTATCAATCGTTGAGGACTTCCCAGGTGTTACTCGTGACCGGGTTTATGCTACAGGAAAATGGTTAGGCAATGATTATCGCTTGATTGATACAGGTGGTATTGAACTTGATGATCAACCCCTAATGAAACAAATTCGTTACCAAGCTGAGATTGCGATAGATGAAGCAGATGTGATTGTTATGTTGGCAAATGTTCAAGAAGGCTTGACGCGTGAGGATGAAGTCATTGCTTCCATGTTACTTAAAACAGATAAACCTATTATTCTGGCAGTGAATAAGACGGATAATCCTGAGCAACGGATGGATATCTTTGATTTTTATGCTTTGGGACTGGGCGAACCCCACCCGGTATCAGGAGCTCATGGCACAGGGTTAGGGGATTTATTAGACCAAATCGTTGCTTCTTTTCCTAAAGATTTGGCGACTCACTATGAAGATACATCTATTAAGTTTTCTTTTATTGGTCGACCCAATGTTGGAAAATCCTCACTGGTGAATGCTATTTTGAAAGAAGAACGCGTAATTGTTTCTAATATTGAGGGAACAACCCGCGAAGCAGTTGATAGTAAATTCATTTCAGAAACTGGTAAAGAAATGACAGTGATTGATACTGCCGGAATTCGGAAAAAGGGAAAAGTTTATGAAAACACTGAAAAATATTCAGTGATGCGTTCCTTAGCTGCTATTGACCGTTCAGATGTAGTCTGTATTGTACTTGATGCTGAAACAGGAATTCGCGACCAGGATAAACATGTCGCAGGCTATGCCTATGAAGCGGGGAAAGGAATTATTATTGTAGTTAATAAATGGGATGCCCTAAAAAAAGATAATGATAGTTTTAAGGACTTTACTGATAAAGTTCGGTCAGAATTTCGTTACCTCAATTTCGCACCAATTTTATTTGTCTCAGCCAAAACCGGCCAACGTTTAGACCAGTTAAGTCCTTTGATTGAACAAATTTATGAAAATCGTAATCGTCGTGTTCAATCGTCCCTATTAAATGATGTTGTGATGGATGCAGTGGCGACCAACCCTACGCCGACGGATAAAGGGCGTCGTTTGAAGATTTATTATATGACGCAAGTTGCCGTTGGACCGCCTACTTTTGTCGTCTTTGTAAATGATGTAGAATTGATGCATTTCTCTTACAAACGTTTCTTAGAAAATCAATTACGTGAAGTATTTTATTTTGAAGGAACGCCAATCCACTTAATTACGAGAGAACGCCAATAATTTTATAAAATAATTTCTGAAAGTGCTTTAAATCGGGACTTTATGATTGAAGATAAAGAATGTGTATGATATTCTATATAGGTAATATCGAGTGAAATGCCACTCAGAAATTATATGTGTTGAATAACACGCAAAGATTAAAGGAGGACTTTATTTATGGCAAATAAAGCAGAATTAGTAGAACAAGTTGCAGCTAAAACTAACTTGACTAAAAAAGACGTTACAGCTACTGTAGAAGCGTTATTCGAAACAATTCAAGAAACCTTAGCAAATGGTGAAAAAGTTCAAGTCATCGGATTTGGTACTTTTGAAGTACGCGAAAGAGCTGCTCGTAAGGGCCGTAACCCTCAAACTGGTGAAGAAATTGAAATCGCAGCAACTAAAGTTCCTGGCTTCAAAGCTGGTAAAGCTTTAAAAGACGCTGTTAAATAATTTTCTTAAATAAAAAATAAGGCCGGATTTGAGGTGACCCTCAAAAGTTGGACTTTTATCCAGAACACATTTTTACGTGTTCTGGATATTTTTTATTCTTTTATGCTGCATATTTCATGCGATATTCTACTGGGCTCATAAAGTCCAGTTTTT
>NZ_AUAT01000021.1 GCF_000428865.1 Eremococcus coleocola DSM 15696
CAGTGCGTTCGACTTGCATGTATTAGGCACGCCGCCAGCGTTCGTCCTGAGCCAGGATCAAACTCTCATGAAAGTTAATTTCATAAGCCTAATTGACTCATTTAAATACTAGCTAATTATGATTTTATACTGATCATACACAGTTTGTCTCGAATTTAATATTCGGGTTGTTCGTTTATACGAACCCCTTACACAAATTGGTGTTTGTCTTTGTTCAGTTTTCAATGAGCTTTCGTTGTCTTTTGTTTTTTTCAAGTGACAACTTCTATATGTTACCATCATGTTAAACGTTTGTCAACAAGTTTTTTTATTTATTTTAAACTTGTTTATTTTCGTTCGCCCTTTGTATCGGCAACAGATAGTATAATATCACCTATTCCAATTCATGTCAACGATTTTTTTAATTTTTTCGTATTTTTTATTTTTCTTCGTTTTCCAGCTTTATTCTTACTTCTACGAGGTTTAGGGTATTTAAATTCTGGCGTTTCTTCCAAGGAATTGACTAGATTTAGGGTATTTAATAAAGGAGGTGCTTTATGTGGTTAGTTTTAGTTTTTGTAGCCGGCTGTTTTTTGGGATCCTTAGAATTATGTTTAGTCCATCGATGGAATCACTTATTTAGTTTTTTTCTGGGTCGATCTGTCTGCGATTGCTGTGGCCGCCACTTATCATGGCGAGAATTAATCCCTATTTTTTCTTATCTTTACTATCGCGGTACTTGTCCCGACTGCAAGCAAATAATTAATCCCATTTACCCCCTAAGTGAGCTTACACTTGGACTTATCTTTTCTATTGTCTACATATATTTTAACAACAGCCTTTATTATTACTTATTCTATAGCATATTATTTCTAATGATCTGTTTTGATTTAAGCTATCAGTATATTCCCGACCTATTTCAAATAGGACTTTTCATTCTCCTTTTTTATAATTATTTTACTTTCAGGCTTCTTTTTATTTCTTACCAGCATTTCTTCATTCTATTTATTTTGACGATACTCTATTTCTTTTTTACTAACTATATCGGCGGTGCAGACCTTAAATTGATTGGAATCCTATGTGTCTGTTTACCTTTTGAATTTATTCCTTATTTTTTCTTTCTTGCTGCATCAAGTGGACTTTGTTGTTGTTTAATCACAAAGGTTAGACAGATCCCCTTCGTCCCCTTCCTTGTATTAGCTTTTCTGCCTTTACATATTTTACTTCAAATATAAAAAGACCAAGCAAGAAACTTTCTTGCTTGGTCTAGATTTATTAATAAATTAATCAACCGAAACTTCTTCAGTTAATTCTTGTGCAATATCCGTTAATTCTTCCTCATGAGTTGAAGTTTGAATATCACGGTAACGACGCATACCAGTACCAGCTGGAATTAGCTTACCTATGATAACATTTTCCTTCAAACCAATTAGACGGTCTTTGTCCCCACGAATAGCCGCATCAGTTAAGACACGTGTCGTTTCTTGGAAGGAAGCTGCTGAAATAAAGGATTTAGTTTCTAGAGCAGCCTTAGTGATACCGAGAAGAACTGGACGAGCTGTCGCAGGTGTTTCGCCTGACATAATGGAGGCCATATTAGCTTTAGTAAAGTCAGCAATATCCATTAAGGAGCCAGGCAAGATATCAGTTGATGCTGGATCCATTACACGGACTTTACGTAACATTTGACGTACCATTACTTCAACGTGCTTATCGCCAATTTCTACCCCTTGGCTACGGTATACACCTTGAACCTCATCTAATAGATAAGTTTCAACAGATAAAACATCCGTAATCCGGAGTAATTCTTTTGGATCAATTGAACCTTCAGTTAGTGGTTGACCCCGTTTAACAGTGTCACCTTCCACAACTTTAAGACGGGCTTGGAATGGCACATTGTAAGTACGCGTATCGGTAATACCCTTAATAGTAATATCTTTAGTACGATCTGAAGCTTTTTCTTCAATGGATTCTACCGTACCAGCTACTTCAGTAATGGTTGCTTGACCTTTAGGATGACGGGCTTCAAAAATTTCTTGGATACGAGGCAAACCTTGAGTGATATCGCCACCACCGGCAACACCACCGGTATGGAAGGTACGCATGGTTAACTGAGTACCTGGTTCACCGATTGACTGTGCCGCAATCGTTCCGACCGCTTCACCGACTTCAACTTCAGCACCTGTGGCTAAGTTACGACCATAACAGTGTTTACATACACCGTGGTCTGTGTCACAAGTGAAGACAGAGCGGATCGTTACGGCTTCAATTCCAGCTGCAACAATCTTAGCTGCAGTATCTTCATCAATTAATTGATTTGGTCCGATAATATCTTGGCCAGTTTGAGGATCTTTAACCGTTTTTTGAGTATAACGGCCGATTAGACGTTCTTCCAGTGATTCAGTCACAGAATTACCGTCCATAATCGCACGAACTTCTATACCTTTATCAGTACCACAATCATCTTCACGGACGATAACATCTTGGGCTACGTCAACTAAACGACGAGTTAAATAACCAGAGTCAGCGGTCTTCAAGGCCGTATCGGTCATACCTTTACGGGCACCGTGAGTTGAGATGAACATTTCCAAGACGGACAAACCTTCCCGGAAATTAGAAGTGATTGGTAATTCAATAATCTTACCAGATGGGGCTGCCATGTTTCCACGCATACCGGCTAACTGAGTAAAGTTAGAGATATTACCACGGGCACCTGAATCAGACATCATATTGATTGGGTTAAGCGCTGGAAGAGATTCAACCAAGTCATGTTGGATTTGGTCTTTTGCTTTTTCCCAAGTTGAAATAACGCTTTGGTAACGTTCATCTTCAGTAATTAAACCACGACGGTATTGCTTAGTAATCTTTTCAACCTGGTCATGGGCATTTTCTAAAATTCCTGGTTTAGATTCAAGACGGATAACGTCCGCAACCCCAACTGTAATACCAGACCGTGAAGAATATTTGTAACCTTGATTCTTCAATTTATCTAGCATTTCAGATGTTTGCGTTACTTTGAAGCGTTTGAAGACTTCAGCGATGATGTTTCCTAAGTCTTTCTTCTTAAATGGTCCTACAATTGGCATAGCTTCAATCGCTGCCTTCACGTCAGTTCCTTTTTCTAAGAAATACTTATCTGGAGTTTTTTCAATGAGATTTTCATTAGACGCTTCATTTAAATAAGGGAATTCCACTGGCATAATTTGGTTGAAAATAATTTTACCAATGGTTGTCACCATAAGACGGTCTTTTTGCCAATCAGTAAATGGTTTACCTTTAATTGCACGGGCAGGAATTGCAACACGAGTATGTAAGTGAGCATAGCCATTTTGGTAGGCAATTTCAGCTTCTTCAACAGATCCAATTACCATACCTTCACCTTCACGGCCAGTTTCTTCAAGCGTTAGGTAATAATTACCTAAAACCATATCTTGAGAAGGGGTAACAACAGGTTTACCATCTTTAGGGTTCAAGATATGTTGTGCGGCTAACATGAGTAACCGAGCTTCAGCTTGGGCTTCTTCGGAAAGTGGTACGTGAATCGCCATTTGGTCCCCATCGAAGTCGGCATTGTATGCTTCACAGACTAAGGGGTGAAGACGAATCGCTTTACCTTCAACCAAGGTTGGTTCGAAGGCTTGGATACCTAAACGGTGGAGTGTCGGTGCCCGGTTTAATAGAACTGGGTGTTCCCGAATCACTTCTTCAATGACTGGCCAAATCCGGTTATCTTGAGTTTCAATCATCCGTTTAGCTGTCTTGATATTGCCCGCGATTTCACGGTCAACTAATTCTTTCATGACAAATGGCTTGAATAATTCAATGGCCATTTCTTTTGGTAAACCACATTGGTACATCTTTAGACTTGGTCCAACGACGATAACAGACCGCCCAGAATAGTCTACCCGTTTACCTAGTAAGTTTTGACGGAAACGACCTTGTTTCCCTTTAAGCATATGAGAAAGAGATTTTAATGGACGGTTACCAGGACCAGTTACAGCACGACCACGACGACCATTATCAATCAATGAATCGACTGCTTCTTGAAGCATCCGTTTTTCATTTTGTACGATAATATTTGGTGCACCTAGATCTAATAAGCGTTTTAACCGGTTATTCCGGTTAATTACCCGACGGTAAAGGTCATTTAAATCAGACGTTGCAAAACGACCGCCTTCTAATTGGACCATTGGGCGTAATTCAGGTGGAATAACTGGTAAAGCTTCCATAACCATCCAAGATGGTTTATTACCTGAAGCCACAAAGGAATCCAAAATTTCCAAACGACGCACGGCACGGGTCCGTTTTTGACCAGTCGCAGTCTTTAAGATGTCTCTAAGTTCGGCTACTTCAGCTTCAAGATCTACTTTTTCTAATAAGTCTTTGATTGCTTCAGCACCCATCTTAGCCACAAAACGGTTGCCATATTCCCGACGTTTTTCCCGGTATTCAGTTTCAGTTAATAATGATTTAGGTTCCAAATCAGTATCGCCCGCATCAATCACAATATAAGATGCAAAGTAGATGACTTCTTCTAATAAACGTGGACTTAAGTCTAAAACTAGACCCATCCGACTTGGAATACCTTTAAAGTACCAAACATGAGTTACTGGGGCAGCAAGTTCAATGTGTCCCATTCGTTCACGACGCACTTTAGCGCGGGTTACTTCAACCCCACAACGTTCACAAACCCGACCTTTGTAACGGATCCGTTTATATTTACCACAGGCACATTCCCAATCTTTCGTTGGGCCAAAAATTCGCTCGCAGAATAAACCATCTTTTTCTGGTTTCAAAGTACGGTAGTTAATGGTTTCTGGTTTCTTTACTTCACCATAAGACCATGAACGAATTTTTTCTGGGGATGCCAAACCAATTTGCATAGATTCGAAATTGTTTACATCTATCAAAGGGCCAACCTCCTTATTTTTTTAAATGATCTGGGAGCGGGACAAAAGTCCAGCCCCTCATCATTTCATTAGCCAATATTATTCTTGATCATCATCGGTCAAAGCGGCAGTGACTTCTTCTGGGTCGTCTACCTCTTCTTCCGCGAACTCTTCTTCAAGTTCTTTATGTTCAGCTTGTTTTTGTTCTTCTTTGAACTTCTCTAAGGCATTGAAGTTGACTACGTCATCTTCGTCTTCATCGTCTTGGAGGTCGATTTCTTGATCATCTTGATCTAGTACTTTTAGGTCTAAACCAAGGGCTTGTAATTCTTTTACAAGGACACGGAAGGACTCAGGAACGCCTGGGCGCGGAATTTGTTCCCCCTTAACAATGGCTTCATAGGTCTTAACCCGACCAACCACATCATCTGACTTATAAGTCAAGATTTCTTGGAGGGTATAGGCTGCACCGTAAGCTTCAAGGGCCCAAACTTCCATTTCACCAAACCGTTGGCCACCAAATTGAGCTTTACCACCCAATGGTTGTTGGGTAACGAGTGAGTAAGGTCCAGTTGAACGAGCATGGAGCTTATCATCAACCATGTGGCCTAATTTCATCATGTACATAACCCCAACGGAAACCTTACGGTCAAACGGTTCACCGGTCCGACCATCATACAGAATGGTCTTGGCATCTTCAGCCATACCTGCTTCTTTAACAGTTTCCCAAACATCATTTTCATTGGCCCCATCAAAGACTGGTGTAGCAATATTGATACCTAGAGAACGAGCAGCCATACCTAAGTGAAGTTCAAATACTTGTCCGATGTTCATCCGAGAAGGAACCCCTAATGGGTTCAACATGATATCAACTGGAGTACCATCTGGTAAGAATGGCATATCTTCTTCTGGCACGATAAGGGAAACAACCCCTTTATTACCATGACGTCCAGCCATTTTATCCCCAACTTGAATCTTACGTTTTTGAACGATGAAGACCCGAACGAGCATGTTAACACCTGGTGATAATTCATCGCCATTTTCACGGGTGAAAATCTTAACATCGTGGACGATACCGCCACCACCATGAGGTACACGTAGCGAGGTATCTCTTACTTCACGGGCTTTTTCACCAAAGATAGCATGTAATAAACGTTCTTCAGCTGATAATTCAGTTACACCTTTAGGGGTAACTTTACCAACTAGGATATCACCATCACGTACTTCCGCACCAATGGCAATAATACCGTCTTTATCTAAGTATTTAAGGGCATCTTCACTCACATTAGGAATTTCACGCGTTATTTCTTCAGGTCCTAATTTAGTATCACGAGCTTCAGATTCATATTCTTCAATATGAATTGAAGTATAAACATCATCTTTAACTAAACGTTCTGACATGATAATGGCATCTTCATAGTTATAGCCATCCCAAGTCATAAAGGCGACCAGTGGATTTTGACCTAGAGACATTTCCCCATTTTGCATTGAAGGACCATCCGCAAGAATATCACCTTTTTCAACTTGTTCACCGGTTCTAACTAATGGACGTTGATTGTAGCAAGTACCCGCATTAGACCGGGCAAACTTAGTTAAATGATAAGAATCAACTGAACCGTCTTCGAGTTGAACTTTGACTTCATTGGCATCAACGTAGATAACCTGGCCATCACGTTTACATAGAAGGGCAGCACCAGAGTCATGGGCGGCTTGATATTCAATCCCGGTTCCGACAAATGGAGCATGTGGTTTCAAGAGTGGCACAGCTTGCCGTTGCATGTTAGCTCCCATCAAGGCCCGGTTGGAGTCATCATTTTCTAAGAATGGAATAGACGCTGTCGCAACCGAAACAACTTGTTTCGGTGACACATCCATATAGTCTACCCGCTCAATTGGGATTTCCAAGTTTTCATCCACATAACGTGCCATAACCGTTTCATTAGCAAAGCTACCATCTTCATTTAACTTAGAGTTAGCTTGGGCTACCACATAGTAATCTTCTTCGTCAGCAGTTAAGTAATCAATTTGATCCGTTGGTTTATGGGTGGCTTTGTCCACCTTACGATATGGGGTTTCAATGAAGCCATATTCATTAATCTTAGCGTAACTTGCTAAGTTATTAATCAAACCAATGTTTGGACCTTCTGGGGTTTCAATCGGACACATCCGACCATAGTGAGTATAGTGAACGTCACGCACTTCATAACCAGCCCGGTCCCGGGTTAAACCACCAGGTCCTAAGGCAGAAAGACGACGTTTATGAGTCAACTCACCCAATGGATTGGATTGATCCATGAATTGAGACAATTGAGAAGAACCAAAGAATTCTTTAATTGCCGCTACTACTGGACGGATATTAATTAATTGTTGCGGAGTCATTGAAGAGGTATCTTGTAATGACATCCGTTCACGTACCACCCGCTCCATCCGAGAAAGACCGATACGGAATTGGTTTTGTAGCAATTCACCGACAGACCGAATCCGACGGTTACCCAAGTGGTCAATATCATCAGACACACCAATACCATAATCTAAGAATAGATAATAGTTTGCAGAAGCAATAATATCAGCTGGCGTTAGAGATCGTACATCTGGCGTGATATTACCATTACCAATAATGTTAATCACTTTCTCAGGGTCACGCGGAGAGTAAACCTTGATAATTTGCACATCAACCGGTTCACCCAAGACTCCTTCTTCTGAAGGATATAATGTTACTAAGTTGATATTATTTTCAAGATAAGGAATTAAAGTATCCATCTTATCATGGGTTAATTCAGTACCCTCAGGGAAGATAATTTCACCCGTTTCAGGGTCAGCAAGGTTTTCCGCCAAGGTTAATCCTTGTAGACGGTATTTAAGATTTAATTTTTTATTAATTTTATAACGTCCAACAGGAGCCAAGTCATAGCGACGTGGATCGAAGAAACGAGCAATTAATAAATTACGGGATGATTCAGCTGTCTTAGGTTCGCCTGGTCTTAGACGTTCATAAATGTCTTTCAAAGATTCTTCAATCCGAGAATCAGCAATATTTTTATGAACATCTTTATCAAGGGTTGCTTCGAGTAAGTCAGATTCCGTAAAGATATCGATGATTTCTTCATCAGATTCAAAACCAAGGGCTCGAATTAATTCGGTCATTGGTAATTTACGGGTTCGGTCGATCCGGGTATAGGCCACACCTTTAGCATCCGTTTCGAACTCTAACCAGGCACCCCGGTTAGGAATAACTGTCGTAGTGAAGGTATGACGGTTTTTCTTATCAACCCGGTCATGGAAATAAACACTTGGTGAGCGGACTAATTGAGAAACAATAACCCGTTCCGCCCCATTAATAATGAAGGTTCCCATTTCGGTCATCATTGGGAAATCACCAAAGAAGACTTCTTGTTCCTTAACTTCTCCAGTTTCTTTATTGATTAAGCGCAAAGTAACATAGATTGGTCGAGAATAGTTAGCATCATGACTACGTGCCTCATTGACATCATATTTAGCTTCCTTTAAAGAATAACCAACAAAATGTAATTCTAAATTCTCTGAGTGGTCAACAATTGGAGAGATATCATCAAACATCAATTGTAATCCTTCATCCAAGAACCATTGATAGGAATCGGTTTGGATTTCAATTAAGTTTGGCATCTCAAGAACTTCATGAATACGTGAATATGATCGACGTTCGGCTTTCTTACCATATTTAACAATATGATGATGACTCAAGCTTTTCACCCCTTTATTTATTAAGACCCAGAAGATGTTACGATTTGTTTACAAAATTTACATTTCATTAACAAAAGCGCAATTACCCCGAAAAAAAGACAAAAAAAAGACAAAAGTCTATGCTCTTACTTGGCACACTCTTTTGTTTTATCCGGACGAAGCCTGGCCTGGACAATATTTCAAGCCATTCTTCTACATCTAATTAATCTTTACATCTATTAACAATACTACATTTTTAATAAAAAAGCAAGCCTCCCTTTAGGGGGACCTCTCTAATTTTTAGTTAGATTCACTTGAATATAAATGCGCATCTAATTATCATTTCTAGTCGCATCCCAATAAGCTTGAATATCATCCACCGTAATGGTAAAGGAAGAAAGCTCATTATATGTTTCCCCATCTAAAAGGGCAACCTTGCCTTCTGGCCCCTGATGCCAACTGACTGAAACAATATTCCCCTTATAGGCAAAAGCATTCCAAGTAAAGACCGGGCCCCCTTGGTCGAGATGATAGGTAAAATTCCCCTTGCCATTCTCTTCTACGGATGAGTAATTGCGAATGCCTTGATCATCTTGGAAATCATAGGATTTCCCTACTACTAGACTATCCTTCGGTAAAATACTAGAATTGGTCGTACGTAAGTACTTTTCAAAATCAGCAATCGTAAAAGTTTGGTCCCGATTCAAATAAAGAAAGCTTAAATCTTTTTCTATAGCATCCAAATTCGATACAGCTGGGGTAATTTGATTAACATCGTAGTAATATGCTAAAGCCGGTAAGCCATAATGAATTCGGATATAGCCCTCAATAAGTGGAGGATCGTCTACGGTTTGGTAAAAGTTATCTTCCAGCAACTGAACTAGCTTAAATCGAAATTGATTGGGTTCCTTCAGCAGAAATTGCCATTCATCCGTTGAGACATTGTGCAGAACCACAGCATCATTATAGTCAGCCCCTTCAGCCGGACCCCATTGATAGACTTGGTCATCAATAGTCACTGTTCGGTTCTGCTCATTAGGGTCGGCATTGCCACCTAAAACTTGTTGATAATCTTGAGCTTGTCCCCCATAGTCGACTAAGAACTGAGCGAATTCCTTAAATATATCATGACCATCTTGAGAAACTAAAGGCTTGGGTTGACCATGGTCATCTAGGGTTAGCTGGTCACTATTTGACTCTGAATTTTCTTCCAGACTCCGACCACCGCTTTCTTGCCCAAAATTTTCATCTACCGCTTGACTTAAAGCAGCTAAATCTTGGTTACGAGTCGGATTAAAGACTAAAAAATCACCATCCATCTGTTCCGTAACTAAAGTTTGATAACCGTTAGGTCCCGTCACCATTAAATAAGTAATCACTCGCATAGGCGGATTTTCTTTATCATAAGTTGAATAAATAGCATGGACCACATATTGGTCATCCGGTCCTGCCTCATGGGCTAAGACTGGGACCACATGTTGGTCGCCTACCGCCATATCTTGAAACATATCACGGATACTATAACCAGCGTGATTAAAATCATCCATCTGGTCACCAGGATAATAGCGAACATATGATTGTCCCATATTGACCGCCCAAGCGGTAAAATCTTGGTCAAGCTGACCATACCAGGCCTCAGATTTAATCATCTGGTCTAAGCCGACACTCTCTGCCAAGACAAGCGGCGTTCCTGAAAAGAAAATTAAACCTACAGCTAACACAGCAATAATTTGTCCCCATATTTTTTTCATAACCTCACCTCAAGATAAGTCTATCATGCTAACAAACAAGAATGCAAACACTTTCAAACCGGTAACAAAAAAGACCGGCTTACAAATATGCCGGTCCTACTTTATACTGATTCTTTTGTACTCACAAGAATCCAGTAACCCTTGTCTTGTTTTAACTTGGTCACATTTCCAAAACTTGCTTGAAGATAGTCCATCATAGAAGGTGCTCCTTGTTTCTTTTGAATGACCACCCAAACTTGGCCACATGGATTTAAATACTTATAAGCCTGATCAACAAAAGCCTGAATCACAGCTTTACCTGCCCTAATCGGTGGATTGGTGATAACAAAATCAAACATGACATCGAGATTGATACTCGTCGCATCCGCTTGAAGCCAAGAAATTGATTCCACCCGATTCAAGTCTTGATTAGTCTGAGCCAAATTCAAAGCCCGTTCATTTAGCTCAACTCCCACTAGGTGAGCTTGGGGATATAGCTTGGCTAGGGCGATGGTCATAGCACCATAGCCCGCACCCAAATCTAAGATTGATTCAGCCAGTTGCACTTCTTGAGCAAAAGTCTCAACTAATAAATGAGAGCCAAAGTCCATTCTCTGTTTTGAAAAAACTCCATTATCTGTTGTGAAATGTAAGTCAAGACCTACCAGCTTCACTTCAATGGTTTGTTGATTACTCTGGCTATGGGGTGTCGCCGTATAATAATGGTCTGCCATAAACTCCTACCTTTCTAACAAATAAGGGACATAATCACTTTTTCTCGGCAAATAAACCAATCGAGCTAGGTTTTACGTACAGAGGTAATTAAAATAATCAGACCCACAATAAACACAATGGCTGATACCGCAAGCAGAACTAAATTGGATAAATCACCCGAGTAAGGTAGAAATCCAAATAACTTATCCTCTTTAGATTCAAAAACCAAAGAACTTGTCACTCGGTCTAATGAACTTGAAGATACAGGAATCAGCGATACCTGTATCAAAGAAGTTACCGATTCATCCTCACTCTCTGAATTATTTGAATCATTAGAAACTGAAGATAAGGACTCCGCTGTATAGTCGATGGGGGTTATGGTAACCGTCTTAATTCCTTGGGCCTCATCAATTGTTTCGGTGAAATCATGCGAAGGTCTTGTTTGCGCTTCAATGATGGAGCGAATTTTATCGGGAAATTCCCCATTTTCATCACGTTCAATGGTATAAGTATGAGGTAGACGAGCCCCCTTATAGGTTAAACGGTGCAGACGCTCATTGAAATCAATATCGGGGGTATTTACTTGATAGCGAATACCCAGGATAAGGTCATACACTCCATCCGAAACCATCCAGGGTTCATAGTCAAAAAATAAATCTGGATAGGTATTCATAATTTCATTTCCTAACTGGTAAGCTTCATCAATACTAGAAAGTTCTGCTCTAGCATAAAATAAAATATATCGTTTACCTTCACTGGCATCATCTGCATAATTCAAGGTAACCATATAGCCATCGCTAGACCCAACTGGCTTTTTTTCAATTTTAAATTGATTTTGAGCATCCGGATCCTCTTTAATGAGTTGAATAAAAGTATCAGCCTCCCCTTGACTAGCAAATATATTCTTAACAAAGGGGAGATAAGGAATATTTAATAAGTCAGGCGTTTCAACAATCGGCGCTTCATGTGAAGTGCCTCTATGCTCCGAATTACCAGTTTCCTCTGATTCATCAGCACTTGATGAGTCCTCGCTTGTTTCTCTTTCAGGGATGGATTCTGAGATACTTGTTTCAATCTCACCTGAAGATTCAGGCATACTCGTCGATTCTGGATTTGACTCAGGTAAGGATCCACTCGTATTATCCTGGGCAAAGACTAATTTATTTCCTTGCATATACATGATTGAAGTTTGTAGACCAAAACTAGCCATTATAAGCATAGTAAACAAAGAAATGACACGCTTATATTTCTTAAACATTGTCCCAACCTTCCATTTATCTGTTATAATCACTCACCATTTTAGTATAAATACTCTTATTAAGCAATTATATCTTATCCCAACAAAAGTCAGTAGATAAAAGTCAAATTCTAGCAGTAAAGATATAATTTAAAGTTAATCTATACAATTAATTTACAAAAATCTGTTATACTTTATCCATACAGTAAGATATTGGAGGTCTCTCATGATAAAAGTATTTGCATCCGATATGGATGGGACGCTATTAAATGAATACCATGTCCTAAGTGAACGAACTGTCAAAGCCATTAAGGCTTTACAGGCAGCGGGCATTGAGTTTATTATCGCAACCGGTAGAGCTTATCATTCTGCCTTACCCTTATTAGAAGCTAACGGGATAAAGTGTTCCTTCATTACCCTAAATGGAGCCGTCCTATGGGATCAAGAGGGTAAAATTCATAATCCAACCCCCATCGAATATCAAGAAGTCCTAAATATGGTGGACTATTTAAAAACAAACCAGATTAATTACTCTTTCATGTCGATGGATAATATCTATATCAAAGACAAAGCAGCCCACCAAACCCGTATGCGTAAATTCTTCGAAGAAGAAGCTAAGCGTAAAAAAGTCGATCTATCCGAAATTTCACAAGCACAGCTAGTTGCCAACGAAAAATACCTTAAATCTTTAGATGAATATGATTTAAATCCTGACCATAGTCCAATGAAAATCATGATTTTCTCAGACGAAGCCCAAGTACTTCAAGACTTTCAAGCACAATTTGGGCAAATTCCAAGCTTGGATATTACTTCTTCCGCTCCAGATAACTTAGAAATCACCCATAAAAAAGCCCAAAAAGGGATTGCTATTCAGGCCTACCTGAAAGAAAAAGGAATTAATATGGACCAAGTGGCTGCCATTGGTGATTCGCTCAATGACCGGTCAATGCTCCGCATGGCCCGTTACTCATTTGCTATGGAAAACGGGGTTGAACCAGTGAAAAAAATCGCTAAATACTTAGCCGCACCCAATACCCAGGATGGGGTCGCTCAAGTTATTGAAGCGATTCTTGCTGGGGAATATCAATAGGTGAATTAAATGAAAAAAGCTTATAAAATAACTTGTCTCTGCTTTATTACTAGCAGCCTAGTTGCTTGTGCTAGCTCAGAAAATACGACTTCTAACAAAAATGAACCAGAAAAATCTTCTATCAGTATGATTGCCTTTGAATCAGGTCAGGAGTTATTAGAAGAAAGTCCATCCGAAAAGAAAGCAACTTATGAAAGCCTTGACCAAATCAGACATACAGATGGATCTTTAGCTGACCAAATGTCCTTTAGTCAGATTCAAGCAATTACTAGTGAAGAAGAGTTAGCTCAACTAATGAAAGCATCAGATCAAGAACCATTTATCCTATACTTAGGCTTTGACGAATGTCCTTATTGCAAAGTATTTAGTCCCAAAATCAATCAACTCGCCAGTGAGTTAGATGTGACCCTCCATTACTATAATACCCATACCTTTGATGCCACTGCTTTGGCAGACAATCTAGGGATCGAAACCGTCCCCCATGCTTTTATTATTAAAGACGGTAAGCCCGTCGAATTCGTTAACCAGAACTCTGACATGCAAGAACTTGAAGACTTCTTACGTGACTTTAAAGCTTTATAAAAAAACAAACCCAGCTTAGGATTGGGCGCTTCAAGCGAAACCATTTAACCTAAGCTGGGCTTTTTTATTTTTATGGCAAATAAAAAGAGACCGGATAACCGATCTCTCTTTAAACTTAATTATTTAAATTAGTTTTCTTTTTTGAATTTAGGAGCAACTAGTCCTAATCCAGCTAAGATTGATAATGCAGCAGCACCGAAGATTACTGAGTCAGAAGCTTCACCAGTTTCTGGTAATTTTTCGCCACCTTTAGCAGCTGGTTCTGCAGCTTCTTTACTTCCATCTTTCATGTCATCAGATGGTTTTGCAGGATCTTTAGGATCTGCAGGAGCTGGAGTTTCTTTTTCAGCTTCTTTACGCATTTCATCGCGTTCTTTAACTAATTTGTCTAATTCAGCTTTAGTTTTATCATAAGCATCTTGTAAATCTTTTGAATCTTTGCCAGTGATATCTTTAACGATTTCTTGTTGTTCTTTGTTTAAGTTAAGACGGCTTGGATCAGTAGAGTTAGCTTTAGAACCAACTACTAATTCATGTAAGTTAGCTTCTAAGTATGCTTTAGTATTGTATAGGTCAGCTAAATTAGCTTTTTCTTCAGCAACTTTAATTTTTGCTGCAGTTAAGTTCTTAGTAGCTTCATCAAGTGCTTTAGTCGCTTCGTCTAATTCTGCTCTAGTAGAGAGTACATCTTCACTAGTTTTCGTAACAGCTTTTTCAGCTGCTGCTAAGCGATCGTTAGCTTCTTTAATTTTAGCATCTACACCGTATACATCAGAAACATTGTATTCACGGTTTAAGTCAGCCATCTTAGTTGTATGAGCTGCATTTGCTGCTGAGATAGCACCATCAGCTTTTGAGTGAGCTGCTGCGATTGCGTTATCACGTTCAATTACTTTTGAAGCATGTACATTTGTAGCTTCTGTTAAAGCAGTACCTGCTGCAGCAGCTGTTTGTGCTAATGCATCTAAGTCAGCTTGTGAGAAAGTACCTGCTGCAACAGCATCGTTATAAGCTTTATCAGCATTAGCCTTTGCTGTTGCTGCTGCTTCCATTGCGATTCTAGCTGGTTCAGCGATGGCTTGTGCTTCTGCAAGTTCAGTTGCACGAGTTTGTTCAGCTAAATCAATTGCACGTTGTGTTTCTTCAGCTAAAGCTTGAACTTTCTTAGTATATTCGCCGTAGATTGCAGTTAAATCTTTTAATGCTTGTTCAGCGTTAGCTAATTCTTTTTTAGCTGCTTCTGCTTTTTTAACAGCTGCTTCTTGAGCTGGTAATTTACCTTTAACATCAATGATTTTGTTAGAAATTTCAGGTAATAATTTAGCATATTGTTCTTGAGAAACATTAACTAATGTTTGGTATTCTACTCCATTTGCATCTTTGTAATAAGCATTTACTGCTGGAGTAGCAACTGCTGCTAATGACATTGCTGTAGCTGATAAAGCTACTAATTTAACTAATGTTTTTTTCATAAGTCTTTACCTCTTTCTTTTCCTAAATAATAATTTGTCTACTTCAAAACCTAAGAAACTTAACTTCATAAGAATATTAACAAATTCTTAAAAGATTAGCAAGGCTTTTTCTTAATTTTTTTAAAATTAATTTAAGTGTCTTAATAAATTCTTAATATCTATAAAATTATTTAATAAAGCAAAGTATTTCTTAAGGCTTTCTTAATAACAAACAGGTAACAGAATGTATATATTCTGTTACCTGTTTGTAATATCTTATATTGTCTGGGGGATAACAATCCGAAAGACCATCTGGTCTTGATCAATCAAGGCATAGGTCTGGCCACCATGGGCATGGACAAAGTTACGGACGATTGATAAGCCTAAGCCTGATCCTGGAATATCATTGGTTCTAGATTGGTCTGCCCGGTAGGCCCGTTCAAAGATCATTTCTAATTCGTCTTCGGCAATGAGGGTCCCATTATTACGAACTTCAAAAACCAGCCATTTAGACCCCGAGTATTTCGCCTTTAGTAAGGGAATATTATTAGGACGGCCTGCTAAAGTCTTATAATTACTATTGGAAATTTCACGAGCTATCAGGTGAATGACTGTGGCTCCATGCCCATATTTGAAGGCATTGGTAATTAAATTAGCAAAGATACGAGCAAACTTATCCGGATCGAAATACGCTTGGATATCATGTGGCTCAACTTCTACCGTTAAATCGATTCCTTTTGCTTCCGCTTCCCAGCGAAAATCAGCCACTACTTGCTCCATAAAAGCTTCTAGCGGAATATCCACCTGATTAAGACTAATTAAGGTTTGTTGCGACCGGCTATATTCAAAGAAGTCATTGACTAATTCTTGCATCCGACCTGTTTTACGTAGGACGATGTCCAAATATTTATCATATTCTTGAGGACTCAGGCTATCTTTATTCTTTAAGAGATCTAGATATCCCACAATTGAAGTTAAGGGCGTTCTTAGATCGTGACCCACATTGGTAATTAGTTCATCTTTTGATTTTTCTAATTCTTTTTTTTCTCGGAAGGAATCTTCAATACTATCCAACAGGTTATTAATATTCTGTGCAACGACATGATACTTATCTTTCTCAGATACTGGAATTCGTTCTGAATAATGACCCTGGGCAAAATAGTCAATCTTAGCCAAAATCGAATCTAAGTGTCGTTTATTTAGAAAACGTTTGGTACTCCAGTAAGTATATAAGACCAGAACGACAATGTAACTGACATTAAATCCCCAAATGGTCGATTTATACAGATTCGGAGTATCAATAATCCAACGCCGAATCCGGGTCTGTAACTCAATATTCGTCGGGGTGGATAGAAAGCTTTTATAAGCGGTTATTAATAGTAAGAAAATAATTGATACGCCACCCGCAACAAAAATAATATGGGAAATGATTTCAAAATTACTATTCCGTTTTTTAATGATTCGCTTAAACATACTAGCCTACAATCTTATAGCCTAGGCCCCAGACCGTTTTAACGATTTTTTCACCATTGGTGGCTGCTTCTAGCTTATCCCGTAAGTGGGAGACATGGACCATGACGGTTTGAGAAGATGCTTTATTACCTTCGGGCCAAATTTCTTGCAAAATATCATCCGCTGAGAAAACTTGATTTAAATGGGTAGCCAGTAAATAAAGAATATCAAATTCAGACCCTGTCAATTGTACATCTTGACCGGATAAGGTGGTTACAGTATGGGAATCTTTGTCAATAGTTATGGAGCCTACTTCCACCTTGCTAGTGTCTTTAGCTTGAGGGGCTTGATTTAGAAGCTGTTGCCGGCGGAATAAAGATTTAATGCGGGCAATCACTTCTAAGGGGTTAAAGGGCTTGGCCACATAATCATCGGCTCCAGCAAAAAGACCGGTAATTTTATCCGTATCGGTTGCCTTTGCTGTTAGGAAGATGACTGGGAAGTTCAAGCCTTGTTTCCGGATTTCTTCAAGAACCTCTAAACCATTTTTCTTCGGCATCATGATATCTAAGAGAACTAGGTCAATATCATCATTCTCAGCAATTAAATCAAGAGCTTCCACCCCATCAAAGGCTTGAAGCACATCATAACTTTCATTTTTTAGATATATGGTAAGTAATTCAACAATTTCTTTTTCATCGTCAACTACTAGGACACGCATAACAATCATCCTTTCATTTCAATTTCTACTCCATTATACCTTATTTTTAATCAATTAGTCTTAAACTAATCCTTATTTAATATAACTGTAAGTTATTTTCAAGCAAATAAAAAACCAACCCCACTAGGAGGTTGGTTCATTATTTTAATTTTCGGGTGAAAATTATTTAGCTTTAGCTTCGCCGCCAGCTTCAGTAATAGCTGCAACTAATGCGTCAGCGTCTTCTTTAGAAAGACCTTCTTTAACAACAGCAGGAGCGCCATCTACTAAGTCTTTAGCTTCTTTTAAGCCTAAGCCAGTAGCTTCACGAACAGCTTTGATAACTTTGATCTTAGCAGAACCAGCAGAAACTAATTCTACGTCAAATTCAGTTTTTTCTTCTTCAGCAGCGCCACCAGCAGCTGGACCAGCAGCTACAGCAACAGGAGCAGCAGCAGAAACGCCGAATTCTTCTTCGATTGCTTTTACTAAGTCGTTTAATTCTACAACAGTTGCTGCTTTGATATCTTCGATAATTTGTTCAATGTTTAATGCCATTTTAAAATTCCTCCATTTTATATGTTTTTAATTATTTACTTTCAATGACAGCGTTAAGGGCATAAGCCATCTTAAGCGCAGGAGACATTTGTTGTAATACAGATGCAGTATTGCGGATTGGAGCTTGTAATACTTGCGCCAACATCGCAAGGAGTTCTTCGCGTCCAGGCATAGATGCTACTTGGTTGATTACTTCAACGTTCGCTACTTTACCTTCTACGAGACCACCCTTGATACTTAAGTTTTCAGCCTTTTTAGCAAATTCAGAAAGGATCTTAGCAGGTGCTACGATGTCTTCTGATGAAAATGCTACGGCAGTAGGTCCTGCGAAATATTCGTCAAGGCCTTCAATGTTTGCATCCTTAGCTGCACGACGTAAGATAGTGTTCTTTAACACTTGCATTTCAACGCCTGCTTCACGTAATTGTTTACGTAATTCAGTCACTTCAGCAACGTTAAGACCAAGATAGTCAACAACAATCACAGATGCAGAATTTTGTAATTTTTCAGAAATTGCAGCTACTTGAGCTGCTTTTTCTTCAACGGTTACTAATCCTCTTGCCAAATCTTTTTCACCTCCATAAAGTTGATAGAGATTTTTATAAATAAAAATCTCTATGCCACCTTAGACATAGAGATAGATTCCTGATTATTATAGGAACTTCCTCGGTAAGAAATTAAGGCCGGGGCCACTTACTGTCTACGGTCGTTTAACACAGATAGTATTCTAATGGAAATACTTCTATGAGTCAATACTTATTTGTATTTTATAATGCTGCGGCAGCAACATCTAATTTGATACCAGGTCCAAAGGTAGTTGTTAAAGTTAAGCTTTGGATATAAACACCTTTAGCAGATGCTGGTTTCAAACGTAAGATTTCATTATGTAAAGCTTTGAAGTTTTCAACAAGTTTGGCATCATCAAATGATACTTTACCAATTGGAACACTTACAATACCAGCTTTATCGGCACGGTAAGTTACTTGACCAGCCTTGATATCAGTCACGGCTTTAGTTACATCCATGGTAACTGTACCGGTTTTAGGGTTTGGCATTAAGCCTTTTGGTCCTAAGACCCGACCTAAACGACCAACTTGACCCATCATGTTAGGTGTTGCCACCATCACATCGAAGTCTAACCAACCGTCAGAAATTTTGTCGATTAAGTCAGCTTCACCAACGAAGTCTGCGCCAGCGGCTTTAGCTTCTTCAGCTTTTTCACCAGAAGCGATTACGACTACGGTTTGAGTCTTACCAGTTCCGTTTGGCAACACCATTGCGCCACGGATTTGTTGATCTGCTTTACGAACGTCAATATTTAAGTTATATGCGACTTCAACGGTTGCGTCAAAGCCAGCAAAGTCGATTTCTTTTGCTAATGCAACTGCTTCACTTGGTGCGTAGAATTTTTCGCGATCTACTTTTTCAAGGGCAGCTTGATATTTTTTGCCTTTTTTAGCCATTATAATTCCTCCTATACTTGTGGTTTTAGCGGTACTACCTCCCACACCCGATAGACACGGGGCGAGAAGCTGCGATTATGCCTAGTCTTCGACGGTGATACCCATTGAACGGGCAGAACCTTCGATCATACGCATGGCAGCTTCTACGTCTGCTGCGTTTAAATCTTGCATTTTTAATTCGGCAATTTCTTTGACTTGTTGACGAGTCACTGAAGCTACTTTTTTCTTGTTAGGTTCGCCAGATGCTTTAGTGATTCCAGCAGCTTTTTTCAATAGAACTGGAGCTGGTGGAGTCTTAGTAATGAATGTAAATGAACGGTCTTCATATACATCGATTACAACTGGGATAATCATCCCATTTTGATCTTGCGTACGAGCGTTGAATTCTTTACAGAATCCCATAATATTTACTTGTGCTTGACCTAGGGCTGGACCAACTGGTGGAGCTGGGCTAGCTTGTCCCGCAGGGATTTGTAATTTCACTTGGTTTACTACTTTTTTAGCCACGAAAGTTTCCTCCTTATAAATTATATTCGTGATGTGGTTTGCGGAATCGACGATTCCTCCCACTCATTGTGCGTACATGCGCACCGAAATATTATAACATATCTAAAGACAATAGCAAGTAAAATATATTAATTTATAGAAAAAGCTCCAAATTTCCATGGTTTTTCACACCTAGGGGAGCTTGGAGCTTAATTATTTTGATAGGGATTAATTAACCATTGGCCAAACGTTTTCTCAAATAGGAAGAGAAGAACTCAACAAACAAGATTAAGACCACTAAGCCAACCAGAATCGCACCAACTTGAGTCCACCGGTTAGAAGACATAGCGAACTTCAATGGCGCCCCAATCCCACCGGCACCTACCAAACCAAGGATGGTTGCATCCCGTAGGTTCATATCATAACGGAAGATTACGGTTGAAATAAGGGAAGACCAGAGCTGAGGAATAATACCACAACGAATTTTCTCAAAGGTATTACAACCAGCCGCGTCTAAGGCTTCTAGAATAGACTTATCAATGTCATCAATGGTTTCACTGAAAAGCTTGGTTAACATTCCAATGGAAGTGACCGACAGGGTCATGACCCCTGCGAAAGGTCCTGGGCCAGTTACCCGAATAAACATCAAGCCGTAGACAAAACCAGGGATGGTCCGAATGGCCATAACGAGGACCCGGGTAATAATCACAACTGGCATAGGTACCACCTTACTGGAAGCTAAGAAGGCTAATGGGAAGGAGAAGAAAGCTCCAACCAGCGTTCCTAATAGGGCAATTGCCATCGTTTCAATTAATAGATAAGGTACTGATTGCTTAGTCATATTAAATAGGAGTTCAGGATCTGGGTGCAGAATCCCTTGCATAATACTAACCGCAAAGGTAATCCCCTTATTAGCAATTCCCACTTCATCAATGGTAGACCCTGACCAAACAATTAAAGCTACAACCAAGAGGGTCCAGAAAATTGTTTGCAGACGATTAGTATCTTTCTTTTCATACATTTCATTTATACGTTCAATCATCATGCCACCCCCTAAGTTAATTTACTTCTTAAATAACGACTGGTTGTTTCGATAACCCCCACCGTTATGAAGAGACAAAGTAGAATCATACCGACATTTTCATATTCACGCCAACCTAGGTTTTCATCTAAGATGAGCCCAATCCCACCAGCACCAACATATCCTAAGATCGCCGCATGACGGACATTTCCTTCAAAGGTATAAAGAGCCACTGATAGATAAGCTGGCAAGACTTGAGGTTTAATTGCTCCCAAAAAGCTGTAGAGTTTATTTGCCCCTAAAGCTTCCATGGCTTCATAAGGTAACATATCCGCAGTTTCGATAGCTTCATAGAGTTGTTTAGCCACGAAAGAGAAGGTAAAGATTGAAATAGCTAAAGTACCAGCGAAGGTACCCAAACCAAAGATATAGGTCAAGATAAGGGCAATGACCAAGGTTGGTAGGGTCCTTACTAAGGATAAGAAGAACTTTAAGAAACCAGTGATAAACCGATTTTTGGTTAGGTTCGAAGCTGCCCACATAGCGAAAGGAATTGCTAAGAGCGAACCAATAATAGTTCCTAACACCGACATTTTAATCGTATCAAATAAGGGCGGTAAGACATCTTTAACAAAGTCAAAAGCAGGTGGATACATCCGTTTTAAAATAACAAAGAACTGATGGCCACGTTTTAATAAGACACTTAAGTCAAAACCGGTTAATTTGGCAGAAAGGTAAACTAAGACCAAAACCACTAAAACTACTAGCCAGGTTAAAGAACGTTTTTTATAAACAACTTTCCCATTGGGTAAGGTAATGGCTTGCGGTTTTAACCAAGACTTTGAAGCTTGCGACTGATTATTCGCCATGGTGGGCCTCCTCCGTAGCAGGTGCCTGACCCTTATAAATATGGTTTAAAACTTCAGGGGTTACTTGGTCTGATGGGCCATCATAAACCACAGCCCCTTCTCTAATCCCAATAATCCGATCACAATACTCCAAGGCTAATTCCACATGGTGGATATTAATTAAAATAGTAATATTGTCATCTTTATTAATATTCTTAAAGTCTTGCATAACGACAGCGGCAGTAACTGGGTCGAGTGAGGCGACTGGTTCATCGGCTAAGATAATGCGAGGGTCTTGCGCCAAGGTACGGGCTAAAGCTACCCGTTGTTGTTGTCCCCCAGAAAGTTGGTCAACCCGAGTATAGGCCTTATCCAAAATACCTACTCGGTCTAAAGCTTCTAGGGCTTTAATTTCTTCTTCCTTCTTATAGTAACCAAGCAAGACGCGCCAGAAGGGTAGGTCTGGCACAAAGGCAGATAGGACATTGGTAATAACCTTTGCCCGGGTTACCAAATTAAATGATTGGAAAATCATCCCAACCTTACGACGGAAACGCCGTAATTCTTTCCCTTTTAAGGCGGGAACAGAGACATCATCAACTTCTAAAACACCTTCAGAAATAGGGTGCATTTTATTAATCGTACGAATCAAGGTAGATTTACCAGCACCCGATAATCCGATAATACCGATAAACTCCCCTTGTTGGATTTCTAAATTCACATCTTTTAAGGCTAACACATCATTGCCATAACGTTTATAGACATGTTCAAACTTAATCATATTGTTCTCCTTTTAATACCTTTCAATAACTTAGCGAAAAAGGGAGCGGGCAAGAAGCGGAAATCATGCGATTCCGCTTCGTATGCCCGCCCCCGCAAAGCTGATTAGGATGAAATAAGTTGCAAAGCAAGGTGGTTTCATCCAATCAACTACTGCGCTTAAAATCAGTCTATTCATAAAATGATGGACATAACTATCTCTTTGCCCAGTCAGTTTCCCCTAAGTTAATTATTAAATTATTCAGCGTCTTTATCTTGTTCACGCAAGATCTTTTGAGCTTCACGTTCTGTATCATAGTCTTCAGAGGTTGCTGGTTGGTAACCTTCATGACTATAAATAGCAATAACTTCTTTACCTTCGTCAGTCTTAGCAATGTTGATGAATGCATTAGCAACGGCTTCTTTTAATTCATCTGTCATTACTTCAGAGTTTTTGCTGACAGAAACAGTATCGTTATAAACGTTTGGAGTTACACCAATTACATTAGTTTCTTCCCAAATGCTCTTTTCACGACCCATATCTTTAGTCCAAGCTTCAGCATTGTCACGACGTAAGTCAGCAAAACCAACAATGATATCCACTTGTTCAGAAGCTAAACGAGCCACTGAAGATGGGTAAGAGTCAGATTGAACAACATTTGATAAATCAGAGATTTGTTTACCATCAAAGTTTTGACCTAACCAGATTGAAGGGTAGATATAACCAGAAGATGAAGAAGATGACATAACAGCCCATTTAGCTGAATCTAAATCTTCCCAAGTTAATTCTTCACCGTCATTAATTTTTTTAGCTAATTCTTGACCTTTTTCAGAAGGACCAGCGATAATTAAGCCTTTGTAGTAAGTAACTTGTTCATCACTTTGTTCAGTTTCTTTACCATCGTTCCAGTCAGCTGGATTTTCAGAGTCTTTTGAAAGACCTTTACGAGTAGAAGTTAAAAGAACATCTACATCATCTTCAAATAAGACATAAGTACCACCAGGAATTAAACCAACATCGATCGTACCGGCAGCCATACCTTCACCAACAGCTTCATAAGAAGTACCTACTGAGATTTCAACATTCTTCACATCGAAACCTTCTTTAGCCAATTCGTCAATTAACAATTGTTTAAGTGGTTCAGTTGCAGTAATAATTTCTTCTGGATCACGAGAAGGTACAAAAGCAACACGAAGTGTATCAATTTCTGTTTTGTCTTGAGCAGAAGCATCAACAGCAAATAAGTTAAAGAAGACAGCAGCGACTAAGGATAAGACCATTAATACGTTAAAGGTTTTTTTCACGGATTTTCCCTCCAAATATTTGATAATTTAATTGTAGCTTACACAATATGGTTAAACAATATGTTAGGGCTTTTCTTTACACAAAATTTACATTTAATTGAATTCTAATCTAAAATTCGAATGTTTTAATCTGAGCTAGTCTTTAGCCAAATCATGATTCGAAATAATTTGCGGCATAATTCCTAAACCAACCGCACCAGGCCCCCCATGAACGCCTAAAACTGGTGTCAAGTATCCAATCCTAAAAGGAAAATTGATTCCTTGTTGGATAAGATAGTATTTCACTGCCAAAGCTTCTTTTAAGGCATCTCCGTGAGCAAGCGCAATTACGAATTTATCGCCAAATTTAGCTTGAGCCGATTGAACAATTTGTAGCCAATGCTTATAGAGACTCTTATGGGTCCGGACCTTGTCAAAAACCTGGACCGACCCATCTGGTGAAAAGTAAATCAAGGGCTTGATACCCAAGACATTGCCTATAAAGGCTTGTGCTGTCGACATACGACCACCCTTGGCAATAAATTGTAAATCTTCCACGACCACGTAAATTTCAGATTGATCGGCTAACCAAGTTAACTTACTTGCAATTTCATCGCTTGTATAACCTGCATCAGCCATCAAGAGGGCCTGGTGGGCCATATTTTCCATTACAAACGAAGTTCCTTTGGAATCGATGACATAAGTAGCTAGTCGGTCTTGGTAATCTGATGCCACCATTTGCACACTTTGGTAAGTCCCTGAGATCTGAGCGGCCAAAGTAATCACAAAGACCGTATTGTAGCCATCCGCTACTAGTTGGTCAAATAAGTCATAAACCTGATCTAATCGAGGTTGTGAGGTCTTGGGTGGTTCTGGACTATGGCGTAACCGTTGATAGAAGTCATGCATCACTTGGTCATCACTGACATCTTCATAAATATCACCCTCAGCAAATAAAAGAGACAGACGCAGGATATAAAAGTCTGGATCTGCCATTAATTGTTTGCTGGGAGTTGCGGTAGAATCAACAATAACTGCTGTTTTCATTTATGAGTCTCAATCCTTTTTACTAGTTTTATTTATCCTAATCATAATTAAGAGGAGCAGTAAGACTAAAGCCATCGCCCCCATTAGAATATATTGGCGGGCACTAGCAAATAATTGAGTTAATATTGCTAAGCTAGAAAATAATAAGGTGATAAAAATCATAATAGCCACAACCTGCCATTCTTTCAAACCTAATCTCAGTAGGCGATGATGAACATGATCGTGGTCAGCCACTACAATCGATTTACCCGTCATGAAACGGCGAAGCACCGCAAAAAAAGCATCAAATAAAGGGACCAGATAGATTAAGACGGGGACTGCTAAAGAATAGAAAGAGGCATTCTTTAAATTTGTCACACTCAAACTTGCATACATAAAGCCAATAAACAAGGCTCCAGTATCCCCTAAATAAATCTTGGCTGGTTGCCAATTAAAAGGAATGAAACCCAGGATAGCTCCGCTTAAGATCAGTAACATGACCAAGATAGAAAGACTTATTGAAATTGAAAAAAAATATGTCGTGACAATTAGGGTAATCAGTGAAATTAAGGTGACTGAACTCGCTAATCCGTCCAAACCATCGATTAAATTAATGGCATTCGTCATCAGAAAAATCCACACCATGGTTAGTAAATAGGTTATTATTTGAAATAAACTATCTGACACAGTGGGTAAAAGGGTCGTCGAAAAAGAGACGTTTGCCCAAAAGTAGATAATATTAGCCGCTAATAAAACACCTGCACTTTTCAACCACGGTTTCAGATTATATAAATCATCTAAAATACCCGTAATTAAGACTAAGGTAGAGGCAAGAAAGAGGGCTAAGAGCGACTGAACTAAAAAAAAGCTAGGATTAAAGAAATAAAAGGCGGTCCAAAAGGCAAAATAAATCCCTAGCCCGCCTAAGGTTACGACTTGCCGATGATTTTTTAAATCATGAACATCTTGATCATAAACCTGAATCTTCTTTCCTAACCAAAGTAAAAGAAGTGAAAAAATAGTCGCTAAAAACCAAGCTAAGGCCGCATATGAAAATAATGGTCCCACACTTTTCCCTTCTCTCTAACACTTGTTTCTACAGGTCACTATAAACATTATAAGGCAAATCACGTTTATGTTGTGATTTACGGTACAGGTCTTCAATCCGTTCTGCATCTTTATCCGCGATGGCTTTACCTATGAGATAATCATCAATGGCTTGATAAGATACACCTAAGGCTTGTTCATCAGGCAACTGGGGTTTATCTTCTTCTAAGTCAGCTGTTGGCACTTTTTCATAGAGAGCCTTGGGTGCTTCTAAATAAGCCAAAAGTTGCCGTCCTTGACTTTTATTCAACCGCCACAAAGGCATAATATCCGCTGCACCATCACCAAATTTAGTATAAAAACCGGTAATGGCCTCAGCCGCGTGGTCAGTTCCTACAACTAAACCTTGATTGTCGCCCGCTACCGCATACTGAGCAATCATCCGTTGCCGAGCCTTAATATTTCCTTTATTAAAGTCAGATATTTTCATACCTTCATTAGCCTCTACTGCAGCAACAACTGCATCCGTCGCAGCTTTAATATTAATGGTTAGCTCTTGGTCTGCTTGAATAAAGTCTAAAGCCATTTGGGCATCATCTTCATCTGCTTGTAAGCCATAAGGGAGACGGATGGCGATAAAACGGTAATCTGCTTGACCAGTTTCTTGCCGCAATTCTTCAACGGTTAATTGGCATAAACGACCGGCTAGGGTAGAATCTTGTCCGCCAGAAATACCTAGGACTAAACTCTTTAAAAATGGACGATCCATTAAGTATTGTTTCATCCAATCAATGGACCGTCTCACTTCTTGCTCAGGGTCGATACTAGCTTTTACTTTTAAGCTTTCAATAATTTGTGCTTGTAAGGGTCTCATCTTGTCCTCCTTTAAGACACGTTATTTTTTTCTAAGCGGTCGACTTTGACTTGAATTTTCTCACGTAAGGCTTTAATACTCGCCATTTTTTCATCGTATAATTTTTGTGAAAGATCGACAGGATATTGTTCAGGATTTAGGATTCGTTTATATTCATCCCATAAAGCATTATAATTCTTAGATGCATAATCACGGATTTGATTAATTTCAGGTAATTCGTAAGTAACTTGACCCTCTTTCATGACATCAATTAATAAAGGACGCGCATCAAAATCTCCTACGGTTTTATTAATATAAGTATGCACTGGATGGAACATGAATAATTCATCCATTTTATCAGGCGCCTCGTCATCTAGGGCAATATAGTCACCTTCAGACTTACCATCCTTATTTCGGGTAATCCGCCATACTTGTTTAACCCCTGGTGTGGTCATTTTTTCAGCATTAGAAGAAATTTTCATAGTCGGCATCATCACGCCATTTTCATCTTCAATTGAAACTAATTTATAAACCGCACCTAGAGCTGGTTGGTCAAAAGCAGTAATAATTTTGGTACCAATACCCCAGTCATTGATCTTAGCTCCCTGCATCCGTAAGTTCAGAATGGTCTTTTCATCTAAGTCATTTGAGGCAACAATCCGCGCATCTGTGAAGCCAGCTTCATCGAGTTGTTCCCGGATTCGTTTTGATTGATAAGCCATATCACCTGAATCAATCCGAACACCAATGAAGTTAATCTTATCGCCCATTTCTTTGGCAACTTGGATAGCCGTAGGTACCCCAGACCGCAAGGTATCATACGTATCCACTAAGAAAACTACATCTTTATGGGTTTCAGCATAGGCCTTAAAAGCCTTATATTCATCACGGTAAGCTTGAACTAAAGAGTGGGCATGGGTCCCAGAAATTGGAATACCAAAAAGTTTACCAGCGCGGACATTTGACGTGGAATGGAAACCACCAATATAAGCCGCACGTGTCCCCCAAATAGCAGCATCAAGCTCTTGAGCCCGACGGGTTCCGAATTCTGAAACTTTGTCGCCGTGACCCACCACTGACCGAATCCGAGAAGCTTTGGTCGCAATTAAAGTTTGATAGTTAATAATATTTAAAACTGCTGTTTCCACTAATTGACAGTGTCCTAAGGGACCTTCAATCTGCATTAAGGGCTCAGAAGCAAAACATAGTTCACCCTCTACCATAGACCGCACAGTTAGTTTTAGTTTAAGTTCTTTCAAATAAGCCAAGAAATCATCTTGATAGATACCCGTTTCCTTTAAATAAGCTAAGTCTTGGTCTGTAAATTTAAGATTATTAAAATAATCTAGTACACGTTCTAAACCAGCAAAGATAGCATAGCCATTTTCAAAAGGGTTCTTCCGGAAGAATATCTCAAACACAGCATTGCGTTGATCCATCCCAGTCTCCCAGTATGTCTGGAGCATATTAATCTGGTACAAGTCAGTGTGGAGCATTAAACTATCATCTTTATATTCTTTCATGGTTTTTTCCTTCCATTCTGCATACTCAATTAACCGTAAAACTTTTTACTATTATACCATATTTTGTCGCAGTGGTTGATTGGATGGAAACAACTTAGCGTCCCGGTCTTCTCTTAACACGCCACAAGGATTGTCAAAAAGCATGAAATTAATAGAAAAAATCGCAACGACTTACTAATTTTTTTGCAGATATCTTCTTAAATGCAAGCATAAGTCTTCCTACTATATTTTTCTTTGCCACTTAAATTAGATTATCAAAGTGTAAGCGTTTGTGTTTTTGGATGTATTCTTTACAAAAACATTCCAATTGATAGCAAAAGAGTCTGAAACACTCAAGTTTCAGACTCTTTTATATTTATAAATTTATTGTGCTTTTTGAAGACGGTAGAAATGCCAAGTAATACCTAAGCTTCCTAATAGAATTATAATCCCTAACCAAAAAAGTAAGAGACTGGCTGACCCAAAATCAGAGCCAGGTCGATGTTTAGCTAATACACCTAGCAAGGCCCAAAGAATTGGCACCATGACTAGACCATTGCCATATTTAGCAAAGGCATATAACCCTAAACCGACAATCACCAATATTAGGACTAGACTAGCAAAAACAGCCAAGCCCCCCGTTCCGGGAAATCCCTTGGAGACAAGATAGGTATTAAAGTTAGCAAACGTAGCTACAATTAACCAACCATAATGTAACCCCCAAGGATATTTTAAGGACCAAAGATGGTCACGTAATAGGGGAGTTGCAGAAATCCGCTTCAGACCATCCAATAAACGTTGATAGTAAATCAAAATGATAATTAAAGCAATTAATAGCAAGTCAGAAGACCAAGCCACCAACCACATCATATTTAAGACTAAAATTTGGAGCAAGATGGGTGCCAGAATAGATCGATAAGCTTCCTTAAATGGCGCTGATATCCTTTTTGAAAAAGGAATAAAAAGGGTAACGGCCATACCAAGGTAAATAAGACCCCAAATTGCGAAGGTAAACCCAGCTGGTGCCAACAAATTAAGATACTTATCTGAAATCTCAGCTTGCGAAGCCTTAAAGAAAATTGCCTGGGATGACAGATAATTAAGCAGTAAGTCTAAGATAAACAGAACAGGTAAGCCATAGTCATACCATTTTGGATTTGTTTTCAATGGCACACCTACTATACATTAGTAGGGCGAACTTGAGCAAAGTCTAATTCAGTGACAGTTTCACGGCCCATCATTTCCAAGACGACTTTAAGCCGTTGGGTTTCTTGACTAATTTCTTCGATTTGACCAGAGAAGTTAGCAAATGGACCATCCACGATATCCACATAGTCACCTACAGCCACATCTAATTCAACTGGCGCTGGTTTCATTGGACGATCACCTAAGATAGCTTCAACTTCTTCTTCTAATAGGGGAGCAGGCTTAGATCCAGCACCATGGGACCCAACAAAGCCAGTTACCCCTGGGGTATTCCGCACTACAAACCAAGCATCGTCTGACATAATCATTTCCACTAAGACATAACCTGGGAAGGTCTTTTCAACCTTTGAAGTACGTTCACCATCTTTAACTTCAGTCACTTCTTCTTCAGGTACTTCTACTCGGAAAATATTATCCTCCATATCCATACTTTCTTTACGAAGATCAATATTTTCTTTGACCTTATTTTCATAACCGGAATAGGTATGAAGTACATACCACTCTTTACGTCCTTCCATTTACTTTCCTCCTATTTTCTTGTAAATAAAAAACCTACGCGTCGTAGGTCTAGAAACTTTGCATATTTATTATAACATGTCTGTCATGAAATAACAGTCTTTTATAACTTAACAATCCAATCTAATAAATTAGAAAAAGCAAAGTCTGTTAGTACAAAATATGTACCAAAGAAAACAATGAGTAAGATGGCAATCCAGGTAAAGTTATTTACTTCTTTTAGGGTTGGCCAGGTTACTTGCTTCATTTCACGAAAAACATTCTTAATATACCCCATGATTAGCTCCTTTATTTGGTTTCTTTATGTAAAGTATGTTTATTACAATATTTACAGAATTTTTTAACTTCAATCCGTTTAGTGTGACCTGCTTGGGTAGGCGTCATTGAGTAATTGCGTTGGCCACAGACGGTACAGGCAAGTGCAGCTTTCTTTTGCGGCACAGCAATCCCTCCTTTTTCTCAATTCATACTCTACAATAATATAAAACAAAAGGAGTAAATGTCAAGCAAACTTGACACCCACTCCCTATTTTCACCTAAATTATTCCTCACTTTGGTCAGATTCAGTATCTGAGGACATGGATTGACTCTCATTATTAGCTTCCGGTAGGGGTTCACCTAAGATGACATGGCGAATAATCGTCGTCGTATAGGCTAACATCCGTGGGTTAGGTTGGTTAAAGGCTTCTTCATAAATTTCAGGCACAGAATCTAACATCTGACCATCCCAGAAACACATAAAATCAATGGTCATCTCATCTAAACTATCACCGGTTGGAACCATCATCATATTAATCGGCTTAGTCTGATATTCCATATAAGATAAGCCCATGACCCGCGGCGCCTCTTGGGCAATGTCTTCAAATGAAGGTAGGGCATCTTGGCTTAACCAACTTTCTAATTGATCATTACTGATTAATTGGTCAGGACTAAAGGCTTCTTGATCCACCAACATAGCTATTCCTGCATAAACTAGTTGATCATTAGAGAAATAAACGATTAATTCAGCCGTATCAGTACCTTCCTCAGTCCCATCTTGGTAGACATATTGAATCACCGCTTCTGTCTCTGACAAGTCTTCTTGCTGGCCTTCAACTTGCGGCTCAAATTGGGCTTGAAAATCCGCTAAACTAGTTCCCACTTGGTCGTTTTCTTCATAGGCATCGGTAAAATCGAATTTTTCGACAATCTGCTTATAATCTGCATATGCTTGTAAGAAAGCCTGGTTCTGTGTCTTATCTTCATTAACCGCAACATCATAAACAGAGGCTTGGTCTGAACTCGCTTCATCTGATACTTGACTTTGGTCGCCTGAGTTATCGGCTTCCTGGGACTCTGTGGTCGTCGTCTCACTTGTAGCTTGACTACTTGACTCTTGGGACTCAGTTACCCATTCTTCCACAGACTCGACACCAACATTCTCTTGGGCAAAACTAATCACCTGATTGAAGCTTAAGCACAGGGCTAGGGCACATAAACTAGCCGGCACTCTTTTCTTAAACATACGAATCTCTCCTTTTGGGCTTTACCCTTATTATAACTAAACACTATTAGGGTTTAAAGTCTGCTTTCTTTTAGCTACCATCAAATTCTAATGTAACCATTTAATAATTTAATCCGACAACGATCATAAATATTCTGCGCTGATTTAAGATTGATTCCTAATTTTTGACTAATTTCCTGATTTGAGAATCCTTGACGATAAAAGATAAAATATTTTCGTTCAAGGGGAGACAAAGACTCAATAAAGTCTGCCACTATCTCTTTTAAGGCTAAGACTCGGTCCGGTGCGTAGGCATAGCTACAAGATAAGGTTTCTGCCACACTCAAGCCCTCTGCATCTTGGTTGCTCGCTTGCTGGTCAAAAGGTATTTCTACTTTTCCTTGGCCCCGCTTTTTTGTTACTCGACGGCGGTTCAGATTAAACATGCGGTTTTTCAGGGCTGTTTCAAAATAAGCCACAAAATAGGCTTGCTTCTTGGGACAAAAATTATTGACACAAGCATAAAGGGTAATCATCGCTTCCTGGCGATAATCTTCATATTCAATTTGATAGCGTTGGCAAAAGTAAGCATATTTATAAACGAGCCCGGAAAGCCGGACCATCAGACGATTAAATAAATCTTCACAAAAATTTTGTTTTAACTGCAGCACTAACTCATCAATACTAAAAGCTCGGGTTGCTTTCACCATCAAGATGTCCTCCTAAGTTATTTAGAGAAACCCTTTGATTGTTAAGTTAAGCTTGAGGATCATTTTCAATTTGCTTGCGTAATTGTTCAAGATGGACAAGTTGATTAATTTGCCAAGGGGTCCGTCTAATTAATTTACTCGAATAATGTTGGTTTACATCTTGTTTTATCTCTTGCTTAGTATACTCAATATCCATCTGCAATTCTTTGGCAGACTGGCGTAAAGCCCCTTGTTGAAAGATCATCCATTGTTCGGCCGCATCACTGGTCGCAACCACTACCCTGGTTAAGGCATTTAAATAATTCTGGACCTCACGCTCAATATAAGAATCAGCTGTTTCTCCTTCTTGCGTAAAGACAACCGTCAAATCGTATTCCTGATAACTCTTAGTAATCCCAGGTACGAATTGGGCATCAAAAACCACAATAATATCTAAGTCACGATATTTACTAAAACCTGAAAGTTCAAAGAGTAAAAGGTCGCGTGCTGCTTGTATTTCATCATGTCTTTGCAAATGTGATAATTCTGGCCAAGCCCCAATCATATTATACCCATCGACAAATAAGATTTCTTTTCGTTGCATAAGTTGCCTCCTAAGGCATCGGGATGCGTTTAGATGCAACTTCATACATAATAATACTTGCCGCTACACTGGCATTGAGACTTTGCACATGGCCCACCATAGGAATGGTAATCGTTTGGTCCGCATGGTCCAGGAGTTTTTTAGAGACCCCCTGACCTTCGTTGCCAATAATGACCGCAATCGGTCCTTGCGAATTCCAGCTTCGGATATCTTGGCCGGCCATATCCGTTGCAAAAATCCAAACCCCTTTGGTTTTTAATTGGTCAACGACTTGGCCAAGGTTAGTGACCCGGACCACAGGTATATGTTCTAAAGCACCCGTTGAGGTCTTAGCCACAATCCCAGTCAAACTCGCCGCCCGTCGTTTAGGAATAATAATCCCATGAACCCCTAGGGCATCAGCTGACCGAATAATTGAACCTAGATTATGGGGGTCTTCAATCCCGTCCAAAATCAAAAAGAAAGGTTCTTGTCCCTTAGCCTCAGCTAGGGCAAAACAATCTTCTAAGCTTTGGTAGGCAACTGGTGGCACTGTCACAACCACTCCTTGGTGGTTCTGACCTTGGCTTAAATCATCTAATTTTGCTTTAGGAACTTCTTGAAAAACAAGCTGACGTTGCTTTACAAGCTCTAATATAGTTTGAATTTTATCCCCAGACAATCCTTTTTGAATAAAGACTTTATTGATCGGCTTCTTTTCTTCTAGAATTGTCAAAACAACCTGACGGCCATATAAAATTTCATCATTTTGTTCCTGGTCTATGACTTTATTTACTTGCTTGCCTCTTATCTTTTTCGAGCCGTGTACCATTACTTAGCCCTCCTTTATGCTTGATCTAGTCGTTGAATTGCATCGCTCATTAATGCTTGCAAGCGTTCTTCCTGGTGACTCAAAAACAGCCAGCCCATTAGTGACTCAAAGCCAGTTGCTTGCCGGTAGTCTTGAATGCTAGCATTTTTGGCCTTGGTATTCGCCTTGTGGTTACGCCCCCGTTTATAGAAAGAAATTTCTTCCTCGCTCAGGAACCCATCCTCAGCCAGCCAAGCTAGCATGACTTGGGCCTGACCCTTAGCTCCGACGTATTTAATGGCAGCCCGGTGTAAGTCATTCACACTAGTTAAGCCGCTGGCTAAGACATGCTGACGGACAGCTACTTCATAAATCGCATCACCTATATATGCCAAAGCTGAACCATTTAATAATTTAGCCTCACTGTCTTTCATAAGATTAGCCTCTTTTCCAAGTGGTTCCTTGCGGGGTGTCATCTAAATAAATACCTTGTTCTTTTAATTGATCACGAATTTCATCTGCCCGTCCAAAATCCTTGGCTTTACGAGCCACATTCCGTTCATCAATTAAAGCTTGAATCTCTTGATCTAATAGGTCTTCCTTAGTTTCAAAAACAAGGCCAAAAATAGCTAATAGATCTTTAAATATCTCTTGCATTTTGCTTAAGACTTTTTCTGAAACTACCTCACTTTGTAAATAGCGATTGATTTCTTTAACCAATTCGAAAATCACCGTCATACCATTGGCCGCATTAAAATCATCGTCCATTGCTTGGATAAAATCAGCCTCTAATTGAGCCAAGACTGCTAGATTTGCTTCATCAGTATCGAGATTGGCTTGAGTCGTTGCATTAGCTAAACGCAAATCTAAACGACGGCTGACTTCTTCTAAGCGTTTAATATTCGTCTGAGCTTCCTGTAAGGCTTGATCATCATAACGTAAAGGCCGGCGGTAATGGACTGTCCCTAATAAATAACGGACCACCATGGGATCAGCTTCTTTTAATAAGTCACGTAAAAGGACAAAATTCCCTAAAGACTTGGACATTTTTTCCCCATCTTCTCCAAAGGTCACAAAACCATTGTGCATCCAGTAATTGGCAAAGTTTTCACCATGGTTATGAGCTTCTGCTTGGGCAATCTCATTTTCATGATGGGGGAATTCGAGGTCTTGACCGCCGCCATGAATATCTAAGGTATCCCCTAGGTACTTGGTAGACATAACGGAACATTCAATATGCCAACCCGGACGACCTGGTCCCCAAGGAGATGGCCAAGAAACTTCACCTTCCTTCGCTGACTTCCATAGGGCAAAATCGAGCGGATCTTCCTTACGATCGGTTTCAGCTGTATCAGTTCGTTGGGAAGCTCCAATTTCTAATTCAGAAATACTTTGATGGGATAACTTACCATAACCGTCAAAACTTTGGGTTCTAAAATAAACATCACCTTGAGAAGCATAGGCATGGTCAGACTCAATCAAAACTTTAATATAATCAATAATCTCTGTAATATGGTCCTTCACTCGCGGATGAATATTGGCCGGTAAAATATTGATGGCGGCTGTATCTTCTTTAAAGGCCGCAATATATTTATCAGATAAGGCTTCGGTACTTAAATCCTCTGCCTTGGCGGCTTTGATAATCTTATCATCAACATCGGTAAAATTGCTGACATAGTTCACTTGATACCCACGATATTGTAAGTAACGACGGACCGTGTCAAAAGCCACGGCAGACCGGGCATTCCCAATATGAATATAATTATAGACTGTCGGCCCACAGACATACATGGATACTTGATTCGGCACTTGGGGCACAAAATCTTCTTTTTGTCGGGTCAGCGTATTATAAATTTGAATCGTCATGTAATTTCTCCTTCTCAAAAGCTTTCCCCTATATTATACATGAAAGCCAGGCTAGGACCTATGTATAAGTCATAAGACTTTAACAAAAAACCATTATGTCGTTAGGCTAGCTAACTATCATAATGGTTTTAATTGCTTAATAAATTATACTTAAGACCTAGCTTAATTGAGCTTTAACTTGTTGGATATGATCTAAAGCTTTCGTTTTTCCTAAAACATCGATCACATTAGCTAATTCTGGACCATGCATTTGACCAGACACCGCAATCCGGATTGGCATAAAGAGCTTACGGCCCTTAATACCGGTTTCTTTTTGGATTTCTTTAATCATTGGTTTAATGTGGTCCGCATCAAAATCAGCATCGGCTAAAGCTTCCAATTTAGCTGCCATAGCATCCACCACCGTCATCGCGGTTTCAGCGGCCATTTCTTCCTTAGCTGTTTGGTCGACCGTCAACTTATCATTAAAGAAGAGGCTAGAAAGCTCAACAATTTGAGCCCCATAAGACATTTCATCATGATAAAGACCGACTAATTTCTTAACCCATACCATTTCTTCTTCACTTGGATTTTCAGAAACTTTACCCGCTTCTTGTAAATGAGGAAGGGCTAGGTCGACGACTGTATCTAAGTCTGCCGCCTTCATATAAGTATTGTTAATCCATTCCAGCTTCTTTTGGTCAAAAGAAGCTGGCGAAGTAGATAGACGGTCAACATCAAAGATATCGATAAATTCTAGGCGGGAGAAGATTTCATCTTCTCCCTTAGGTGACCAACCTAATAAAGCAATAAAGTTAAACATGGCTTCAGGTAGGTAACCTAAATTACGGTATTGTTCAATAAATTGGAGAATAGATCCATCACGTTTAGATAATTTCTTATTGGTTTCGGCATTAATAATTAAGGTCATATGTCCAAATTCAGGGATTTTCCAACCAAAGGCATCATAAATCATCATTTGTTTTGGCGTATTAGCAATATGGTCATCGCCCCGTAAGACATGAGAAATTTCCATCAAATGATCATCCACAACCACAGCAAAGTTATAAGTTGGCATACCGTCACGTTTTTGAATGACCCAGTCGCCAGAAATATTTTGAGATTCAAAATGAACTTTACCCTTAACCATATCATTCCATTCATAAGTTACCCCATGAGGTACACGGAAACGAATCACGGGTACCCGGCCTTGGGCTTGGAATTCGGCCTCTTGTTCAGGGGTTAGGTGGGCATGTTGACCACCGTAATGAGGCATCTCACCACGGGCTTTTTGTTCTTCCCGTTCAGCTTCTAATTCTTCTTCCGTCATATAGCAGCGATAAGCCTTATCTTCAGCAATTAATTGATCAATTAAGGGTTGGTAGATATGGGCACGTTCAGATTGACGGTAAGGACCATATTCTCCAGGTTCAGCTGGAGATTCATCCCAATCCATCCCTAACCACTTAAGATTTCTTAATTGGCTTTCTTCACCGTGGGCAATGTTCCGTTTTAAATCAGTGTCTTCAATCCGAATAACAAAGTCGCCCCCATAGTGACGAGCATATAGATAATTAAATAAAGCCGTTCTAGCATTACCAATATGTAATTCACCGGTTGGACTTGGGGCATATCTGACACGAATTTTATCACTCATTTTATAATCAATCTCCTTTAATTTATCTCACACATTTATTAATGACTGGCTTCAATGCGGTCCTTGGAATGGACCGGTTGGGCAAAAATCATCCGACCCGCTGCCGTTTGTAAGGCAGAGGTTACAATTACAGGTAATTGTTCATTCATATAATATTGACCATCTTCAACCACAATCATCGTACCGTCTTCTAAGTAAGCAACCCCTTGCTTGCGCTCAGTACCTGCCTTAATGATCATTACGGTCATTTGTTCCCCTGGAATTAAGACTGGTTTCACAGCATTTGCGAGGGCATTAATATTGAAGACCGTAATATTTTGAAATTCACAGACCTTATTTAAATTATAGTCATTGGTTACAACAGCCGCTTCCATTAGTTTAGCTAAGCGAACTAATTTACTATCAACTTCATCAATATCTTCAAAATCACCTTCATAAAAATCAATTTTCACTGAATCATCTTTTTGAAGTTGATTCAAGATATCCAATCCTCGCCGTCCCTTGGCACGTTTAAGAGAGTCAGAAGAGTCAGCAATCAATTGCAGTTCATGCAAAACAAAGTTAGGAATCACCAAAGTACCTTCCATAAAGCCAGTTTTGACAATATCCGCAATCCTGCCGTCTATTATAACACTTGTATCCAATAATTTATATGGATGATAAGCATCCCCTGCTTTTCGTTGTAACAACTCTTGTTCTTGCAAGCCACTTTCATGTTTGCGGCCTTGTAAAGAACGGGAAAATAATTGGACTAGATCCTCCCGTCGGGTCATGGCTATTTGATAACCCACAAAACCAAAAATTAAGGGTAGGATTAAAGGCAAGGTCGAAGAAATAAAGGGAATCCGCAAGCCAACAAAAGGAAGGGCGATTAAATAACCAATGACCAAACCAATAATCGTGCCTAGGACATCAATCAAAATCACGGATATTGTTTGTTGGTTAGCCCATTTAATCATCCGACTTACAAATTTATCAATAATAGGCACTAATAGAAAACCAATCAAAAGAAAAATGATTGAAAAAATAAGGGCATTAATAATGGGATTGGCCATTAAATCTATTGTGAACCCAAGCTGACGCCATATATCAGGTCCAAAAGTTAAACCAAAGGAAATCCCAATAATTAACGCCACTAATAAAATAAAACGTTTATACATCATGTCACCTCCTTTCAAATAGAATTACAGTTAAAAACTAACGCGGAAATACTAAATTAACCGCTTGCCGAATCGTTTTAACCGGAACCAACTCAATCTCAACATCTTTATCTAAGTCATTATAATTATTCTGAGGGATAAAAATTCGTTTAAAGCCAAGTTTATTGGCCTCTTTAATCCGTTCATTAATTTGGGATACTCGGCGGATCTCACCCGTCAAGCCAATTTCACCCACAAAACAATCATCGACCTTGGTTGCCTTATCCCAATAGGACGAAGCAATCGAGATTGCGATGGCCAAGTCAATGGCTGGCTCATCTAATTTTACGCCTCCGGTCGTCTTAAAGAAAGCATCTTGATTTTGCACTAGTAAACCACAATGTTTTTCCATGACTGCTAATAATAAAGACACTCTTTGATAGTCCACACCTGAAGCCGTCCGTTTGGCATTACCGAAAACAGTTGGCGTCATCAAAGATTGGACTTCAGCTAAGATGGTCCGAGTTCCTTCTAAAGATGCCACCACCGTCGAACCTACGGCACCCGCAATCCGCTCTTCCAAGAAAAGTTGAGAAGGGTTCGCCACTTCTTGTAAGCCAGTATCCAACATTTGAAATACACCCAATTCGTGGGTGGAACCAAAACGATTTTTGACGGCTCTTAGAATCCGAAAGCGATTATATTTTTCACCTTCAAAATATAAAACCGTGTCCACCATGTGTTCTAACATCCTTGGTCCAGCTATCGCACCTTCTTTCGTCACATGACCGACAATAAAAATTGCAATCCGGTTATCCTTTGCCAACCGCATCAAACTAGCGGTTGCCTGTCTAACTTGACCTACCGAACCAGCCACCCCATTATGGTCCGCCACTTGCATGGTTTGGATGGAGTCAATCATGACCGTATCAGGCTGAATCCGAGCCGCTTCCGCAATAATTTGATCCAGATCAGTTTCGGCCATCAGGTAAAGATCTTCTTGTTTAACATTGAGCCTTTGGGCCCGCATTTTAATTTGGGACAGACTTTCTTCTCCCGACACATAGAGGACCCGTTGGCCGGCCTTAACTAATTGGGTGGAGACCTGTAAAAGGAGGGTAGACTTACCAATGCCGGGGTCACCCCCAATTAAAACCAGTGACCCAGCCACCAAACCGCCACCCAAAACCCGGTCAAACTCTTGAAATTGCGTTTGGACTCGATCTTCAGCTTGGGCTTGGATTTCATCCAATTTGTAGGCCCGGCCTAATTGATTTGCCGCATCTGACCTTAAAGACCGGGTCCGTTGTTGACTAGGGCTGGAAAACACTAATTGTTCTTCCATTTGATTCCAAGCGCCACAGTTAGGGCACTTACCCAACCATTTAGGCGATTCGTAACCACAGGCCATGCATTCGAACATTACCTTTTTCTTTGCCATTCTGTTAGAACCTCTCTATTTACTTACCTGAAGACCCAAAGCCACCAGACCGTTGTTCTAAACCACCTTGATCGCCATCCACTGTATAGTATTTAGCAAAAATTCCTTGCGCAATCCGGTCACCTTTTTCAATCGTCACATCAAAGAGTCCGAAGTTCTGTAATTGGACATAAATATGACCCTCATTGGCTGGATTATTATAATAATCTTGGTCAATAATTCCGACACTGTTGGGTAAAGCGATAAAGCGTTTCAAAGGATTAGATGACCGATTAATAATCTGGAGATATTCATCGGCTTGCATGTAAGCTTTTAAGCCAGTGGGCACCAAAGTCGGTTTCATTAAGTCTTTATCCGCTTGATTGACTGAACCCTTGACCAGCTTGGTCACCACTTGCTTCCAATAGCTAGGTAGGGTGATTGTTTCGGCTGCCTCGATATCATACCCCGCAGCATTATAGGTCGACCGTTGGGGCAGTTGAATCGCTTGATCTTGATAGGCCGAAACAATTTCAAAGCCACGAATTCTCTGATTCATATAAGACACTCCTTAACTATTTTTCTAATCTATTCTATCAAAGTTTAGTATTTTAAGCACCTAATAGCTTAATGAATTCCCATATTTTATCCTAAGGCTTCGGCTTTTATCACTTTGGCTAGACTTTGTTTATTTTTAGGACTTATTGTTGAAAAAAAGATCCCCTCAGGGATCGATTTAACTATAGTGACCCCAAAAAGTTGGACCAGAGAGATGAGTACATATTTTATGTACTTGTCTCTCTTATTTTTTGTTTTCTAAGCAGCTTGAAGTGAATGGCGATAAGCAATTGGGCTCATCCAGTTTAATTTTTCTTTGATTCGTTCTGCATTATAGTACTGTATATATTTAATAATCGCAGTTTCTAATTCTCTGTAACTATGATAAATCTTATCGTAATACATTTCTTGCTTCATCACACTGAAGAAGTTTTCCATGGGTGCATTATCGTAACAGTTTCCTTTCCGTGACATACTTTGAAAGATTTG
>NZ_AUAT01000022.1 GCF_000428865.1 Eremococcus coleocola DSM 15696
TATCCCAAGTTCATTAGCCAGGGTTTGATAGGATTTTTCGCCGGATTCATAAAGTGTAATAGCTTTCAACTTAAATTCTACACTGTATTTTTTGTTTTGACGAGAGCGTTTTAACCCCTTAATCCCTGACGTTTGATAGGCATTGACCCACCGCCTAATCTGTTGAGTATCCTTCATGTTGTATTTTTTAGCTAACGGTTTGTATCCAATCGTATCCGAAAGATATTCTGCGACGACTTTCATTTTGAATTCTAAGCTATATTTAGCCATACAAAGACCCCCTAAAGTTGGATTTTTTGGTCCAACTTTAGGGGGTCAGTACATGCTGACAAGGTTTTTTGTTATATTTATAAACTATATAAATGAAAAGATTAGTTAAAATCTTGGAAATTAGCTGGCACCAGCCCCGTGGGACCGTCTTTGCTGTAGCTCTTTAAATGAAACGGTTTTGAGCCACAGTAGTTGAGCGAAGACATGAGCTCAAGGTCCTTATATGTATGGTAAATGAAAATAGTTAGTAGCGGCCTTGGTGCTATTTTGTTGAGATTTAGTTATAATAGACTTAATTATGAGTATCAGAAAGGAGTCCAGGCATGCAAGCAATCACCTTTAAGAAAAATCAAGAATTAGAGGGAACTGTCCTCGACTTAAGCTCGCAAGGAGAAGGTGTAGTCAAAGTTGACGGCTTTGCCTTCTTCGTGGCTGGGGCACTCCCACAAGAAATAATTCGCTTTAAAGTCATTAAAGTCGGTAAACGTTTTGGTTATGGTCGTCTTCTAGAAATTATGCAACCAAGTCAGAATCGGGTAGAAATTCGCGATAATTTAGGCAGTCAAATTGGAACTATGACTTTGCAACACCTGTCTTATCCAGGACAATTGGCCTTTAAACAAAAATTAGTCCAAGAAGACTTTGCCCGGATTGGGCATTTTACCGATGTCACTGTGAAAGAAACCTTAGCAGCACCCAGCCCTTGGGGCTACCGGAATAAGGCGCAAGTGCCTTTGCGCCAAGTTAAGGGACAATTGGAAACCGGATTTTTCCGGCGGTTAAGTCATGACCTGGTGCCCATTGAAAATTTTCATATTCAAGATCCATTCATTGATCAAATCATTTTGATAGTGCGGGATATTTTACGGGACTTCAATTTATCCGCCTATGATGAAAAGAGTGGCAGGGGCTTACTGCGTCATTTGGTGGTGAAACGCGGCCACTATTCTGGCCAAGTTATGATTATTCTAGTCGTGAATGGGGATAAGTTGCCTAAGCAAGAACAAGTCGTTGAGAAAATTGTAGCGCAAGTGCCCGGCTTAGTTTCTTTAATCTTGAATATTAATCGGTCAAAAGGTAATGCAATTTTAGGTCGCCAAGAAAAAGTCTTATGGGGCCAAGCCACTTACCATGATCAAATGTTAGGCTTGGATTTTGAAATTTCAGCCCAATCCTTCTATCAAGTCAATACGCCCCAAGCAGAAGAATTGTATCGCTTAGCCTTGGCTGCGGCTGATTTACAAGGTCATGAACGTGTCCTCGATGCTTATTGTGGGATTGGGACGATTTCCTTGGCCTTGGCTCAACAAGCTAAAGAAGTTTATGCCATGGAAATTGTGCCTCAAGCCATTGAAATGGCTAAGCTCAATGCGCAAGTCAATGCTTTGACTAATGTGCATTTTGAAGCCGGCAAGGCAGAAGTCATTCTGCCTAAATGGCAAGAGCAGGGCTTAGACTTTGACGTGGCGGTAGTCGATCCACCACGCAAGGGTTTGGATAGAACTTTTGTCGATACCTTAATTGATTTAAATCCGGGAAAAATTGTCTATGTGTCATGTAACCCAGCAACTTGTGCACGGGACTGTGCCATCTTTGCCGAAGCTGGTTATGAAGTGAAAACGATTAAACCAGTGGATATATTCCCGCAGACGGTGCATGTTGAGTGCGTGGTATTGATTGAAAAAAATGAGCTGTAAATCGTTTAACAGCGGGGTTTTTGAGAAGTTGCGACTTCTTTGGGACCTCGTTTTTGGGTTTTCAGAGTAGAAAATGGGTAGAATTTTGTATAAAGAGGGACTGTGTATGGGGAAACTGGTCGACCAGAAAGCACTGTTTTGATGTCATTCTAAATTTTTCACATCGGATCGATTTTCTCTCTGTGTTAATTAGTCTACTTAAATATCGCAAAGTCAAAGAATATATGTTTATCCTAAAGAAAGGAGTTTCTATGGATACAGGTCGATGTATCTTTTTCATTCCCCCTCATCCTGAACATTATCAGCGTGTGGGTTGGTATTTGCCGAGTCTCCACTGAAAGTGAAGAACAAGCAGGCAGTTTTCAAACACAAGTTAATCACTATACGAAGTATATCCGTAAGAATCCTGATTGAGTATTAGTTGATATATATGCAGATGAAGGGATTTGTGAAACCAATACTAAGAATCGCCGAGAGTTCAACCGAATGATTGAAGAATGTCAGGTAGGTAGTATTGATTTAATTACTACAAAATCAATCTCCCGATTTGCTAGAAATACACTGGATTGCTTGAAGTACATTATTTTGACATAAAAAAAGGACCTCCTCCAAGTTGGTTTTAGGTCCAACTTTTTGGGGTCAGTTCACCGTCACTCTTTTTCTTTTTGTGGGTTACAAAAAAAACCACCAGCTATCCTGGTGGTCATGATTTTATTTATATACTTCGAGTTCACCTTTTAAAATCTTAAGTTCAAGCGGAAAACTAACTCCTTCATCTCCGTCAATTGTTACACCGACTTCTTTTTCAGATAGAAGCTTTATCCTTGCATTTTCAAACTCCTTGTAACCAATATGGTCAGTTTCGTTTTCTAAACCACCTAAGGCTTCAAGGAATCCTAAAATCATATCAAAACACTTTGGTCCTTGGTATAAAAGATTGCAAGCTTACCATCACTTGAGTTAATTTTCTTGAAGAAATCGCCAAAAGCAGACATGGCTCCAGAAACCATTACGTCGAGTAAACTAGTTTGGATTTTAAAACTTTCTCCATCTAAATTAACTTCATACTTTAAAGGCTCAGAATCCTGAAGAGCTTTAAAACCATTAATGACGTAAGCTATTTTCCCCAATTTGGACATGTCTTCTATAGAAGTGTCCTTTACAGCTTTTGGGATAGATCCAGCTGCAAGTATATTAGAAAATACCTATCGTTGACCTTAGTAAATCTAGAATAAGGTTCTTAGTCAAATTAAGATCTTCAATGGCATTTAAAGGATCAAGGTCTATCCCCAAAGACCTAGCCAAATCTTTTACACTACTAAGAGGCAAAAGGCCAAATTTATGCTTGTCCTTCTATTCGGCAAGACCGGCAATAGCCTCACTCACACTTCCATCACTACCCATGACGAAAAAGTCCTCGTGCTTTTCCTTACAAGCCTCGTCAGCAGGATCTGTAATATGGCCTGCGTACTCGGTTTCAATCACATCAACTTAGTCAAAATGTCCATTTAGTTTTTCAAATAGCTGGTCTTTAAAGTCAGGGACCGATTCATTTCCGGATAATTTCTTTATACCCAAAAGGGAAGATTAAATTTTTTATTTAGAACCACCACTTTATTTGAAGATGATTAAAGAGATTATTAGATAATTTAAGAGAGGTGTCAAAAAATTGAGCTAAATTTTCTTGGTCTATATCATCGGTTACAGCATTTTCCCAATTATTAATAACCTGCAAAAGATTAGGGATAAGTGATTTACCATATTCGGTTAAAAAACATTGGTTTTGTCCTATGCGCTCAGAGCTTTCTGATCTATATATTAGATTATTTAATTCAAGTTGTTTTAAAAGTTTGGAAAAGTAACCTTTATCAAGTCCCGAGAAATTTATCAGTTTACTTTGATAGATACCAGGCGATTCGTGAATTACAAGCAAAACAATTAATTCCTGCATATTAAGTTTATAATCACTTAACATTGTTTCAAGAAGTTTTTTACCATATCTAAAAAATATATTGAAAAAAGAAATAAAGTTCATTTTTATCTCCTTAATTTTAAAATTTGAATAAATTTAATTTGATTATAACAGGTAAGGTTGTATTTTACAACGCTATACTATATAATTTATTTTGGCTTGAAAAATGCCAAATAAGTCAAAAAGTATTTAAAAGGAGAAAACATGTTTTTAGCAATAAAAGAAATGAAAAAGGAGAAATCGAGATTTATTCTCATAATTAGTATTTTTATACTTATTTCTTACTTAGTCTATTTTCTAATAGGACTTGCAAATGGTCTTGCAGTCGACAATAGAACAGCAGTTGACAATTGGGATGCAAGTCATGTTATCTTAGCTGATGGTTCAAATAAAAATATTTCATCATCAATGATTGATAAAAATCAGCTTGAAAAAGACTTACAAGATCTGGATTATTACTTGGTAAACTTATCAAGATCTTCTGCATATAAAAATGGGAGCAAAGATGAAATAGATACTATAGATATAAGCCTTATAGGAATTGAAGAGTCTTCAAAATATTTTCCAGAAATTATTGAGGGGAAATTGCCTTCAAAGGAAAAAGATGCGGTTGCTTCATTAAGCTTAAAGCTTGAAGAAGGAATGGAAATAGGGGACGAATTAAAACTTTCAATGAATGGATCCGTTTATAAAATCGTAGGATTTACAGAAGATTATAAGTACAATGTTTCACCAGTAATTTATACAAAATTAGCGGATGCATCAGCTGCTTCCATCATCTATTCAACTGTTGAAAAAGATAGCGAAACTTCTCAAAAAAGTTCAAGCAAATCAGGACAAGATATAGATGCAAAATCTGGCCCAACCCCTGGAACTCCTGAGAGAGTTTCTGCAGGCCTTGTAAAGCTTTCAGAAAGTGATAGATCAAAGATTAAGTCCTTGGATGAAAAATATGAACTTGTTACCAAAGAAGACTTTATAAAAGAAATACCTGGTTACTATGCACAGCTTCTTACTTTCGGCTTGATGATTATCTTCTTGATTGTTATATCGGCCATAGTTTTAGGAGTATTTTTATATATAGTTACAATACAGAAAAAAGATATATTTGGCATTATGAAGATACAAGGTATATCAAATCAATACATCTCCAAATCAGTCGTAATTCAGACTTTCCTAGTTAGTTTCATAGGCCTGGCACTCGGACTTTTACTTACTTATGCTACAGAATATTTTCTACCAGCTAGCGTACCTTTTAGGTCCAATATTAATTACTATTTATTTATTACCATTTTAATGATAATAACTTCTCAGCTGGGTGCTATCTTTTCTGTAAAAAGTGTATCAGGTATTGACCCATTAGAAGTTATCTAGGAGGACCTATGGAAATTATAAAATTTGAAAAAGTATATAAAACCTTTGAGGAAAATGGTGAAAAAATTGAAGCTTTAAAAGAAACTTCATTTACATTAAATTCAGGTGAACTTGTTGCTATAATCGGACCTTCAGGTTCAGGTAAATCAACTCTATTGACAATGATGGGTGGCCTACAAAGACCAAGTGGCGGAATTATAACTTTTGAAGACAAGAATATTTCTTCAATGAGTGAAGAGGAAAGAAATAAACTGAGGTTTGATAAAATAGGCTTTATCTTACAAGCCTCAAATCTTGTTCCTTACCTAACTTTAGATGACCAATTTGCCCTAGTGGACAAATTCGCAGGTAGAGAAAGAAATAGTGAAAAATCAGATGCATTATTAAAAAAGATGTCCATCCTAAATAGAAAAAAACAATACCCTGGAGACCTTTCTGGCGGCGAAAGACAAAGAGGAGCAATTGCTAGAGCCTTATATACAGAACCAAGCCTTCTTTTGGCAGATGAACCAACCGCATCCCTAGATTCAAAAAAGGCAATAGAAGTTATACAACTCCTAAAAGAACTAACCAAAAATTCAAATAGAACAACTGTAATAGTCACACACGATGAGAGACTTCTCGAGTATTGTGACAGAGTATTTAAAGTAGTATATGGAGTCGTTGAAGAAATAGGAAAATAGTAAACTCATATCCCCCCTGTATAAAAAAATATGGGGCTATTGAAAAATAGCCTCCTATCAAAAATACGGCTAACTGAAGTGAACCCCAAAAGTTGGAGTTTATATTAAGCAGCTAATTGAGTGGTATGTACTCGGTATTCAAACTGGCAATGACGAAAGCGAGGGCGAAGGTGTCGGAGGATTTCCACAATGAGTGATTGATTTAGATTATTCTCTATCATTTGTTGAAGATAGCGGAAACTTCCCAAATTTGCTGATTGGTTTGTTTGGACATAGTTGGGGTGCTTATTGTGATTACAGAACCGATTTGTTCAATACCCTAGTTAAATTTTTTAATAACAATTTATCATACAAAAAGACAAGCGATATTCTTTATATTCATGTCAATACACTAAGGGCCAGAATAAAAACAATAGAAAAAATATTAGACTTAGATATTATGAGTGTCGATGCAATTGTCAACATACGTATTATGTTAATTTTAAAACTACATAATTTCTTTTAAATAATTAAATCCACCTTATCCAAAATCAAAACCCGCCCTAGTCGCTTACTGCGAATAAGGCGGGTTTAATGGACTTTTCGTTTAGAACAAGAGTTGGATTAGAGGGATACCCACTAAGACGATAATGAGAATCTCTCCTAGGACAAAAAGACTGGTGTATCGATAGACATCCATAGCCGTCACAACGTCCTTCTGGGCAAAAATTGCTGCCGCATAGGGTGACGCACTCGGAGTGACTGCCGCAAAGCCAATCGTGGCATAGGTCATCAAGATCACAATCGGAATCACATTCGCCCCCGAAACCACGGAATAGGTATAGATAATCGGTTGCAAGATCAAGTTAATCACCACGGAATTAAGCACGTTGGAGATGAGTACCCCAGCAACAATGATCGCTAAGGCAAAGCTTAGATAGGACATTTCGGTGAATAAAGGCGTCAGATTTTGCTTCAAAAACTCCGTAAAACCAACCTGTGGTGAGGTTAAGGCTTCACCCAGCATTAAGCTAGAAGCAATAATGAAAAAGGTCGGCCAAGAAAAATTATTCTGCAAGATGGACTGAACCTCGATCACCGGTCCTTCCTTGAGCTGAACCATGGCTAAAACCGCCACAATGGTCATAGCAATTCCAGAAATGTTCTGCTTCAAGAGCTGCGACAAGCTCCAATTAGGTAAGAGAATCGGCGTGAACATGGCTAGGATAAAGATAAGTACAGCGAGCGAAGTCACTTTTTGAGGAGTGTTCATAGGCGGTAGATCTTCTTGATTGATTTTATCAATGGTCAAGTGATACATTTTCGATACATCTGGCTTAATGAGATACTTCATTACTAAGACCATCATCAAGATAATAAGCACACTCACAGTCACAGTAATGGTCATATAAGCCCCACCAGAAATAAGATCCCCTGAGATTTGCGTGTAGTTGGCATTGAGTGCCAGGATCGTCCCATTAAAATAGGAAGTCGGAAAACCAATCAAGGCCACCATCACATGTTGAGTGCGTAGTATTGATTGAAAAGAAAGGCTGATAAGATAGGGGTTCTAGAGGATTTAAAGTATAAAGGAAGCTCCTGATAGGGGCTTTTTTCTGTTGGATGAAGGAATTAAATGAAATTCTTAGAGTGCGCTTGGGGGAACATGTCGACTGAATAAGGTGGGAAAAAATAGAAATTCCATTTATACAATTCAATAAATTGAAAAACCTTTATATAGAATGAAGATTTGGGGAGTTATATCAGGAATTTTGTTTGTTGAGCAATAGACATCGGTGATTGATAGGATGGTAATAAATTGTTAGGTAGTTCATAAAAAGGTGCAATAGGAATATTAGATTCACGTTCAAGAATAAAGTAAAAAAATGAAAGTTGGAAAAATGTTTATGAACGAATTATTGAGATTAATCAGCTTAAAACAAGAAGGTGGATATTGGGATTTTAAGAAAGAATGGTATTCTAAAGACTCTAAGAACAAGCTTTTACATGATATTATCTGTATGGCTAATAATTTAACAGATAAAGATGGTTGGATAATAATTGGGATTGATGAAGAGAACAATTACTGCATAAATGATATTGAAGGAGATTCTAATAGGAAACAAACTCAAAATATTGTAGATTTTCTAAAGGACATTAAATTTGCAGGTGATATTAGACCAACAGTCAAAGTAGAAAGTGTTAAGTTTCCCAATGGAACGATTGATATTATAATCGTAAAAAATGATGTTAATACACCTTACTATTTGAAAGAAAGATATCAAGATGTGGTGGCAAATAATATCTATACCCGTATACAGGATACAAACACACCAAGAAATTCGTCCGCAGATATTGATAAAGTTGAATGGCTATGGAAAAAGAGATTTGGTTTATTGATGACCCCTCTAGAAAAGATGAAGCTTTATATCACTCATCCTGAGGATTGGTATAACGGACCTAAGGGGGAAATGAAAAAATTTCATAAATTCTTTCCTGAATTTACTATTGAATATAGTTATCCCGAAGATGAAAGAGATGGATATACTTTTTATTTATTTACTCAAGATGATAGCAGGCCTCATTGGAAGGATATTCGATTATATTATCATCAAACACTGCTGATGGAAATTGGAGGTGTTTCATTAGATGGAGGAAGATATTTTACACCTTGTCCTGAATCTGATGGGCTGGAAATTGAAGGAAACGGTAAATGGGATGTTCATTTTAAATATATGGAAAAGGATTCTTTTTTATATAAATTAAATATATTTTTCTATAAGCATGAGTGGTCTCACGATGCAGAAATTTCCAGGTATAATTTATTTGATGTTGTTTTGTTGTTTGAAAACACAAAGGAAAGAGAGCATTTTAAAGATTTTGCTGTTAAAAAGTGGGTTGATAGAAATAATTATAAAAGTAGAATTCATGTTCCTTATATACCTAAAATTGAGGGATATATTACAGAAACATTTGAGAAAGAGTACGAAAATTCACTTATTTTGAAAGAAATTTTAAAAGAGTACAGGCATGGCAAAAATGTATTTTAATTATCTATTTTTGAGAGGGCGAAAAATTAGAAACCAGAGCCTTTAGAGTTGACTTTTCGCTCTGACGAAGTATAATTAAATAGAGTTCGCCAGAACGAAAGGAGTGTTAGTTTTGGAGTATGTGACAGTAAAAGAAAAAGCAAATGAATGGAAAGTTTCCGAAAGGCAGGTTCAATACTACTGTAGACAAATGCAAATTGAAGGTGTATTGAAGCAAAGTGGTGTGTGGTTAGTACCTAAAGATGCAAAAAAGCCATCTGGGACTCAAAATAAAACTTTAAGAATGTTATCATTGTTTTCTGGATGTGGTGGAATGGATCTTGGTTTCGAAGGACATTTTGACATATTCAAAGAGCAATATAATTCTTATATTAACTCTAATTGGGACATAGAAAAAGTGGATAAAGATTATATACGCCTACCTAAAACTAGATTCTCCACTGTTTTTGCAAACGACATTCTCCAATCAACTCAAATTGCTTGGTCTGAATTTTTTGCAAATAAAGAGTCTGTATACTGTTTAGATAGCATAGTTGATTTAGTAAAGTTACACAAAAAAAACAATATCAATATTTTTCCTGAAAATATTGATATTGTAATTGGAGGTTTTCCTTGCCAAGATTTCTCAGTAGCAGGTAAAAGATTAGGGTTTAAGTCGGAAAACTCTCATACCGGAGGAAAACTAAACATTGAGAATCCTACCGAAGAAAATAGAGGGCAGCTATATATTTGGATGAGAGAAGTGATTTCAATTGTCCAACCTAAAGTATTTGTTGCTGAAAATGTTAAAGGATTGACTAATTTAGGGGATGTAAAGCAAATTATCGAGGCAGATTTCGCTAGTATTTCCGATGGTGGATACTATGTGTTTCCAGCCAGAGTTTTAATGGCTGCTGACTATGGGGTGTCTCAAAGTAGAGAAAGAGTAATATTTATCGGTATTAGGAAAAAATGCTTGAAAGCTGGAGTTTTAGACAAACTTTTAAATATAGAAGCTCATCCAGAATTAGATCCGTATCCCAAAAGAACTCACTCAAAGTTTAATGAGCCGGGATTATTACCGTATGTGACTGTTCGTGAAGTATTACGAGGTTTAGAAGAGCCAGATGTCTCAGAAGATATAGATCAGCAACGTTATTCAAAAGCCAAATTTATGGGCAAGCATTGTCAAGGTCAAAATGAAGTGGAACTAGAAGGTATTGCTCCTACTATAAGATCTGAACATCATGGAAACATCGAGTTCAGAAGGTTGTCTGCAGCCAATGGAGGCAAATATCTAAGTGAATTGAGTGAAGGTAAAAAAGAAAGACGCTTAACAATAAGAGAATGTGCACGCATTCAATCGTTTCCAGATAATTATCAATTTGTACGGCCTGGAAAACATGGAGTATCTGCAACGAATGCATATAAAATGATTGGCAATGCAGTTCCTCCACTATTGGCATTCCATATTGCTAAACGTCTTGAAGAATTATGGCCAATTTACTTCGGGTAAAATGTGATTTATACAATTGATGTATTTTTCCTTATAATCATTATTTGCAAAGCCTTCTGAAACAATTTTTTTCCAAAAGTATATTCTATCTTTAAACGTGTCATTTTGAGGATTATAAGCGGGCCAATACTGTTGTAATTCTTTAATTGATACGTTTTTTAGTTCATGCATAAAAAGTTTTGATAGGTCTTTGAGAGTAGCAAATATTCTAGGTAAATTTTTAAAAGTTTTATCATTGAAGTTAAGATTTACCCTGCCCCCTGCTGTGAATTTGTCTCTAAGACTTGAGTCCACAACGCTGTAATTTGCAACAAGCCATTTTGATAAATTTTTGTATTTATCTGAGCTTTTTGAATAAATTATTTCTGGAAATAAAATAAGCGATTTGGCTAATATTTCGTTTTTTTCATATGTTTTTAATTCATTCCAGTTCTTAATTACTGCAGGAGTACTCTCTGCTATCCACCATGCTGTTAAACCTTGATTCTTAAAGTAATCAGTAACTAGACCAATTGGATTCTCAGAGTTTTTCATATCATCATATGATATTCCGCTTCTTGAAAAAAAGGAATCTTCCGGATTTTGATTCAAATCTAATTTGTATCTCGGACTATGAGTTACAGCTACATCAGAAACAGCATCTTCATATCGGGCACTATTAATAAAGCACCCGTTGTCTCCAACTTTAATAAAAATTATATGTAAATCTAGAACATTTACTCTTGTGGTTCCTAAAATACTATTACCTAGTATTGACCAGGAAGTGTTTGATGCATTGGCTTGAGTAGAGCTCTTTACCTCAATTCCAAATAAATTATTACCTCCAAAATTATAAACTATGTCAGGAAATGCGTGTCCTCCTTCAGTGTAATCTATGTGACAACTAATTTCCATCTCTTTTAAAACGATTTCTGATGCATCGACCACTAGTTTTTCAAACTCAGTGGGAGAAGTTTTTCTAGAAAATCTAGGATCTGTTTTTGTTTGATACATAAATTCGAGACGCTTCTTTATAGCTTCTACGATCTGTGAAAATTTCTGGCTATTCATTTTTTTCGTCCTTTACTTATTTATATGTTTCAAATAAATCTTCGACCTTGCAATTTAAAACGCAAGCTATTTTCATAAGCACTTCAAAGCTTACGATTTCATTTTTTCCGAGTTTAGCTAAGGAATTTGTACTAATACCAGATAGTTTTCTTAGATCAGTTTTAGATAAGTCCTTGTCTATTAGTATTTTCCATAATTTGTTGTAACTGATAGTCATTCTTGATTTTTCTGTCGTCATTTTTATTTACGACTCCATTTCTTACCAAAGAGTGCCTGCTCATCATCTCCTAGTTTTAAAACAGTATTATCATCCATGATTTTTAGCATTTCTTCGTCGTCATACATATCTTGTTTGTCAAAAGAAATGAATGCCTGCTTTGATCCAATCTTGGTGTACCATTTAATTAGTTCTGCAACATATTCGTTAGATATATCTGAGAAGAGCAGAGAGTCATGAGATAAAGCAGGTAAAGGACTAGTCAAGAGAACAGCTATATCATAAATAATCATTCCTTTATAGTTAGTCCCAGTTCCAGTATCACTAGGGGTTCTAAAATCATAGCTGTTATGTTTGTTTAAAGTTAATTTAGGCGGGCGGTCACGATTATCAGAGATGTCATTACTAATTTCTTCCATTTGATTGTTTATAGATTCTTGAATTTGATTCAATACATCTTCATAATGATTCTCCATTCTTTGAGCAGCTTCTTTTTTATTTTTTGTCAATCTTGAATGTTCGTCAAAAGCTTTATTTTCAGATTCTAAGTGATGAATCTCTCTGTCAATACTTGTATATTGATCTAAAAATTCCTCTGTGAATATTTGTGAAACATTAAGATTATTGTATTGGATCTGAGCAGCTTGTAATTGAGATTCCAATTCTTCTAAATCCTTAATGATTAATTCACGTCTTTCGTGCAGTTCATCAGCAAGAAGTATTTGTATTTTATTATGAAACTGTTCAATTTCTGTGATTTTTTTAAAGTTTGCATCGGGGAAAAACTCCTGAAGTTTCGATAAATCAGCTTCAGTTGGATAACCACCTAAAGCGATATTATTTTCAATGATTTTCAAATCATTTCTATGGTTTCTAATGGAGCGCCTCAAATTTTTAATTCTATGATCCAATTCATTAAAATGGTTTGCTTTTTCAACTTCTTCTTGATCGAATTTTTGTGGGATTGAATTCTTTAATTGGAATCGTTGGATTTGAAGATCTGATATTCGTTCCATGTTCTCTTTATATTTTGTTTGTCCACCTGTTGAAGAGGGGAGAAAGTTATGTTTTCGAGCGTTATTAAAAATTTTTAGTTTTTCATCAGCTATTTTATATTGCTCTCTAAAAGCTGCTACTGAGTCATAGAAACCATATAATACTACAAGTACGCTAATAGCTTTATCCATGTTTTCATGTTTTATTTGAAGAGGACGGAATTCATCATAATTATCTTTTCCATAAATCCGGAAATATCTGCTTACTACGGTTCTGAAAGATAAAGGATTTAAGTCTAAATTATAATGAATTCTTAACCAATTAGTAAATTCTTCTATTGGAATAGTTTTGTTATCTAAATGGCTAAGGACTTGATTAGGGTCAGCTGTATCTCTTGAAAATTTATAGTTGGTATCCTTAAATCTAAAAGTAAAATTAATAGTGTGATTTCCAAGCTCTTTAACGGCATCGCTGTTTGTATATGTATTTCCTCCGAAAGCAAAATCAACAATTAGCAACATTGTTGATTTTCCAATAGAGTTAGCTCCGGTACCGCCTCCTAAAATAATATTTAAACCTTCTTTAAAAAAGATACTACCTCTTGGTTTACCATCAGCCATAAATAACTCGCAGTTGATTTCTGTTAACAAACATATAACCTCCCTTCTTTGGTCATATTAATTTTATTTAAAGCGTATAAGGAATCTAGGATTTCTATAAAGTATACAGGATTGTCTATAACGTCATTTACTTCGTTGAATAATTCTTGTGGCATTTTTGGTTCGTTAAGATGTTTAATAATAATTGGGAATTTAGAGATAACACTTTGACTATAAGAAAAAAGTTTACTTGGAATTTTCATTTTCAAACACCTCGCAAGACTGAACATAATACGCCACTACTATATGACAGGATATAATATTTTGTTTCGTTTGCTTCTGAATTTTTTCGGCTAAAGAGTTGAATATGTTCTCTTTTGAAGGTTTGTTTTTTTGATTTTTCAAATTCTTATAATTTTCTTTTATTTGTACACGTACCAATTCATCTTTAAATTTTCCTTCTTCAGATAAATTCTGCATGGTTTTATGTACAAATGCATAGTATTTGGCTACATAAAATTCAATTGTCTCTCTAAGCATAAATTCAGATTCATCTTCGACTTTTTCATTAATTGAAACAGGATTATAGTTTAAGTTTTTCAAATCCTCTTCCTTAGCTTCGGAAATCTTTTCTACAATTAAAGTTATTCCTTTTTCAATCTCAATTTCATCTAAAACTATGTTTGAATATCGAGAGCTCGACTGTATTGTTTTTACAGTTTTGAGCTCTTTTTCTTTTTGTTTTGTATATCCCAATATGTAGGAATCAAAGCATGAATAGCATAAACAAAGCAGATTGTTATATTCAGATTTTTTATCTGGAGATATTTTTGCTATTTCATAACTAGGTGTTCCTGAGTTTCTATCATTAACGGTTTGTAAAGAACACCCACAACCAGGATAAGAGCACGCGAAACGACAATCTTCAAGAAGTACAGAACCCATTTCTCCTTTAAATGCAGAAGATTCTTGCTTTGCTTTAGCTTGTTTTCTCTCATTTTTTTTACTTGGATTAGTTTCGTAATTAAGTGCCTCATTAAAAAGTTCAAATAAAATTTCTCCAACATTATCTTCATTTACTTCATCGTTTACATATGGGGCAATATCGTTTGCGAGATTTTTTCTAACAGTTTCAGGTCTTTCATAATGATTTATTGATTCGATAAAACCTTCTTTATCGAGGTTTGCCAAAATTTGTTTTGCCATTTTTTGAGAAAGACCACGATTATAGAATCCCCTTAAGGTAGAGTCTTTAACTCGTTGTGAAGGATCTTTTGCTGTAGCCCAATCTTTTTCTGGGACAGTGGTTAGCATGGCAATGATATCTCGCATATAATCTTCTACATTTTCGGATCCCATTAGATGTGGCTTTATTAATCTACATAATTCTGAGAAAAACATAAGACCCTCCTTTCGGAATAAATCTGTAGCATTTGTAGCATCGTGTCTCAAAGTCAATCAAAATCGAATAGGTCGTTTTATATACTTGTGTTGAGAAAGTTGGATAACTTGATTTTATCAAAAAACACACGTCTCAACAATAAAATGTGTGCTTTCACCAACTTATTCTCTTTTAATTTAAATTTTTAGGAGGTGATTGCATGGCGAAGTCTAATAAGAGACAGACCAACCGTTCTGTTGCTCGCAAAGCGTCTCGTATATTACGGGATAAGCGGTATAGCAAGAACTCCAAATCAGTCGCAGGCTCAGCTTTGTCACAAGCTAGACCACGTAAAAGACGAAGACGCAAACGCAAATAGTTTAATGGTTTTTGAAGATGAGCCATGATCATCTTTTAAATTAAATATCTAAAAAGCCTGAGTGTACATCAAGGCGTGAGGATACATATTCAAAACTACCCAGTCATAAGACTGAGCGGGTTTGAGTAGAGGTAGCCTTACCTTGGTGTGCACTGTTATGGGCGACTTATAGGTCTGGATACTTCTATCTTAGGAAGGGTCCAGACCTTTTTGCTGTTCTTGCGCCTTGATGTTCCAGGCATCAAAGGAGCAAAAACAGTGAAAATTGTATTAAAAAGTGAACCAGTAAATATGTTGAATCGTTGTGATATGACTGTCTTTGAGATCGACGATTCAGAGTTAGCCATCATGGTGGATGCAGATTTTGAATTGCAACAGAAAGAGCTAGAGTGCCCAGAAGAAGCTAAAAAACGCTCACCACAAGAAATCCTAGATGAACGTTTCAGTAAACCAGATGTCAATAATTTCAGACGACATAAAGACAACACCAGCTCCAACTCTTACAAGGATAGTGGTGGTGCCTATAAAGAACTCGAACATAGTTCAATGGCAGGTTTGAATTACCATAAGCGACCTCCTAAAGATAAGAAAAAAGGCCCCATGAGGTCAGATCGATACAAAGATGTCAAGAGACGAGCAGGTCGACAACCTGAGTATTACTCGGACACATTAGCAGAAGAGCTCGAACTTTCGGATGTCTTAAATGAAGCCCTTGAGACCTTGGATGAAAATCAAAGAGAGTTGATAGAAAAAGTATTCTTTGAAGGTGTGTCTCAAGCAGATATCGCAAGAGAAGAAGGGGTCAGTAAAACGGCCATCCATAATCGTTTGAAGCGTATTTATGAAAAGCTAAAAAAAGAATTTTTAAAACGAGGGTTAACTTCACCGTTTCTCGGCGACTAAGGAGTGAGGAAGGGGAACTTTCCTACAACAATCGAGAGGGGGTTAATCCATGAAACAAAAGCTAGGCATTCGTTTATCTAACACTTTAGTACCCAGCAAGTCAGTGTCTATCAAACGTGTTTCCATCCGTGAAAAAATTCTTCAACGGCTTTTAGGCAATACAACAGAAGTTAGTGTCATCGTTCCAGGACAAAAGGTAGCTTCTGTAGAAATATCAAGATTAGGAGGTCAGCAGTATGGGGATGATGAAGCAGTTGCAGTTAATGAATGATGAGGTTCAAAGCTTTTATGAGGGCTGGCAACATTTCTATGACCAAGTGGCCAATCACAATCCAGACCAGATGTCTCTAGACGATTACGCTATTCCAGATGAAGACCCCAGCCCTCAACCAGTCAGTTTTGAAGCCATTCAAAAGCATTTAGCTGAGAAAGCCAGACAGGGTTTTTCTGAACAAATACGAGATCTTATCCAATCATATGGAGTCAGTAAGCTCAGCGAAATCAAGCCAGAGGACTACCCAAAGCTATGGAAGCAGGTGGATGACCATGGCTAAAAACCACTCACTTTTATCACCATCTAGCTCTTCTAAGTGGCTGAAGTCACCACCAATCGCAAGACTCGAGGAAATTGCTACAGAGGATTACTGGGTGGATGACACAAATGAGTTTGCTCAAGAGGGAACTGCTGCTCATGCCTTAGCTGAATACAAACTCAAGAAGGCTCTTGGTCAGAAAGCAGAAAAGCCACAGTCAGATTTGATTGATAGTGATATGGATGTCTACACCGATGATTATGTTTTGTTCATCCAAGAGCTGATGCAGACCTTTACGCAAGTCCCACAAGTGATGGTGGAACAAAGACTAGATATTTCACGATGGGTGCCAGACTGTTTTGGCACAGGAGACTGTCTTTTAGTGGGCGACCAACGAGTACATCTTATCGACCTAAAGTATGGACGTTCTTATATCCAGACTGAACAGAATAGTCAGCTCATGCTTTACGGTTTGGGAGCCTTAGACCTTTTGGATGGCATCTACGACATTGAGGAACTACATCTAACCATCTATCAGCCAAGAATTAATAATATTTCTACTTGGGTAATCGATAAGGATGCTTTGCTGGAGTGGGCTGAAAAGGAGCTCAAACCAAAAGCTCAAGAAGCTTATGAGGGAAAAGGAGAGTTCAAGCCAGGTCCATGGCTGAAATACACCAAGTTAAAAGCCATCTCTAAAGATCGAGCTGAACACCACATGAAGCTTCGAAAATATCAATTAAAAGAAGCACACCTTCTAACGGATGCAGAGATTGAGGACGTGTTAGCCCATGTCGATGATTTGGTCGATTGGGCGAAATCGGTTAAAGACTATGCGGAACAACAAGCCATCCAACACAACAAGCACTGGCAAGGCTTCAAGCTAGTGGAGGGCCGCACTCGTAGAAAGTATGTTGATGAAGCTAAGATCGAAGCACGTGCCAAAGAAGAAGGCATTGAGGATATCCATGAGACTAAGCTCATCCCATTAACTCGTTTAGAAAAGCTTGTCGGTAAGAAGAAGTTTACTGACTCATTCGGTGACTTAGTAGTGAAACCAACAGGCAAACCCACTCTAGTCCCTGAATCAGATAGTCGACAAGAAATCCAAAGAATAGAAGCAACAGAAGAATTTACCCAACTTTAGGAGGAAAAATAATGAATAATCAAAATTTAAAAACCAGAGTCTTGCTGCCAAACGTCCGTCTTTCTTATCCATTCATCTGGGAGCCACGAGCCCAGTTTGATGGTGGGAAAGAAAAGTATTCCGCATCTTTACTCATTGACAAAGGCGATACTCAGACGATGGAGAAAGTTCAACAAGCCATTAAAAACGCTGCCCAGGCTGGAGTAGCCAAATTTGGTGGCAAGGTCCCAGACCTCAATAAAATCCGCACACCTCTACGAGATGGGGACGAGCGGGATGATGAAGCCTACCAAGGTCATTACTTCATCAACGCATCTTCTATTCAAGCCCCACAGATTGTAGATAGCAACGTGGACCCAATCATTGATCGTAATGAAGTTTATGCAGGCTGCTATGCCAACGTCACCGTCAATTTTTATGCTTATAACGTTAACGGGAATCGAGGCATTGCTTGTGGTCTGGGAAATATTCAGAAGGTTGCTGATGGGGAACCATTAGGTGGTCGTACCTCTGCTTCATCAGACTTTGCACCGCTATCTACTGCTACTGATGATTTCTTAGCCTAGGAGGGAGTTAAAGATGATGAATCCAATAACCGAATTTCTTTTAACAATTGTTCTCGGTGGCGTTATTGGCCATTGGTTAGGAGAGCTGATTTACTACATCCGTCTCGACATCCGTGAACGGCGGGATAAAAGATGAACCTCTTTAGCTTAGTTATAAATATTCTAATTATTGCTTGGGCTTTAGGTTTCGTAGGCCAATCTCTTATAGATGTGTATTTTTACTATGTCCAAAATCGCAAAAAATACCTGACAGACGATCGAGAGGAGTTAGACGATGACGAGGAGATTGTCCATTGATATAGAAACTTTCTCCTCAACGGACCTTAGCAAGTCTGGGGTCTACAAGTATGCAGAAAGCGAGGACTTTCAGGTCCTCCTTTTTGCCTATGCTTGGGATGGTGGAGAAGTTGAAGTCGTTGATTTAGCACAGAGTGAGAGTTTGCCCGAAGATGTTCGTGAAGCCTTACAAGATAATCATACTGAAAAATGGGCCTTCAATACCAATTTTGAACGAGTGTGTTTGAGTCGCTATCTTTGTTATCCACCAGGGACTTATCTTGATCCCAGTTCTTGGTATTGCACCATGATTTGGTCAGCATCGCTTGGTTTGCCTTTATCGCTTGAAAAAGCAGGAAAGGTTTTAGGGCTTAAAAATCAAAAAATGAAGGAAGGGAAACGGCTTATTCGCTATTTTTCTGTTCCCTGCAAAGCGACAAAGGTCAATGACGGACGAACTCGGAATTTACCGCATCATGCTCCTGAAGACTGGGAGCTGTTTAAGGAATACAACAAACGGGATGTTGAGGTGGAGCTGGCCATTCAAAAACGCTTGGCCAAGTTTCCAGTATCAGAGCAGGAGTGGGCCTATTATCATCAGGATCAAGAGATTAATGATTTAGGCATTGAAGTAGATCTGGACTTTGTTGAAGGGGCTATCTATTGTGACGACCAATCCCGAATCAAACATCTCGAAGAAGCCAAACAAATAACTGGTTTAGAAAATCCCAACTCACCACTGCAGCTCAAGGACTGGTTAAACGAGAAGGGCTGTTCGATTGACTCGCTAGCTAAGAAGAAGGTTCAAGAAGCCCTAACATCATCTACGGGAGAGGTCAAACGAGTTTTGGAACTGCGTCAGGAATTATCCAAATCCAGCGTGAAAAAATATGATGCCATGAAGCATGTGACGGGAGCACAAAACAGAGCTAGAGGGCTGATTCAATTTTATGGGGCCAACCGAACAGGTCGTTATGCAGGTCGCTTGATTCAAGTTCAAAACCTGCCTAGAAATTACCTAACCAATCTTGAAGAAGCTAGAGCGTTAGTCAAAGCAAAAGATGAAGTCGCTTTGGAAAGTTTATTTGATTCTACATCCAATACCTTGTCTGAGCTGATTCGGACTGCTTTTGTTCCTAAAGAAGGCCATTACTTTATTATTGATGACTTTTCATCCATTGAAGCTCGAGTTCTAGCCTGGTTATCGAATGAACGCTGGCGCCTTCAAGCCTTTAAAGCTGGAAAGGATATTTATTGCGAGTCAGCGTCACAGATGTTTGGCGTTCCCGTTGAAAAACATGGGGTGAACAGCCATTTAAGACAAAAAGGCAAGGTGGCCGAGCTGGCTTGTGGTTACGGGGGTTCTGTAGGAGCCCTTAAAGCCATGGGAGCTATAGAGATGGGCCTGGAAGAAGATGAACTTCAAGGCATTGTGGATGATTGGCGACAAGCCAGTCCTAATATTGTGGACTTTTGGTGGTCTGTTGATCGCTGTGCCAAAGAGACGATTAAAGGTCGTATGCTCACTGAGACACATGGTCTTCGCTTTACTTATGAGTCAGGCATTCTCTTTATCCAACTCCCATCAGGTCGAAGGCTAGCCTATTGTAAGCCTCGCATGGGTGAGAACCGTTTTGGTGGCGAGTCCATTCATTTTGAAGGAATCGGCACTGGCAACAAGTGGCAAGTCATCGAAACCTATGGAGCTAAGCTGGTTGAGAATATTACCCAAGCGATTGCTCGAGACATTCTGGCAGAAACCATGTATCGCTTAAAAAATTACCGAATCGTCATGCACGTCCATGATGAGATTGTCTTAGAGGTCCCAGAGGGTCAATCGAGTGTGGAAGAAATCTCGGCCATCATGAGTCGACCACCCGATTGGGCAGAGGGTTTACAACTAGGTGCAGATGGCTTTGAATGCCAGTTTTATCAAAAAGACTAGGAGGAAACAAATGGAATTATACACATCCAACGGCAGAGGAAATCAGCAGACGACCTACTTTCCTAATAAACAGGTGGTCGATTCAACTGATCGTTTAAAAGAAGCTGCACACTATGATCATGTGGCAGCTAAGTATGAAAAGCACTATCGATCTGTTCAGAATTTTGAGGTATCTAACGTGGTCGTCATGGATTTAGACAATGACCACTCTGATGATGCAGAAGACTGGGTGGGAATGGATAATTTTAGCACTCATTTTCCTGATGTGGAGTGCTACTTAGTTGCCAGTCGTAATCACTTAAAGGCAAAAGGAAATCAATCAGCCCGGCCACGTTTTCATGTTTATTTCCCCATTAAACCAATTCATGATGCGAAAGCGTACAAGGCTCTTAAAGAATCGATTCTTGCTTATTTTCCTTACTTTGATCGGAATGCTTTAGATAGTGCTCGGATGATTTTTGGAGTTGAGAATCCACAAGTTCTCGCTTGTCCAGGGTCGCTCCAAGTAGATGAATTCATTCAAGCCCAGACAGCTGCCTTTGAAGCTTTAGACTTTCCCGATTGGAGCAGTCCGATAGAAGAAGGTTCAAGAAACAATACCATGAGTCAATATGCGGGCCGGGTCTTAGTGCGTTTAGGAAACACCGATGAAGCTCGGAGACTGTTTGATGAACGGGCTACGTTATGCACTCCACCTCTCTGCGATGAAGAACTGAATAAAATCTGGCAGTCCGCTTTGAAGTTTGGAAAGCGGGTGTCTGAAGATCCTCATTACATCCCGCCAGACCAATTCAATAGTGAATACCTCTATCAACCAGAGGATTATTCAGATACAGGTCAAGCACTTGTCTTGGCTGAACATTTTAGTGAACAGTTACGATATTCACCTGCCACAGGCTTCCTGGTTTATAACGGGAGCTACTGGGAAGAATCGGACACCCAAGCAGTGGGTGTGATTCGTCATTTGACGGATTTGCAGTTAAAGGAAGCTGAGGAGGGCGTAGAAAAGTATCAAAAACTCCTGACCGCTAATGGCGGCATGCAGCTTCTGACCAGTCTAAGCAAAAAGAAAGCTGAAGAAGCTTTTACAAAAGACCAAGAGATTATTTATCGCAAGCTTCAAGAAGCCAATGTTTATCGAGACTTTGTGATGAAGCGAAGAAACCAAAATTATGTTCAAGCGGCTTTGAGATTGGCTCAGCATTTAGTGGAGGTCTCCCCAGAACAATTAGACGTGAATGAGTTTTACTTGAACACCCCTTCTAAGACTTACGACCTCATAACAGGAGAAGTCCTAGACCACCAAGCCGACCATTTTATTACCAAGCAAACCACAGTGGATGTTCCCAGTGAAGGAGAAGGGTACTGGTTAGATGCTCTCCAGACCTTCTTCCAAAATGACCAAGAGCTGATTGACTACGTTCAAAAGATTGTAGGCCTGGCGACCATTGGAAAGGTTTATGTAGAAGCTTTGATTATCGCTTATGGAGACGGAAGAAATGGAAAGTCGACCTTTTGGAATGTCATCGCTAAGGTGCTGGGAAGCTATGCTGGTAATTTGTCGGCGGACACCTTAACCATGAAGCAACAAGGAAACGTGAAGTATGAATTGGCAGAAGCAAAAGGCAAGCGACTCTTAATCTCAGCCGAGCTTCAAGAAGGCATGCGTCTCAATACATCAGTCGTTAAGAAGTTGTGCTCAACGGATGAAATTTTTGCAGAGAAGAAGTTTAAGGATCCCTTCTCTTATACCCCTAGCCATACCTTGGTTCTGTACACCAACCATCTACCCAAGGTGGGCGCTTTAGACGAGGGAACCTGGCGGAGGTTAATCGTGATTCCTTTTGAAGCCAAAATAGAAGGCAAGAGCGACATCAAAAACTATGCCGACTTTCTTTCTCAAGAAGCTGGGGGTGCGATTTTAGCTTGGATGATTGAAGGAGCGCAGAAGGTCATTGCTGAAGACTTTAAGATTAGTCAACCTCAAAAAGTGAAAGATGCAGTGGCTTTTTATAAAGACAGTAATGACTGGTTCCAGCACTTCCTCAATGATTGTTGTGAAGTGGGTGACGATCTGGTTGAAAAGTCTGGTTTAGTTTATGAGGAGTATCGCGCCTATTGTCATCGAACAGGAGAGTTTGCACGAAGCACTACTGACTTTTATAGCGCTTTGGCATCAGCGGGTTTTGAACGAAAGAGAACTAATAAGGGTTCTTTCATCCGTGGATTAAGACTCCTCAATGAATTTTTATAAAAATTGAGTTTCATTCTCGATGGTGTTAAAGCTTGATATGAATGGAAAGTGACAGCCAGTGATGGGCATTACTATTCTTACGTATAAGAGAAAAATTGAAATTTAATTATATATAAGAATATATATAGCCGTCACTGGGTATCACTTCTTGATGAGACAAGCTTTTGATGAATAGGAGGCATTATGAAAGAAATAGAGATTGAACAAAAACTGGTCAAAGCAGTTGCTGACCGTATGGGATGGTGTTTGAAGTGGACGAGTCAAAGTTTGACGGGTATTCCAGATCGTATCGTTTTACTACCCGGAGGAAAGATAGCCTTTGTCGAAGTGAAAGCTCCAGGCGAGAAACCACGAAAGCTACAGATCAGACGGATGAATCAGCTTCAAGCACTGGGTTTTAATTGTTACGTGTTAGACAAAGCAGAAGATATCCCAGCTTTACTGGAGGAGATAGCTGATGAAGTTTAAGCCACACACTTATCAAAAACAAATGATTGACTACATCGAAAGTCATCCAGTGTCTGCTTTGTTTTTAGACATGGGTTTGGGAAAGACTGTTATTTCCCTGACCGCTATCTTGAACCTCCTCTTCGATTCTTTTCAAGTGAGGAAGGTCTTAGTCATTGCACCCCTTCGAGTCGCCAGAGATACCTGGCCTGATGAGATAGAAAAATGGGAGCATCTCAAGCTACTCAACTATTCAGTCGTTGTTGGGTCAGCCAAAGAAAGACAAAAAGCTTTAGAAGAAGACGCTGATATTTATATCATTAACCGAGAAAATGTGACCTGGTTGATTGAAAAGAGTGATCACCCCTTTGATTACGACATGGTGGTCATTGATGAGTTGTCGAGCTTCAAATCTCACCGGTCCAAACGATTCAAGTCTTTATTGAAAGTCAGACCTTTTATAAAACGAATAGTAGGTTTGACGGGGACTCCTTCTAGTAATGGCTTGATGGACTTGTGGGCTCAGTTTAGAATCCTAGATAAGGGTGAACGCTTAGGGAGCTTCATCACTCATTACCGGCAACGCTACTTTGATCCAGACAAGCGAAATGGAATGGTCATCTATTCTTACAAACCTAAGCCAGGCGCAGAAGATGCCATTTATAAGCAGATAGAAGACATGACGGTCTTCATGAAAGCTGAGGACTATTTAGACATGCCTGACCTGATTTCTAATGAGGTCACGGTGAAGTTGACTGACAAGGAACGAGCCCTTTACGAAGAACTGAAAAAAGAGATGGTCCTTGAAATTAAAGATCAAGCCATTGATGCCATTAATGCCGCTAGCTTGTCTAACAAACTTCTACAAATGGCTTCAGGTGCAGTCTATGACGACCAACAGGAAAGTGTTCGGATCCATGATAGAAAACTAGATGCTTTAGAAGATTTAGTGGAAGCTTCTAATGGAAAGCCAGTCTTGATTGCTTATTGGTTCAAGCATGATCTAGAACCCATTCAAAAGAGAGTGGGAGCAACCCTCTTAAAATCACAAGAGGACTTTAGAAATTGGAATCAAGGCAAGATCCCAGTCGCATTGATTCATCCAGCCTCAGCAGGTCATGGTTTGAACTTACAAGCTGGAGGCTCGACCCTCGTTTGGTACTCCTTAACTTGGTCTTTGGAACTTTATCAACAAACAAATGCTCGCTTGTATCGTCAAGGTCAAAAAGAGTCTGTGGTCATCCATCACTTGATTACTGAACAGACCATTGATGAAGATGTAATGAAAGCACTCAAACGTAAAGATGATTCACAAACTGCCCTGTTGGAGGCTGTCAAAGCAGAATTGGAGGTGGCTTAAATGACCGCTAAGGAATATTTACAACAAGCCTTTTTCTTATATAAAGAGATTAATAGTAAGTTGGAACAATTAGATGAGTTAAATGTTTTAGCTCGAAAGGTAACGACCACCTTGTCTGATATGCCCCGGGCCAAGTCAGATAAAGGTTCTCGGCTAGAACATACGGTCCTTAAAATTGTAGCCCTCCAAGAAGAAATCAATGAGGACATTGATGATTTAGTCGATTTAAAGCGTGAGATTCGTGCGGCCATCTTAACTTTGGATGATCCAGAGGAACGGGTCATTTTAGAGAAACGTTACCTAGCTTTTACTCAGTGGGAACAGATAGCGGTGGACTTAAATTACAGTATCCAGTACTGCTTCAAAGTTCATAAGCGAGCCTTGGAGAAGATAAAAGTTCCTGAAAAGAGTCATTTGTAGAGTAAAGTTGATAGAAGTAGAGTAAGGTCTTCTGTTATTGTTAAACTAGGAAAAAGAGAATAAAACGAAGCCTATCCAAGGAGGAATCCCTGGGTGGGCTTTTTCTTTGAGGAGGTGAGGGAGTGCCAAGAAAACCTAAGACACCCTGTCGACACCCAGGCTGTCCTGAGTTGGTTGAAGGTTCCTATTGTAAGGAACACCAAAGCCAACGAGACCGTCACTACAATCGCTACGAGCGTGACCCTAAAAGCAAGAACCGCTACGACAGTCGTTGGCAGAGGATTCGAAAAATGTATCTGCACCGTCATCCTATGTGTGAACAATGTTTAGAGAGAGGAAAGACTGTCAAGGCTCAAGAGGTTCACCACATCTTACCCTTGGGTCGAGGAGGGAGCCACCGGGAAAGTAACCTACAAGCTCTCTGCAAGCCTTGCCACTCAAGGCAATCAGTTCTTGATGGCGATCGCTTTCCTCGAGGAAAACGATATTCTTATTAATTTTGTCAAAAAAGTGACAGGAGATGTCAAAAATATTCTGGGAAGGGGGAGGTCAAATCTCTTTTCCTTAAGGCCCCAGAGCGGGCGGGCAACCTCGCATAAAAGAATTTAAATTCAAACGGGGGATTAACCCCCCAATTTTAATTTGACATCACTTGACCATCGGATTTGAGGTGAGAAACGATTGGCAAAAGATGGAACGAATCGAGGTGGGGCAAGAATCGGCGCTGGTCGTAAAAAGGATGTTTTGGTTGATAAAATCAACAGCGATAAAATAAAAAACACTTACGTCTTACCCCAGCCCGAAGAACTATCTGGTCAAGACATGCCACCGATTAGTGATTATTTGAAGCAAGAACAGAAAAATGGCGAGAAGTTTTATGTGGAAGAAGTGTATGAAGAAACTTGGAGATGGCTAAAAATTCATGAATGTGAACACCTTGTCAGCAAACAACTCATTGAACAGTATGCCATGATGGTGTCTCGTTGGATCCAGTGTGAACAAGCGATTTCAGAGTTTGGTTTTCTGGCCAAGCACCCAACCACAGGTAATGCGATCGCTTCTCCATACGTCTCCATGTCCAAAGATTACATGAAGCAGATTAATAATCTGTGGTATCAAATTTATCAAGTCGTCAGAGAGAATGCGAGTGTGGCTTATGATGGGCCAAATCCAAAGGACGATTTGATGGAAAAACTGCTGAGAAGCAAGAAGTAGGGAGGAAATTATGAACATCATTAAAACTGCTGAAAGCGTCTGTGAAGGTCATCCTGATAAATTGTGTGACCAAATCTCAGACGCTATTTTAGATGCTGCTTTAGGTGCAGACCAAAATGCCCGAGTGGCTGTTGAAACCATGGTAACCAAGGGGCATGTTTTTGTAGCCGGTGAGATGACCTGCCAGAAACGATTGCCTTTAAGACAAGTCATCCGTAGAGTCTTGACTGCTTGTGGATATAATCCAAGGGCCTATAAAATTCATATTCATCTACAAAAACAAAGTGCAGATATTCAACAAGGGGTGGATGTGGCTTTAGAAAGTAGAAAGAGCCAGGACAGTCAAACGCTTGGTGCAGGAGACCAAGGTACCATGTATGGCTATGCGACTCGTGAATCTTATGATCGTTTGCCCTTGTCTTTAAGTTATGCCCATAAGCTTTGCCAGCGTTTGGATACCGTTCGTTTGTTAGGAGCGATTGAGGGAATTAAGTCGGATGGAAAAGCACAAGTCAGTATTGAATACCAAGATAATCAACCTGTTCGAGTGACTGCTATTGTAATTTCAGTCCAACATGCAGAGGACAAAAACCTCAGCCAACTCAAAGATGAAATCATCAAGCTGGTCATCCAACCAATTATCGACCCGCATTTAATCAATGAGGACACAGAAATCCTGATTAACCCATCAGGTCGATTTGTTCTTGGAGGCCCAGAAGCAGATACAGGCTTAACGGGTCGAAAGATTATGGTTGATACCTATGGTGGCTTAGCTGCACATGGGGGAGGGGCTTTTTCAGGCAAAGATCCGACAAAAGTTGACCGCTCTGGAGCTTATATGGCCCGACACCTAGCTAAACAAATTGTTGAGGACCATCTAGCTGAGCACTGCCAAGTAGGTCTTTCTTATGCGATTGGAAAGGCTCAACCTGTAGCTGTGTCAGTAGAGACTTTTAGAACAGGAGAAGTAGCGGACGAGGAACTCTCAAACCTCATTCAACAACATTATGACCTGACCCCACAAGGGATTATTGCTTATCTTAACTTAAGGAAAATTGACTACCAGCGGACCGCTTGTTATGGCCACTTTAATTCGTCACGCTTTCCTTGGGAACAAGTTCGTCCTGGCAAATTGAGAAGGGAGATGACAAACGATGAAGATGCAAACCATGACCCTCGAAGACCTTAAACCGGCTGATTATAACCCTAGAAAGGATTTGCAACCTGGCGACCCAGAGTATGAGAAGCTCAAACGGTCACTCGATACTTTTGGCAGTGATAACAATCGTAAATAAGACTGGACTTTACTCCTTTTTAGAGTGATATATGTACATGACAAAAAAACCTGAGGAGGAGAAAAAGATGTGGGAAAGAGGACAGATTGAATTTGAAGGACAAACTTATCGCTACTGGTTGTTCGCATTCGAGGAAGGCTCAGAATACGGAATTGAAGAAGGCCGGATTTCAAAGTTGATGCTGAAAAGAGAAGGAGAAATTGTCTGCAACTACGACAGAGGTTGGGATGTTTACCCGATTGATGAAGAAACAGAAGAAGTGATGATGGGGCTTTTCTTTCAGTATCAATAAGCACAAACTTCTAATGAGAATCAGTTCAGAGCCGGTTCTCTTTTTCTTTACACTCTTTCAAGTAAATGTGGATAAAGCTTGCTATTAAAGTCTTTTAGAGTGATATATAGACATGAAGAAAGGAAGTGTTATCCATGAAAAAGACATATGATCTGAAGGGGAATAAGAGAAAAGCACTCTGTGCAGTCATATCAAAAGTGACTGGAGAAAAAGCAACTTACCTAGGCCCACCAAGCTTTGCTTATCAAATTGGAGACATCAAGGTAGGTCGAGACGCTACGGTGGAGAATATTAGCGAAGAAATTCATCAAGCACTTTTAGAAGCTGGTTTTGAAGAATTGCCCTTATTGAGTGAGGAACCAGAGAAAGACACTGAACCAGCTATGGAAATTTCAGCACCAAGCTTTTCAGTCGCTCAACCTCTCCTCAATGAAGAAGACTTAGGCAAGCTAGACAATCTTCTAAAAGCTAAAGGTCCACTTATTCAAAAAGCCCTTCAAGCGGATCAAATTACCTATGAGATTGGAGATGACAAGCTCATTTTTAGATGGTTCAATCAGATGCCAGAGCCAGAAACCATTCAAGCCACCATTGTTCTCATTGACAAGATAGTCCAACATGTGATTAATCGAAAATTTATCTCAGCTAAGCTGACAGAAACTGATAATGAGAAATATACTTTCAGGACTTTCCTCTTATCTCTTGGGCTAATCGGGCCAGAATATAAGGAAGTCAGAAAGACCTTGATGAGACATTTGTCTGGCAATGCCGCTTTTAGAAAACCACAGAAAACAAACAAATAATGCTGGATAATTTCCTGAATGTATGGGAATATGTGGTCGAAAAAGGAAAGGGGTAAGCCGGCATGACAAACAAAGAGATGAAACGAAAGAGTTTCTTAGAAGCAGTTCAACGAAAAGAAAAGAAAACTGAAGCCTTAGTTCAAAGCATTATTGTTCGATATGGTGATGACATAATAGAGAGCGAAGACAGCGTCGAGCTATCAAAGGATACCTTGAAACAGATGATGTTAGAGGTTTATAAATCAGCTAAGCAAGGTTACTAAGAACAATTTGAATAACACTTAAAGAGTTCCTTTTTGGAGCTCTTTTTTGATGAGGAGGGTGAGTGTTGAGAAAATTAGAGAATTTTACACCGACACGCTTCATGGAAGAAACATCCCACTACGATAAAGAAAAAGCCGACTTCGCTGTGAATTTTATTGAATGCCTGACTCACACCAAAGGCCAGTGGGCAGGCAAGCCCTTTGAATTAATCGACTGGCAAGAACGAATTGTCAGAGACATCTTCGGCACGATTAAGCCCAATGGTTACCGTCAATTCAACACAGCTTATGTCGAAATTCCAAAAAAGCAAGGCAAATCGGAATTAGCTGCTGCGATTGCCTTGCTGTTAACGTGTGGGGATGGAGAAGAACGGGCAGAGGTTTATGGCTGTGCGGCTGACCGACAACAAGCCTCTATTGTCTTTGAAGTAGCCGCTGATATGGTGAGGATGTGCCCCGCTTTGAACAAGCGAGTAAAGATTTTAGCTTCTCAAAAACGGATTATTTATCATCCGACTAACAGTTTCTATCAAGTTTTGTCTGCTGAAGCTTACTCCAAGCATGGCTTTAACATCAGTGGGGTTATTTTTGATGAGTTGCACACCCAACCTAATCGAAAACTTTATGATGTCATGACCAAAGGATCTGGAGATGCTCGAACCCAGCCTTTGTATTTCTTAATCACAACCGCTGGAAATGACACCAATACTATCGGTTATGAAGTCCATCAAAAAGCTGAAGATATTCTTGAAGGACGAAAAACAGACCCGACTTTCTACCCGGTGATTTATGGGGCAAAAGAAGATGAGGATTGGTCTGATCCAGAAGTTTGGAAGAAGGCCAACCCCTCATTAGGAATTACAGTGGGCATGGATAAGGTAGAGGCGGCTTATGAAAGTGCGAAGCAAAACCCCGCAGAGGAGAACGCCTTTAGGCAGTTACGCTTAAACCAGTGGGTCAAGCAGGCGATTCGTTGGATGCCTATGGACAAGTGGGATGCATGTGATTTCCCTGTGGTTCCTGAACGCTTGCGAGGTCGGATTTGTTATGGGGGATTGGACTTGTCTTCTACGACTGACTTAACCGCTTTTGTTTTAGTCTTTCCACCTACGGATGAGGACGACAAGTACAGTATCCTGCCATATTTTTGGATTCCAGAAGAAACGGTTCCCTTAAGAGTCAATAGAGACCATGTTCAATACGATCAATGGGGCAAGTCTCGTCATTTGCTGACGACTGAAGGGAACGTGGTTCATTATGGCTATATAGAGGAGTTCATCGAAGACTTAGGCACCAAGTTCAACATCCAGGAGATTGCCTTTGACCGTTGGGGAGCCATTCAAATGTCTCAGAACTTAGAAGGGATGGGCTTTACGGTTGTTCCCTTTGGTCAGGGCTATAAGGATATGAGTCCACCAACGAAAGAATTGATGAAACTTGTTTTAGAAGAAAAGATTGCACATGGTGGACACCCAGTTTTGAGATGGAATGCCGATAATATTTACATTAAGAAAGACCCTGCAGGCAACATTAAGCCTGATAAGGAGAAATCGTCTGAAAAGATTGATGGGATAGTAGCGACAGTCATGGCTCTAGACCGAGCCATTCGTAATGCAGAAAATCATTATTCCATTTACGAAGACCGAGGAATCTTACTCTTATAAGTGAGGTGATAGATGAATGTTTGAAAAAATTACATCCTTATTTCGTTCGAAAGAGAAGCCGACTAACTTTGGTTCTAGTCGCTTTTCTTTTTTATTTGGCTCGACTCCTTCTGGCCAACAAGTCAATGAACGGACCGCCATGCAGACCACTGGTGTCTATGCCTGTGTCCGTATTTTGTCAGAGTCGGTTGCCAGTTTGCCCTTGCATCTGTATGAATACCAAGACCAGGGAAACAAGGTCAAGGCGATTGACCATCCCCTTTATTTCATCTTGCATGATGAACCCAATCCTGACATGACGAGCTTTACCTTTCGAGAAACTTTGATGTCACACCTACTCTTATACGGGAATGCCTATGCACAGATTATTCGAAATGGACGAGGAGATGTCTTAGCTTTGTACCCCTTGATGCCTAACCAGATGAAAGTCGAGCGGGCCAAGAACGGGGAGCTAACTTATACCTATACTAAGACCCCATCTCACTCAGGTCGAGAAGAAAAGGTGGTCTTATCCAGAGCAGAAGTCCTTCACATTCCAGGTTTAGGCTTTGATGGTTTGGTGGGCTATAGTCCAATTGCCATGGCCAAGAATGCTATTGGGATGTCAATTGCTACCGAAGAGTACGGGGCTAAGTTCTTTGCGAATGGGGCGACTCCTGGAGGGGTACTAGAACACCCAGGCATTGTCAAAGACCCAGAAAGATTACGAGAGACTTGGCAGGCCCAGTTTTCTAAGGGGAATGTTCACCGAGTGGCTGTCCTAGAAGAAGGGATGAAGTTTCACCAACTGACGATTCCACCTGACCAGGCTCAGTTTTTAGAAACTCGCAAGTTCCAGCTTAATGAAATCGCTCGTATCTTTCGAGTGCCGCCTCACATGATTGGAGATTTAGACCGCTCTAGTTTCAACAACATCGAGCAACAATCCATGGAGTTTGTGAAGTACACCTTGAATCCTTGGTTAGTGCGTTTTGAACAGGCCATTCAAAAATCCTTGTTCTTTGAAGATGAAAAAGAACGCTACTTTGTCAAGTTTAATGTCAGTGGCTTGCTTCGAGGAGACTATGAAACTCGGATGAATGGTTATGCGGTTGGTCGCCAGAATGGGTGGCTGTCTGCTAATGACATTCGAGAGCTGGAAGATATGAACCAAATCAGTGATGAAGAAGGTGGTAATAAATACCTCGTCAATGGGAACATGCTACCGCTTGATCAGGCAGGGGCGTTTTATAGAAGGAGGATAGATCCAAATGACCGTATTTTGGAATTGGAAGAAGACGAAGAATAAGGCTCCAAGAGAGCTAGTCATGGATGGGGTCATTGCAGAAGATTCCTGGTTGGATGATGATGTGACCCCTCAACGTTTCAAAGAAGAACTTCAAGCGGATGAAGGTCCTTTGATTTTATGGCTGAACTCCCCCGGTGGGGATTGTATTGCAGCGAGTCAAATCTACACCATGCTTATGGATTACCCTGATGAAGTCATTGTGAGAATTGATGGGCTAGCTGCTTCTGCCGCTAGTGTGATTGCTATGGCTGGAACAACTGTTGAAATGGCACCTACTTCACTCATGATGATTCACAACCCGTTAACTGTCGCCATGGGAAATCGTGAGGAAATGAGTCAAGTGGTCGTCATGTTGGATGAAGTGAAAGAGTCCATCATCAATGCTTACGAAATTAAAACGGGACTTTCCAGAGAAGCTCTTTCAGACATGATGGACTCAGAAACATGGATGAATGCTCATAAAGCAGTAGAACTTGGCTTTTGTGACCGCCTCTTTGAGGGAAATCCGAGTGAGGTGGTATCAAATTACACTTTCTCAGCCAAGCAATCCGCTCATGAGTTTGTCGCAAAGTTAGAAGCCAAATACACGCCGATTGAAACCTTGTATGACCGCTTAAATCAATTAAACCAATAGGAGGAATTACCCATGAATAAATTAAATGAATTGAGGCAGAAACGTGCCAAAGCCTGGGATCAAACCAAGGCTTTTTTAGATGAATGTCACAAAAATTCAGATGTTTTATCCATTGAAGATGTCCAAACCTACGATCGAATGGAGAATGAAGTCGTTGCTTTAGGAAAAGAAATTGAACGCTTAGAGAAACAGGAGGAGATGGATCGGATGATGAATCAAGCGACTAGCCAAGGGATTGTCCAAAATCCCCAAGCACAACCCACTACTAAAACCGGGAAAGCTAGCCCTGAGTATAGTGAAGCCTTTTGGAATGTCATGCGAGGAAAACAGCCTAGCACCTTCACCAATGCTCTCCAAGTCGGGACAGATACAGAAGGTGGCTATTTAGTGCCTGATGAGTTTGAACGGATCTTAATTGAAGGTTTAGAGTCTGAGAATATCTTCCGTCAAATTTCTAAGGTCATCCAAACCAATAGCGGTGAGCGAAAAATTCCAGTCGTGGCTTCCAAAGGTGACGCTTCTTGGATGGATGAAGAGGGAGCCTATGTTGAAAGCGACATGAGCTTCAATCAAGTTTTACTAGGAGCTCACAAACTAGGAACCTTAGTCAAAGTTTCAGAAGAATTGTTGAATGATTCTGCTTTTGATTTGCCAAGCTATATCGCACGTGAGTTTTCTAGACGCTTGGGCTCTAAGGAAGAAGAAGCCTTCTTAACAGGTGATGGCGTAGGAAAACCTCTAGGAATCTTAAAGGATACGAATTTAGAAGTTGGAGCTACCACTGCAGCTGCTAAAAGTATCACTTTTGATGAGTTAATTGACCTGTATTATTCCTTGAAAGAGCCTTATAGAAAATCAGCTGTTTTCATCATGAATGACCAGACGGTTAAGGCAGTCCGCCAGCTTAAAGACAATAGCGGTCAATATATCTGGCAACCATCTCTGGTGGCTGATACTCCAGACCAAATCCTAAACTGCCCAGTCTTGACTTCTCCTTACATGCCTGAGATGGCAGGTGGAGCAAGCACTGTTCTCTTTGGAGACTTCTCTTATTTCTGGATTGCAGATCGTGAGGGCCGTAGCTTCAAGCGTCTCAACGAACTATATGCCACTAATGGGCAAGTTGGCTTCTTAGGCTCTCAGCGGGTAGACGGGAAGTTGGTCTTGCCAGAAGCCTTTAAGGTCTTAAAACAAAAAGGCACAACTGCCTAAATTGAAAGGGGGAATGGATGATGGTGGTCACACTGGATGAAGCTAAGCTGTTTTTAAGAGTCGAGCATTCAGAGGAGGATTCTTTGATCACTCATTTAATCCAAACCTCTCAAGCAACGGTTGAAAATGTCTTGAGACACCCTCTGTCTGATTATCAGGAAGTTCCAGCAGATATCAAAATGGCCATCCTCTATGGGGTGGCCTATTTGTTTGAAAATAGAGAAACTGCTGATTTTCACTCCATGATTTTGTTGATGCGGGCGATTCTCTTTCCTTATCGAACGGAGGTGTTTTAATGGCAAACAAAGAATTAATTGGTCGGTTAGATCAAAGAATCCTCATTTGTCACGTTCAAGAAATTAGGGATAAATATAACACTCGTATTGGCAAGAAACGTTTGATTAAATATCTCTGTTGGGCTCATGTCACCAATTTACATAGAGACGAGTATTATGCTGCTTACGGTTTGAGACTTCATAAAGAACCGAATATGAAGTTCGTCTCCGAAACGGATGCCTTAAAAGGTAAAGGGATGACCCGGGATGAATTTATCGAATTTGCCGTTTCAGAAGAGGCTGAGGACGCTAAACAAGTGACGTTTATTTCGCTACAAGACTTGAAAGGGGCACGGTTTGCAGGAGGCCCTCACAAAAAGTTAGACTGGGTAGCTGAAATACCTTGGGATCTCTTAGTCATTGATGAAGCGCATGAAGGGGTGGATACTCGAAAGACGGACTGCGCTTTTGAGAAAATTAATCGCGACTTTACACTCCATTTATCTGGAACGCCATTTAAAGCCATTGCGAATGAGAAGTTTATGGCGGATCAAATCTATAATTGGTCTTATCTTGACGAGCAACAAGCGAAGGCGAACTGGGATCCAACACTCGATACTAATCCTTATGAAAAATTACCAACCTTAAGTCTTTTTACTTATCAGATGAGTAGCCTCGTCCAAGATCGACTACAAAAAGGGGCGAATATAGAAGAAGACGGTAATATGGATTATGCTTTTGACTTGAACGAATTCTTCGCAACGAAGGATAACGGGCGTTTTGAGTATGAAGCGAGCGTCATTAAGTTCTTGGATAATTTGTCACAAGGCAAGATGCCTTTTTCACCGACGGAGTATCGTCATCAGTTAGATCATACATTTTGGCTCCTACCAAGAGTTGCCTCAGTCAAGGCGATTGAAGCATTATTGAAGAAACATCCTGTCTTCAAGGATTACCAAATCATCTTAGCCGCTGGGGATGGCGAAAGTCTAATTGATAGTGAAACAGAGTTAGAACAAAGTCAAGAAGTTAAGAAAAATCAAAAATCATATGATAAAGTCAAGGCAGCGATTGCGAAATATCCTAAGACGATTACCCTATCGGTTGGGCAACTTACAACAGGGGTAACGATTCCCGAGTGGACGGCTGTATTGATGCTGTCAAATATTAAGTCACCTGCCCTATATTTCCAAGCAGCCTTTAGAGCACAGAATCCTTACGAGTACGAAAAGGATGGGCAACTCTTCCGTAAAGAGAATGCGTATATCTTTGACTTTGCGCCAGAGCGCACGCTGATTCTCTTTGATGAATTTGCTAAAAATCTAACGCCGGGTCAATCGGAGACGACGAAGCTGCGTCATGACCAGATTAAGACGTTGTTGAATTTCTTCCCGGTGATTGCAGAAGATGATCAAGGGGAGATGAAAGAACTCAATTCCGAGGAAGTATTAACCATTCCACGTCATATTAAAGCGCGTGAGGTCGTTCGCCAAGGCTTTATGTCTAACCTGCTCTTCAACAATATTGTAGGGATCTTTGGCGCGCCAAAAGAATTGGTTGGAATTATTAATAAGATTAAGCCCGAAGAGAATAAGAAGCATGCGAAAGAAGCACGGCCAATTGATTTACAGAATCCAATGCTAAATGATCGCGGCGAAGTTGAAATTCCTGATGAAATCGTTATTAACCGAACGAGAGATATCTTTGGTGATAAAGTCTTCCAAGTCGAAGACAAGCCGGAATCTGTAACAGTGACGGATTTAACCAACCGCTTCATGGACAGTATAAAAGATGACTTTGATGAATTAAAAAATCAATTTGACTTGAATGCAACTCAGACAAATCGTGTTCAAGATAACGTCAAACGCAATATTAAAGATGTGGTTGAGGAAGAAGTAAACTACTTTACAACCCAAACAACTTACATTCAAAAAGACTATAATGACGCGCTTGTAAATCCGAATAATACCAAAACTATGACTGAACTTGATGAAGAGCGTCAGGCAAAAGAAAGAGAGCTACGTCAAGCGTTCCAACAAAATATTCAAAAACGAACCCAAGAAACATTGAAGAAAACTGTCGAAACAGAATCTAAAAAAGTCGAAGAACGGAAGAAAAACAAAACGGAGCAAGATACCCGAGATCACTTACGTGGATTTACCCGGACGATTCCTGCCTTCCTTATGGCGTATGGTGACCGTGATACAAGGCTGGGTAATTTTGAACAGAACATTGACCCAGATACTTTCCTGGAAATTACCTCGATTACGATTGAAGAATTTAGGAAGTTACGTGATGGCTTTAAGTATATTGACGATGAGGGTCAAGAGCGTGAGTTTAAAGGGTTCTTTGACGAGACGGTCTTCAATGCCAGTGTCCAAGAATTCTTTGATAAGAAAGACGAACTAGCTGATTACTTTGATGAGCAACTGCTTGAAGATATCTTTGACTATATTCCGAACCAGCAGACCAATCAGATTTATACGCCACGCGGTGTCGTTAAATTGATGGTCGATAAGTTAGAAGAAGAGAATCCAGGAATCTTTCAGAATAAGTATATGAAGTTTGCGGACTTATATACTAAGAGTGGGCTCTATCTAACGGAATTGGTAAAACGATTAAATGAAGGCTTAGCCGATCAAATCCCTAATCAAGAAGAGCGAATTAAGTGGATCTTAGAGAATCAGGTCTATGGGGTTGCTCCAAGTAATATAATTTACAATATTGCGAAAAACTATGTCTATGGCATTCACAGGGATATTGATACCCGTAACTTAGTCCAATGGGACATGGCGAAATCTGCCCAAGAAGGAACGATGAAAGAAGATTTAATCAAAGCCTATGGAGGTGAGAAAGTGAAGTTTGATGTGATTGTAGGGAATCCGCCGTATCAGCAACCAGGTACAGGTGAAAATTCAAGAGATGAGCCTATTTATCATCTATTTATAAATGATAGTTATGATATAGCAGAGAAAGTTATTTTAATAACACCAGCTCGTTTTCTATTTAATGCAGGCCAAACACCAAAATCTTGGAATGAAAAAATGTTAAACGATAGACATATAAAAGTTGTTTTCTATGAAGTAAACAGCACAAAAATCTTCCCTTCTAACGATATTAAGGGGGGTATAGCTGTTACATACAGAGATATTAATTCAGACTTTGGAAAAATAGGTACTTTTACAGCTATTAAAGAAATAAATTTAATTTTAAGAAAAGTAAAGAGAATGAATCAAGAAAGCATTAACAAAATTTTATATGGTAAAAGTACATATAAGTTTAATGAAACTTTATATGAGGATTATCCTGAATTGTTACAAAGGGTAACGGTTGGCGAGCGAAAATCTATAAATTCTAATATTTTCGAAAAGTTTTCTGAAGTTTTCTTTGATGAGGATGTATCAGGAGATATGATTCAAATATATGGCAGACTGAATCATAATAGAATAACAAAATATATTGACAAAAAATATATCATGCCTCATCCTAATCTAGATAAGTATAAAGTGCTTGTTCCAGCATCTAATGGTAGTGGTGCATTAGGTGAAGTTCTTAGTACACCAGTTATGGGTACACCAGTTATGGGTACACCAGTTATGGGTTATACTCAAACTTTCATTTCATTTGGTGATTTTGATGATGAGATAGAAGCTCAAAATGCATTATCTTATATGAAAACTAAGTTTTTAAGAGCAATGTTAGGGACAATGAAAGTTACTCAACATAATCAATCAAAAGAAGTGTGGAAAAATGTCCCACCACAAGACTTCACCTCAAACTCCGACATTGATTGGTCAAAATCCATTCCGGAAATTGATCAACAACTGTATGCCAAATATGGATTGAATGAAGAAGAAATTCAGTTTATTGAAGAGAACGTTCAACCAATGGAATAATAGTTATGACTAGACAGGGTTTCTAATCACTTACCAAGTGGTTAGAAACCCTGATTTGTTTCATTTTATTTCACACTCACCATCCAATTTTAATAGAGGAGACAATAAGCGTATGAATATTACAAAGCAGAAAAATGTGTACCAAATAGAGGAAAACGAAAGGATATTAGCGACCATCAAAACCTACCGCAATCAACATCATTTGAGAAATATATCGCGTTAATATCCGATGAAGATTTTTATGTAAAGGATTATGGTGAAATTGCTTGTGTCAGTTCGATTACGGATATAATTAATAGCAACAATAAAAACACTCATATTCACTTTGTGAACATTCCTCATGCTAGCAGGAAGTACAAAATGAATATGAGTTATTTTGACTCGGAAATTTCAACTTGAAGTTAGCCACTTATCGTAAACAATGTGTTACCTACTAATTTACTGTATTGGTCTATCTAGTCAGTGCTTGATAATGAGCTGAGGCATGATAGGGTCATTCCAAGGCTGGCCTCTGTCAGCTTTCCAAACTATCAGTCATGCCGAAGGAGGCTCGTTGTCAAGCACTGACGAGACCTTCCTCTTGTCTTGCCATTTTGAAGGCTTTAGTAAAGACTTCATGAGGTGTTTGATAACCTAATATTTTCCTAGGATAATCATTCATCCATTGTTGAATTCTCAAACAATCCCTTTAAGTTAAGTCACTCATAGAGTTACCTTTTGGAATGAAACGACGAATGAATTTATGTTGATTCCCACTCGTTCCTCTCTCCCAAGAGGCATAGAAATGCGTAAAATAGACATCTAATACCTCAGATAACCCTTCGTGGAGTCCTGAAAATTCTGAACCGTTATCTGATGTGATACTCTTAAAGATAGATTCAAACTGATCACCTGCTCGTTCTTTCAAATTCGTCACTGCTTTATCGACTGATTCAGCACTTTTCCGTCAATTTTTAGAATAACTTCAAAGCGTGTTTGTCTTTCAACGAGCGTGAGTAATACCTGATCGGATTTTGTCTTATTCCCTATAACGGTGTCGATTTCCCAATGACCAAATTCTTTTCGATCCTTAACTGCCTTAGGTCTTTTTGTAATCGAAGTCCCTATATTAAATTTCACTCGAGTTTCTGGCGTTTTACGTCGTTTTCCTTTTTTGCCTAAGAATATCGAGAGAGATTTGGAGAATCCCTTGATAAATCCAATTATAGATAGTCTTAAACGAAACCTTTCCTTGATAATCACGTCCTGCTATCTGTTCAGGGGACCAAGTAAGTAGTAGTTTAGAGTGAATCGCTTGAATCAATTCAGACGTATGCTTCGGTTTTCTTCCTTTGGATTAACCTTTGATCTCTACATTCATATAAGCCGTACTTGCTTGATAAGCGCCAGAAATACATCTTCCTAATTCACGATAAATGATAGAGCGATGTCGGTTTAGTAACTTAGCGATTCGGTTGACTGGATAACCAACTTGATGGAGTATTTCTATTTTTGAACGTTCTTCTATGGTAAGCTATGTGTAGCTCATAACAGTCCTCCGTGTTAGTGTTTGTATGATTACTTACATTTTACACGAACCTGTTATGAGTCTTTTAATATTTGTCTCAATAAATTTTACAATCTATCTTAATTTAAAGTGAGTTTATATTATCAAACTCTACAGATAATAAAAATGATATTATTTTAATTCAACCCAATACTCTCCATTAACTTCAATAAATTCATCTAATATCTTTTTAGCCACTTCACCATTAGGTACGGATTGATTTAAAGTAAAGGCTTTTAGAGCTTTTTGATATGAATTTTCAAAGAAAGCATCTACAAGTAACTTTTCTGCAGCAACTTGAGCTTCCATTAAACCTTTGTGGAAATCTGGAATATTAAATCTAAGTGATATAGGTTCTACACCTTGAGCATTGACATAACAAGGTACTTCAACAACAGCATCTCCTCTTAGATTA
>NZ_AUAT01000023.1 GCF_000428865.1 Eremococcus coleocola DSM 15696
AGAACGAATCAAAGAAAAATTAAACTGGATGAGCCCAATTGCTTATCGCCATTCACTTCAAGCTGCTTAGAAAACAAAAAATAAGAGAGACAAGTACATAAAATATGTACTCATCTCTCTGGTCCAACTTTTTGGGGTCACTATATTGGTCGCTGTGGCCAAGTTTTGGGGTTCTTTATATAGGTTTTAATAATAAATTAGCGTTGGCTAAATAGGCGTATGCTAGCCAAGACTAACATGGCAATTAAGCCCGCAAAGAATAGGTAGGCAGCTATGCCTAAACTTAGGTTAAGATTTTGGAAAACTGGATAAAAGAAATAAGCAAGCCCAAGTGTTAAGACAACTTCAGCCAAGGCAAGAAATAGGTTTAATTTCCGAGCCAGCCGGTGACGGAAAATGGCTAAGGGCATAAATAGAATAGGAATTAATAATAATCCTTGAGTAATTGGACGGACAAAAGGAAGGGATTGAACTTGAACCGTATAGCCTAGGAATTCTTGTATCTCGTGATAAAGTTGGGCCAGGTTTTGATAGTTAAGAATTAAGTCTTGGAGACTAGTATGGTTATTGACCAAGCGCGTCCAAGTACTGGTGTCATACCCATAAGCGCTGAGGGTATCAATTTTCTCCAAGAGAGGAGTAAGGTTTAGAAAATTCGGTAAAATGATTCCCAGAATAGTTACCATCGCTGCCAGAAACATGGCTATATTGAGTTTGCCTAGGCGGATAATTGATTGTTTGTCAGGGGCATAATGGGTGTGACGGTGACTGCGGGAGTTTGGCGAATCGGTTGGGTCATCCTCTAGGAAAAGACCATCCTCTTCTGGGTATTCAGTCCTTGTTAAGTCAGGGTCATCATCATAATGATTCAAATGGACATGGGAATCATTAGCTGGAGCCATATTATTTGAATCGGTAAGGGGGCCTTTTATTTTAATGGTGTCTTGCAATGAATCGATTTGGCTTAAGTCATAGCCACATTGAGGACAATAATGGAAGTCCTCTTCCAATTTCAGGCCGCATTTAGGGCAATAAGTCATTCTGTCACCTCGTCTCTTACTTTTATTACCGTTATCATATCAAATTTCGTATTAAATAAGCAAAAATTCATAAAAAAGTCTACGATTTCTAGTTTTAAAGTTAATTTTTAGAAAATAAAGCAGGTGTCAGTAATTTTATAGACACTATTGACATTTATAATACCGTTTTCTATAATGAAAATGGCAGGTGGAAAGGCTTACAAAAGACTGCCTATTAGCCTTTATAATAGTTTTAATAAGCCTTAATAATAGAGAAGGGAGTTTAAATCAACTTATTAATTTCTGCCAGATTTATTATATTTTATTGCTCTTATTCTATTGATTATTGTAATTGTATGAAAGAGGTGCTTTTTATGAAAGGTTATTTACAACGAATTGGTCGGTCTTTGATGTTACCGGTCGCTGTACTACCATTAGCTGCCTTAATGTTAGGGATTGGCTACTGGATTGACCCTGCTGGTTGGGGGGGCGAAAATGTCATCGCAGCATTTTTAGTTAAAGCCGGGGGCTCTATCCTAGATAATATGGGTATTTTATTTGCAGTTGGGGTTGGGATTGGTATGACCAAGGAAAAAGATGGAGCTTCTGGTTTAGCTGCCTTGGTTTCTTTCCTTACGATGACAACTTTACTTAGTTCTGCTGCAGTTGCTCAGCTGAAATCAATTCCAGTGGAAGAAGTATCTGCTTCCTTTGCTAAGGTTGGAAATGGTAATGTCTTCTTCGGGATCATTGCCGGTATCATTGCGGCAGAAACCTTCAATAAGTTTCATCGGACTAAGTTGCCAGAAGCCTTTGCTTTCTTCTCTGGCCGCCGTTTAGTCCCAATTTTAACTGGGATTTTCTCTTCCTTTGCTGCTTTGGTTCTTTTATTCTTATGGCCACTCGTTTTTGATGGTTTAACTTCCTTTGGTGAAGCTATTTCTTCAATGGGTTGGCTTGGAGCTGGTATCTATGCCTTCTTCAACCGTCTTTTAATTCCAACTGGTTTACATCATGCTTTAAACAATGTCTTCTGGTTTGACCTGATTGGTATTAATGACATTGGTAAGTTCTGGGCCAATGAAGGAACCAAAGGAATTACTGGGATGTATCAAGCTGGATTCTTCCCTGTCTTTATGTTTGGTTTGCCTGCAGCTTGTTATGCTATGTACCGGAAAGCTGCGCCTGAATACAAGAAACAAGTTATGTCTTTATTCTTAGCCGCTGGTGTGGCTGCCTTTGTGACTGGGGTAACCGAACCAATTGAATTTTCCTTCATGTTTGTGGCGCCAGTACTATACTTAGTCCATGCCGCCTTAACCGCAGTCTCTGTAGCTTTTGCCGCTTTAATGCATTGGACTGCTGGTTTCTCCTTCTCAGCTGGGGCAATCGACTTTCTCTTGTCATTAAAAGTGCCGATGGCTAATCATCCATGGATGCTGATCTTGCAAGGATTAGTCGTAGCCGTCTTATATTATCTGGTCTTTAGTTTTGTGATTGAGAAAATTGACCTTGCTACTCCAGGCCGTAAAGGTCCTGTTGGTGGGGCCGACCTAACTGAGTCAAATATTTCTGAACAAAGTGCTGGTTTAGCCGATACCAAAGAAGCCCGCCAAGCCTCTGTGATCCTTGAAGCCATTGGGGGTAAAGAAAATGTTGATGTGATCAATAATTGCTCTACCCGTTTACGTCTTCAAGTGAAAGATTCCAATTTAGTTGATAAAGAAAAAATCAAGGCAGCTGGTGCCATGGGCACCAATGTTATTGACAAAAATAATGTCCAAGTGATCATTGGTACCACGGTTCAACAAGTAGCAGATGCCATGGAAGATCTGGTAAAAATGTAATAGCTAAGAAAACTATAGAAAAACTCTAGTAAGTAGTGGATGGTAGATTAACAAGCCCATGTTGAAAATTACTTATTAGAGTTTTTCCTTTAACCAGCTGATTTTGACTTACATATGCTCAATTTTAAGGGAATAAAAAAGAATTTTATAAAAAAATTATTAATTTCTAGTGATTAGCTCTCTCATATTTTCTTGGCCCTGATTTGCTCAACCTAGCTAAAGCCTATTGCAAACCACTTTCTGTTATCAAGAATATGAAAACGTTCTCATAATGAGAGATTCATCACATTCTTAAGTCCAAGGAATTCACAGAGCTCTTGTTAATTCCGTAAAGGAAACGATTACAAAGGGGTGATATATTATAGACATCAAAGAGAGAACAGAAAGGAAGGATAATATGACAGAAAGACCTATTAGAGTTTTCTCCGAAATTGGTAAGTTGAAGAAAGTGGTTTTACACCGCCCTGGTAAAGAGTTGGAAAATTTAGTACCAGACTTTCTTCCGCGTTTACTCTTCGATGATATTCCATTCTTAGAGGATGCGCAAAAAGAACATGATGCATTTGCAGATGCATTACGTGAAAATGGGGTGGAAGTTCTTTATCTAGAACGTTTAGTTGCAGATGCAATTGACGCAGCTGATGTTAAAGAACAATTTGTAGATGAATGGTTAGCTGAAACAGGTGTTCAATCTGATGCTATGTTAAAAGCTTTAAAAGATCATTTATTAGCTATCCCTGACACCTTTGACATGGTGCTTAAGACAATGGAAGGTTTCCGTAAAACTGAAATGCCAGATGTGTCTGGTACTTCATTATCAGATAAATACGAAACTGACTATCCATTTATCGTAGATCCAATGCCAAACCTTTATTTCACGCGTGACCCATTTGCAACGATGGCTCATGGTGTAACTTTGAACCATATGTATTCAGAAACTCGTAACCGTGAAACCTTATATGGTAAATATATCTTCGACCACCATCCAGAATATGGTAATGGCGCAGTAGACCGCTTCTACAACCGTGAAGAAGCTACTCGGATCGAAGGTGGGGACGAATTAGTACTTTCTAAAGATGTTTTAGCAGTTGGTATTTCTCAACGGACTGATGCTCGTTCAATCGAAAAATTAGCTAACCGTCTATTCAAAGAAACTGGCTTCAAACGCATCTTAGCTTTCTTAATTGGTGAAAACCGTAAATTCATGCACTTGGATACCGTATTTACTATGGTTGACTATGATAAATTCACGATTCACCCAGAAATCGAAGGTGGCTTAAAAGTTTGGGATCTAACTCCTAACGAAGACGGCACTGTTAATATTGTAGAACGTGAAGACCAATTAGACGTTATCTTACAAGACGCTTTAGGTGTTGAAAAAGTTCACCTAATCCGTTGTGGTGGTGGCGACCCTGTTGCTGCAGCACGTGAACAATGGAATGATGGTTCTAATACCTTAACTATCGCTCCAGGTGTGGTTGTGGTTTATGACCGTAACACTGTAACCAATAAGGTCCTTGAAGAATATGGCTTGAAATTAATTAAATTACGTGGATCCGAATTGGTTCGCGGTCGTGGTGGCCCACGTTGTATGTCAATGCCATTATATCGTGAAGATATTTAATCAAATCTAATACTAGGAGAGTGACTATATGTTCCAAGGAAAAAACTTTTTAAAAGAAATCGACTTCAGTCGTGAAGAACTAGAATACCTAATTGATTTTTCAATCCATTTGAAAGATCTTAAAAAACGTGGTATTCCTCATGAATACATGAAAGGCCAAAACATTGCTTTGCTATTTGAAAAAACTTCAACTCGGACACGTTCTGCCTTCACTGTTGCTGCTAACGATTTAGGTGCTGCTCCAGAATTCTTAGGTGCTAACGATATCCAATTAGGTAAAAAAGAATCTGTTGAAGATACTGCTATCGTTTTAGGTTCAATGTTTGATGGTATTGAATTCCGTGGTTTTAGCCAACAAATGGCTGAAGACCTAGGTAAATATGCTGGTGTTCCAGTATGGAATGGTCTAACTGATGAATGGCATCCAACTCAAATGATTGCCGACTACATGACTTTGAAAGAAGAATTTGGTGAATTAGCTGGCCGTACTTTAGTATACTGTGGTGATGGCCGTAATAACGTAGCTAACTCCCTATTAGTTACTGGTGCGATCTTAGGCGTAAATGTAACCATTGCTTCACCTAAGAGCTTATTCCCAGATGAAAAATTAGTGAAAATGGCTGAAGAATATGCAGCTAAATCAGGTGCAAAAGTAACTGTGACAGATGATGCTGTTAAAGCGGTTGAAAATGCTGATGCTCTATATGCAGACGTATGGGTATCAATGGGTGAAGAAGACAAGTTCGAAGAACGGGTTAACTTATTGAAACCTTACCAAATTAATAAAGAACTTGTAAGCCATATTAAAGGTGATTACATCTTCTTACACTGCTTACCTGCTTTCCATGATACTGAAACAAAATATGGTAAAGATGTTGCTGAAAAATTTGGCGTAGAAGAAATGGAAGTTACGGACGAAGTATTCCGCAGCCCTCAAGCTCGTCAATTTGAACAAGCAGAAAACCGTATGCACTCAATCAAAGCTATCATGGCTGCTACAAATGGTAACTTGTTTATTCCTAAAGTATAAGTCTATACTCTCTCTCCCTTAAAATTTAATAAGTAAGTTAATCAAAAAACTGAATACCCATTTAGTTTGTGATTACGACCAACAGTGGCCAGGATTGTGCGGATGTAATGACAATTCTGGCTCTGTTTTCTTTATTTAATAAAAAAATATATAAAAAAGGAGTGGAAAAATGGAAGAGACCACAAAGAAAAAATTTAAAATGCCGAATTCATTTACAATTTTATTTATTCTTACCGCAATTGTAGCTGTATTGACTTGGATAATTCCAGCTGGTCAATACGATTTAGATGATGCAGGTAACTTTATTCAAGGAACTTACCATACGGTTGAATCTAATAAACAAGGGCTTTGGGACTTATTTGCTGCCCCTGCTTACGGGATGTTAGGTAAAGAAGGAACGGATGGTGCCATCCAAGTTGCCCTTTTTATCCTTTTCGTTGGTGGCTTCTTGGGTGTAGTTACTGAAACAGGTGCGATTGATGCTGGGATTGCCACCCTCATTAAACACCGGAAAGATTCCATGAATACCTTAATTTGGATCTTGATGGCTGTTTTTGCCCTTGGGGGAACTAGTTATGGTATGGCAGAAGAAACTATTGCCTTCTATCCAATCTTAATACCATTGATGGTATCTGTGGGTATGGATGCCTTAGTTGCAGTCGCCGTGGTTCTTGTTGGTTCTGGTTTAGGGGTACTTGCTTCTACGGTCAACCCATTTGCAACCGGGGTTGCGGCTGGTATGGCGGGTATTTCAGTTGCTGAAGGGATTGGTCTACGGTTAGTATTCTTAGTTGTGACTTATATTATGGGTGCTTACTTCGTGTCTAATTATGCTAAGAAAGTCCAAGCTGATCCAAAGAATTCCTTAATCTATGATCACTTAGAAGCTGATAAAGAAAAATTCAAAGTTAAAGAAGATATTCCTGAAATGTCTGGTAAACAAAAATCTGTCCTTTGGGTCTTCGCTTTAACCTTTGTAATTATGATCCTTGGTCTCATTCCTTGGGCCGATGTCTTGAAACTTGATCATACGATCTTTGATTCAATTCATGAAGGAATTTTAAATACGCCAGTCTTAGGTACTTTAGTTGGTAAGTCTTCCTTACCTTTAGGTCAATGGTACTTGACTGAAATTACCGTTCTATTTTTCATTATGTCAATCATTATCGCGGGTATTTACGGTATTAGCGAATCACGTTTTGTTGATGTCTTCATTGCAGGTATGGGTGACTTACTAACTGTTGCCTTGATCTGTGCCATCGCTCGTGGTATCCAAGTAGTAATGAATGATGGTTTAATTACCGCTACTGTTCTTCACTGGGGTGAAGTTGGCTTGAGTGGTTTATCTAAAGGTCTGTTCACGGTTATTACCTTCTTGTTCTACATCCCAATGTCATTCTTAATTCCATCTACTTCAGGTTTAGCTGCGGCTACCATGGGTATTATGGCTCCTCTAGGTGACTTTGCCGGTGTAGGTAAAGATATCGTTATTACTGCTTTTCAAACCGCTGCTGGTATCGTTAACTTAGTTACGCCAACTTCAGGTGTCGTTGTGGGTGCCTTAGCCATTGCTGGTATTGAGTTGGGTACTTGGTGGAAGTTTGTGGCTAAATTAATAGCTGCTGTCTTCGTAGTTTCAATCATTCTCTTAGTGATTGGTTCAATGTTCTAATCGGTGTATAATACGAATCACAATGGGAGCGGGCAAGAAGTAGAAGAATATTAGATTCCGCTTCTTGCTCGCTCTCATTCATTTAAAGGAGTTGATATAATCGTGGAATATACCTTGACAAGTAAGGTACAGTCTCAAGCAAAAGCAGTGTTAAAGGACTGGATTGCCGTGCCATCTGTGTGTGATGAAACAGATGATAAAACACCATTTGGTCGTCATATTCAAGAAGCTTTGGAACTGGCTTTAGCTACCTGTGAAGAATTAGGTTTTAAAACCTTTATCGATCCTCAAGGATACTATGGCTACGCTGAAATTGGTGAAGGGGAAGAATTACTTGCAATCCTTTGTCACTTAGATGTAGTACCTGCTGAAGATTTGGTTGAATGGACCCATAATCCTTTTGAAATGGTTGAAAGCGATGGGAAGTTATACGGTCGTGGAACCCAAGATGACAAAGGGCCTTCAGTGGCAGCCTTATATGGGGTTAAAGCCTTAATGGACCAAGGTTATGAGTTTAACAAACGGGTTCGGTTTATTTTCGGAACCGATGAAGAAACTTTATGGCGGTGCATGGCCCGTTATGGTGAAATTGAGGAACAAGCTACTTATGGCTTCGCCCCAGATTCAGCCTTTCCTTTAACCTATGCCGAAAAAGGCTTACTTCAAGCTTATCTGGTGGGACCTGGTTCTAATGATTTTACCCTCAATAATGACCGTGCTTTTAATGCTGTGCCGGCCAAGGCCATGTATCAAGGCGATAAGCTGGATGCAGTCAAAGCAGCCTTAGATCAATTAGGCTTTGAATATACGGATGATGCAAGGCAAATTGTCGTTTTAGGAAAATCAGTCCATGCTAAGGATGCTTATGAAGGCACGAATGCGGTTATTCGTTTAGCCCTGGCTTTAGAAAAATTATTTCCAGAAAATCCTGCCTTTAAACTGATTAAAGATAAATTCTATGAAACAGGCTATGCCAAACCAATTTTTGGGGAAGTCGAAGATGAAATGTCAGGTCCTTTAACGGTTAATTTATCTAAATTAATTATTAATGAAGATGAAAGTCGAATTGGGCTCGATATTCGGATTCCAGTCACTGCTGATAAAGACCTACTAGTTGATCAATTAGCTAAAGCAGCCGCTGAATATGATTTCGAATATCAAGAATTTGACTATCTAAATTCACTTTATGTTCCCCTTGATAGTCCATTGGTAAATACTTTATTGGAAGTTTACCGTGATTTAACGGGTGATTTGACTGAGCCTATTTCATCAGGTGGTGCAACCTTTGCTCGAACCATGCCTAATTGTGTGGCCTTCGGTGCTCAAACTAAGGGAGCGGCGGTTACGGAACATCAAATTGATGAATATATTTCAGTCGAAAATTTCTATGATGCTATGGAAATCTATGCCCATGCGGTCAAAGAATTAGCCAGTGACCCAGCTTAGTTACTTTAACTAAATAGAATCACTTATCTTGTGAGATTGTCCAATTGTAAAATAGACAATGCCTAGGTAAGCTGATAAAAAAGAAAAAGGAGTGTATCTATGTCTAATCGTAAAATTGTTGTTGCTCTAGGTGGAAATGCCATTCTTACTGATAATCCAACGGCTCAAGCTCAAAAAGATGCCTTGAAACAAACTGCTGAATTCTTAGTGAAATTAATCCAAAATGGGGATGAATTAATTATCACTCATGGTAATGGTCCTCAAGTTGGTAACTTATTATTACAAAATATTGCAGCTGATTCAGAAAAGAACCCTGCTTTTGAATTAGATTCATTAGTGGCTATGACCGAAGGTTCAATCGGTTATTGGTTACAAAATGCCTTACAAAATGCTTTAAAAGACTTAAATATTGATAAATCTGTCGCTTCAGTCGTGACTCAAGTTATTGTAGATAAGAATGACCCAGCCTTCACTAACTTATCTAAACCAATCGGACCTTTCTATTCTGAAGAAGAAGCCAAAGCCGAAATGGAAAAATCTAATGCGACATTTAAAGAAGATGCTGGTCGTGGTTGGCGTAAAGTGGTGGCCTCACCAAAACCAGTTGGAATTAAAGAACTAGAAGTAATCCGTACTTTAGTTGACGCTGGTCACGTAGTCGTAGCCGGCGGTGGTGGCGGTGTGCCAGTTATTGAAGAAGACGGTAAATTAGTCGGGGTCGAAGCCGTAATTGATAAAGACTTCGCTTCTCAAAAATTAGCTGCTGACTTAGGCGCTGATATGTTCATCGTTCTAACTGGAGTTGATTATGTTTATGTAAACTTCAATAAACCAGACCAAGCTAAATTAGAAAAAGTTACTGTTGCAGAAATGAAAGAATATATGGGTCAAGATCAATTTGCCCCAGGTTCAATGCTACCTAAGGTTGAAGCAACCATTAAATTCGTAGAAGAAACTGACAATGGTCGTGCAGTAATTACTTCTTTAGAAAACTTAGAACAATTAATTGAATCAGATGCTGGAACAATCATTGAAAAGTAAAAATTAAAATGTTATAATTAAACACATAAATTTTTAAACACGGAAAGAGAGTAAGTTGAAAAACTTCGTTACTAGCAAGTTGGGATGATGGAAGCCAACACGATGATTTAACTGAACCGCACTTTCTAAGACAGATTGGGTGAACTTAAGTAGCCTGGTCCGGAGATATCTCCGTTAGCAAAGAGAGATGGACAGCGATGCCTGTTCAATTAGAGTGGTACCGTGTATTAGTAAATGTCTAATACGCCTCTAGGAGCAGAGCTTCTGGAGGCGTTTTTTATTTGAAAAGGAGAATCGAAAGTATGGAAGATAAACAAATCGTAGTTGCGGCTTTGAGCCCGCTTGTGGCTGAACATTTAGATGAAGGGAAAATTTCACAATTAATTGAAAAACCATCAAATGCTGAACATGGTGATTTAGCCTTTCCGGTTTTCCAATTGGCTAAGGCTTTCCGTAAAGCCCCGAATTTAATTGCCCAAGAATTAGTTGAAAAAATTGATGGTGCTCATTTTGACAAAGTTGAAGCAGTTGGACCATATATTAACTTCTTCTTAAACCGTAAAGAAAAATCAAATGAGATTATTTCTCAAGTTATCAAAGAAGACAGTCATTATGGTGAAGTTGACCTAGGTCATGGTGGCACTGTTGTACTTGATTATTCATCACCAAATATTGCTAAACCTATGTCAATGGGGCATTTACGGTCAACGGTTATTGGTAATTCGCTTGATCTAATGCATCAAAAGATGAATTATAAGACTGTATCAGTAAACCACTTAGGTGACTGGGGAACTCAGTTCGGTAAATTAATCGTAGCCTATAAGGGTTGGGGTGACGAAGCCACTGTCCGTAAAGATCCTGTGAATGAATTAGTAAAACTATATGTTGAATTTCATGAAAAATCTGAAGAAGATCCTTCTTTAGAAGATCAAGGTCGGGCTGCCTTTAAGAAATTAGAAGATGGCGACCCAGAAATGACTGAACTATGGACCTGGTTCAAAGATGAATCCATTAAAGAATTTGAAAAAGTCTATGACTTAATGGGGATTTCTTTTGACCATTATACCGGTGAATCCTTCTATAATGACAAGATGGAAGATAAGTTACAAATCTTGGCAGATAAGGGTATTTCAACCGTTGAAAATGGAGCAACCTTAGTTTATCTTGACGATGAAGAATTACCACCTGCTCTAGTAAAACGTTCTGATGGTGCTACTCTTTATATCACCCGGGATATTGCCACTGCCTACTACCGTAAAGAAACTTATAATTTCGTTAAGAGTTTATATATTGTGGGGAATGAACAAGCCAACCACTTTAGACAGTTAAAAGCAATCCTTAAACGGATGGGTAACGATTGGTCCGATGATATGGTTCATATTGCTTTTGGTTTAATTACTTTGGAAGGTAAGAAATTATCAACCCGTAAAGGTAAAATTGTCTTACTAGAAGCCGTAATGAATGAAGCCATGGAATTAGCCTTAGAACAAATTGAAGCTAAGAATCCTGACCTAGAAAACAAAGAAGAAGTGGCTAGACAAGTTGGGGTCGGTGCGGTTATTTTCCACGATTTGAAATCAGACCGGATGAACTCCTTTGACTTTAAATTATCTGAAGTCATTCAATTTGAGGGTGAAACAGGTCCTTATGTTCAATATACTTATGCGCGGGCTAAATCCTTACTTGAAAAATATGGTAAGGAATTAAAGGCAGATGAAATCTATGAATTGACCGATGAATATGCCTGGGCAGTCATTAAGAAATTAGCTGAATATAGTGATACTTTAGTGGCCGCCACTGAAAAATATGAACCTTCTATGATTGCCCGTTATGTCATTCAATTAGCTCAAGCCTTTAACAAATACTATGGAAATGTACGTCTATTAAATGATGATGATCAATTAGCAGCACGGATGGCATTAGTTAAAGCAACTTCAATTGTCTTAAAAGATGGTTTAAGTTTATTAGGTGTAGAAGCACCAGAAAACATGTAATTAAAATTATTAAATTTTATAAATGAGACCCTAGTTCTGCTAGGGTCTCATTTATTTTAATAAAAAATTGTGCTAGAATGGGAAGTGTGAATACCCTTACTTAGTATTAAAAAGGGTGAATGTAACTGTTAATGGCAGGGAAAGAAGGGTTGCCAATGAATCGTGAATTAGAGTCATATATTGAAGAATTGGAACATCACGAATTTTTTAAATGTTTTTCAACAGAAGAGTTAAATTATTTTAAATCGAATGTCGTTATTCATCAATACCGTAAAGGACAAATTCTTTTCTTCCAGGAAGATCCTAAAATGTTTTCCTATTACTTACTTAAAGGCTTAATCAAATTAGAGACCACCAATTCATCGGGGGACTATACCTATGTTGATTATGTTCAGGAACATAATTACTTCCCTTACTCAGAGTCACTTGACCGGCAGAATTATGGCTATACAGCCTATGCCCGGACCGATGTTGACTTAATGATGATCTCAAATAAAATTATGACAGAAATTATGACTTCAAATGTGGATTTATTAATTTATATGTTTAAAAAATTGTCAAATATTTCAGTCTTCTTAGAGAAACGAATTCAAATGGGATCCACCCCATCAGCTTCTGACCGAGTCGTCCAGGCGCTTGCTATTTGGATGTATGATATGGGTGTCACCCAAAAAGACAAAATGGTGATTTTGCATCCCCTGACCATTAATGAGTTAGCTCAGGTAGCGGGGACTACCCGTGAAACAGCGGGGAAGGTGGTCAAGCAGATCCATAAGGAAGGGTTGATTAATTTTACCCGTCAGGGTATTTATTACCTGAAGCCAGATTATTTTAATGATCTCATGTTCAATTAAATTATTTTAAATAATTATAATTTTGATAGATATTTAATCAGACCAATCAAAATAACTAGACCGGCCTTTCTGTGAGTAATTAAGGTCTTGATTTTGATTAGCCTTTTCCTTAGTTTCTTGGGCCGATTGGATTAAAGCTAAATCAGAAAGGAAAACAATGATTACTGCAATCGTATTTGATGTGGATGATACCTTATATGACTTACAAAGTCCTTTTAAAGAGGCTATCAGCAAGAATTTTCCATCAATAAATGGGCAAAAGACGGAAGTGTTGTTTGATACATATCGCTATTATTCAGACCTTGCTTTTCACCAAGCTTATCAAGAAAATTGGTCTCAATTTGACTATGACCACTATCGGCTAGGACACATGTTGGCTCATTTCACCGATATCGACTTAAGAGCTGACCAAACTCGGGCCTTTAAGGCAGACTACCAAGCTGCTTTAGGTCGGATTCGCTTGTTTCCATATATGCAACAGCTACTGGAGCTTTTGCTAGAGACAAATTTTCCGCGTGCTGTGCTTACTAACGGTGAGGTAGACCACCAGTCCTTAAAGATTAAGGGCTTAGCCTTGGAGAAGTATTTCGATAGCCAACACCTCTTAATCAGTGGTTCCACCCCTTACCACAAACCAGACCCCCGTTTGTTCAACTTAGCGAGCCAGATTTGGGACTTTGAACCAAGTCAAACGCTCTATATCGGTGACGCTTATGTTAATGATATGATGGGGGCCGCCAAAGCAGGCTGGCAGACACTTTGGTTTAACCACCGAAGACGTCCGCTGCCACCTCATCAGGGTCCTATTCATAACTTTGAATGTGAGACAGATGAAGAGGTATTGAATTGGGTTAACCACCATGTTTTAGAGGCTTAAAAGCCAAACTTTTTGAGTAAATTTGTAAGCTTGCTTGAGATTGAAATGGAAGCAAGGTTGGCTTAAAATAAGATGTATAAACAAAATATTTTGAGGAGGTCCTCTATGAAATTCTTCTTGGATACTGCAAATATTGATGAAATTAAACGGATTGTTGACTTAGGTTTGGTCGATGGCGTGACAACTAACCCCACAATTATTTCGCGTGAGGGGCGTGATTTTGAAGAAGTCATTAAAGAAATTTGTGACTTGGTGCCTGGACCCGTTTCAGCCGAAGTGATTGGCTTAGAAGCGGATCAAATGGTGGAAGAAGCACGGAAGTTAGCTCAATGGGCTGACAATGTTGTGGTGAAAATTCCGATGACTGAAGAAGGTTTGAAGGCCGTTCATATCTTGTCACAAGAAGGTATTAAAACTAATGTGACTTTAATCTTTAGTGTGACCCAAGCTTTACTAGCCATGAAAGCTGGAGCAACTTATATCAGCCCGTTTGTGGGAAGATTGGAAGATATTGGCACCGATGCTTATCAATTGATTGCGGATTTACGACAAATCATTGATTTTTATGGTTTTGACACTGAAATTATTGCGGCAAGTATTCGGACAGCACCTCATTTACAAGAAGTGGCCCGTTGCGGTGCCCATATTGCTACCATTCCTGGCAGTCTCTTCCCGAAACTTTGGTCACATCCTTTGACTGATAATGGGATTAAGGACTTTTTAAAGGATTGGGAAGCTTTCCAAAATCGTTAGGAGGAAGTATATGTTTACAAAAGAAGACCAACTGGCAGTGAGCACCTTGCGTGCCTTGAGTATTGACCAAATTGAAGCAGCGAATTCAGGTCACCCTGGGTTACCCCTTGGAGCTGCACCGATGGCTTATAGTTTGTGGACCCGCCATCTGAATGTTAATCCTAAAGCCTCAAACTGGCCTAACCGTGATCGCTTTGTCTTATCAGCGGGTCATGGCTCTGCCCTGCTTTATTCATTACTACATTTGTCTGGTTTTGACGTTTCAATCAATGATTTAAAAGATTTTCGCCAATTGGGTTCCAAGACACCCGGTCACCCTGAGGTGGGACATACAGATGGAGTCGAAGTGATTACGGGTCCTTTGGGTCAAGGGTTAGCCCAAGCTGTGGGTCTAGCTATGGCCGAAACGCATACGGCGGCCTTGTATAATACGCCAGACTTTCCAATGATTGACCATTATACTTATACCCTGGTAGGAGATGGTGATTTAATGGAGGGGATTTCTTATGAAGCGGCTTCCTTAGCAGGACGTCAAGCCCTTGATAAGTTAATCGTCCTCTATGACTCAAATGATATCTCCTTAGATGGCGACCTGAACCTAGCTTTTAATGAAGATATTCAAGGACGCTTTGAAGCTATGCACTGGCATTATCAAAAAGTTACGGATGGCAATGACTTACAAGCTATTTCTGATGCGATTCAAGCGGCTAAAGATCATAAGGGACAACCATCTATAATTGAAATTAAGACGGTCATCGGCTTTGGCTCACCTAAGCAAGGGACTTCAGCCGTCCATGGTTCGCCTCTCGGTGCCGATGCCTGGGCCCAAACCCGTCAAGCTTATGGCTATGACCAAGCTGAATTTACCGTCCCTGAAGTGAGTCAAGCACAATTTGACCAACATGTCCTTGAACGGGGGCAAAAAGCCTACCAAGCATGGCAAGACCTTTATGAAGCCTACCAAAAAGCTGAGCCTGAAAAAGCTAAACTCTTTGATTTAGCGTTCAAGGGCGACCTTCCTAAAGATTATGACGCCCACTTAACGTATCAAGCTCAAGGTGAAAAAGATATGGCTAGCCGGGCTTCTTCTGGCAAGGCTATCCAAGCCTTAGCCCAAGGCATCCCATACTTATGGGGTGGCTCAGCTGACTTATCAGGCTCTAACAAGACCATGATCGATGCTTCGGGTGATTTTATGCCAGAAGCACGTGACCAAAGGAATATTTGGTTTGGGGTCCGTGAATTTGCTATGGGTGCAATATTAAACGGGATTACCCTCCATGGCGGTAGCCGAGTATTTGGAGGTACCTTCTTCGTCTTCTCTGACTATTTACGGGCGGCGATTCGTTTAGCAGCTTTAGGGTCAACGCCTTCAATCTTTATCTTGACCCATGATTCCATCGCAGTAGGGGAAGATGGCCCAACCCACGAACCTGTTGAACATTTGGCAGCCTTTAGAGCCATGCCTAACCTCAACGTTCTCCGCCCAGCTGATTCCAATGAAACCTTCGCGGCTTGGAAAATTGCCTTAGAAAGTAAAGACCGTCCAAGCTTATTAGTTTTATCACGTCAAAACTTGCCATTACTCCCAGTAGACGCTCAAGTCTTAGAAGAGGGCGTGCGCCGTGGAGCTTATGTGGTCTCTGCTCAAGCGGGAGACCAAGCTCAAGGTATTCTAATTGCTTCTGGGTCTGAAGTTTCCTTAGCCATCGAAGCTCAAGCTATGTTAAAAGCTGCCGGCCATGATGTGGCGGTTGTATCGATGCCAGCTCAAAATATCTTTGATCAACAAGATGAAGAGTATAAAGAATCTATCTTACCGAATGGCGTTCGTAATCGGATGGCCATTGAGATGGGAGCAAGTAGCGCTTGGTATAAATATGTTGGACTTGATGGTAAGGTCTTAGGAATTGACCAATTTGGTGCTTCTGGTAAAGGGGATGCAGTGGTTGCTTCTTATGGCTTTACGGCAGATAATATCGTATCTGAATATTTAGCTCAGTTTGATAATTAAAAATTAAATGATGTCTCTAGGAAAGGAAATAAAAATGAAAATTGCAATTGGATCTGATCATGGTGGTTACTCTTTGAAGGAAATGATTAAAGAACATTTACAAAGTCAAGGACATGAACTTTTAGATGTAGGAACGCATAGTCTTGATTCAGTAGATTTTCCTGATTATTCTGCCCAAGTTTGTCAAAAACTTGATGTCCAAGAGGCTGAACTGGGAATTTTAATCTGTGGTACAGGAATTGGTATGTCCATTGCTGCTAACAAGCATAAAGGTATCCGGGCCGCATTGGTTCATGATGTGTATTCAGCCAAAATGACCCGAGCTCATAACAATTCAAATGTTCTTTGCATGGGGGCACGGGTGATTGGTGATGAGTTGGCCAAGATGATTGTTGATACATGGCTTTCGACAGACTTCGAAGGGGGACGTCACCAACGACGTTTAGATAAATTAGAAGGAGAATCTTGTTAGGGATTGGACTTTTTTTCCCCGACCCACAAGGAAAGGAAAAGAATGAAAGATAATATTCGGATAGTGTTTGCTAAGGGTGACCAATTGTTTGAACCGAGTCGAAGAATTCGGCAAGAGGTTTTTGTGGGAGAACAAGAAATCCCTGAGGATGAAGAATTTGATGGTCTTGATGGGGACGATACTTATTATGTTGTGGCTTTTGATGGGTTAAATCCAGTGGCAACCATCCGTTATGTCCCTGAACCTGGTCCAGATTTCCGGATCTCTCGGATTGCCACTTTAAAACCTTACCGTAACCAAGGTATTGCAGCCCTTTGTTTAGCAAAGATGGAAGACTTTGCCCAAAGCCAAGCTTATCATCATTTCATCATTCATTCGGACCTGCGTGCACTAGGCTTTTATAAGAGTCAAGGCTACCAAGAATGTTCAGACCATTATTTTGAAGATGGGATTGAATGTGTAACAGTTGATAAAACAATTAAATAAAATTAAAAAGGAATCGGTGGGTCGCCGATTCCTTTTTTGTATCTATATCCTTTAGGAGGATAACTTATTTATATTGGCCGGGTTTTTCTGCGTAACCATAATATGCATTGGCCATAATTTCTTGCATATCTTTAATCATTGGCAGGCGTGGATTAGCTGGAGAACATTGGTCTTCATAAGCTAGATAAGCAATTTCTTCCAAGCTGTCCATAAAGTCTTTTTCTTTGATGCCTTGAGCTTTGAAGTTCATCTCAATTCCAACACGTTCACCTAAGTCATAAACTGCTTGGGCCAAATTAATTACAGCTTCTTCTGGGGTATCTGCTTTAAGTCCGATTAGTTTAGCAATATCTTGGTATTTTTCATTAGCTTTCCAATAATTGTATTTAGGCCAAGTAGCGGTTTTAGCAGGTTTAGTCCCATTGTAACGGATAACATATGGTAAAAGAATTGCATTGGTCCGACCATGGACAGTATGGTGGAAAGCTCCAATTTTATGGGCCATAGAGTGGGACATGCCGAGGAAGGCATTGGCAAAGGCCATACCAGCCATGGTAGAAGCATTATGCATTTTTTCACGGGCAGCAAAGCTATTTCCAGCTACTGATTCCTCTAGGTTTTCAAAAACCATTTTAATAGCTTGTAGGGCTAAACCATCTGTATAATCATTGGCTAAGGTAGAAGTGTAGGCTTCAATAGCATGGGTTAGCACATCCATCCCGGTATCAGCGGTAACAAAGTCAGGCACGGTCATAACTAAATCTGGGTCAATAATCGCAATAGTAGGAGTTAGAGAGTAGTCTGCTAATGGGTATTTGCGTTGGTTTTTCTTATCTGAGATGACCGCAAATGGGGTCACTTCAGATCCGGTACCTGAGGTTGTAGGAATCCCGATGTATTGAGCTTTTTCACCGAGTTCTGGGAATTTAAAGGCACGTTTACGGATATCCATGAATTTTTGAACTAAGTCACGGAAGTCGATTTGTGGTTGTTCATAGAAGAGCCACATTACCTTAGCCGCATCCATAACAGACCCACCGCCAAGAGCGATAATGGTATCAGGTTGGAAACCTTTGACAATTTCAGCCCCTCGGCGCACAGTTGAGATATCTGGGTCTGGTTCAACGTCAGAGAAAAGTTGGATGGTTACTTGATTTGACCGTGCTTGCAATTGGTCAATTACCTTATTGACCAAACCGAGTTTCATCATGGAAGGGTCTGTGACAATCATTACTTTTTCAACGCCCTTCATAGTTGATAAATATTGGATGGCGTTGCGTTCAAAATATATTTTAGAAGGCACTTTAAACCATTGCATATTATTTCTCCGCTTTCCTAATTTTTTGATATTTAAGAGGTTAACTGCTGATACATTATCGCCAACAGAGTTGTGACCATATGAACCACAACCGAGGGTTAATGAAGGGATAAAGGCATTATAAACGTCTCCGATACCACCGAATGAAGTAGGGGCATTCCAGATCACTCGAATGGCTTTAACAGCGGTACCAAAATCTTTGGCCAGTTGGTCGTCGTTGGTGTGGATACAAGCGGAGTGCCCTAAACCATTGAATTCAACCATGGCTTTGGCTTTAGCAATCCCATCTGCTTGAGTATCAGCTTTAAGGACTGCAATCACTGGTGAAAGTTTTTCGCGGGTGAGGGGTTCGGCTTCACCGACTTGACTCACTTCAGCGGCAAGAATATTCGTATCTTCGGGAACGGTAAAGCCAGCTTCTTTAGCAATCCAAGTGGCAGGTTTACCAACAACATCTGAATTTAATTTAGCTTCACCACAATTTTTGGACTTAGCCTTAGCGCCAAACATGAATTCTTCTAAGAGGGCTTTTTCTTTCTTAGTAACAAAGTAAGTATGGTAAGACTTAAATTCTTTAACGAAATCATCATAAATTTCATGATCTATAATTACTGCTTGTTCAGAAGCACAAACCATCCCATTATCAAATGACTTAGACATAACAATATCATGAGCAGCTTGACGGATGTCAGCAGACTTTTCAACATAAGCAGGTACGTTACCAGCACCAACCCCTAAGGCTGGTTTTCCGCAAGAATAAGCTGCTTTAACCATAGCGTTCCCACCGGTAGCTAGAATGGTAGCGACACCCTCATGATTCATTAAAGCGTTGGTGGCATCCATGGATGGTTCATGAATCCATTGGATACAGTTTTCAGGTGCACCGGCTGCGACTGCAGCTTCATAGACAACTTGGGCTGCATGGGCAGAAGATTCTTGGGCAGCAGGGTGGAAGCCAAAGATAATTGGGTTACGGGTTTTTAAACAAATTAAGGCTTTAAAAATTGCAGTTGAAGTTGGGTTAGTCGTAGGAGTTAAAGCAGCGACAACTCCCACAGGTTCAGCGATGAGGGTTAATCCTGTTGCCTTGTTTTCATTGATGATGCCCACTGTTTTCTGGCCCCGCATATGATTGACCACATGTTCACAGGCGAATAAGTTCTTAGTGGCCTTGTCTTCAAAAACACCACGACCGGTTTCCTCTACGGCATGTTTTGCGAGCACACCATGTTGGTCTAGGGCAGCTACAGAAGCTTTAGCAACAATATAATCTACTTGTTCTTGATTAAGTAAGCGGAATTGGTCTAGAGCGATGAGCGCTTTTTGGACCAGGTTATCCACTTGAACTTCAACATTATTTTCTTCTTTGACTAAGGTTTGTTCTACCATAATAATCCTCCTAAATTTTTAATTTTCAGCAACTTTGTGATTTGTTTTACAAAGTAATCATACAAGAAAAACAAGCATATGTAAAGTTAAAAGTGAATAATATCACAAATAATTTTTAATTAATTTTATTGAAAACGCTTTTAAAACAAAGGAATTTTATATTGAAAGCTTTTATTTAGAATACTTTGTGAATAATATAACTAATTAATTATTGCGAGAAATTCCCACAGATACTTTTATCTTATTGTGTTTTTGAATGGCAAATTGTTTTTATTACTAATCCTTGAAACAGATCATTAGGAAGGGATAGACAGGGTAAGATCAGGTTGGATAATTTCCTGATCAGGTGTCAAGGTCACAGGCTTGTCCAAGACTTAGTACTTATGTATGCGGAAGTGAGACTTAGGACTTGGCTAAATTTCTTTGTTACTATGTTTCCCAGTGTGAAGTTGGGTGGAGTAATTATGGATATAATTAAGGGACTGTATCAAAGCTAAGCTTGATACAGTCCCTATAGTTTATTTAGTAATGAATAATTCTCTGGTGGTTTGGGGAATCTTGTGCACGGTCGGTCTTTACTACATATTTTATAATCAGAAGTGATTGGATCCGAAAAGATACTGGCTGACTAGAATCTATACTTTTGGATCAAAGGGGGAATAATTGGTTGTAAGAGTAAAAAGAAAATAAGATTACCTATACCATGATAAGCGTCAAATAAGACACCATTGAAGTAGTAGACCCAAAAATGCTGAATCCCATAGAAAGGTGCTTGGATAAGGGAAATAATTAAACCATATAAAAAACCAATCGCTATCATATAAAAAGCCTGGATAAGGTAGCCTTCTCTTTTTAAAAATGGTGCAAATAGTTTAGAAATCAGGATTAAAATACAATAGGCGGTTATTTGGGCCAAGGTCCAGGGTCCAAAACCTAGGAAAAGATTCGATATAACAATGGTTAAACTTGCGATTAAGATACTATCTTTTGCGGAGAGGTACCAGCAAACAAAAATAAGTAAGACGGTCACTGGTTGAACATTTGGTAGAGGGGCTAATAAGAGGCGTAAAATGAAACAAAGCGCCGCCATGAGAGCATCCCAAATAAGGCGGCGTAAATATTTTCTATCGGCTAACATTTAGAAGTCCCAATCGTCCGTCAGATCCCAAACGATACGATCATTATCTTTTACGATGATCTCTTTAGCACCTTTTTGACTCATTTGATCATTAATAATCAATTTCCAGTAACGGCCTTTATTTTGTCCTTGATTTGCCATAAGTCCATCGATGCCTTCAACCAAACCTTCTTTTGCTTGAATGGTGTAATTATCATGCATCACAGACAAAAGGTCCATGCCAGGATCGAAATGAACTTCTTTGTTTGACTCTGCTTGATCTTCGCCTTGGACTTTAATCTCAATTACTGCTGTTTCATGTTGACCTGTTTCGGAGACTGAATTATTAAGTTTAGGGTTGCAAGCAAATAAGAAAATTAGGGAAAGGAATAAGAGAGAAAATTTATACAGATTATTTTTCATATATAATCCTCAATTCTTTATTTTTTTATTATTATGAGAATTTGGGTTGACCTAGGCGTGGGCAATACAAACACATTCAGGTGCATTTGTATTTTCACTGATTAAGTTTAACCGCCCACTTTGGGTATCACGACTGAATAAAACTAGGTTATCTGAATCTTGATGACCAACTAATAAATATGCTTCACTTTCGTCGATGATAAAGTCACGTGGGATTTGACCATGGCTATCAATGGTTTGGACTAAGTTAAGGTGACCTTGGTCATCCACAGCAAAGACTGAAAGGATATTATGGAAACGTGTTGAGGTATAAAGGAAGCGACCATCTGAGCTAATTCGAATTGCAGCGCCATCTGCACGGTCAACTTTTTCATTAAAATTAGGATAATCAGCTTCAATTTCTAGATTACCCTCTGAGTCAATCCTAACTTCCAAGGTATGGTTATTTAACTCACCGATAATATAGGCCCTGTTTAGGTCTGGATGGAAGGCAATGTGCCGGGGCCCCATACCGGCAGGGGTGATTAATTCAGATTGTACAGATAAGGACCCATCGGTCTTAACTTGGTAGACATATACTTTGTCACTACCTAAGTCGCAGACATATAGGAGGTCTTCTTTTTGGTTAAAACCAGTAAAATGGATATGAGATTGGTTTTGGTTAGGATGGACACTCGAACCATGATGTTGAATCCGTTGGGCAAGGTGAACATGTTTATTGGAATCAAGTTGATAAATATCAATTGAAGCCTCATGATAGTTTGATACATAAATCGTTTGCGATGTTTGGCGGAAATTAATATGACAACCCGTTGCACCAGAAGCATAGGCTTCAGAAACTTTACGCCAAGAGCTATTCTGCTTCTCAAAAACCACTAAACCGCCTTGATCATCTTTTTTATTAAGGGCAAAGAGTAGGTCTTTAGTGGAATTTAATGCGACAAAAGTTGAACTATTTAGGTTAGCAATTAATTGAGTTTGACTCAAACTTTGGTCAGCTGGATTGAATTGGATTTCGCTAATTCCTTTATTTAAGCGTTTAGTATAACCACCTAAAATATAAGTCTGCATGATAAGTCTTCCTTTCTTCCTTAAGTTCATTGTAACAAGATTGTTATCGAATTAAAAGTTTTAATTTAATGGCTAACTTTAGCAAAAAAATAGTTTTTTATTATCAGGAGTGTTATATTTAAAGGGAGCGCCCCAACGAGTGGGGTTGATAACAATCTAGGAGGATGATTTATGGAAAAAGCACAAATTGGTGTCATTGGTATGGCCGTTATGGGCAAAAATCTAGCTTTAAATATTGAAAGTCGAGGCTACCGGGTAGGGATTTTTAATCGGACTGGGTCTAAGACTGAAGCGGTTGTGAAAGAAAATCCTGATAAGAATCTACTTCCTTCTTATACAATTGAAGATTTTGTTGCATCTTTGGAAAAACCACGCCGCGTCTTAATTATGGTTAAGGCAGGGGCAGGAACCGATGCTGTAATTCAACAATTACTACCACTCTTAGAAAAAGATGATGTTATGGTTGACTGTGGGAATACCTTCTATAAAGATACCATTCGGCGGGCCCAAGAATTAGATGGCTCTGGCATTCATTTTATGGGCATGGGCGTTTCCGGTGGTGAAGAAGGTGCCTTGCATGGACCATCCTTAATGCCAGGGGGACCTAAAGATGCTTATGATATTTTAAAACCTATTTTAGAACAAATTGCAGCTAAGGCACCTTCTGATAATAGTCCTTGTGTGACTTATGTTGGGGAAAATGGGGCCGGTCATTATGTCAAAATGGTTCACAATGGGATTGAATATGGAGACATGCAATTAATTGCTGAATCTTATGATTTGATGCGCCGCTATTTAAACTTATCTATTGAGGAAATTAAAAATTACTTTACTGAATGGAATCAAGGTGAACTAGATTCTTACTTGATTGAAATTACCTCCGAAATTCTAGGTCAAAAAGATCCTGAAACTGACACGCCAATGGTTGATGTGATTTTGGATAAGGCCGGAAATAAAGGTACTGGTAAATGGACTAGCCAGTCAGCCCTAGATCTAGGAGTTCCATTGCCAACTATTACGGAATCAGTATTTTCCCGTTTTATTTCGGCTTTGAAGGATGACCGCTTAGAAGCCAGTCAAGTTTTGACTGGACCTAAACCTGAACCAGTGACGGATGCTGAAGTCTTTGTTGAAGATATTCGTCAAGCTCTATATTTTTCTAAGATTATGTCTTATGCCCAAGGCTTTGTTCAAATGGCACATGCTGCTAAAGAAATGGATTGGAAGTTAGACTACAAGGAAATTTCAGCAATTTGGCGGGGCGGTTGTATTATTCGCGCACAATTCCTAGAAAAAATTATGGCTGCCTACGAAAAGAATGGCACCCTTTCAAATATTCTTTTGGATGATTACTTTAAAGAAATCGTCATTAATTACCAAAGTGCAGCGCGTAAGGTAGTGGCTCGCGCTGTCCAAGCTGGTCTTCCTGTGCCTGGTTTTGCTGCATCGCTAGCTTATTATGATAGTCTACGGACACCAGTTTTACCGGCTAATTTAATCCAAGCCCAACGGGATTACTTCGGTGCCCATACCTACCAACGGATTGATAAGGAAGGGACTTATCATTATTTATGGACTCAGGGTCAAGAAGAGAATTGGTCTGAATAAGATAGGTTAAGGTAGGGGAAAATATAAAAGACCTGGAGTTTAAGTCCGCTTAAACTCCAGGTCAATTATTATATAAAAAATCCTATCCACAGGAGTCCCGAGATAGGCTAAACGAATATTTCACACATGCTCATGAAATACCCTATATATTGAATAAGTATTTGAATGCTCTTAGGTCATATTTGCTTAGTTCGGGTAACTAGTCACGCATGGTATCGTTTGAATGCTAGTCGTTTTAAGAGCTTCAAATAAAATAATACTATTTGATATCCTTCACAATTTGCATAACTATAGGATTTGAAAGGCTATATTTAACATTGGTACCAGCGCGTTCAGCGTCAACAATGTTACCAGCTTTTAATTTAGCTAGTTGTTGTGAAACTGTAGGTTGAGGTAACTCAACCGCATCGACGATTGCTCCCACCGTCATATGGTCAGCGTCACTGAGTAATTTAACAATGGTCAAACGAATCGGATGACCCAGTAACTTAAAAATTTGTACTAACTCATGTTCGTGTTGCATGTTTATTTCTTGCCCCCATTCTTTTATAAAAACTATAACCCGATTATATCATTTTTTAGTAAAATGTGAAGCTATATGCAACTGATTTTTATGTAAAAAATCTAAATATCCTTTTAAATTGTGAATAATTTATGAACATTTTTGATGAAAATTATTAACATTTTATAAAATTGATAATCATCGGCTCTACTTTTTTATTAAGTAGACAAGTCATTATAACGGACAATATTTCGAATAGCAAGCAATATATTTTAAAAGTTGAATTAAATTGATTAAATTGTACTTATATAGAAAAGGAGAGATAGTATGATGAAAATTGCAATCTTTTTCGCACCGGGTTTTGAAGAAATTGAAGCTTTGACCCCGGCAGATGTCTTAAGACGGGCTGGTTTTGAAGTTGATTTGCTTGGCTTGGAACCTGTAGTAGAAGGGGCTCATCAAATTAAAGTTACCATGGACAAAGTTCTGGATCAGGTTATTGATGGGTATGACCTAATTGTATTACCAGGTGGCATGCCAGGAGCAGATAATCTCCGCAAAAATCATTTTGTGATTGAATCTATCAAGAAGCAAGCAAATTCAGGAAAAAAAGTAGCAGCTATTTGTGCAGCCCCTATTGTTTTAGAAGCGGCAGGCTTATTAGAAGACCGGAACTTTACCAATTATCCTGGTTTTGAAGAACAGATTAGTCATGGTACTTATCTTGATGATCGTTTGTTTGTAGTTGATGGCAATATTACTACCTCAAAAGGACCAGGGACTGCTTTAGAATTTTCATATCAATTAGTTGATAGTTTGGGCGGAGATGCACAAACTTTGAAAGAGGATATGCAATATAATTTTCTTCAAGAAATAATTAGAAAAAAATAAGAAAATATTAGCTATTTCCTAAAATCATAAGTAAAAGATCATGTATCAAGATGAGCTTTTCTTTTTTGAAAATAGGCTTATAATAAGAGTTAAAAACGAAGTAGGATAGGTGAATAAGAGGTATGCAAAAGGCAGAATTTATCAAAGAATGGCAGCGAGTGGTAATCAAGATTGGGACAAATTCAATTATGAATGATTATAAGTCCATTGATTTAAGAAAAATGGACCGCTTGGCCTATGTTTGCACTGCTTTGATCCAGTCAGGAATTGAAGTGGTTTTGGTATCCTCAGGTTCTATCGGGGTGGGCGCACGAGTGCTTAATCTTGATTCATACCCTAGTCAAGTATCTGAGCTTCAAGCAGTGGCTGCCGTCGGCCAAGTCCGTCTAATGGAGCACTATAATCGGTTTTTTCAATATTATGGTCAGCACACTGCTCAAGTCTTATTAACCCGTGATATTATTGATAATGATAATTCACATCGGAATGTGGTTGGCACCTTAAATCACCTTTTAAGACGGGGAATTGTTCCAATTATCAATGAAAATTATGTGGTATCCGATGATGAAATCAATCATTTAACTAAATTTGGCGATAATGATACCTTATCTTCAATTGTCGCCCAAATTATTGATGCTGATTTATTACTCTTATTATCAGATGTTTCGGCGCTCTATGATAGTAATCCTAAGACGAATGACCAAGCTAAACCGATTCCCTTTGTCTCTGAAATTAGTCCAACTATCGAAGCTATGGCAGATGGGAAAGGATCAGCGTTTGCTAAGGGCGGGATGGCGACTAAATTAACCGCAGCGAAACGGATGTTGGCGATAAATAAGAGCATGATTATTGCTTCGAGTCAAAATCCGGATGATATTTTTGATATTTTGCAGGGGCAGTCGATTGGAACTTTGTTTAGCCAATCAAATTTAAGAAATTAAGGAGTAATCATCGATGACTTCAGAATATTTAGTAACCCTAGGACAAGAGGCTAAGAAAGCGGAACGTAAGCTAAGAACCTTACCTACTGGACAAAAGAATCGAGCTTTAAACCAGATGGCTGCGGCCCTTCGCCAAGTGCAAGCTGATATACTTAAAGCGAATCAAATCGACTTAGAAGCGGGCGCGACCAAGGGATTAAGTGCAGCCTTTCTTGAACGGTTGACCTTAACACCTGAGCGAATTGAGGCTATGGCTCAAGGACTCGAAAGTATCGCTGCCTTGCCCGACCCTTTACAAAAAAATTGATCAGGCCTGGCAAACTGACGATGGATTATGGATTAGTCGTAAACGGGTCCCTTTGGGGGTTATAGGGATTATTTATGAATCACGGCCTAATGTTACGGTGGATGCCACAGCTTTATGTCTAAAGGCGGGAAATGCGGTAATTTTACGAGGTGGCCGGGATGCCCTCCAGTCAAATATGGCGATTATGAAGGTATTAAGACAAGCTTTAAGCCAAGCAAACTTAGATTCGAATTTTGTTCAAATGATAGATAAACCTGACCACAGTCTTGCCGAAGAATTTATGCAACTAAATGACTATGTTGATTGCTTAATTCCCCGGGGTGGAGATGGTCTGATTCAAAATGTCATAAAACACGCTACCGTTCCGGTGATTGAAACGGGTGTAGGTAATTGCCATTTATATATTCACCAAGCTGCTGATATAGCAAAGGCCCGTCAGATATTAGAAAATGGAAAATTACAACGGGTGTCCGTCTGCAATGCCTTAGAAAGTCTTTTGATTGATGCAGCGATTGTTGAGCAATTGCCAGACTTAGTAGCGGGGCTCATCCAAGCTGGTGTTGAAATCAGAGGCAACCAAAAAGTTTGTCAGTTTGTGCCTCAAGCGACTTCCGCCAGTGAATCAGACTATGCAAGGGAATTTAATGACTATATCCTTTCTGTTAAGGTGGTGGATGATTATCAAGCAGCCATTGACCATATTGATCGCTATTCGACTGGTCACTCCGAAGCCATTGTGACCGAAGATTATCAAGTGGCAGAGAACTTTTTAGCAGATGTAGATGCGGCCGCAGTTTATGTCAATGCCTCCACCCGGTTTACAGATGGTCAAATGTTTGGTTTTGGTGGGGAGATTGGTATTTCTACTCAAAAATTACATGCTCGTGGGCCAATGGGCTTGGATGCCTTAACGTCGTATAAGTATCAAGTCCGGGGCCAAGGTCAAGTTAGATCTTAATGCTTTATTTTCCTGAGTATATGGTTTGGAAATAGCTGGGCGAGATCTGCGTATGGCTAGACTGCTTATTAAGTAACCGACCAATCATAGCTATCAAGTCAGTGAAAAATCATAATCTTATTTTATAAAAACTTCCAGCTCCGTCCTGAGCTGGAAGTTTTTAGTTTTGATGACTAGACTTCCGTGGCTTTCCAGACTTGAATCTTAAGTCTGGATTTTTTCTTGAGTGAGTAGCTCAGTAAAGAAAGATTTAAACATTTTTCCATGCTTTACTGGTGAGTAAATAATTTTGTCTTAACTTTATTGGCCATTATAGAAATACCCGTCTCTTTTTCTTTACCTTCGTTTCAAGTTAAGAATCTTCGGAGAATTTTTCTATACTTTAAGCCTAAGCCAAGAATAAGTCCACGCTATAAAACTAGGAATGTTATAAAAGCATGAGAACTAGTTATTTTCTTGGGTATTGTAAAAGGAGCTGGACCTTGATTTGTCCAACTCCTTTTATTATTCCGAATAGTAGAGATATTTATTTGTTGCAAAGACTAATTATTTTCAGTCCCGTTAGGTTTGACGCTTAAGATTCAAGTTTCTTAGTCATCTAGATGTGGTATAGATTGATATTTATCCGCAAGCCCAGTAGTTCTAAAGATAAACTTAACAATTTCAGTTAAGATAACTAGCGCAAAGGAAGCGACAATACAGATAATCCATTGTTCAAGATTAGGATTATGAACATCAAAGAAACCGTTAATTCCAGGGATAAGGATGACGCCAAAAAGTAGGGCACCTGATCCAAGGAAGGCTAAGTTGAGATATTTATTGTCAAATGGATTAGATGAGAAGAGAGATTTGAAGACAGACTTCACATTATAAGAATGGAAGAGTTGTTGTAAACCTAAGGTAATGAAGGCCATGGTTTCAGCTAAGGTATGTTCTAAGCCAAGATGGATATCCACATACCAGTAAACTAGTAAAGTAATGGCCCCTTCAAAGACCCCTTGGTAAAGAATACTTGGGAAGATACCGAAAGATAGGAAAGAATCTTCTTTGGTTCTTGGAGCATACTTCATGGTATCAGGGTCGGCTTTTTCCATACCCAGTGCAATTGCTGGGAAAACGTCCGTTACCAAGTTGATCCATAAGATATGGATAGGCTCAAGAATGACCCAACCGAAGAGGGTCGCCACAAATAAGGTAATGATTTCACCCAGGTTAGCTGAAAGTAAGAATTGTACCGCTTTTTGAATATTAGAGAAGACTTTACGTCCTTCTTCAACGGCAACAACGATGGTTTGGAAGTTATCATCGGCAAGGACCATATCGGAAGCCCCTTTAGATACTTCGGTACCGGTAATCCCCATACCAACCCCAATATCGGCTTGTTTAAGAGAAGGCGCATCATTCACACCGTCACCCGTCATAGAAACTGTTTTGTCATTGGCTTGCCAAGCTTTAATAATCCGCACCTTATGTTCAGGTGATACTCGGGCATAAACAGAATAATTAGCCACGTTTTTAGCTAATTCTTCATCTGAAATTTCATTCAATTCTGCTCCGGTCATAACATGGCTACTGTTATCAGCAGCTTTTGGATCAAGAATTTCTAACCGTTCAGCAATAGCTTGAGCAGTAATGGCATGGTCACCGGTAATCATCACGGTCCGGATACCTGCATTGCGGGCTTTACGGATAGAATCTTTAGCTTCTTGACGTTCAGGGTCAATCATGGCAACTAGGCCAGTAAAAATCAAATCATTTTCAACCGTTTCAGAATTAACTGTCGCTGGTACTTGGTCAATAATCTTATAAGCACCTGCTAAGACCCGTAGGGCTTGTTTGGCTAAGGATTCATTTTGTTCTTGTATTTTGCTGATATCAGCTTCTTGGATTGGACGAACTTGGCCATTAATTTCAATTTGAGTGGCTCTTTGAATTAATTGGTCTGGCGCTCCTTTAACATAAACAGCGAAGCGACCATCTTCTAACTTGTGGATGGTTGACATGAGCTTACGGTCAGACTCAAATGGAACTTCATCGATCCGAGGATAGTCAGCTAATAGACCTTTATAGTCCATTTGGTGGTCAATGGCATATTTGACCATGGCTGTTTCAGTAGGGTCGCCAATTATTTTGCCATCATTATCAACTTTTGAATCATTTGGTAGGACAAATGAATGAATAAAGTGGGAATTTAAGTCTAAGTCTTGGTTAGCAGCAAAAAGTTGATCATCATGGAAAACATGTTCGACTGTCATTTCATTTAAAGTCAAGGTACCAGTTTTATCAGAACAAATGACTTGAGTAGATCCTAAAGTTTCCACCGCAGGCAAGGTCCGGACTAAGGCATTTCGGTCGGCCATAGTTTGGGTCCCTAGGGATAAGATAATGGTTGAAATAGCAGGGAGACCTTCTGGAATCGCAGCAACGGCCAGCGAAATAGAAACAAGTAACATTTCCATAATTCCCATACCATTTAAGAGGGTACCGATTAAGAAGGTCACGACTGCAACCACGATAATCGCTTTAGTTAAAGTTTTACCTAAAGCTTCTTGGTCACGTTGAAGCGGGGTTAATTGTTTTTGGGTAAAAGACAACATTTTAGCAATATGGCCCACTTCTGTTTCCATTCCGGTGCCGGTAATAATTCCTTTACCACGACCATAGGTTACATTTGTAGAGGAATACCCCATATTGTAACGGTCCCCAATGCCGGCTTCAGGATTTTCTAAAGCATCGGTATTTTTTTCGACGGGGACTGATTCACCGGTGAGCGCGGCTTCTTCAATTTTTAAAGAAGAGGCTTCAACTAAACGGATATCTGCAGGAACGACATCCCCTGCTTCGAGTAAAACGACATCACCAGGAACTAATTGGGTTGATTTAATTTCCTTAACATCACCATCACGAAGAACATGGGCTAGAGGTGAAGACATTTTTTTTAAGGCATCGATGGCTTCTTCGGCCTTGGCTTCTTGGAAAACACCTAGCACAGCATTCAATAGGACCACAATTAAGATAATGATGGTATCAGTGATACCTTCACCTTGGGAAATCCCAACTACGGCTGAAATAGCAGCCGCTGCTAGTAAGACAATAATCATGAAATCTTTAAATTGATCAATGAACTTTTGGAAGGTAGATCTTCTTTCTTCTTCCTGAATCTCGTTAGTACCATAGCTTTCCAAACGTTTTGCGGCTTCTTGGCTTGAAAGACCTTGCGACAGGTCAGTTTCAAAATGGGCTTTTACTTGGTCAATTGACTCAGTATAAGCTAGATAGTTTTTGCTTTCCGACATAGTTTCCTCCTATTTTTTGACCAGGGAATCCCTATAAAAAAAGACCTATGCTGCCATTTACCTGGTAGCATAAGTCTCACTGATTAAGTACAGTACCAGTAGCAAATACTACTTGTCGTTGTTGATACTGACGAGGATAGCTCCTCTAGTTACTCCCTTATGTCTTATTTAAAAATAATTATAAGGAAAGATTGGTTTAAAAGCAAGTTATTTCAATTTATGAATAAACTATGATTTATTCGGTAAAAAAAGTCTCAACTAGTGTTTTCTAGTATAAATCATGTATAATATAAGGCAGATACTATGATAGATAGGAGATTATTATGGTTCAAACACGTGCACAACGTCATCAAAAACGAAATAGTCGTGGTGGTAAAAAGAAAAAACGTTTTAATTTTAGAATGTTTCTAGGCTTCTTGTTAATTTTAGTAGCTGTGGGCCTCTTTGCTATGAATCCAATTAAGGACTGGATGATTGCCCATGGATCTGAACAAAATACGGTGGGGAACTTTACCCGTGAAATGATTGAAGCAAACAATAAAAAAGAGGTTACTTATAATTTTGATGATATTCAAAATATTGATGCCTTATCAGTTATTTCAGACAGAATCAATCCCAATGATCTACCGGTAGTTGGGGGGATTGCTATTCCGGATGTTGGTATGAACCTTCCTATTTATAAGGGGGTTTCTAATGAAGGAATGTACTATGGGGCAGGTACCCTGAGTGCAGACCAACAAATGGGGAAATCAAATTATAGTTTGGCAAGTCACCATTCGATCCATAAGAATCTTTTATTTGCACCTTTATTAAGAGTGCAACAAGGACAGAAAATTTATCTAACCGATTTAGATAAGGTCTATGTTTATGAAATTGATTCAATTCAACAGGTGCCAGCAACGGCGATTGAAGTGCTAGATCCAACTGAAGATCCAACGATTACCTTGATTACGTGTGATTCTGACTTAGTTGATCGGATTGTTGTTAAAGGTTCTTTAGTTAAAACTGTACCAATTGATGAAGCTTCGGATGATATGATTAAGGCCTTTGAATTACCACAAACAACCGCTGCTTAAGCGAATGAATAGTCTTTAAGCCGAGACAAAATTGCCTCGGCTTTTTTATTTAGATATTTTTACTTGTGGTGAAAAAATGAAGGTAAAATTTCTTTTTCAATAATGGATGGAGTTGGACAAGCAGCCCGCTCCCTTAATTATGAAGAAATTATGAAACCGGTTTAGAATGTTGATTTATTTGTGATGAATTACCTAAACGAGCCCCCTTGGAATCGAATTATGGTAAAATTTAGATGTAAGGGAGGAGAAAAATATGACGACATTAAATAAAAAAATCGCATTAACATTAGCGTCTAGTTTGGTTTTAGCTAGTTTTCCTATGACCAGTTTAGCCCAAACTAATTCAAGTCCACAGATATCGAGTCTTTATAACCAAGAAATCGCCCAAACCGAAAACTTAAAATTTGAAATTTTACAAAAAAATGATGCAGGAACTTTTACGAGTTTATGGCAATCTGATCAAGTAGCATCTGATTCTAATACGCTTAAACTATTAGAAGCAGGGGATTATATAATCCGAGTAAGTGATCAGGATAATTTCCAAAGAGAAGCGAATCAACTTGATCAAATTTTACTTGAATACCAAGATTCAAGTAATAATCAGATGGTGTACCAATTTTTCAAGAATAATAGTTTAAAGCAGGCTGAAGATGGTTCTAATGTGTATGAACTTGAATTTAATGTTAAGCAAGCCATTCAAATTGATACCATGAGATTGACTCTTATGGATGCAGACCAGCTTGCGGACAAAGAAGCTGAAGTTGAGGCGGCTGTGGCAGCCAGTCAAGCCCAAATGGCAGACCAAATTTCAGGTGAAGATCTAAGCCAAGATTCAAGTCAGGATTCAGCTGAACCTGCCCAAGACCTAGCTAGTCTGACTGTAACCGTTAGGGATGAAAATTCTAGCCCGGTTGCCAATGTTAGCATACAAGTAGGCGATCAGTCCCAAACCAGTGATGAGAGCGGCCAAGCTATATTTAATGACTTACCAGCGGGCAGTTTGGACTTTAAGGTTACGCAAGTACCTGAAGGCTATCAAGTTGCAGAAGACCAGAATAATCTAACGGTGACCCTCGAAGCCAATACCCAACATACATTAGATCTTAACCTTATCAGTCAAACGGCAGAAACAAATACTGAAATGGTTAAGCTAAGTTTTGTGAATGATCAAGGACAGGCTATTCCAGGGGTTACGATTACTTATGAAGGCCAAACCTATACTAGTGATGAACAGGGTCAACTTGAGCTGCCTAGTATTGGCCCAGGCGCCTATACATATCAGGTGACTTCTGTTCCTGACGGCTATGCTTTGAGTCAAGCTCCACAAACCTTTGATTATGTAGAAAATCAGCCCGTATCAATTCACTTGGAAAAGCTGAACCAAGAATCTAGTCCACAAGTGACCTCGGTCTCTTTCAAAGTGGTTGACCAAAGTGGTCAAGCAGTGCCCGGTGTTACCCTATTAGTCAAAGACCAAACTTACCAAACGGATGATCAAGGACAGATTGTGATTGAAGAATTACCGGTGGGTGAATCCATCAATTATCAAATTTTAGAAGTGCCGCAGGGTTATCTAGGTCAAAGTGAAGGGAGTATAGACCTAAGTTCTGATCAGCCTATTAGTGAAGAACTAGCTATCGAAAAAACTGCCCAGGCTCAATCGCTGGTTATTCCAGTGGTGGACCAAGACCAAGCACCAGTGCCAGGACTTACGATTCAAATGGAAGAGGGTACTTCTTATACTTCGGATGACCAAGGTCAACTTGTTTTAAGAGAATTAGTGGCCGGTGACTATGCCTATACTGTGACGGAAGTACCCCAAGGCTACCAAGTAGAAAAGGCGGACGGCTTAATTACAATTCAAGAAGGTCAAGAGCAAGGCAAACCGATCCAAGTTATAAAGGAAGCCAGTAAATTTAATTTTGTGATTAAAGTGGTGGACCAAGACCAAAATCCAGTACCTGACCTCAGCCTTCAACTGGCAGATGGTCAAGCATATACTTCCGATGACCAAGGACAAATTAAGTTAACGGATTTAAGTCCAGGTGACTATGGATATACTATCAGTGAATTGCCTCAAGGTTACCAAGTGGACAGTCCAGAAGGTAAATTGACCGTCACCGGAGAAGAAAACCAAGCAGGTCAAATCCAGGTGACTAAAGAAGCCACAACATTTGATTATGTTTTGAAAGTGGTAGACCAAGACCAAAATCCAGTGCCCGGTGTAAGTCTCCAACTGGCAGATGGTCAAGCTTTTACTTCCGATGACCAAGGACAAATTAAATTAACGGGTTTAAGCCCAGATGACTATGAATATACTATCAGTGAATTGCCTCAAGGTTATCAAGTGGACAATCCAGAAGGAAAATTGACCATTACTGAAGAAGAAAACCAAACCGGTCAAATCCAAGTCACTAAAGAGACGCCTAAGTATAAATTGACAGTTAAAGTGGTAGACCAAGACCAAAAACCTGTCGTGGGCGCTAAAGTCCAAGTAGGAGACCAAGAAGAAACAAGTGATCAAGATGGTTTGGTTACTTTTGAGAATTTACCAGCCCAAGATTATAGCTACCAAGTTACTCAGTTGCCAGAAGGCTATCAAGGTCAAGCAAACGACACGATCACCCTTACTGACCATGATGGTCAAGGTCAATTACAAGTTCAAAGAGACTTAGCCAAGGCTCAAGCTGTGATTAAAGTCTTTGACCAAGATGGCCAAGCCGTTAAGGGTGTGACGATTGGCTTAGGTGAGCAAGAGGCTGTGACTGATGATAAGGGGCAAGTGACTTTTAAAGACCTTGAACCTAATAAATATTCATTAGTAATTAAAGCAGTACCAGAGGATTATGAAGGTCAAGGTCAAGAGCAAGAAATTGACCTAACCGAAGGGATGGCTTTTGATTATGCCTATCAAGTCAGCAAAAAAATCCAAACAGGTCAAGTAACGATTCAAGTAGTGGATAATCAGAATAACCCCGTTCCGGGTGCCACCATTAAAACTGGAGACCAAGAATTAAAAACAGATCAAAATGGTCAAGTTACATTAGACCAAGTGGCTTTAGGTGAATTAACTTATACGATTAGTCAAGTGCCAGATGGCTACCAAGTTAACCAAGCAGAACAAAATATAGTAGTTGACCACCAAGTTCAAGTCACCACCGCCATGGTGACCCGTCAGGAAGCAGCTTCTGAAAAAGAAGTCATTGTAACGGAAGACCAGTCAGTCGAAAAAGTTCAAGAAGAAGCGAAAGCAGCAACTACCGCATTCAGTGACCCAAGTACTGGAGTCCAGGTGTGGATTAATCCAGCTGATGCTGGTCAAGTGGCTAATTTTAAGGTAGCGGCAGTAAGTAATCCGCTTGATCCCGAACCAAGCTCTTTAAAAGGCAGCGATTATCAAGCGTATCAAATCCAATTGCTAGATAGTAATGGTCAAGCAGCAAACCTAAGTCACATTGCAAAAATCCAATTACCAATCAAGACGAGTCAGGGTGCTCGTCTAGTCCGAGTAAGACAAGATCAATTGGCGAACCTTACTTTTGGACTAAGTGAACAAAACATGACCTTTAATACCCAAGAAATGGGGACTTTCGCGGTCATCTATGGTCGTAAAGCAGATGATGCCAGCCAAGTAAGTAGTCTAGAATCTAGTCAAGCCAGCCAATCAGTGACAGTGACCAAGACAAGCAGTGTTGAGAAGAAAAATAATTTGCCGGGTACGGGTGAAAATTCTTCACTGCTTGCCTATATTGTTCCTATAGTGGTAGCGATTGTTGGTTTAGTGATTATCATCAGAAAACCAAAAAACGATGATTAAGCGTAGGTGTAAAAACTAAAAAGAGGAACTATACCAACTCTAGAAGTTGAGTATAGTTCCTTTTTTTGAAAATAGGCTTTGAAAAATTTGTGCATTGAAATGCTGAAATGTACAAGCTACTGAGATTCTGTGCATTGAAAATCCAGAGTGCACAAATTTGTTCTTTGACAAGCGGTACAGATTACAGATAAATCAAAAGAAAACCTGGATGATAAACATGTAAACAAAGGTACCAGTCGCAATGGAAAGTAGTGTATTCCGTTTCCATTTATGGACGAAGAAAAGAGCGATAACTGCACAAATTTGGGGGATACCATGAGGAGAAGTAAGAAAAACGGTATCTTTCAAAGCATAAACCATCAATAAGGAAATAGCTGCCATGGGTAAGACAGTTCCTAAATATTGAATAAATAATGGCGGCTTGCGGTTAGCAGGAAAGATAATGAAAGGTAAAAACCGAATTAAAGCGGTGACTAAGGTGATTAGGGTAATCGTTATATAAACTTGGCTATTGGTCATCATTGATGCGGTCTCCTTTACGATAGAATTCTGCCACGAAGATAGCTACAATGAGGACCATGGCTGGGATCATGAAATTTGTTGGTCCCAAAATAAGCCAACAGAGAATTGAAGCACCCAAACCAACAAGGGCCGGTTGATGGTTGTCGTTGGATAACCACTGTTCGACAAAGAGGGTAACAAATAAGGCGGTTAAGACAAACTCAATGCCTTCAGTATTTACGGTAATAATTTGACCCAGGGTCACTCCAAGAATTGATCCTATAAACCAGTAGAAATAATTTAGAAAAGCAATCCCGGCATAAACATGGTTAGGATCTAAATCTGGGGGAACCGGCGTGGTGACCGCAATGGAAAAGGCTTCGTCAGTGAGCCCAAAAATAGCTATCTCCTTAAAAGGATGTTTCATTTTATTATAGGGTTTCAAAAGGGTAACTCCATAAAAGAGCATTCGAGCCGATACCATAATCGTTAACATGATGGCGCCGATGGGATCGAAAGGGGCATTTAAGAGACCGACCGTCGCAAATTGCATCGTGCCTGAATAAATAACTAGGCTCATCAAACATATTATCCAGGGAGAAATCCCAGCACTATAGGCAAAAATTCCATAGGAAAGTCCTAGGAAAATATAACCCGCTAAAATTGGAACGGTTAAGGGAAAAATATAGGTCAATAATTTTTTCATAAGACACCCACTTTCTACAACTAGCTTAAATTTTATATCTAATTAAAAAGTAGGTCAATAAAATTAGGCAGAAATCTTTTATTTTGAGTTAAGTTGGGTATAATGTAGATAAATTTGTATAAGTAAAGGAGAAAACACATGAATTCATACACTAGCACTAGAACACGGGAACTCGTGACGGTAGCTATTTTTATTGCCATCATTATTTTACAATCTTGGGTACCCGCCCTAGGATATATTATGTTGCCTACTATTTCTTTGACTATTATCCATATTACTGTGATTATTGCTTCAATCTTAGTCTCTACTCGTGCGGGAATTTTGATAGGTTTCGTTTGGGGTGTTAATTCACTTTTACGTGCAATTTTTACAGCGAGTCCAGTGGAACGTTTAATTTTCCAATCACCTTTTGTCTCTATTTTACCGCGGATGATTATGCCTTTTATTATTGGTCTTCTGGCAGCGTACTTATATAAGAAAAATATGCAGACTCCGACCATTGGTTTAATAACTGGTCTGTTAGGTTCACTTCTAAATACAATTTTAGTCCTAGGCGCCATCGGCCTTTTTAAAGGGGCGGACTTTGCAGCTGGAAATAATATAAATATGGATCAACTCTGGCCATTCTTAGGTGCCGCTGTAATGGCCAATGGTATTCCAGAAGCAATTCTATCAGCCATTCTTACCCCAATTTTATTGATTGCCTTGGAACGATTTGGCAATCGTAAACGTATAAGCTAAAATAAACAAGAAGCTTAAATAATAGGAGGAATAATCTTATGATTCCCAAATTAATCGTCACGGATTTAGATGAAACCTTACTGACTAGTCAAAAGATTTTTGAACGCGATCGGTTTATGGCTTGTGTTCAAGCTTTAGAAGCCCAAGGGGCACTTTTTGTAGTAGCGACGGGTAATTCCTATCATAAGGTGGAAGACTTCTTTACCCCTGATCAACGCCAAAGCCTTTACTTTGCTTGTGATAATGGTAATTTTATGGTCAAGGCGGAAGAGAATATTTTCGCCAATGGGGTAGCTCATCATGAATTTCTAGATATCATTGCCTTAATTGAAAGTCATCCGGGTTTTTATCCCATGGTTTCCGTAGGAAGTCATTCCTATTACGATGAAAAGAATAAAGAGGCCTATGCGGCCTTTAAAAAATATAATCGTATTTTAAATCATTTAAATGATTACAATGAAATTCCAGAAACTGAAACGATTACTAAAATTGCGGTTTATACTGAAGCACCTCTGGCTGAGATTAAAGAAGTCGTTGCTGCGATTAATGACCAGTTTGAGGGTGTAGTTGCCATGTCATCGGGTGATAATTGGATGGATGCCATTTATAAAGATGGGGGGAAAGGAAAAGCTTTATTGTATTTACAAGATAAATATAATATTAGTCCTAACCAGACACTAGCTTTTGGAGATTCACTCAACGATGCTTCCATGATGGAAGTGTCTAAATACAGTGTGGCCATGGCTAATGCGGATCCTGACCTACTTGCCCTATGTAGTTATCAAATTGGGTCTAACCAAGATCAAGCGGTGGTAACTTTCTTAGAAGAGTTAGTGGAAAAAGGGGATATTTCCTTTATCGAAAACTATCGTAAAGAAAGAGAGCAAGACTAGGATGGCTAAGAGTAAGCGCAAGAAAACCCAAGCAAGTCAGGAAGAAGAATTAGAATTAGTAGATATCTTTTATATTCCTAAACCCATGGCAGAGATGTATAAAGTTTTACGGCAATCTGTTCGCCAAGAAATAACAGAATGGGTTCAAGATCAGAATTTGCAAGTGACTTATTGGCAGGATTCTGAGATGGGGGAGACCATCGAAGGTTACGACAGTCAAGATAAGTTAGTTTTTTCCTATGCTCTAGATCCAAGTCATATTTCTGAGGCACAAAAGGCACGTGATAAAGATCAACTGGCTACACACTTAGAGACTTTTTTACCTGATCAAGACTAGTTTAAAGCGTATGATTAGGTTAGCAATGGTAATTGTGGTATAATTAACTTAAGATAACTAAAGGAGGAATTACCATGACAGAAGAAAAGAATCAATTCGAAGGTAAATTAAAAGAAGGCCTTGGCAAATTGACTGGCGATAAAGGTAAAGAAATTGAAGGTCAAGTGCAAAATGCTGTGGGTAAAGTTCAAGAAGGTCTCGAAGACGTGAAGAAATCTGTCGATGGTGCCGTTAAAGGTGTCAAAGACAGTTTTGACAAAAAGGAAAAAAACGCTGAATAAGCATTTTTAATAAAAAAGTTTAACCTTGTTGGCAGTGTGTGCTGCTTATAGTGACCCCAAAAAGTTGGACCAGAGAGATGAGTACATATTTTATGTACTTGTCTCTCTTATTTTTTGTTTTCTAAGCAGCTTGAAGTGAATGGCGATAAGCAATTGGGCTCATCCAGTTTAATTTTTCTTTGATTCGTTCTGCATTATAGTACTGTATATATTTAATAATCGCAGTTTCTAATTCTCTGTAACTATGATAAATCTTATCGTAATACATTTCTTGCTTCATCACACTGAAGAAGTTTTCCATGGGTGCATTATCGTAACAGTTTCCTTTCCGTGACATACTTTGAAAGATTTGA
>NZ_AUAT01000024.1 GCF_000428865.1 Eremococcus coleocola DSM 15696
AAGTATAAACTTTACCCCCTTGTTTTTGACGACGGATTTGACGAATTGTCCCACGTTTTATTTCATTGTTGATGGGTTGTGGGGCACAGTCAATGGATTTAGCAATGTGACGATTTGAATAGTTTTCATGTACCAAAATTGAAATTTGACACCGTTCTTCATAGGTGAGATGTTTGCCTTTATGTGATGATGTGCTAGAATTAGTATGCGTCATGTGATTTCATCCTTATCTATTGAGAGTGTGGTAACTTCAATAATAACATGAAATTCACATGGCATTTTTTAATTAAATAGAATTTTTTGAAGTGGCTAACTTCATTATAAAATCCGCCAATTTGTCTTACATATTTAAGTTATATTATATTAACCATTCAGTAAAGCTGATTATTGTACATACTGACTTTGAATTATTTATTAAAATGTAACTACACTTTCAGTTTAATTATAAGTCTGTTGTTAATTTTCTTTTTGCAAGCCAAAAGTTTCCCACTGTAGCAGATCCATTATTATCAACAGCAGGTAAAACAATATAATCATCGATTGGCGGTATGGATACATAGCCATTCAATAATTTAATAAACTCACTTTTCACTCGTTTCAGCATGTGACTTTGTTTCATGACACCACCCCCCAGGACAATAATCTGAGGTCTAAAAGATAAAGTTGCTTGCATAACTGCTTGTGCTATATAAAATGCTTGAATATCCCAAACAGGATGATTTTCTGGAATTAACTCTCCTTTTATTCCAGTTCTTGCTTCTAAACTTGGTCCTGCAGCCAGACCCTCTAAACACGCACCATGAAATGGACAAACCCCGTCAAAATCATAATCAGCTGGATGCTTTGCTACATAAATATGTCCAAGCTCTCCATGACCTACTCCACCAATTTCGTGCCCGCTTTGAATAACTCCGCCCCCTATACCAGTTCCGATAGTATAGTAAACTAATGAATCAACATCTTTTCTCACAACCATCTCACCAAAAGCAGAAGCATTTACGTCGGTTGTAAAATAATATTTTACCGGTATTCTATCTTTGAGAAAACCAATAATATTAGTATTATCCCAAAATAATTTAGGGATCGACGTAATATAACCATATGTTTTTGACTCCCTCACCATATCAATAGGCCCAAAAGAAGCTACAGAAATACTTTGAAGATTATCTTTAAATCGTTCAAAATAGTTTACTGTCATTTCTAACGTTTCTTTTGGCTTTGTTGTGGGAAATTGAATAATATCAATAATTTCTAACTTATCATTACCCACAGCGCATACAAACTTAGTTCCTCCGGCCTCAATACTTCCGTAAAGTTCCAAATCATTCATCCTTTTACTCCACAATATAATTGGTCATACTAAAATATCTATCTTCTAAATAAACCTTACTATTATTTATATAATTTGGTAATTTTTGCATTTCAAATGTTATCCCACTATTTTTTTTTATGGCTTCCTTATTATTTTCATTATATACATTATTAATCTTATTTAATGTATATACTACGACAGATTCTTGATTAGAATAAATCGTTAATTTATTCTCTCCTAAATTATCTGTGATTATTACAGACGGTAAATTGCTTATATGTTTAATTTTATAAGCTAAATCTATCCCTCCCAAACATAATTTAGATAATCTATCAGACTGATTCAAAGATTCAGAAATTTTCTTACCTCTTGAAAAATCCAAATATTTATAAGTTTCTGAATTTAAATTAACAAAATTTGAAGAAGGTATAAAATCATTATTAATATCTTGAAGTTTATTACTATTAATATAAAGTATGTGATCTTTAATTGTACTTTCATTAGATAAATTAAAATACATGTGACTTGTTAAATTCATTATTGTCGGTACTTCTGATACCCCTAAAATTTTTATTGAGAAGATATTTTTATTAAGACTGTATTCTATACAAAATGTTGCTTTATCATATTCTATATTCTCATCTGTAAGATACAAATGTGCTTTTTCATGATTCTTTTGGTCTACTATCCAAGTCTTTTTATGGAGTCCATCTTTACCTCCATGTAAATGATTTATTTTTTTTTCATTAATGCTTAAATTAACGTGTTCATCTTTAAAATTTTGATATTGAGGAGGAGATGTTCTTCCAGCGTTTCTTCCAATCATAGCACCCAAGAAATATTCATTTTGTAAATAGTTATCTAAAGAATTATAAGATAACAAAATATTTTTATTATTACTTTTTTTTATGATCTCACAAATTGTTGCTCCAATATCTAAAAATGTAACTCTTAAATAATTATTCTCTAGTATATATATATTCATTTATTTTATCTCCAAAATTTTTTTAGATAGATAACTAGTGTTCTCATATATTTCTGAATAAATTTTATAAATTTTCTCATATTTACTGTGTAAAATCATATTTGGTTTAATTATTTTTTCTGTTTTAATTCCTACTGTAAGAGCTTCTGAAAAATCCTTAAATTTATGTAAACCGACACTAGCTATTATTGCAGCTCCAAATGCAGGCCCTTCTTCAATAGAAATCTTGTGTATATCTTTACCAAATATATCAGCTTGGATTTGTAACCAAACCTCATTTTTGGCTCCACCTCCGATAGAAACAATAGATTTATAATCAGCCCCAATAGATTTATAACAGCTATATAAAGAAAAAGTTATGCCTTCTACAACCGCCCTTAACATATCGCTTTTATTATGTGAAATATCTAACCCTATAAATGCCCCTCTTATACTTGAGTCATTGTAAGGAGTTCGCTCACCTATTAGAAACGGTGTAAATATTAAACCATTCGAGCCAATATCTGATTCCTTTACTAAATTGAATAATTCTTCATATGAAATATCCTCACATAATTTTTCTTTAATCCAATCTAAACTTGAACCAGCAGATAATGTAACTCCCATACTATATTTAGTATCTCTTAAAATATGATAAAAATTATGAGACTTTTTATCTAATAGACTATCATCAGACAACCCAAGAATGACACCAGAGGTTCCAATACTAAGCATTCCTATATTCTTATCAATAATACCAACACCTAATGAAGAGCACGCATTATCTGCACCACCTGCAAAGATTTTTACATTTTTATTTATGTTTAATCTATCAGCTATTGTTTTACTGATGTTACCTATATATTGTGTTGACTCTACTAAATGAGGCATCTTATTTTTCTTCAACTCTAAAATATCTAATATTTGCTCAGACCAATCTTTATCATTTAAATTTAATAGAAGTGTCCCTGAAGCATCCGAATAATCCATAGAATAGTCATTTGTTAAATATAATCGCAAATAATCTTTAGGTAATAAAATATATTCGATTTTCTTCCAAATATCTGGTTCATTATTTTTTACCCACAATAATTTTGGGAGTGTAAATCCCTCTAACGGAATATTCTTGGTTTCACTAATAATTAATTCCCCATATTTATTCTTTAGATAATCTACCTCTTTACTAGTTCTGACATCATTCCATAAAATTGAATTTCTCAAAATTTTCTGATTTTCATCTAAAAGAACTAGGCTATGCATCTGACCACTAAACGATATTCCCTCAAGGTTTTCTTTAAAATTAAGAATATTTTTATTAAAATAGTTTATAATTTTATCAAATGCGCCTAACCAATCAAGAGGTCTTTGCTCACTATACCCTTTTTGTGAATGAAAAGTAGGATACTTTATCGAATATGAATCGACAATATTAGCCATCTCATCGATAATCAACCCTTTCATTGATCCTGTCCCTAAATCAATCCCTAATATGTATCTCATAAAGCCCTCCTAAACAAAATTGAAGGTGTCGATAAATTATCAACACCTTCGTACAATATCTTTAATTTATCCTGTTAACATTTGGATTTGTGAATATATCTGTCGCATCATCACTTGTTGACGAAAATTCTGATATAATAGCTCCTGAAGGACCAGCTACAAACCAATGTCTTTTATTTGGCATTATTGTATATTGTTCTCCTGCTATAAGTTTTATTCCTGAGTCAATAGTATAATATTCATTATCAAATTTTGGAAAAACATCAAACTCACGACCATTTGTCATATCTTCAACAAAAAGGAATACTTCACCTTTTCTACATCTAAATGTCTCTTGTTTTCCTAGTTTTTCTTTAAAATTTGGATGCTTATGTTCAGGACAATACTGATTTGGTAGAAGCACCATTTCTTTAGCACAATATCTGTCATTATTCTCATAAACAATCAAGTTTAACCCTTGATTATCTATATCATCTAGTCCAAAATCTGCAAATTCAATAGAATCAATTTCTTCTTTGGTAAACGACATTCCTGAATTATTAAATAATTCAATAACTTTTTTTTTATATTCTTCTTTTATCATTTATTTTTCACCTACTAGCTAATTTTTACGCTATCCCAATCAATGTCTTCTTCTGGACCTTCTTCAAAAATCTCAACTGTTGATGCATCTTTTCTTGGCAAAATAGCTAAAACGACTATTGCATGAATTACTGATCCTACAACTGTTGCAATTAAAAATGCAAACGGTTTTGTTGCAGTGAACATTGCAATCATACCTGAAGCAGGAATATGACTATCTGCACCAAGTATCATACTGATTCCACCAGCAATAGCACCACCTATACCAGTTGCTAACATGTGTTTTGGTAAACTCTTTAATACAATAGGAAATACACCTTCAGTAATTTGAACGATTCCCATTGGAAATGCCGTTTTTAATGTTTCAATATCTTGTGCATCAAAAATATTTTTCTTAACCAATTTACCTAAGAAATATGCAATTGTTAGTCCAAAAGGTGTAATCATGGATACAATAATTAGTACTGTAATAGGTTCATAAATGCCTTCGGAAAATAACGCAAATACAAATGCAAATACCGTTTTATTCAATGCACTACCATAATCAATTGACGCAAGAATTCCAATAATTGCTCCATACATAAATTTTTGAGAACTATCTAAACCAGTCAGATAATTCAATACCAAATTGGTTAACCAGTTAATAGGGCCTCCAACAATATAATACATAACTAGACCCGCACCTAAAGCAGCAAAAGTTGGAATTACTAAAGTAGGCATTAAACCAGCCATCCATTGAGGGACTTTTATATAAGCAACTATCGCTGCCGTTAAATAACCTGCTATAAAACCTGCTATAATACCTCCTAAGAATCCTGTTTGAATTCCTTGTGCTACAAATCCTACAATTAACCCAGGAGCTATACCTGGCTTATCTGCTATAGAATATGATATTGCAGTAGCAACAATCATTGGAAGTGCTCCTAATCCATATCCTCCCATTGTGGACATTGTATCAGCAAAGCTAAATCCATCTGTAAATGATTCAATTGTAGAACCACCTAAAATATTCCCAAAGGCTAATAACATCCCTGACCCTACAACTATTGGTAGGAAATAAGCAATTGCTGTCATGATATGTTGTCTAATTTCAAATTTTGGCATACTGCTTTTCATTACATTCACCTCATTCACTATTTTGATAATTCTTCTAATTTTTCGATTATTTTATTTGGAGATTTTACCGCTATATTTGTAGGGACTTCAACTATTTTCTTTCCTTCAAATCGATCTCTACCATTCACCTTGATATCAGCAGCTATAATTACTATATCCGCATTATTTATTTCTTCGGCAGTTAATTGATCTTGTGTACCTGCCAATCCTTGCGTTTCAATAGAAACATTGTGTCCTCTATTAGAAGCACTTGTCATGATTTTTTCTCTAGCAATATATGTATGCGCAATACCAGCTGTACAGGCTGCAATTCCTACGATATTCATCTTCCTCACCTCTTTTACTTGTAATATAATGCAACTTTATTGTCTGATTTAAATAGCTTAATTTTATCCATTGCTACTTGTTTAGTCGCTTCGATACATTCTGGGAATAAAGTGTTTGGTTCTCTCAATTCCTTACCACCGTTTTTTAGAACTTCTTTCATAGCATCTAAAAATGCAATTTTAATGTCACTAGAGATATTAATTTTATTAATCCCCTTTTCTACGGCACTAGCAATTTCTTTATCAGGATTACTTGAACCACCATGTAAAACTAATGGGATTTCTACTTTTTCAGCAATTTCATCCAAAATATCTAATCTTAATTTAGGATCTAAATAATCAGGATATAAACCATGAGCTGTACCAATCGCTATTGCTAAACTATCTACACCTGTTTCTTTAACAAAACCTTCAGCCACATTAGGGTCCGTATAGATAACTTCAGTTACTCCACCTTCAATTGAATCACCAGTATCTCCAATAGTACCTAACTCTGCTTCTACTGAAACACCGGTTGCATGAGCAGCTTCAACTACTTTCTTAGAAATTGCTATGTTATCTTCATAATCTAAATGAGAGGCATCAATCATTACAGAGGTAAACCCTAAATGAATCGCATGAATTACTTGTTCAAAAGAAGCCCCATGATCTAAATGTATACATACTGGCACTTTAGTATGATTAGCATAATATTTCACTTGATCAACGAAACTATCCGTCAAAAATGATAATTCATCTGGATGAATAGCAATTATTACTGGAGATTGTAATTCCTCACAAGCACGCATTACACCTTCTAATAATTGACCTGACCCTGCATTGAATGCCGGTACAGCAAACCCAATTTTATTGGCTACTTCTAAAATTTCTTTTCCTGATACTAACATTATTTTCATCCTTCTTTCCTAGAATTATTCGTAATTAAATCGTAAAGGGCATCTATAGAGGTTACATTTTTAATTGAATTTATCACTTCATCATCAGCTAACAAAATAGCTATCTGTTGAAGTAACATTATATGTTTTGTATTTGCCTCAGTATTTTTTACTGCAAACAAAAATATTGTATTCACTTTTTCATTGTCCAAAGACTCCCAGTCAATAGAATTTTCTAAAGTGGCCACTGCAATTCTAGTGTTAATTACCGCACTAGACTTACCATGTGGAATTGCAACGCCTTGTCCAATTCCTGTTTCACCTTCCTCCTCTCTCAAATATACATCTTTTAAAAACTGAGCTTTATCACTAATAACTCCTTTCTCCAAACATAAATCAGCTAATTTATTCAAAATATCTGATTTATTTTTTTCATCACAATTTATTAACATTAAATCTTTACTAACTACTTCCGAAACATAAATCTCTTCCAATTTCGATTTCCTCCATTAATTTTTCAATTTTTTCCACATCCCGATCAGTTAATAAAGGGGATATTTTAATAAATCTTATATCTTTATCCAATATATCTTTTCTAATCTCTATAGTAGAAAAAATTACATCAATTTTTAGTCTTATTTTTTTTAATGCATTTTCAATATTTCTTTCACTCGCAGTACTAATTACTTTTATTTCATCGAATCTTTTTTCCAATTTAACTTTTATAAGTTCAGACGTACCTACACCTGTTGAGCAAACAACTATAGAATTTATTCTTCTCTTTTTCAATAAATTAAACTTTTCAAAATATAAAACAATATATGCAATATCATTATCTCCGATATCTTTTATAAAACTATTAGGAATCAAATTTTCATTAATAAAGAATGTAATTTCATGAATCTTGTGAAATGTATTTGGATATTCTTCTTTTATTTCTTTAAGCATTATATTTCCAACATCCAATCCTACCCTAATTCTATATAACATTGGAAGTATATGATTATATAAACTATCAAAGAATCCTTTTTCTTCTTCATCAATAATCCCATAGTACTTATTTAGGTATTCACGAGTAATTTCTGTAGCCAATCTTTTAAAGCTCTCATTAAATTTCGCATTGTCATTATTAAACGAGCATAGATATTGAAATAAAAAATATGTTTCAATATCATGAATATCAAAATTAACAAATGACTTAATATTTTTCATTACATCATGAGCTATCTGATATAATTTTGGATTATCTCTTATTAGTCTTTGCTCATCAATATCCAATGGTTCTTGGTTATCTATTAACAATACAACCCCCCTTCTATAACGATAAATTAGCATATAAATATGTATAAAAATATTTACTGAATATGGATAAGTGATATCTGTTTCAATTTTATTTTCAATATACTTTAATTGCTTATCTATAAAATATTTATCATTAGCTGAGACGTTCAAATGTAATTTTTCTAAAGATTCATTCATGCTAATATCAGATAAAACTGATTTTATTGCATTTCTGATTTGACTTTCTTTAGTCTTTAAATGAAACCATTCATCTTTTTCTACTAGTTCAATTCCATTATTTAATAAAATTTTTTTTACTTCATTTATCCTAAATTCTGCATCGTTTTTACTCATCTGATTGATATCATATTTCGAATATAATTTAGGGAATTCAAACAATATTTTTAATACAATATTATAAATTTCATCTGAAATCTTGGTACTATCACTTTCTTTAAAATTCTTATAATATTTATTTAATAATAATCCTTTTCCAGTTTCAGAAAAGATAAATGGTTGATCATATTTATTAGTATAATAGTTATTAATTTTTTTAACTAATCTGTATATCGTCTTAGTCGATACAAAAACTTTGCTAGCAATTTCACTGGCTGTAATGTACTTGTCATATTCTAAATTATCTATTATGTTATTTTCATTTAAACTTAATACCATTTATCCTCCTCCTTACTTAAATCTAAAGCACATTTATATTGTATCAAAGAATGAAAGCGTCGTCATTATATTAATGTCCACTGATATGGACATTAATATAATGACGACGCTTCCTCAACTTTATTTGGGTACTTAGTCATTGTCTTCGAGTTCCTCGCTGTTATCTAGTTCATCCGCATCCATTGCTAACTTTACTTTTTGTTTAATAGTTCACCATAAAGTAGCTTAATTTTTTATCGAAAACCGCTTCATAACGTTCTACTGATTTCCTCAAAATAACGGAGTATTTATTAGCATTCGAATTGACTTCAGGTTAATCAATCAAGAACTCCTGGTCTTTATTGAACCCATATTTTTTCAGTAAGAAATTAAATAAAAAGAAACATTTATGAATTAAGAGTACCATCTTAAGTTTAACGAAAAAATAATCAATGCACCGATAACAAATTTACGTCTGTTGAGTTCCAGTCATAATAAGTATGTTTTCATCATACAATTGAATAACCTTTCGTCCACTAACAAAACTACAATATTAGACATAGTTGATTAATTTAAATATTAAGCTTGATTAATGACCAGGACTGTATATAAATCAAGGATTGAATCGACAAAGTTAGTAATCAATCGTTCTGGACGAAGCAGAGGTACGTCAACTATATAATTTAATACAGAGGTGGTATAAATTCTGTCTAAGAAGCCCTGCCTAATATTTTTTTGTCAACTATATAGTATCATAGTGTCATTTTTGTTATTACTTATATAATGCTTAAAACCGCAATTATTACAGAAAAAAGCCTGAAATATTCGCGGTTTTGAATATCTATTTAAGGTACTTTTTTATTCGATTTCCAAATTGATGATTTTTTAGTATTTAATATAATCTTTCATAATCCATAATTGCAGCTCGTGAATTTTTAATTAAGTAACTATTAGATTTCATCAACTTAAGCAATTGCTCATTAATTAATCCTCTAGTTTCATTAGTAATAGGTAGATGTAAAGTGATAAAATCTGCTTCTACCATTATTTTTTCGATAGGTAAACATTAAATTTTTTTTATAGAATTTATTGATTATTGCTAATATAACTATTGCTATAAAAATAAAGCACCAAGCACATTTTAGTGTGTATAGTGACCCCAAAAAGTTGGACCAGAGAGATGAGTACATGTTATATGTGCTTGTCTCTCTTATTTTTTTGTTTTCTAAGCAGCTTGAAGTGAATGGCGATAAGCAATTGAGCTCATCCAGTTTAATTTTTATTTGATTCGTTCTGCATGATAGTATTGGATATATTCAATAATCGCAGTTTCTAATTCTCTGTAACTATGATAAATCTTATCGTAATACATTTCTTGCTTCATCACACTGAAGAAGTTTTCCATCGGTGTATTATCGTGACAGTTTCCTTTCCGCGACATACTTTGGAATAATTGATTTTCTTTAAGTAAAGCTTGGTAGGCAGGTATTTAATAAGCCCAGCCTTGGTCAGAGTGGAAGGTTTGACGGTATGGACAGTCTGCAGTGACTTCAATGGCTTCTCTGAGCGCTTCAAGCATAGAAATGCCATTGGGTTGTGATGTGATCTTGTAAGAAATGATTTCTAGATTACACATATCTATGAAAGGATCCAGATAAAGTTTCTTAATTTGAGCACTTCCTTGGGAATTAAGGTCGTAGTATTTAAATTCACTGGTATCTGTTGTGATTTTTTGATAAACAATGGAAGTGTTAAAGCTACGGTTAATTCGATTGGGTTTAATACGCCCAACAACGCCTTTATAGCTGTTGTATTTCCGATATTTACGGCTGAAGTGCTTGATTTGCAGACCTAGTTCCTGGTAAATTCGTTGAACTTTCTTACAATTTACCTTCCAGTTCCGATTGATTAATTCAGCGTGCATTCGCCGGTAGCCGTAACAAGGATGTTGTTGACGAATCGCAAGCATTTCTTCTTTAAGTTCTGCATCAGGATCCGCTTGTTTCCATTTAGCTTGCCAGTACATATAGATCGATTTGGGGAACGATACGGCCGCACGAATCTTGGTTAAGGGATATCCTTTGTCACGGAGTTTGTGGATGATTCTTGCTTTGTCTTCATTGCTTTCTGACGCCTCAAACTCCTTTGCTGTTCCAAGTATTCATTCTTAATTTTCTGTAACTCAAGTTCGTATTCAAGTTCTTTAATCCGTTGGTTCGCTTGTTCTAAGTCGGTTAATTCAGGGGGTTCCTGTTTAGTTCGACGCTTGTTCGGTTTAGATAATGACATGATGGGTGGTCTTCCTTTCGGACGAGACAATCCTTTAATCCCTTGCGAAAGATATATACTGCGCCAAGTCGCAATCAGAGAGGGATTATTTATCCCAAGTTCATTGGCCATGGTTTGATAGGCATTGATCCACCGCCTTATCTGTTAAGTATCCTTCATGTTGTATTTTTTAGCTAACGGTTTGTATCCAATCGTATCCGAAAGATATTCTACGACGACTTTCATTTTGAAATCTAAGCTATATTTAGCCATACAAAGACCCCCTAAAGTTGGATTTTTTGGTCCAACTTTAGGGGGGCAGTACAATGCTTGGTGCTTTATTTTGTATCTTCACTTATATCCTATGTTCCTAAAAGCCCATTCACCCTCGCCTGCACCTTTCTCGCATCAAAACCTGCCTGGGTCAGACGGTCGACTCTTTCCTGCCCGTTCCCCCACTTACCTTGGATAACCTCTTTTGCTAGGCTATCCAAGTTTTTTATTGTGTCCTCAGCTTTAGCTGACTGATTTAATCCTGGCTTAATAGTCACTGGCTTGTCATACCTAGGCCTTACATAGCCTGCTATCCGCCAATCATTCAAAGCAAACCGGTTCCGGGCCACCCGGCCATTGGAATTGCCTTCAATGGTATGGATCCACTTGCCATCAAACCGTTCCACATAACTAATTTGGATTTACTCGCTTAAGCTTATCTGAATGAAATTCCAAAAAATTCTTTACTAAATCTATTGTTTTAAAATTGAAAAGGGGATCGAGTACAAGTACAGGCCATTCAAGATTATTTAAATAAATAGTCGAAAAAATTAAATCAAAATCTAATTTTTCAATTAAAGATATTTCCCTAACACTTAGTACCCCAATCATCTCAATATTAAAATAATTTTTTTAAATTCTCAGCAAGAATTCGACCTGTAACTTTTCCATGGTGACAGATTACAATTGCTCTGTAATAACCACGTTGATTATTGCGGATATCATTATAAAAAGTTAGAAAATGAATGGCTAAAAAAGTAATTTCATCATTATTAAGCTCCTTGCCAATATTTTCTTTAAAGTAATAATTTATCTTTTTAACAGCTTTATACAACTCTCCATATTCCTTAATAATTGTATCTTTCAATGGATTGTAAAATTGTATATCCAGCCTTAATCTGACGAGCAATGCAATTACATGATTTATTAGAGCCTCTTGTAACTCAAAATTTTCAGATAAATTTGAGGCATCAAATTCATTTTTTACAATTTCTACTAGTTTTAAAGATAGAATTTGTCCTTGAACCCAATCGGCTGTATTACTCACATTATGTGGATTTAATGTAGACAGCATAAATTGTAGCTCTTCAATTTCATTATTAGGAATTGATAAATTTATAGTTTTTTCTACTTCTGAAACAAAATCAACGATTGGTTGGGAAACTAAACCTTTACTATTCGCATGAGAATCTTTAATATAATTTGCTTTAGCAATCCTACAAAACCAAACTGAAGTATATAAGATCATATTTCTTCGGTACATATTATCCTCAAGAGCCGAAATTTTCGAATTATAGATAGAATCAAGTTCACCAAACATGTACTTAGGAATATATTTATAAATTGTTTTTAGAAATATTGTATCTTCTGAATCTGTACTTGTCCAATCGGTGTTACTAAACCATTTACTTAACTCAGTAAAAATAGCAATTCGAATATTTTTTCCAACCCTTTAAATTGCAAACCCATTTTAGGAACACTTATTATTGAGACATCATACGCTTCTAGAATTTCACGTAGTCTTCTAATATCATCATCAATCGAGCTCTTTGATACTTTATATTCATCTTCTTTTCTCACTAGAAAAGTGCTTTTTGATTTAAATGCGATAGACAATAATAGATCAAGTGCTCTTTCCTGATTGTTAAAATATGAATCGTCAATACTTTCAAGTAAATTCTTGATAATTCTTTCATTTTGATGAGTAATGGATAAAAGATAACCCTGTTTTCTTATATTTTGAATTTTAGGCAATTTGTTTTTTCTAAAAACTCATTTATTTCCTTTATTTCATACTGTATGCTCCGTTTACTAATTCCAAAAAAAAACGTAAGATTCTCAAGTGAAACTGGAAAACTATTAGACATAAGATATTTTAAAATTTGAATTCCTCTTTCTTTCATATACTCTCCTTTCAAAATCTCCTCTGCTAACAATTAAAATTATACAGCGTTTTCAATTATATGGTAGTAGAGGTTTTTGCACAATTTCTAATGCAAAAATTGGTTTTCTAGGGATAATTTCAAATTATATATGTTTAAATATAATAACTGACGCTTTTATCAAAACCCAGAAAATTTTAAAATAAAAAATTATCTCGTTATTTTACTTTATTAAGCATACCTCTTCTATTTATCTATTTTCCTGAAGAATAGTGACAACTCGACTAGTATTTTTAAATATACAAATGTCATTAAAGTCAATAGATTCTAGGAAATTTATACTATGATGAGCATTTGATAACATACCATTCTTTACTGAAAATATTAAAAAATATCTGAGATATATTTTTTTAATACATAATATCATTTATAAAAATATTTTATATAATTTAAATACTCTATTCGATTTATCTTTAATATAAATAAAATAGGTATCCTCTTGAGCGTGACCAAACGTGCAATAGGATACCCACATTAATGATACTAAAATAACCAAAAACATCAATAGTATCCAAAATAATTGTTTAATTCGTAACTATTTTATTTTTCATATATAAAACAATCAAAAAGATGAATGCATACAATTTGCATTCACCTCTTTATTAAAATCTTCTATAATATTTAACTAAGAAATTTATTAATTTATTCATAATCTGAATATGTTTTCAATTATATAGAGCATCTAATCTTTGATATCACTAATTGTTTCACGGATATTTTCTAGCGTTCTTTTATTCTTATGTTCATCTTCAAACATAATTTTTGTATAAAGAATATCCATCACTGTTAGATATAATATTCTAGCAGTTAAGCTCTCTGTTCGAAACTGAGATTCTTCTGAGTAAATTACAATTGATTGGGTTGATAAAGCAACTAACGGACTGTTAGCATTTCCCGTCAGAGTTATGATTGATATTCCATTTGCATTTAACATTTGGGCTATTTGAATCGTCTCTTTAGTCTCACCTGAATGAGAATATAGAAAGCAAACATCACCTTTTTGTATTTTTAATGCGTGGATTACCTGCATATGATAGTCGGAGACAAAGCTACAGTGAAATTTACTACGCATAAACTTTTGGTATGCGTCTAGAGCAACAACTGATGAGCCTCCTTGCCCTATAAAATGTAAATTATTCGCATTTTTAATCAGTCTAATACATTGATTTAGTGTATTCTTATCTAAAGATTCATTCAACGTCTCTAATGAATTTTGATTAAAACTTATAATTTTTTTAGCGATTGTCATTGCATTATCTTTATTTGTTATATCAGAAAATGCAGTCATTTTCTTGTTGCTATTAGAGCCAGTATTTAAAGCCAATTGTATTTTAAAATCTCTAAAACCATGGAATCCTAATTTTTTTACAAAATTATAAATTGTGGTTTGTGATACTCCAGATTCAAAAGCCATTTCAGATATTGATTTTCCGGTAAGCTGACCTTCATTAAGTACTAGAAGATATTCCACAAATTGATCTTCAGAGTGACTAAATTTAAATTTATTATCTTTTATTATTTTTTTTAAATAGACACTCTTCATTTTGCCACCTCTATATTTAAATCAAGTCTTCAAAACTAGAAACTATCATGTTGGGATTCGTTTCTTTTTTAATTTTATTTCTAAAATACTCTTCACTATTAACCGCCACAACAAAAACGCCAGCTGATTCAGCTGCATTAATTCCTGGAACTGAGTCCTCAAAAATTATAGCTTCTGTTGGAGCAAGATTTTCTTCTAACAGAGTTTTCTTATAAATGTCTGGAAAAGGCTTTACGTTTTCGACATCTTCATATCCTAATACAGCCTTGATATATTTTTCAATTTTTAGCTGCTTGATTAGCCTTAACGGCCACTGACGACTTGAAGAAGTACATATTCTCATTAGAATACCCAAATTAAATATATATTCCATCATTTGTCTTACCCCAGGGAGTAAATGGATTTCTTTGTTTTCCACTGATTCATCAATAAATATACTTCTTTGGTGAAAGAATTCTTCTTGATTAATTTGTTTTCCAGCAATTTTCTCAAGTTTAAGAATAGTTACATCTTTAGAAATTCCATTTATATGGTCAAAAAAATCTGTTGGAGTTTCAATTCCAAAGTATTTACAAGTTTTTTTCCAAGCTTCTTTTATTACGTCTTCAGAATTCACCAATAATCCATCAAAATCAAATATAACTAACTTTTTATTTTTAAAATTAATCGTCGGCATATTTGCTCCTTATTTATTATTTATGACTCTTAAGAACAGCCTCTTCCAATCCTTGTAGATATGCCATTCCAATAGCTCGATCATATAAACCATAACCAGGACGGGCTTTTTCGCCCCAAATAGTACGTCCATGATCAGGTCTCGCTATTCCATCGAAGCCAGTTTCAATCAGTGCTTCTACAATTGCGTACATATCTAAGGAACCATATTCACTTAAGTGAGCAGATTCTAGAAAGTGTTTTTCTCCAAGTATCTTAACATTGCGAAGATGCGCAAAATTAATTTTTCCTTTCAATGCATGTATCATATCAACTAAATCATTTTCTGGATTTGCTCCATATGACCCTGTACAGAAAGTTACTCCATTATATGGAGAATCTACTGCATTAACGATCCGTAAGATATCTTTTTTATTTTTTGTAATTCTTGGATAATCGAACATATCAAATGGGGGATCATCAGGATGGATAGCCATTTTAACATCAGCTTCTTCGCAAACTGGGATGATATTTTCTAAAAAGTATACTAGGTTTTCAAAAAGTTTTTCCTCAGTGATACCTTCATACATTTTTTCTAAATCATGAAACTTTTGTAAACGTTCTGGTTCCCAACCTGACAAACGGAAGCCGGAAGTTTGACCAGAAATTAGATCTAACATTTGGATAGGCTCTATACTTTGTACTACTTCATCATCATATTCCAAAGTATATGAACCATCAGGCAATTCATAATTTAAGTTAGTTTTTGCCCATCCAAAAATCGGTTTGAAACTATAACATATCACCTTAACACCGCATGCTCCCAAATTCCGTATAGTTTCTTTATAATTTCCAATATATTTATCTCGGTCAGCTGTCCCAGCTTTAATTGAATCATGCACAGATACTGATTCAATCCCTGCTAATTTCAAGCCTTTAGCTTCCACTGATTTTTTTAATCCTTGAATTTCTTCAAGTGTCCATACATCACCTGGTAATTTACCAACTAATGTTCCGACAACACCATACATTTTTGGGATTTGACGAATGTGGTCTAATGTTATCGGATCTTCTTCTCCATACCACCTAAATGTCCACTGCATTTGTAAATCCTCCTAGTTAATTTTATCTTTTAAGTAATCTTCTAGTTCTACATAAGTCTTTTCTAAAATTTCTTCATTAATTTCAAGAGGAAGTAAATGTATTTTTTCCTTGGAATTCATGAGTTCTACAATTCTTTTCATATCTGACTCAGAAAATGGATATACTCCCATTTCAGTTAGAGATTTTGGCAATCCTAATTTTTTGTAGAATGGTAATAAACGATCTATTTCATCATATTTATTTTCAAGAGCAAGTTGATAAAATGTACCATAACCAACTTTCTCACCGTGTAGGTAAGAATGGAGACCAGGTAACACTGCTGAGAGCGCATCATGAACAGTATGAGCTGCCGTATTACGGGCATATTTTCCCGCTAACCCCCCTACGAGACCTGAAATAACAATCACAATTTCAGAGACAGTATAAAAGGCTTCAGTAACTTCCCTATTTCGCATATCTTCAATAGCTTGTTCAGCATTCTTTAAAATTGTTTCTTTACATATATGTGCTGCATAGCGTCCCATTTGAATTAATGGATAATTCTTAATTTCATTTTGAGAAGTTACTAAATCAGATTCGTACCATTTTACAATAGTATCTGCAATGCCAGCTACAAAGTAACGTTCTGGCGAATCAATTACTAATTTTGGATCAGTTATTAGAAAGGCAGCATTGTGTTTTTGGTGAGCAGATTGTCCTTCTGCCATTCCATTATCCTTATACATTACTGATAATGCAGCCCAAGGGGCACAATTAGATGATAATGTTGGTGTTACACCATAAGGGGTCGAAGTATATGAGGTTGATAAGAGTGTTAAATCACACATTTTCCCCCCACCCACACCAATCACAAAATCAATATTCTTTTCTTTAATAATACTTGAAATTCTCTTAGCCTCATTATATGAACATTCGCCATGATATTGTTCAAATTCAAACTCAAACTCTGGGTTGCTAATAGTTTTTTCATAAAACTTTTTGGCTTTTTCCCATGATATCGTTCCATGGAGAATAAGTACTCTTTTTGCATGGTATTCCTTTAATAAATCTGGAACAGTATCAATTGCACCAATGCTATAATCATAATATTGTGGGCCAGGTTTTATTTGTAAAGTATAAGACATAATAAGACTCCTTTCTTAGAAATCGTCATCTTCACTTTCATCTTCTAATTGAGAAATATGCCATTGATTAATTCCATTTTTTCCTTGAAGGATTATATCTTCTACAGCATCTTGTATATTATTATTTAATAACTGATGATTTATAGCTTCTAAAAGCATCGGTAGGTTTACACCACCAATAATATATATATTATTTTGTAAACCTTCTTCTGAATTTCCAACTGCTAAGACAGACTGATTGTATGGACTAGCAGAAACTATATCTGTAAGAATTAGCAAGCCTTCCTTTGAATTATCATTATTAATTACTTGTGTGACTTCTTGCCCAATTTCTTCAATTACTTTTCCAGAAATTAAATTTATTGTATCAATTTGAACTTCCATCCCAGTAATAGTTTCTGCTGCATCTTTCAGACCATTACTCATTTTTCCATGAGTCGCTATTAAAATATTAAACACCATCTCACCCCTCTATATTTACCTTATCTAAAATTTCTTGAACTACTACAAAATTCTTACTATAAATCTCTTTACTATGTAGATCTTTAATCGATAATTTTCCATATTGTCCAGGATAAATTTTATTAATTCCCGCACTAAAAACTGTTGACTTTTTCAGTGGACTAATATTATTGTCCTTACTAACAGTCAGATTAGCTTTTGCGCCAATACTATCTAAGTAAAGAATTTTCGAATTCTTATTTACGGAATTTAATAAACTCTCTAGTCCTTGTTCATTGGTTGTTCCATTATCTACATAAGCATAAGCAATCCTTTTATTTTCTGATTGATTTAAAATTTCATTAATTAAAAAAACTACTGTTGCAGAATTTCTAATCCATGTGTGTCTACTTGCAATTCCTTTTGCTACTTCTCCAATCGCCCAAGAAATAATAATATAAAACACAACAATAAAACCTATTAGTAACCAATTACTATTTTCAATTGCTTTATCAATAAACGGAACCGTAATATACATCGTAAAAATTATTCCAATAACCATCAATAAGAGAGAGCTTATTAAATTAAATAACAAAGTATTCTTTTTTTGTTGAGAGATATTATTAAACGTAAATGAACCTAAATGAGCTGCATACGTATCGTAATAAGTTGCAATAATCCATTCTGCTGATTCAACATCACCCACATATATGTTTCTCGAAAAAGCATTTTTAGAGTTATGGTATGTTGTCTCAATAACATGAATATCATCTCGCTTAATCGACAAATCCTTGATTAGAGAAACAATAAATTTTTTCTTTTGTCTATCACTCATACGTTTTTTTAAAATATATTTATACCTTGCAATTAGGTCAGGGTTAATTTCATTTAGGTCCATTTACATCTCCCTTCAATCATAATTATTATATATTAAACATTGAAAGCACTGAGGACAGACTCTTCTTTTCCGCAGAAGGAGTTGCTTGGAAATAAATATTATCAACTCCATATTTTTCTTTCATTTCTTTTAACATTTTTGCATCTGCTTCTGTTAAATACACTGTTTTTGAAACCATGGTGTCAGAAGGATTTTTTTGAGCAATTCCTCCTAGATTTAATTCCTTAATTGGAATGCCATGTTTAACTAATTCATAAATAACACCAACCGTCTTACAAATTAAGATAGGAGAATAATCTTTAAACTTAAAATCATCCCAATATTCTTTTGCTTTATTGGTTGAAATAACTATTGTTTTTTGTCCTGTTCGGCTTCCTGCTGACTTATATAGATCTTTCATAAATTTATCTCGCGCTACCACATCATCTACAACAAAAATAGAATTTACTCCTGCTCTTTGAGATAAGGTTAACATAACTTGCCCATGAATTAATCTTTCATCTACACGTGCTAAATTTACTTCACTCATTCTTTTCCTCCTATAAAATTCCTGTTGCTGCAAGAATCACTAATACTGCTGTTAACCATAACATAGCTTTCATCACATCCAAGCCATATTTTCTAAAGTACCAATATACTCCCATAACTGCAGCAAGTGGTAACACTCCTGGAATAATTTTATCTAATAAATCTTGAATTACGAATTCCTTACCAGATAGGGTAAAGACTAAACTAGATGTTAACTTGATATAGTTACCTGCTAATACACCCATCATATATAAACCTAGTACTGACAAGAACTCAATAACTTTCTTAATACTAGAATCTGCCATTAAACTTGTTGCATCACGCCCCATTTTAAAGGATTGACGTGCAAAGAATAGACCAATTAATAATTGATATAAGGCAAATCCAATGAATGGAAATAGAGCACCCATTGCAGAACCATTTTGTGCCCATGGTACTGCAATCGCAATAAAAATATATTGAACTGTACCAGAATCAATAGCATCACCGATACCAGCTAAGGCTCCCATTAAACCTGCCTTTGTATTATACATAAGGTCATCTGTCATTGTAATTTCTTCATGTTCAGCTTCTTGTTGTGCACGCACTTGTTCCATTGAGGACATTAATCCAGTAATGACCCCCCCACCCCAAGTTAATTGAGTATTAAAAAATAATAATTGACGTTGGTATGCAGCTTTTAATGCTGCTTCATCTTTATATAGTTTTTTCAAGACTGGCATCATTGCATATAATAATGATGCTGCTATATATCGATCAAATGAGTGAGGAATTTCGTTTGCAAAATGCCAGCGTAGATACGCTTTGGTGACATCTTTTTGAGTAATTTCTTCCACCTTGTGGTTCTTATTAACTAATTCTGTCATTTTCATTCTCCTTATCTATTAGAAGTCTTCATCGCCGTCTTCGTCATAATCTACATAATCATTGTCAGACATATTAGTTGTTCCTGCAGAACTTGTCACTACTTTTTCACCATCTTGTTTCAATAATACATAAATACCTGCAAAGATAGCGCCCAATACTGCATAAGTTACCATAGTCACTTCTAATGGTTTAAAGATAACAGATAAAAAGTAAGCTAAGAAGAAGAATACTAATAAATCACGGCGACCAATAACATAGATTGTTGTTGCGATACCAATAGCAGCTAATCCACCACCAAGAACTTCAAGGACATGGATAACTGGAGTTCCTTCAAGCCCAGAAATTACATCTGCAATAACTGGAGCTCCCCAATATAAAGCTACAAAAATTAATGGAACAAATAATAAAAATGAAATAATTGTAGGATACCAAATAATTGCACGAGCTATTCCGCGGTCATTCATTTTTTCAACTTCCCTATCAATAAAACGACCTGCAAATGTATTTAAGAAGAAGCGGAATTGATATAAATATGACCCCATTAATCCAACTGGAACAGCAACGGCAATAGCTGCTTCTGGTGTCATACCTCCAAGAAGTGCAACTGGAACAGCAATCGCTGCCGCAACGGCTGGTTCAGATGGCATAGATCCACCTGGAGAGAACACTCCCATATAAATTAATTGGAGCGCAGCGGTGATTTTCATCGCACCTGCAATATCACCCATTACAACCCCAACGAAAAAACCTGTCATCAAAGGTGAGAAACGAAGTGTTAATGTAGCCCCACCACCTAACCAACGTGACATAACAGCTGCTGTCCATAAAGCAATCAGCAGACTTTCCCACATAGATAGAGTTTGCATAAATTTTCCTCCTTATTAATTTTATTCTTTAATATAAATACTTTGATTTTGAATGGATCTAACAGGTAATTTCCCGTCTGCCATCAATTCTATATCTTGAACACATTTATCACCCATAGCTTCTAAACATTCCATGGTATATGCACCCGTATGCGGCGTCATAATAACATTTTCAAATTGAAGATATTGGTGGTCTTTACGACCTGGTTCAACTTCGAGTACATCTGTTGCAAAACCGGCAATCTTTCCATTTATTAACCCTGCTACGATTGCATCTTCGTCAACCAAAGCACCTCTAGCTGAATTTGAAATATATACATGGTCTTTCATTCTATCTACAGCATCTTGATTAATCATATGATAAGATTCATCGGTAAGATTAGCAGCTAAACAGATAGCGTCTGATCGTTTCAAAAGTTCCTCAAAGGATACTTTTTCTACACCAAACTGATCCATATACATTTTAGACTTATTAGGATCATAACTAATTACATTACATCTAAACCCATTTCGTAAGATTTGTGCCATACCTGATCCTGTATTACCTATACCTATCAAGCCTACTGTTTTATTAAATAAAGTATTCCCTACAAAACTGGCTCTATTTTCCCATTTATCAGCTAAAACATTTCGACTGGATTCTCCAATTCTTCTCATGATTGCTAATAAATTGGTAATATTTTGTTCAGATACAGCATCTCTTTCAACTAAAGCCGGTATTATAGAAACAATTGTGTCATGTTTTCTTGCAGCATCTAAATCAATATTATTATACCCAATCCCATGTCTAGAAATTATTTTCAGTTCATCTTTGTGTTCAAAAAACTCTTTAGTAAAAAATGGTGTTACACTTGAAATAATCATATTATATCCGTGTAATTCATCAGCCAATTTTTTTCCTGGTATTTTTTGATCAAAGTTAAAAAATTTCACTGATCCAACTTTCTCTAATGATTCAATATGTTTTTTAAATATTTTGCCAAAACTACTTGAATTAACAATTGCAATTTTATTTTCTGACATTATTACACCTCTTAAACTTGTCCTATGCTTCTAGAGATTGAAACATGAATAAAAGTTACCTCCTTCATTTTCATGAGCCCATTATACCATTTAAATTTTTTCATGTAAACGCTTATTTTAAAAAACTTTTTTTATGTTTCAGATTGTATTATACGCACTTGAATGCTATACTTCATTTAGTTAGATTCAAATAAATATTCGGAGGTATGAAAATGTCAAATATGGTTAGTCAGCTGCAAAACGAAAAACTTTTACCCCTATATACTGTTCACAATATGGATTTGTTAGACACAGTCGAATCCATTTTGTTAGAAAATAATCTTCACTTTATTGAAGTAACTTATAGAAGTGATAAAGCTTCAGCAGCTATAAAATATTTATCAGAATCAGGAAAACTTATTGTCGGTGCAGGAACTGTCTGTGATCTTGAAACAGCTAAAAATGCAATTGCAAATGGAGCTCAATTTATTGTTCAACCAGGTATTGATGCTGACGTCTTAAGATACTGTAAAGAAAAAAATATCCCTATTTTTCCAGGAGCTGTGACTCCAACAGAAATTATACAAGCTATGAATCTTGGACTTACTGCTGTTAAATTCTTTCCTGCTAATGTATATGGTGGTTTAAAAGCAATAAAATCACTAGGTGGACCCTTCCCGTCATTGAAGTTTATTCCAACCGGAGGAATTAATAAAGAAAACTATCAAGAATTTATTGAAAATGATTCAATTTTAGCTGTAGGTGGATCATTCATTATTAGCGAGAAAACAGTCGCAATAGACAATGGCGTCACTGCTTCAAAGAATTTAAAAGAATTAGTAAGTAAAATTAATAAATAATAAGAGAAATACATAATCAGTACCGCCCGTCTAACGGGCGGTTTGCTCTGAGCCTTTAAGGTTTAAAAAACTGCCCACGCCTCAAGACGCGGGCTTGCACTTTGTTCAAGCCTCATTGCACTTGACCCGTCACTTACTTATAAAGAGGCATTATTATCACTCCAAACATTTAACCCATAAAGGGGGCTTCAAATTCTTTAACACTTAATTTATCCCATGCAATATCTCGTTTTTCTTGTTCTTGAATATACTTTCGGACGGTTTGTTCATTGAGACCTACTGTACTTACATAATATCCCTCTGCCCAAAAATGTCTGTTTCCAAATTTATATTTCAAATTGGCGTGCTTATCAAACATAATTAAGGCACTCTTTCCTTTTAGATACCCCATAAATGATGAGACACTCATTCTTGGGGGAATGCTAACCAACAGGTGAACATGATTAGGCATTAAATGACCTTCCAGTATTTCTACTCCTTTGTAGTGACACAACCGCTTCAATATTTCTTGTAAACTTTCTCGATATTGATTGCATATGATTTTTCTTCTATACTTTGGTATGAACACAATATGGTATTTACACTTCCATTTTGTGTGGGCTAAACTATACGCTTTATTAGCCCATTTGATATCTTCCTTCCTAGTAGAATGAGGCTTGAACACCCATATTCTACTAGGAAGGAAGATATTTTTTATAACTTTCATTGCCCACCCGCATAGCGGGTAATTTTTTGTTTCGCACGCTTTGCGTGCTCAACGCACTAAAGTCAAAAAATAAATAAATGCCACTTCTAAAAAGCTTTTCTTAGAGGTGGCACTTATTTTATCCAATAAAAAACAGCCAAAAAGGCTGTTTGGACATTCTTATTCACTTTTTAGGCTATTTATGAACAAATATCCTAAATAATTCTATCTAACTAATTATAATTTGTCAATTCTACTATATTGCCTTGATTCACTATTTATTTTGCTCCCCACCATCCCATTCACCCTCGCCTGCACCGCCTTCGCATCAAAACCTGCCCGGGTCAGACGGTCGACTCTTTCCTGCCCGTTCCCCCACTTACCTTGGATAACCTCTTTCGCTAGCCTATCCAAATTTTTTATTGTGTCCTCAGGTTTAGATGACTGATTTAATCCTGGCTTAATAGACCCTGGCTTGTCATACTTAGGCCTTGCATAGCCCGCTATCCGCCAATCATTCCAAGCAAACCGATTCCGGGCCACTCGGCCATTGGAATTGCCTTCAATGGTATAAATCCACTTACCATCAAACCGTTCCACATAACCAATATGGTCAGCCCATCCAGCATTCGACCCGGCCCAATCGAAGATTACAATGTCCCCAGGGCGTGGATGGACCCGGCCCAGCCATATGCCCTTTTGTTTAAAAATTTGTAGATGACGTTGGACTCCGCATTCCCGGCCAATCAAACCGGCAGCGCCCACCCTATCCGCGACTACGGTAACAAACATATCACACCAATCATCACTGTAGGCTAGCCGGTACCCGACCGGTAAGGGTCGGACCCGGTTATAGGCATCGACCAGCGACCGGTGGCCGGCTGTCCCCATGGCTACCCCTACCCAAGAGCCTGCTTCCTTTAATACAGCTTGCGCACTAACCATAGCTAACCCCTTCTCTAGTCTTTAATCCCTTACCTGAGCCACCATGATAATTCATCGAAGATATTTGTAGAATCGAACCTAAGAAGACTGTCATGAGATTTATCACCTTGATCCAGTCTTCAACCAAGGGCCAAGCCCAAACCTGGCCCAACTCACCCACTAAAACGGCTAAAGCCGGCATAAAAATTAAGACAAACCATTTCAAGCCATCATATACTTTATTTGATAATTCCATTTTTTATTCCTCCTTTAGTTACTTTTAATCTGCGATTAACTCTTGCTTACTTGCCGTAGGCTTCTTTCTGGCCACTCCTGTAAGAGGTCAGTTACTTCCTGATACAAATGCTTGACTTGGTTAGTCAGAACGGCCTGTTTGCCCTCCACCCCCAAGACTCGGTCTTGTAGGTCCTTAAGAACCTGCGCTTGGACCTGCAGGTGGTCCTGCATGCTATCCAATCTTCCAATCAAGGCATAAACCGCCTTAATCAAATCAAATAACTTAGTCACCAGGGTCAAACAAGCCAAGATAGCTGACGCACTGGCACCCACCTCTATCATGGTCATCTCCACCGCCTCCTTTCTCATAAGTTGACAAATAAAGAGCGGGCAGCCGCAGGAAAGTCTTAATTTTCTGCTTTGGCTACCCGCTTTTGATTAGTTAAGAGGCTTGCCTATGCCTCAGCTTTATAAACTTCTTCCGTTGTTTTAACAATCATTTCTGCATTAACCGATGTAGCATAAAGGTCCCCAGCATCATCTTTAAAGATATCCGTATCACGGATGGCATCCATGGCTGTCTTGGCTTGGTCAGCCGACACCTGATCTTGAGGATTATTCAAGCGAACTGCCTTGTTTTTACCCTCAGCAGACTTGAAATTTAAGGCGAGTGTACGAACTGTTTCCATTTAACTTCCTCCTTTTCTCTATTTTCTAAACTTCAGGACTTTCAACAATTTCGTAATTTTCTTGCACATGACTACTTGAAACACCATGTTTCAGTAGCGGTGCTAAGGCATCACGAACGGTAACAATATCACTAGCGGCAGCATCCTCAACCAAATTATTGAGCGAAGTGGTTTGCTTCTTCTCAGTTTCGGGATCCATCGCTACAAATTGCAACTTACCTGACTTATAAACTTTTTCCATCTGCATTTCCTCCTTTTTTATCTTTGTAAGCTTTTGCTTACATCTTAAAGAAGAAACGCTCTCCAGTTTTTGTTACCCTTCTTTGAGTAAAAATTTATAAAAGCCTAATTGGTCTTGCAGCTTAGCCTTACGTTTATAAAGTGTCTTCCGTGAAATACCTAATAATTCAGCAATCTCTGTCATGGAGAAAGACGAATCAGCCAAAAGATAAAACAATTGGCGGTCACTCTCATCTAGGTGGCGGTCAACCGCTCCATAAAAGGCCATTAACCGGTGATGACTGGCCATTCTAGAATCTGGCTGAGCCAAGGATTCTTTGACTGTCATGATCTCTTCGACCGCAATTTCATGTTTTAAAGGCCGGGCCTTGAGTAAGTCTAAGAGGTACCAATAGAGACCCTTTTGGACATAAGCCGTAAAGCGAAACCGGTCTTCCCCTAAGGGATCACCTTGAAAGGAGTCAGCTAAGGCCAATAATTTCAGAGATAATTCTTGGTAATAATCATCATAATAACAGTGGTTTTTGCTAATACCGAGTCGGTTCAGGGTTTTGTAAATAAGAGCTTGATAATTTGCTAATAATTGGTCTGGCATTAAAAATACTCCTCGCTTTATTAGATTTAGGCTGCTTGACCTAAGTCCACTATAAAACGAGGAGTATATATTTTCTATAGAATGATTGTTCTATTCTTGTTTAATCAATTAAACATTACTTTTTGACAAATCAGGACCCATTCTCAAGGGAATATGAGGAAGAAAGATTTGATGAAATTCATGCTGACTCAAACACAGGTGGTGGGTAATGAGTTGTAGGCTGGCTAAAGAGGGAAGAACTTGACCGGATAGAATCTTACAGAGCTGACGGTCAGAGATTTGACACACTTCAGAAAAACGACGAACACTCTTATGGCGTTGGACAATTAACGTTCTTAGTAGTACAACATCAATCATTAAATGACCTTCTTCCTAGTTTAATTTAGCTTATTACCAAATTAATCATATATAGAAAGTAAGTATATTTCAATCTAAATAAAGCTAAATTAATATGCTAATTTCTAATAGACTTTATTAGGAAAAATAATACATACAAAAATAGCCTAGTTGAATTTTTCTTAGTCGCCAATGGTCTCTTGACTGGGTCTCAGTCGACGTTTCTCTTGGTCCCGGCCTTGCAAGAGATAGCGGGCCTGGGCTTGCCCATACTGTTGACGGGCTCGGGCCACTAAGGTCTGGGTTTGGTCAAGTAAGTCGCGGTTCATCAGCAAACTCACTTGGGTATCAGCAAAATGCGTTAGCATATGATAGTCACCCATGGAATCCCCAAAAACCGCCAGCGGTCCTTGCCCCTGATAATCAGGGGCAATGTAGTCTTGGATCACCTGGCTTTTACCTGCTTGATAGGTCAAAGGTTGATCTTCTGCGATTTTTGAAAGAACCCGGTCTCCTTGCCAGGTATGCGCCATTCCAAAGATATAGTCTGTTTGCAGAGCATAAGGAGGCAGCGAAGCGATTGATGCCACCAAACAAGCTGGACTAGCTGAAACGATAAAGCTATCAATCTGCTTCTGCTTGGCCCAAGCCATCAGGTCGGCAATCTCAGGGTAAGGGGCCAAGCCTTTTACAAAGCTCGCTTGAACGGCGCCGCTCTGGCCTAACCAGGCCGGATGAGTCTGGTAAGTCATGGCTTTAGCTTGAGGCTGAGCATCATAGAAACCCGCCCAGGTTAACATTTGCTGACACAAGGCTTGGATTTGATTTTGAGTAAAGCCAGCAAACCAATAAGTTGGGTAGTTTTGGCCTGGTAGGGGCTTTAACATCCGATGAATTGCTTGATAATAGACCATGGCTTTAGCACGAAAGGATTGGTAAATGGGCAAAGCTTTCAAATGCTCCAGTGTCCGGTCTGGCCTGTCTTTAATGAAATGGTCATAGAGATAAGCATAAGCTTCTATCAAGTCTGTGACTAAGTCAGGCAAGCCCACCTTATTTACTTCTTGCAAGCATGGACGATAAAATTCTTGGTCCAGCTTAATCAAATCCTTAAATTGCGGGGGGCTCATTTGATAATGGAGGCCTTCAAGTTGGAAAAGGAAAAAATGGTCTTCGATATCTCCCATTAAGCAGGTCTCATCAAAGTCAAAAACCATATAATTTTTCTGATTATCACCCTTTGCCACTGGAGTTTGTCCAGCTAAATTTAAGACTTCTTTAATCCGTTTAAAATTAAAACTCTCCCAATTTCTTTTTGATAATTGGTTCACAATTCCACTCCTAACCCAGAGACTGTCTGCCAGCAGGTGTCAGATAAATCCCATCCTGCTGGTTTAGGACAGTCACATAGAATCAAATCCACTTGCTTGATTGTACAAATTTCAACCATTAACTTTTTCCCTAACTTACTATGGTCTGCCACTAGGACCACTTCTTGGCTTGCTTGCGCCATTTGACGGGAGACATGTGATTCTTCCATATCATAATCATAAACTCCACTCGCACTTAAGCCGCCACAAGACATAAAATTCAAATCAAAAGAGAAATTGGCCAAAAACTCAATCGTATAAGACCCTTTAATCGCTAACTGATAAGGATTGGTAACTCCCGGCAAGATAATCACTTGTCCTTGGACTCGGTCTTCTTCAATAGCCTTATTAAAATGCAAGGCCGCTGCTAAAGAATTTGTCACAATGGTTAAATTCGTTATATCCTTTAAATAATCCGCGATATACATGGTTGAGGTCCCATAATCAACCGCCAAAGTCATACCCGATTGCACTAGTTGGGCTGCGGCCTGTGCGACAGCTTGTTTTTCGGCCTGATTCACTTGTTTTTTCTTTTCAAAGGCTAATTCAAGTGGAGCGGGCTTACTAACCGCACCTCCATGAACCCTCTCCAGTAATCCACCAGCTTCAAGTTCACTTAGATCCCGCCGCAAAGTCTCTGGTGTCAGACCAAATTCTTGTGCCATTTGACTGACATATACTTTTCCCTCTTTGGTTAACTCTTGCAGAATTAATTGATGTCTTTGATCTTTTATTCTTACTTCTTGTTTCATACTCATTCCTATCACTTTCTATGCCCTTAAATTAAATCAATCGCCTGCCACTCTGCAAGTCGCCACCGTCTTAAGAGGATAACAAAACGGAACCATTCATCAATAATGAATACCCACCAAATTCCCACCAAGCCCCAAGCGAAGACTCTACCAAATAAATAAGCCAAGGGGATGGTTAAAATAAAGGTAAACACTATGGAAAGATAGGTTGGAAAACGGACATCCCCTGCAGTATTTAGGGCACTAATTATAATTTCATTGGCTAAGCGGCCTGGTTCTAGTAGGATACTCAAATATGCCAAAAGTATGACCGTTTCTCTAATTTCTTCATTTGGACTTAGCCAGCCCACAATCAAAGGAGATAATAAGGCTAAAATGACTGAAATACCGAAGCCAAGCATAATCGCTCGCTTTAAGACTTTTAGGGCAAAAGTTTTTGCTTCCTCCTTGGCTTGACTACCAATATAACGTCCGATCACAATTTGACTCGCTTGTGCAATTGCAGCAGCTAGGGTAAATACTAAAGCCGTTATATTTTGAGTATAAATTTTGCTAGTGACAATAAGGACACCAAAAGAAGCGATAATACCCGTGATCACTGTTTGTGAGACTGTATAGGATATGTTTTCCAAGGCGGAGGGAAAACCTAACTTTATGATTAAATAACATATGTGTTTATTATATTTAATTTTAACAAACTCTGACCGCCCTTTGGAAATATTTCGATAAAAATAATAGCCTAAAACAACCATGCCAAAGACCCTAGCCAGGATGGTTGCCCCTGCAATCCCTTGAATACCTCTGCCTAAGAAAGAATATGGGGCAAAGAGCACCATGGAATTACCTAAAATACCCACAATATTGGTTGCGACTGCGACATACATGGCTTCTTTGACCATTAAATGGGCCCTTAAAATTGTAGATAAAGTTGTAATCATAGCTTGGAAAATTAAAGATAGGGCAATCAAGACTAAATACTGATAAGCATGGGCTTGGAGCGGTGGTGGTGTTTGTATCCAAATCAGTAATTGCTTGCCACATAAGGAAAACAGAACCGCCATGACGACTGCAATTAAGAAAGATAAGAATAGACTATTTTGAATAATAGCCACCACCTGCTTGGGGTCTTTACCACCCACAGCTTGCATGAGTAAAATTCCAGACCCCAAGGAAGCCACCCCTAACACCATCAGGCCCACATTTATTAACTGGTTGGCTAGACCCGTAGCCGCCACTGCTGAATCACTATACTGGCTCAGCATCACCACATCGATATTGCCCAAGACCATGGCTAATAATTGTTCCAAAATCAAGGGAAACAACAAGGAATAGAAGAAATTCTTTTCAGGGCTTCTGGCTTTTTTCCAATTTATCTTGTTTCTTATACCCATGGCTGAGTCTCCTTACTCCTATCAACACTTTATAAATAATAAAGTTTGTCATATTTTTCGTGCTTTTGTAAAAGATGCCCTACCTGTCCTCCATCAAGCTTTACTAACTGAACTTGAACACAATATGAAATTATCCTTGTCGGTAAAGAAATACCCAAGAAGAGTCCCAATCCAGGAATCAAATATAAGACGAGGGACCAAAGTAGTAAGCTGCCACAAATGGCTAAGCTGGTCTTAGGATAGGAACAGATGAAGCGAAAAGGATTCAAAATTGCTGCGCTAAATTTCACTTGGTAGTGGACATCTAAGGCAAAGAAAAATAGTAATCCTAAACAAGAAATCAAACAAGCCAAAAATAAAACAAGGGCCAACAAATACGTCAACAAACTTCTTTGACTCAAAAGCCAACGATAATCGATCCAGAGCAAGGCAATTAGACTAAGCAAACTATAACCTTTAAGGTTACTTGTAAATAAAGAAGCTAGAAAATGGTCTTTAAAACGAAGCCAGACTTTTATTTGTCCCTGGCGGTGGTAATCACGTAAACAAGCAAAAAGAGCTGAGCTTGCGGGAAAAATCCCCAGAAAACCTAAACCTAAGCCAGAAAATAGTAACCATAAAAAATTCAGTCCCACTAATCGAATCAACCAGTCACTATAAGTCTGTATCTTTTTTCCAGTCATTGTCTGCCTCCTTATTTCATAAGTTCTTCCTGCCTAAAATTCACTTCGGCTAAGTGTATAAGTTTTCATTTGACCAGCTTTAAGTTCAATAATTCTAGCTCCGCGGTCAAGGTCACCATAACATTGATAGCCTGATATTTGACCATAAGCCAGCTTGATGCCATGATAGGTCCCCACAAAATTATTATCATGGTCATGACCACAAAAGACACCGGCAATGCGTCCACTCAGGTAAAGGGACGCAAACAGACCCGTATTAATATAAGGCGCTGAAATCATATCATTGGTCTCATTACATTCACCAGTCTCAATTGCTTCAGCTGCCTGCCAGTATTCAGGTAAGGGAATATGCTGGAAGACTAAATCACGCTTACCTTGTGGACGGTCTGAATAGGTTCGGCTGACTTGGTTAAACCAAGTCACTTGGTCGGGAGCAATCCAATCATAAATCCCCACCGGTTGACTCGCATCAGCCCCCGAATCAAAGACATAGAGGACGTGGTCAATATGGCGTCCTTCAGCGTCAAAGATTTCAATGGTATAGGATTGGCGGTCTCCCACTAGCTTGGCATTCATTTTAGGAACATGATGGTGGAGCTTGGCTTCCATCCGTCGTAAATCAGCACGGACAAATTCATCTTCCGCATCATGGTTACCATAGGTAATGGCTATCGGAATATCAAATTGGTTAAAACGGTCTAATAATTCACTGTAAACCTCATCGGCTTGTGGGACACCATGACTCCAGATTAAATCTCCGGTTATCATGATAAGGTCTGCATCAAGTTTAGTGAAGGCCGCCTCAATTAAATCAAAAGTCTGATAATCTTCAGCCGCATAGGGCTTGGAGCCAATATGTAAATCAGTTAATTGTACGATTCGAAAGGATCCATCTGGTCTAAGTCGTAAACGCATGCTATTCTCCTATTCTTTGATTGATCCAACCGTAATCCCTTTTACAAAATACTTTTGCACGAAAGGATAAGACAGGATCATGGGTAATAAAACTACAATGATGGTTGCCATCTGAAGCGATTGACCCGTCACGGTAATCTTATCCAAGGCAGCATAGGAGCTTGCCCCAGCAGACCGTAACAAGATATCTGATAAGGCACTTTGTTGGGTTAGCATTTCTTGGAGTAAGGTTGCTAGCGGTTTTAGGTTGGCATCCCTCACATAAAAGGTTCCCGCAAACCAATCGTTCCAATGACCCACCGCTGTAAATAAAGTTATCGTGGCTAGGACTGGTTTGGACATAGGTAAGACCAATTTACGAAAAATTAACCATTCGGAAGCACCATCAATCCGCGCAGACTCAATGACACTATAAGGTAACTGACTAAATTGCGTCCGAAGAATCAGGATATTCATAGTGGCATATAAACTAGGAATAACATACACCCAAATTGAACCGGTCAATTTTAATTGACTTAAGACTAAATAATACGGTACTTGCCCTCCTGAAAATAACATGGTAAAGAAGATAAAGAAGGTGAAGAACCGGCGACCAGGCAAGTCTTTTACAGTTAAAGCATAGGCTGCCATGGACATGAGACCAATCCCTAAGACCGTCCCCACTACTGTTCTAAAAAGTGAAATCATGAGTCCATTTAATAAATTATCTTGTTTGAAGACTTCTTTATAATTCTCAATGGTCCAAATCCGAGGCCAGAAACCAATCCCACCTTTTTGAGCGTCAACTCCCTCATTAAAAGAAACTGCCAGGACATGTAAAAAGGGAATCAGGATTAAAATAACTAAAATGATTAAAATCATACTATTTAAAAAACGTGCCCATTTTGGGGCCTGTAAACTTTTACTTTCCACGTTCATACTCCTTTAAATAAAAGTGAGGGGTAGTAGACAGTCACGCTAACAAATCTACCCCTCTACTTTTAAATGTCGCACCCTTAAATCAATCTAACGGTCTTCTGGCCTACTAGAAGCGGATGGTGTCGCCATTCGCGCGTTTTTCTTCCACAAATTTCAAGAAATCATTTAAACCATTGGCTTCTAAATTAGCTCTAGACTCATCTAAAATTTTTTGGGCTTCTTCATCACTTTGGGCATAGTACATTCGTAAGACATCTTCTTGGTAACGAGCTAAAGCGGTCGCTAATTTACCTTCGTCTCCTTCAAATTCAAAGAGATAAGATTGGACGGACAAACCGTCTTCGACACGGGCATTGTCAAATTGTTCATCGTAATTTACATACTTTTCAATTTCCTTACCAACCGCATTGGATTCAGATTCAGCCCGAACTTTATCGCCCCAAGAAGCTTCGCCAAAATCAGTCATATTATCCATATCCGTAAAGCCTAAGTGTTCGCCCCAGAATGACCGGACACCACGGAAGCCTCTTAACTTAGCTTGGTCTGGATTTTCATCAAATTCTTTTACTACATCTGGATTAACAACTGGGTTGCCGTCTTCATCTAATTCATAGTCACGGCCTTCAAGTCCATAGAAGTAGAGTAATTTACCTTGGCGACTGGCTAACCAATCGGCGAATTTCATCACTTCTTCAGGATTTTTGGTGGTAGTTGGAATTGACCAACCAGCATAACCAGATTTATAAGTTAAGACCATATCATCGCTGCCATCGGCTCTTTGTAGACTTGCCAAGGGAACATAAGACCCATCTTGAATTTCTGGACGGTAAGAATGAATGTCAGTCACGATTGCAAACGAACCATTTACCACCCCTTCTTGGGCGCGACTTTCTTCCATGGTGTAGTATTCTTGATTCATAAGACCTTCTTTAAGGTACTTATGCACTTGTTGGACCCGTTTCATAATTAGGTCAGTTTGGGCTTCATGTTTAATATGACCATCTTTGTCTTCCATAAATGGTTCACCGGTTGATCCCGTCCACATTAAATCTTGATATAACCAAGGACGTTCAGACCCACCCCAGACAGTTGGACCAAACACCGTTACCGGAGCCCCGTTATCATCCGTATAGCCTTTTTCTTTGATTTTTTTACCTAATTCATATACTTCTTCTGAAGTATTCACAGAATCATAGTCTACTTTTAAATCTTCAGCGATATCTTTACGGATGTATAGTCCACCAATTTGAGGGTTGGCAGGTTTTTGAGCGGGTTCACGATCAATGGCCATATGCATGATATAAGATGCCCCATCCCATTCTGGGCGGAACATAATATTTTCCCGCGTATCGGTTGGTAAATAATCTTTTTCTAAGTACTTGTTATAAACTTGCAAGCCATCTTGTTTCATTAGGGGGGTCAAATCAACAAATTGCCCCTCATTAGCTGCCTTTAATAAGAACTGCATTTCAGGACGGCCAGAATCATTTAAATAATAAGCGACAAAATCGGGTAAATCCCCGGCAGCAAGTCCCGCCGCTAAAGCAGTCGTAGAATCATCCGCTGTCACAGTTTGTAATTGTAAGGTAATTCCGGTTTCTTTCTTAATTTCATCCAAAATTTCTTTAGGAATATCAACAGAAGCATCTCCTGCTGATTCAAAAATCAAGCCGGTAATGGTCCGATCTGCAATAAAGCTCTCTGATTTTTCTTCAGCAGAGACAGGTTGTACATAGTTCAAAGGTAAGCAAGCAGAAGCTAAGGATAAACTGGCTGTCACACCCAAACAAAATTTCTTGATAAATGATTTCATGGTTTTCCTCCTAAATTTTTTGTTTATACTACCAAACTGCACTATCAAATTTCTTATCCGCAATCCAATTTACAATCATTGTCAATATTAAGCCCACCACTCCTTGCATTAAACTAATTGCCGTCGAATAACCAAATTGTCCCCCCTGTAAGCCGACCCGAACTACATAGGTATCGATAATTTCCGATACATCTGCATTTCCTGGATTCTGCATCAAGAAGACTTGATCAAAACCGGCTGACAAGATTGATCCCAATGACATAATAAAGAGAAGGATAATTGTTCCTCGAATACCTGGAATCGTCACATGCCACATTTGCCGTAATTTACCTGCCCCATCAATGGCTGCCGCCTCATATAAGGAAGGGGAAATAGCAACAATGGCTGCGAAATAAATAATTGAATCCCATCCTATTGATTTCCAGGTATAAGATAGGAAGGTCAAAGGGTAAAATAAAGAGCGGTCCATCATCCAATATTTATTAGGGTCTCCCCCTAAATGACCAATCAATTGGTTAAGTAGACCCGTATTTGGCGCCAAGATAGCATTCATTAAGCCAACTACAACTACCCAAGAAATAAAGTAAGGTAAGTAAGTAATACTTTGAATGGAATTTCTTAAGCGAGTTTTTTTGACTTCATTGAACATTAAGGCCAAGATAATAGGAAAAGGTAGGTAAAGGAATAATTTCATAAATGAAATAATCAAGGTGTTTTTGATATAGAGACTAGACCGAGGGTCTGCAAAAAATTGACGGAAGTATTTGAAACCGACCCAGTCACCTCCAAAAACTCCAGTGTTAAAGCCGAATTCACGGAAGGCTAGAATATTGCCTAACATTGGCCAGTAAGAAAAAATAGCATAGTGAATCAAACAAGGCAGGAGCATCAAATAGAAGGTCTTATAGTTAAGAATGCGCCGCCAAATTGATTTTTTCCTTGGCTGATAATGTTGGTCAATCTCAGCTTGGGTCTTAGCCTGACCATTATAAATGAAGGTTTGACTCATCTTGACCCTCCTCACGATTTCCTTTTAGTGCCTTTATCTGGGCTAGGCTATCTTGTGTCATATCGACTGGAATCCTTAAGCCAGTATCATGATTAAAGAAGTGGAGTTTATCATAATTAATCCAGATGGTGAGTTCTTGATCACTTTCAAAATCCTCCATGCTTTGTACTTTCGCAATTACCTGGTAGGCTTGATTTTCTAAATAAAGTAAGGTCTCAGACCCCATCAATTCAGCATTGGTCAAAGTCATAGATAACTGCAATTGGTCTTGGCTTGGATTAGCTTCCAGATGAACATCTTCTGGCCGCAGTCCGACTACGATGGGTTGATAGCCATCCTGACCCGCTATAAACAATTGACGGTCAATTTCTTTAGGCAGGTTGATTGCTTGTCCCGCAAGTGTCCATTTTCGGTCAACTTTACTTAGTTCTAAAAAGTTCATTGCTGGCGAGCCGATAAATTGACCAACAAAAATATTATTGGGTTTTAGATATATTTCCTTAGGTGTACCGATTTGTTGAATTAAACCTTGGTTCATTACTACAATCCGGGAGGCCATCGACATAGCTTCTGTCTGGTCATGAGTAACATAAATGGTTGTAGCTTTTAAACGCCGATGTAATTTAGAAATCTCAGACCGCATGTGAAACCGTAATTTGGCATCTAGATTGGAAAGGGGCTCGTCCATTAAAAACACCTTAGCCTCGCGAACAATCGCCCGCCCTAAGGCTACCCGCTGTCTTTGTCCCCCGGATAATTCAGCCGGTTTCCGGTCCAATAAATCTTCAATCCCGAGAATATTAGCTGCTTCTTTAACACGAGCTTGAATGGTCGCTGATTTTTCTTGGCGCATTTTTAAACCAAAAGCCAAATTCTCATACACTGTCATCGTTGGGTACAAGGCATAATTCTGAAACACCATAGCAATATTGCGATCTTTAGGATGTAAGTCATTTTGTAACAGTCCATCAATAAGAAATTCACCCGAGCTAATATCCTCTAACCCCGCAATCATTCGTAGGGTGGTCGATTTACCACACCCCGATGGTCCAACTAAGACAATAAACTCGCCATCATGGATATCTAAATTAAAGTCTGACACTGCCCTAACATCTAGGTTATAATCTTTGTAAATATGCTTGAGTTTAATCTCAGCCACACAATCCACTTCCTTCTTAAGTAAGTCCAAATGTTTGTTTTATGTTTGTTTTACATATGAAATTGTATCATCCAAATGTAAAATAAAGATTTATTTTATGTAAAGATGAGTGTTTTGCTTTGTTAACTTTGTAAAGTTTAAACCAGGCACCTTTACATAGAGGCTGGGCAAAAAGTCCAGTCCATAAAAAGACAAGGCCATTATCGCAATCGTGATAATGACCTTTTTTTATTATTTTAGTAAACATGAAAGCACTCACATGATATAATGTAAATAAGCACAAATACATTTAAAGGAGTGGCTTTCATGTATAAACATTATAACACATCTGATTGTTCTTTAGTATTAAATTTAGATTTTGATATCGCTAAAAATCACGATGCCCGTTTCATTAGCTTATTCGTTGATTCAATCCCTGATAGTGAATTTCCTAA
>NZ_AUAT01000025.1 GCF_000428865.1 Eremococcus coleocola DSM 15696
AGCGCGAAGCCACCTTCGAGATGAGATTTCCCATTCGTAAGAAGTAAGACCCCTGAAAGACGATCAGGTAGATAGGTTCGGAGTGGAAGTACAGTAATGTATGGAGCGGACGAATACTAATCGGTCGAGGACTTAACCACAAAGAACAATTTTAAGGTTGAGATGAGGTATTCAGTTTTGAGTGACCAAGGTCATTCAAAGAGACATAAAGTGCACTGTGTGGTGATAAAGGCAAGAAGGGCACACCTGTTCCCATGCCGAACACAGTAGTTAAGCTTCTTAGCGCCGATGGTAGTGGGACTTGATCCTGTGAGAGTAGGTCGTCGCCATGCAGGGTACACTTTTAATGTCATTCCGCAATAGCTCAGCTGGCAGAGCGCATGACTGTTAATCATGATGTCGTAGGTTCGAGCCCTACTTGCGGAGTAAGTCAGCATGGAGAGTTGTCCGAGCTGGCCGAAGGAGCACGATTGGAAATCGTGTAGGCGCCCAAAAGGTGTCTCAAGGGTTCGAATCCCTTACTCTCCGTTTTTATATAATTATGGTCCGTTGGTCAAGTGGTTAAGACACCGCCCTTTCACGGCGGTAACACGGGTTCGAATCCCGTACGGACTATTATAAGTGCAACAACTGGAGGTTTAGCTCAGCTGGGAGAGCATCTGCCTTACAAGCAGAGGGTCAGCGGTTCGATCCCGTTAACCTCCATTAATTTAATATTATGGTCCGGTGGTGTAGGGGTTAACATGCCTGCCTGTCACGCAGGAGATCGCGGGTTCAAATCCCGTCCGGACCGTTTTGGCTTTGTAGCTCAGTTGGTAGAGCACTTGATTGAAGCTCAAGGTGTCGGCAGTTCGATTCTGTCCAAAGCCATATGGAGGGATAGCGAAGAGGCTAAACGCGGCGGACTGTAAATCCGCTCCTTCGGGTTCAGAGGTTCGAATCCTCTTCCCTCCATTATTAATTTTTGATTGGGAAATTGATCGAATCGGTTCTCAACTCACGATAGGGACTTAGTTTAACGGTAGAACAACGGTCTCCAAAACCGTTAGTGTGGGTTCGATTCCTACAGTCCCTGTTAAATCATGGCGGTTGTGGCGAAGTGGTTAACGCATCGGTTTGTGGCACCGACATTCGTGGGTTCGATTCCCATCAATCGCCTATTTTATTATTGGGGTATAGCCAAGCGGTAAGGCAACGGACTTTGACTCCGTCACTCGTTGGTTCGAATCCAGCTACCCCAGTTTTTTTTATATAATCTATTCGGCGGTATAGCCAAGTGGTAAGGCATGGGTCTGCAAAACCTCGATCACCGGTTCAAATCCGGTTACCGCCTTTAACACTTCTCATGCCGGTGTGGCGGAATTGGCAGACGCGCTGGACTCAAAATCCAGTGCCCGCGAGGGCGTATCGGTTCGACCCCGATCACCGGTATATAGCCTTTGGCTTCTAGCATCTCATCTTAGGATGAGGTGTTTTTTTTAAAAAATTTTCTTTTTGATTTTTAAGTATATTGAATAGGAGAGGTATTGGCTGCTGTTACAGAAACCTTTACTGGACCAGTTTTGATGCGTTTATCGGTTTCTGCCTATCATGAGTCTGGAAATTCACTGCCGATTATCAAGAATTTGCTACTTGGTTAGAAAGTCAAGGGGTTGCAGCGCTTGATATTTCCACGGGTGGTTTGTTACCAATTGAGCCTAGTTTTGATATTTGAGAAGGCCATCAATTAGCCTTTACAAAAGCAATAAAGGAATTTGTTTCGATTGATGTCACAGGGGTGGGGTATTAGATAATCCTGGTTTATGTGAATATGCCTTGGCTAGTGCTCATGTCGATGCGGTTATGCATGGACGTGTCTTAATAAGTAATAACAACTGGTTAGCCGACGCAGCCAAGCAACTCCATGACCATGATTTTCAGGTATATAATCATTTATATCAGTGGGGTCAAGTCAGATAGTTTACCATATTTTATTTTTTTTAGACTGTACTAAATTCTGGTACAGTCTTTTTTTAATGTTAATACTTATTTCAAACCTTTGTGATCCATACTTTTTTAAACTGTATCTAATATAATTACCAAATTTAAAAATTTGGATACAAACTGCTTGCATTTTTCTTTTAAAAGGTTATAATAGTTCCCATGCTAACTAATATAGTTTCCTAGAGAACTATTTATAAAAAAGGAGAGATTAATATCCATAATCAATTTAAGATAATTGTCCAAAATTTGGATAATTTAGCCGGTCGCCTGGCTAAGAATTTTGACTTGGAACACTTGGATGGTCCCCAAGGTCATGTTGTTTCATATTTAGGTCAACACCAGGCTGAAGATGTTTTCCAAAAAGACATTGAAGCTGAGTTAGAAATTTCTAAGTCAGTAGCCAGTCAATTAGTCCAAAGGATGGAGCGGAATGGTTTTATTGAGGTTGTGCCTTATGACAAGGACCGACGTTATAAGTGTCTGAGACTCACAGGTTTGGGCCAGGAAAAACTACCCATTATCAAAGATTTCTCCTTTATGATTGAAAACTTTCTCTTTGAAGGAATATCAAAAGCTGAGTTAGATCAAGTGATGAAGGTATTCAACCAGTTATCCAAAAATATTGAAAAGGTCAATCATTTGCTTGACCAAAAGGAGGAAACACAAAATGATACGTCTCTTTAAACGACTGACAGCTAAAGAAGTGCTGATGATTGTGCTTGCAGTTATACTCATTTGTCTCGGTGTCGGGATTGAATTGAATATTCCAGATTATATGTCAGATATTACTAAGTTACTACAAACCCCAGGGGTGGCCGTAGAAGACCTATATGATCCAGGTTCCAAAATGATTGGCTTGTCGCTCTTATCTCTAGTTCTATCTATTGTAGTGGTTTACTTATCAGGACGGGTAGCAGCCTCGTTTGCTTCGGATTTACGGCGAGATGTCTTTGAACATGTGATGGATTTTTCCACCGCTGAGATCAAACATTTCTCAGTTCCATCGCTAATCACTCGAACTACCAATGATATTGTTCAATTACAAATGTTTATTGCGATGGGATTGAATGTTATTGTGCGGGGACCAGTGATGGCGGTTTGGGCCATGACCAAAATAGCGGATAAAAATTTTGAGTGGCTTATGGTTACTGGTGCCGCCGTGGGTGTCATGTTGATTTTCTTAATTATACTGATGACCCTAGTTTTCCCTAAGCAAAAATTAGTTCAAGAACTGACCGATAAATTAAATGGAGTTATGCGGGAGTCCCTACTGGGAATGCGGGTCGTTCGAGCATACAATGCCGAAGACTATCAAAACCATAAGTTTAGTCAAGCCAATGATCAATTAACTGGTTTGAATTTGTTTATTAACCGGATGATGGGCTTGATGCAACCCATGATGATGATTGTGTCCAATGGTTTAACCCTGTCTGTCTATTGGATTGGGGCCTACTTAATCTCAGCTGCTGCCTTGCAAGAAAAAGTTGGTATTTTCTCTGATATGATTGTATTTTCTTCTTATGCCATGCAAGTAGTCTTTGGTTATATGATGATGACGGCGATTTTTATTATTTTACCCCGGACCTTAATTTCTGCCGGCCGGATTAATGCCGTCTTAGATACAAAAGCGAGTCTGTTTTACCCGGAAAATCCTAAAGCATGTGACCCTAGTCAAGCGGGATCCATTGAATTTGATCATGTTTCCTTTACCTATCCTGGAGCCCCTAATCCAGTGATTGAAGATGTCAGCTTCCAAGCTAGTGCGGGCCAGACTGTTGCCTTTATTGGGTCAACTGGATCAGGTAAGTCGACTTTGATTTCTTTAGTGCCCCGTTTTTATAATGCAAGTCAGGGATATATTTACTTAGATGGTCAGGATGTCCGTAACTATAGCCGTCAAGACTTAAATAATTTGATTGGTTATATTCCTCAAACAGCGGTTCTCTTTAATGGTGATATTGCCTCTAACCTAGACTTTGGTCAGTCCAAAGTCAGTCCTTTGGATGAAAACCAAATGTGGCAGGCCCTTGATATTGCTCAAGGAAAAGACTTCGTTCTTAATAAAGAGGACCAACTAAAAGCTCATGTGAGTCAGGGAGGGACTAACTTCTCTGGAGGTCAAAAACAACGGTTGGCGATTGCTCGTGCCATTGCCCGTAAACCAGAATTCTTAATTTTTGATGATTCCTTCTCTGCCCTGGATTATAAGACTGATAAGACTTTACGCCAGGCTTTGAATGATGAAACCAGTCAAACGACCAAGTTGATTGTTGCCCAACGAATTTCGACTATTATGGATGCAGACTTAATTCTAGTCTTAGACCAAGGTAAAGTGGTGGGACAAGGTACTCATCAAGAGTTACTGGCCCATAATCAGGTGTATCAAGAAATTGCCTATTCTCAATTAAGTAAGGAGGAACTCGCCCATGCCTAAGAATAAAAAAAACAAGCTTGGACTCAATACCTATGTCACCGGGCCCTTTAAAATATTAATCGGTGTGGCCGCTATTTTCTCTGTGATTGGTTCCTATATTTCTGTGATTGGGCCTGACCGTATCTCTGAAATTACTGATTTAATTGGTCAAGGCATCATGGGGAATATGAATTTAGACAAGATTTCTAAGATTGCCTATGGTTTAGCTGTGTTGTATGGAATTGGTGCCGTCCTTAATTATGGGTCCTCTTATATTATGGCAACGATTAGCCAACGGTTGACCCAAAACTTAAGGGATGATATTGGCCAAAAAGTTAACCGGATGCCCTTAAATTATTTTGATTCTCATTCTAAAGGGGATACCTTGTCTCGGGTCACCAATGACTTGGATACCTTGGGGGTATCACTTAACCAATCCTTAGCCTCTATTATTTCGTCTGTGGCCTTATTGGTGGGCTCTTTAATAATGATGTTCCGCACCAATGTAACCTTAACTTGGGTATCGATTGCCACGGTCGTGATTGGTTTTGGTGGAACAATTCTCTTGATGAAGAAATCTCGGTCCTTTTTTAAAGCCCAACAAAATGAACTTTCCCAGGTTAATGGCCATATCGAGGAAATGTATTCTGGTCATAATGTTGTTTTAGCTTATAATGGGGTCGAAAAGGCCAAAAATCAATTCAATGTCATTAATCAACGGTTAGAATCTGCCGTTTGGAAGGCTCAATTCTTCTCAGGGATTGCTTTCCCAATCATGGGCTTTATTAGTAACTTCGGTTATGTCTTGGTCTGTGTGGTGGGGGCGAGTCTAGTGATTAATGGCGATGCTACCATGGGTGCGATTGTTGCATTCATGATGTATATTCGGATGTTTACCCAACCAGTTCAACAACTTGCCCAAGCGAGTCAATCAGTGGCCCAAGCAAATGCAGCTATGGGACGGGTCTTTGAATTCTTAAATGAAACTGAAATGACTGATGAAAGTCACAAGGAACGTCAATTAAGTGAAGTTCAAGGCTTGGTTGAATTTGATCATGTTAAGTTTGGCTATAATGAAGACCAAACCATTATTCATGACTTCTCGGCCTATGCCAAACCAGGGCGGAAGGTGGCGATTGTAGGTCCGACCGGAGCAGGAAAGACAACCTTGGTTAATTTATTGATGCGGTTCTACGAAGTGAATGGCGGCAAGATTTCGATTGATGGGGTAGATATTAAAGAGATGCCCCGGGCTGAAATTCATGATTATTTTGCTATGGTATTGCAAGATACTTGGCTCTTTGAGGGGACGATCCGACAAAACCTCAAGTTTAACCAAAGTGGGATTAGTGATGAAGCCATGATTAAAGCTTGTAAGGCAGTGGGAATTGATCATTTTATCAATACGTTACCCGAGGCCTATGATACGGTCTTAGATGATTCTGTTTCACTATCTGTCGGCCAAAAGCAATTATTGACCATTGCCCGTGCCCTCATTAAAGATGCACCGCTTTTAATCTTGGATGAAGCGACTTCTTCTGTGGATACCCGGACCGAGGAATTAATCCAACAAGCTATGGATAAGTTGATGCAAGGACGGACTTCCTTTGTGATTGCCCACCGACTTTCAACCATTCGCAATGCTGATTTGATTCTGGTCCTAAATGAAGGTAATATCATTGAGCAGGGTAACCATGAAGAGCTGATGGCCGTAGATGGTTTCTATGCTGACCTATATAACAGTCAGTTTGAAGAAACAGAAGATGACGTAGCTTAATTTAATAGAAAAAATAACAGATTATTCGATTTGTAGATGCTTTGAGAAAAGTTATACAAAAAGAATCATCTGTTTTTTTATTTAAATTTAATTAGAAATACAATCTAGAAAAGTGATTTTAAAGTTTCCTCAATACTTATTTTTTGATGCTTGTGTGGGCAAATAGATGACCAAGTAATTAGAGGAATATTGTTATAATAAAAATGATAATAAATTTGATCTCCAATCAACGATTTTGTCAAGATTCATGAATATTTTATGAGAAAATGCTTCGCTTATAATAGCTTTATTATGGTATTTATAGCAATTATGAATATTTTATGGAGAAATTATTAGCTTCTTCAAGAATCTGTGACTTCTTTGGTGATTTGGTCACAAAGAAAAAAATTTATGGTATTCTAAGGTCAGAAAGAAAAAGGGGGAGATTTAGATGTTGAAAGTAAATAAAACCTTATTAACTTTATCCAGCTTTGCAATTTTAGCCGGCGTAACACCAATGATTAATGCTCAAGCAGCAGTGAATTTAGAACCTGAAGTTTATGTTCAAAAAGAGGGTCAAGCACCGGAAGTTCAAGGAAACGTAGAATTCCAAATTTTAAATGCAGATACCCAAGAAGTAGTTTGGTCTCAAACCAAAGATAATAAATCTGAAGGTCAGTTAAGTTTGCCAGCTGGTAATTATATTTACCGTCTTTATAACATTGCTGATTTAGTCGGTAGTGATAAAGATGTGATCGCTGAAAAAGTTCAACAAACCATGGATCCAGAAGGGCAAGCTTCTGGTAATTATACGGATGCCAGTCAAAAGGGTGCCTTAAATACACTCGATGATGGTAGTGTGGTATATGACTTACCATTTACCCTTGAAGTCGCCCAAGATGCTGAAGATACTTCAGCTAAATTAGTCTCCGAGCTTGATGTATACTTTAACCAAGTTGCGAGCGGCGAGGCTGAATCAGCAGCTTCCAGTGAGAGTGAAACCGGAGATGCTGGTGCGGGGACAGCAAATGAAGCTGAGAATCCAGCAGCCAACTCTGAATCGGCTGTAAGTGAAAGTATCGAAGCAGCACCTACTGAAAGCCAAACCGATGGGGAAACTTCAAGTAGTGAGGGTCAAGCTAATCCTGGTGTAGCTGCGGACCCAGCTCAAGCTAGTTCAGAAGTTGCTTCTGAAGCAGTTCCAGAACAAGTAGCGGCTGCTGAGACAGGTAAATTAACCTTCCAAATTTTAGATGACAAAGACCAACCTGTGGCAAATACCGTGGTTACCTTAGGTGATCAAGCGGTGACGACTGATGCAAGTGGTTTAGCTGTCTTTGAAGTACCCGCAGGTACTTATAACTATAATGTGACTGAAATTCCTGAAGGTTATACTTTAGATGTGACCGAACCTTCAATTGCAGTGGAAGCGGGTCAAGATATGACCTTCCCATTGAATTTGACTGCCACTGCGGAAGATGATCAATCGCAAGCACCTGGTGATGATGCGACAGCTCAAGAAGGTAAATGGACCTTCCAAATTTTAGATGAAAACGATAAGCCAGTTAAAGGTGTGACGGTAACTGTCGGTGACCAAAGTTTAACCACAGATGACCAAGGCTTAGCTGCTTTTACTTTACCAGTCGGTGATTACAAGTATTCTATCTCTAATCTACCAAAAGGTTATACGATTGAAGAGGCGGAATCTTCCTTTGCTATTGATCCAGGACAAGATATGACTTTCCCATTGAATTTAACTCCTGTGGAAAGTGGGGATGGCTCTTCTGACCAACCGACCCAAACAGGTAAATGGACCTTCCAAATTTTAGATGAAAAAGACCAACCGGTTAAAGGTGTAAGTGTCACTGTGGATGACCAAACAGTATCAACTGATGATAAAGGTAACGCTGCCTTTACCCTTGCAGTGGGTGAGCATACATACAAAATAGGCAATTTACCTCAAGGTTATACCATTGATCAAAGTGAATCTACGTTTGCAGTGGATCCAGACCAAGACATGACCTTCCCCTTGAATTTAAGCCGGGTTGGTGGCGATTCATCTGAGTCAGTTCCACCCGTTAAGGTAGCCAATGGTCGTTTAACTGTACAAGTTTTAGACGAAAATGATCATGGTGTTCAAGGGGTACAAGTTACTGTGGGTGACAAAGCGGTTCTCACTGATGCCCAAGGTAATGCAAGTTTTGAAATGCCAGCCGGTGAATATAAATTTGCGATTACCCAATTACCTCAAGGTTATGACCTTCCAAGTATGGAAGATACCATTGCCATTAAAGAAAATGGCAATATGACTTGGCCAGTGAACCTAATTAAAAAAGGTGGTTTCTTACCAAATACCGGTGAATCAACTGGTTTAGGAATTACCTTAGGCGCCTTAGTTCTTGCAGGTGGAGGTTTCTTCTTAATGAAAGGACGCCGCAACCATAGTAAATTACCTAAGTAAATAAATAGTTTTCCGAGTGTGGAAGGAGCTGGACTGTTGTTCAGCTCCTTCCGCTTTTTATTTTGGCCGATTTAGTTGCAACTTGGGGTCGATTTTTGACCACTTAGGCAAAAAAACGAGATGACAAAATAAATTTAGTCTACAATTTAAGTGTCAAGAGAAGGAAGGCAAGAAAAAGGAGGTGGCAGGAGATGCAAGTAAAGTTAGAACTTTCGCCCAAATATTCAGAGACTTTTGCAGTCATATATGCGGCGCAAATGGACTCGGAAATTGAATCTGCCTTAAGCACTTTAGGTCAAGGGAAACCTAAGCCAATCTTGGGCCTCAAGGAAGACCGACAAGTAGTTCTGACTGCGGACCAGGTCTATATGGCCCGGGTTGAAGGAGGGAAAGTGATGATTTATAGCCAAGACCAAGTCTTTCAATCCCGTTATCGGCTGTATGAATTGTTAGAATTGTTAGGTCCCGACTTTCAGCAAATTTCTAAGCAGACCTTGGTTAATTTGGACCGAATTCGGGAAATTGAAGCTGGTTTTTCTGGATCCCTCTTTTTAAAATTGAATAATGGCCAAGGAGATTATGTTAGTCGTAAATTTTTACCAGAGTTGAAAAAATATTTCGGAATATAAACCATAAAGGAGGCAACATTATGACAGTAAAAGAAGTATTGAAAAGTAGTTTTGTTGGTCTTGGAGTCGCTTGTTTAATTTTTATATTGGTGGGCCTCGTCTTTGATTGGGTCAACCAAGGAGAACTAGTGTTTGCGAGCTATGCTTTTTCTAAGATGGCCTTGGGTAGTTTGGTGATTGGTCTAGGTTTTGGTTTACCCAGTGTCGTTTATGAAAATGACCGGTTAAGCATGGGCATGCAAAGTCTCATCCATATGGGGACGGGCTGTCTGGTGATGGTGGGCGTCTTCATCTGGGAAGGCTGGTTACCACAAGGACATGGTTTCTTAATGGGACTAGCTGTACTTGCTGGCGCAGTATTGATTGCTGGCTTGATTTGGTACGGTTTTTATAAGGAAAATCTAAAACAAGCCCAAGCCTTGAATAAAGGCATTCAAGCGAAAAGGATGGCAAAATAAGTCAGTTTAATCGAAGAAATTAGAGCTGGTGCAAAGTTGGACTTTGTGCCAGCTCTTTTCTGGCTTTAGGTGTTGTTGTCTAAAAATCGTTGGAGTGGATGATGCGAGGCCACTATTTAAATTGAAGTAGTATGAATAATGCAGAAGTGGTGAGTGCATGACTTCGTTTATTTAAGACCAGGTCTAATATTCTTAAAAAAAGAGCGGATAATCTTAAAGTTTAATGAGTAGTCTAATTAAGATATTTGTCACAAAGTACTGAGAATAGAAAGTTTAGGATAAGATTAAATCAATATTAGAAAGAGATGTCCCTGAAAATAGTATTGACAATTTTTCACAAAACGATAGAATAAAACCGTATTCTGAGCAAATTTATATAAGAAAGAAGGAGTAAGAATGAAAGTTAAATTTGTCAAAATCATTGCGGTTTTAGCAATGGTGTTGTCCGTATTTGTGGGCATCCCATCTGTCTTGGCGGCAGATACCTATGAAGGGGTCGGTGCCGGCAAACACGGAGATATCAAGGTGGAAGTCACAATCGATCAAGATACCATTACGGATATTCAAGTTAAGGAAAGTGGAGAAAATGAAGTCTTGGCTGAGCCGGTTTTTACCGAACTACGTGAAGCCATTATTGCGAAAAACTCTGCCGATGTGGATGTGGTCTCAGGGTCTTCCGCAACCTCTAAGGGTTACATCGAAGCCGTCCAAGATGCCATCGAAAAAGCAGGAGTGAGTCTGGCTGCGGTCTCTCAAAAGAAAGATGAAAGTAAAGACAAAGACCAAACTGCCTCTGAAGAAGAATTCGACGTGGTAGTCGTAGGTGCTGGTGGTGCCGGTCTTTCAGCTTCTATTGAAGCAGCCCAAGCAGGTAAAAAGGTTGTCCTAGTTGAAAAAATGCCAGCTGTTGGGGGTAACACCTTAATTTCTGGGGGCGAAATGAATGCGCCCGGTAACTGGGTTCAAGAAAAATTAGGCATCAAAGATGACAGTGTAGACCTTTACTATGAAGATACCATGAAGGGTGGCGACCAAAAAGGTGATCCAGAAATGGTGCGGATTTTGGCTGAAAATGCCTTGAAATCTGCGGAATGGCTTAAAGATGAAGTTGGCGTAGAATTCTTAGAAGACCAACTCTTCCAATTTGGCGGCCACTCTGTAAAACGGGCCTTGATTCCTAAAGGTCATACTGGTGCTGAGTTAGTGACTAAATTAAAAGCCAAAGCCGATGAAGTCGGTGTTCGGACTGACTTAAATACGACAGTTAATGAATTAATCCAAGACGAAAACGGCCGGGTCACAGGGGTTAAAGCAACGACTCAAGATGGCCAAGAAATAACTTATATGGCTAAAAACGCAGTGATCTTAACTGCTGGTGGTTTTGGTTCTAACGTGGAAATGCGGAAAGAAGCCAACCCAGAATACGATGAACGTTACTTATCTACGGATACTGTTGGAACAACCGGTGATGGCATTGCCATGGCTGAAAAAGTCGGCGCTGCGACAACCAATATGGATTCCATTCAAACCTATCCTGTAGCTAACCCTGAAACGGGTATGATTTCTTTACTAGCAGATACTCGTTTTGATGGTGCAATCCTGATTAACCAAGAAGGTAACCGGTTTGTGGAAGAATTGGAACGGCGTGACGTAATTTCTAAAGCCATTTTAGCCCAAACAGGCGGCTACGCTTACGAATTATGGAATGATGAATTGGACCAAATTTCTCATTCAAAAGAGACTCATAAGGCAGAATACGAAGAATTATTGAAAACCGGTCTTTTAGTTGAAGCTGATTCTTTAGAAGAAGTGGCTGACTTCTTTGAAATTGATGCGGATGCTTTGAAAGCCACCGTTGATAAAGTCAATGAATACGCCAAGTCAGGTGAGGATAAAGACTTCAACCACCGGGCTGGTCTCCATGACTTATCTAAAGGTAAATACTACTTAATGAAATGTAAACCATCTGTTCACCATACTATGGGTGGTTTGGTCATCGACAAGGATACGCACGTCTTAGACAAAGACGGCAAGGCCATCGAAGGTCTATATGCTGCCGGTGAAGTTACTGGGGTTATCCATGGTACCAACCGTTTAGGCGGTAACGCCATTGCTGACATTATCACCTTTGGTCGTATGGCTGGCCAAAATGCCGCTAAATAATTAATCTTTGAGGGAGCCCAAGCTGCGTGCTTGGGCTTCTTTTTTTCTATCAAAAATCATTGCCAATTTGTTTGGGTGCTGGCTAGCGTCTGGTAGCTTTGATTGGCGAGCTGGTTATACCCAGCTCGCTTCTACATTAGTCCAGATTAGTCCAGCAAAAATGTTCGTTTAGCCACCCTCGGCTAGGGCAAAGATTCGAGTTTTGAAAAAGTGGAGTGGTGTATGGGAATAAGATTCGAGTTTCGGAAAACTAGAATCTTTATAGAATTTAATGTGCCAATCGAGATAGATTCACACACTTTTTAGACCAGAACAGTTGCCATCCCCCTGACGTATGCTAAAATAGTGGGCGAACGAAAAGGGGATGACTCATGCAAGCAAGTAAACAACAACTGGATTTAACTCAGGGACCGATTATTAAATCCTTGCTGATTTTTTCTTTACCAATTATGATTTCTAATCTCTTCCAACAATGTATGGGGTCATGGATTCCGTAATTGTGGGGAACTTTTTGGGAGACCAAGCCTTGGCGTCCGTCGGTGCGACGACGGCAATCTTCGAATTGATTGTGGGCTTTGCCTTGGGGATTGGGGCAGGCCTGTCCATTATTGTGGCCCGGTATTATGGTGCCCGCAATTATCAAATGGTCAAGCGCGCCACAGCGGCCTCCCTAATTATCGGACTGATCATTTCTCTCATGATCATGGTGATTGGTCACTTTGGCTTAAAGCCACTCCTAAAAGGCCTAAACACCCCTGCTGAAATTTTGACCAGGCCTTTGACTATATCTATATTATTCTGATTTTTATCTTAGTCTCCTTTGCCTATAATTTAGGCGCCGGCCTCCTCCGATCGATTGGGAACTCCATGGTGCCGCTCCTTATTCTGGTGTTTACTTCCTTCTTGAATGTCGGTCTGGATATCTTTATGATTACCGTCCTTCAAATGGGAGTTAAAGGGGCCTCCTATGCAACCGTCATTTCCCAAGCTATCTCAGTGGTTATTACCTTTATTTATATTTATAAAAAAGCTCCCGTCCTCGTGCCCACTAAGCAACAATTCAAAAACCAGCCCCAACTCTACCAAGAATTAATGAGCCAAGGCATGGCCATGGGTTTTATGTCTTCTATCGTTTCCATTGGATCAGTTATACTCCAAACTTCGGTCAACAGTTTTGGTGTGGCTGTCATTGGGGCCCATGTGACTGCTCGTCGGATTCTTTTCTTCTTTACTATGCCGACGGGGTCTATCTCTACTGCTTTAACCACCTTTGTCTCACAAAACTTTGGCGCCCGTCAATTTGAGCGGATTCGCCAGTCCCTTTTTAAATCTAATCTCATGTGTATCGTTTATTGTTTAGTTGGCAGCATCTTTATGGTTTTTGTCACTAAGAACCTCATGCACCTGTTAACTGGATCGAATGATCCGGTCTTGCTGAATACCGGCTTCCAATATATTATGTGGGCCTTGCCCTTTACGCCTTTCCTTTCAGTCTTGATGAACTACCGCAATGGCCTTCAAGGTCTCGGTCTCAAACGGGACCCGCTCATGTCATCGGTGATCGAAATGATTGGGAAAATTCTCTTCGTCATCTTCTTAATCCCGACCCTGGGTTATCTTGGAGTGATGATTACCGAGCCAATTCTATGGACGATTATGGCCATCCAATTAACCATTGCTTACTTTGTCAAAGCCAAACCAATTTTAACTCACCCTTCTAAGGAGGAATAGGAATGTATCCTACAATTTCAATCTCAGAATTCTTAAGCCGCGCAGAAAAATCAGCCCTAAATCTCTTAGATGTTCGTGGTCCGCAAGGCTTTGCAGCTAGCCACTTGCCCCAAGCCCAGTCTAAACCCTATGCCGACATTCTTACTTGGTCCAAAGATTTAGATTCCAACCAGGACTATTATGTTATTTGTGCTATCGGTCAAACTTCAGCCAAGGCGTGTGACTTTTTGGCTAGCCAAGGCTTTAAGGTAACCAATGTTGAAGGCGGTATGGCTGCCTTAGACTCAAGTTCTGATCTGGGATAGGATGGTTCTTACATGCGGATAGACCGTCTACTCCAAGTCAATGATTTTGGTTCCAAGAGTGACCGCAAGCATCTTTTTCAACGAAAAATTGTCACCGTTGACCAAAGGGTGATTACCGACGGATCCATCAATGTGGATCCAGGCTTACAGATCATTAAAGTAGGGAACCACTTAATTACTGGTCCCCAAGAATACTATTGGATGATGAATAAACCCGCCGGCTATGTGACTGCCAATAAAGATATCACCAAGCCGGTGGTTTTTGACTTATTACAAGCCCAAGACCGCCATCCTGACCTCTATAGCTTGGGTCGGTTGGACCGGTTTACCGAGGGACTCTTGATTTTGACCACCAATGGACCTTTGAGCCGGCGTCTCTTACAGCCCCACCAACATGTTGCCAAAACCTATGCGGTGGAAGTGAATGGTTTTTTGGGGTATGACCAGGTTCAAGCCTTTGCTCAAGGGATTGTGATCGATCAAAGCTACCAATGTCAACCTGCTCAACTCCAGATTATTCAAGCAGGTTCAAGTGCCAGTCGCGCCCAGGTTACCCTTCATGAAGGCAAGTTCCACCAAGTCAAAAAAATGTTTCTTTCTCTTGGTGTCAAAGTCACCCAACTCAAACGTCTTAGCTTTGCTGGGATTGACTTAGACCCTGATCTCGCCCCTGGACAATACCGAGTTTTAAAAGCAGATGAACTAGCACTCATCAAGGCTTTTTTAGGGCCTCAAAAGCCTGTTGGAAAGTAAGCGCTTGCCTTATTAGTCGCTTTTAAAGGCAAAATAGACTACAATGAGGAAAAGAACAGGTTTTAATAGATAAAGGAGAAACTATTATGAAATCAGACAATATGCGCGAAAGTAGTAATGTGGAGGACCGTCGTGGTCAATCCTCGGGCTCGTACGGGGGCAGGACTGGTATGGGCATGGGTTCTGGTGGCCTAGGCTTACTCCTACAATTATTATTATCCGGACGGGGTGGCTCAAAGTGGCTCATTCTTATTGTCCTAGCCTTTATGATTTTTGGTGGTGGCTTCTCGTTAACAGATATGTTCTCAGGATCCAATACCACAACTGACTCTCAAATTATTCAACAAGAAGGAACGCAAACGGGTGATCTCACCGATGCGGAGGGAGAATTTCTGTCTAAAGTCTTAGCTTCAACTGAAGACTTCTGGACGAAGAAGTTCCAAGAAGAAGGTCGGACTTATACGCCGACGACCCTTGTCTTATATTCTGGCGCTACTGCGACCAATGGTTGTGGTGTGGGGCAAGCTCAAGCGGGACCTTTCTATTGTCCGGGGGATAAGAAAGTCTATATTGATACCTCTTTTATTCGGGAATTAGCCAACCGTTATGGGGCTAAGGGTGACTTTGCTATGGCCTATGTCTTAGCTCATGAAGTGGGGCACCACGTGCAAAATGAAGTGGGGCTCATGGATGAATATAACCAAGCCCGTCAAGGCATATCCGAAAGTCAAGCTAACCAATTAAATGTACGGTTGGAATTACAGGCTGACTATTTAGCTGGTGCTTGGGCTAATTATGTTCAAGGTGAAGGCCTTTTAGATCAAGGTGATATTGAAGAAGCCATTCAAGCGGCTTATTCAGTGGGGGATGATACCCTCCAAGAAAAAAACTATGGCCGGGTTATGCCGGATACCTTTACTCATGGTAGTTCTGAACAACGGACCAAGTGGTTCAAACGTGGTTTCCAATATGGCGACTTCGAACACGGCGACACCTTCTCCGGTTCGATTGATATTTAATAGGCTTTACCAAGGCTGAGACTGAATATAGTCTCGGCTTTTTGTTTTGTTTGGATTAGGGTGTGGGCTGGATTTTTGAATGGGATATAATTATGGAAAGGAGGCAGATGGATTCTTTACCTGGCTGATAAGTGTGGAAAAATTGGTGGTATTTTCTTTACTTTATGCAGGAGTCGGGAAAATCTGGCTGTAATTCTTTACTTTTCCGAAAGTCAGGAAAAAACCAGTTGTAATTCTTTACTTTTCCGAAAGTCGGGAAAATCTGGCTGTAATTCTTTACTTTTCCGAAAGTCAGGAAAAAACCAGCTGTAATTCTTTACTTTTCCGAAAGTCAGGAAAAAACTAGCTGTAATTCTTTACTTTTCCAAAAGTCAGGAAAAGAGAGTAGATTTTTCTTTACTTGATGGATAAGTCAATAAAAAATTCCAGACTAGGACCTACAGTCATGAAAGCCATTTGTAGAATTCCATACCAGGACCTAAAGTTAGGAAAGACTGCTGTAAAAACCAAAGACTTAAGCTTAACTTCAGCCGATTTTTGATGCGGATTTCTAACGATAAGCGGCGTAAAACACTGACCTAATAGGCTCCGACTAAAGTGCAAGAAAATATTTTTGTCTCAACAACCCTTTTCTCTTGCAATTAAAAATAAAGAGAGTATAGTATAGGTATGGTAGTTAATTAGAATTTCTCTAAATAATACCAAAAAATATTCTAAATTTATAATAGGAGGAATTTATTATGGCAGACAAAAAAGTATATGAAGTTTCAAATGAAGTAGTGGCAACCCTTGGTACCTTATGGACTAAGCTCCACCAATATCATTTCTATGTACAAGGCCCTCACTTCTATTCATTACACGTTAAATTTGAAGAAATGTATGATGACATCGCAGAACAATATGATGATCTTGCTGAAATGTTATTAACTATGGGTCAAGAACCTGTGGCAACCCAAGCAGAAAACCAAGAATTATCCGTCGTTAAAGAAAACAAAGACGACAAAAATTTAGGTGCCGATGAAATGGTGGCTAACTTATTAGCAGACTACAAGGCAACTTCTGCAAAAATCCAAGAAGCCATGCATGCAGCTCAAGATGACGATGAATCTTGTCTAGAAGATTTACTAATTGAAATCAAAACTTCCGTAGATACTGCTGTGTGGATGTTATCTGCTTACTTAGGAAAAAAAGTAGAAAAATAAGCAGCAGGCTAAAAGTCGAAAATCTTTGATTTTCGCAAAATGGGCCGATAAGTGACGTTTTTTAGTGGCCCAACAAGTGAGGGACAATCTAAAGTGCTGAGAATCTCTCTTTCAAATCAAGGGACTGGACATTTTGTTCAGTCCTTTTTTAGTGTAATCATGACTAAAAATAGTAACCGTGTGCATTAATCGGTCTAAATGCACAAAAATAGCCACGCGTGTGCATTGATTAGTCTCAATGCGCAAAATAAAATACGCCTGTGTATTGCGCCATTTCAATACACAAAAAATGTCACCCGTGCGCATTCAACCCTTACAATGCACAAAACAAGGAAACTTTTCCGTCTATCCCAAGTTTGCCCTAATTTTAATGCATAACTTTATTTACCCGTTTTAAGTCCATTTTAGTTTCACCCCCTATAATAAAACGATCAACAAAAGTAACTTTCTTCTTCTCTGTCTTTTTCCGACTTTTGTTGAAATAATCAATGAAAACTTGAGCCTTGCACTAACAAGGGCTCAAGTTTTTTTGATTGTCTAAAATAAGTGACAAATTGTCACTTTTGTGGTAAAGTAGTCCCATACTCAAAAAAAGGAGGCCGAAAAAATGGTTGAACAACGTTTTTTAAACTTAAGTCCTGAAACCCGGGACCGATATACAAACCAACTTTTAGATATTTTCCATAATAAAACCAATGCGGCCATCTCGGTGACTGATATTGTCAAAGGTCTAGAGATTGCACGCGGATCTTTTTACAAGTATTTCAAGGATATCGATGACGTTTCTGACTACCTGCTCAAGCAGGCTATTGTCCAAATCCATCAAGATATTCAAAAACACCTAGACCAGACTGGGGATATTTTTCAAGGGACTCAGGCATACTTACAGGCGGTCGCTGCCTTAGACCCTGAAAGTAAAACTTACAAACAACTCCGTTTGATTGGACTCCGTCGCCGCTTACATGCCCCTCATGGCCATCTCGCCATGCAATCTGCCCTAAGCCAGACTGTCCAAAAACTTGGCGCCCAGGCTAATTGGGCTTTTGATACCAAAGACTACCAAGTCTTCCAAGGCCTTCTTGGCGATTGGGTCATGAATGCGGTTGATAAATTGGTGAGTCAATCCTGGCCTTTGCCGGCAGTTTTGGACGAGTTAAGTCATCTCCATTTCTGGCTGACCCAATCGGTATATGCAAGACAAGATTCACAAACACAAGAAGGAGGTAGAAGATGAAATTAGCTTGGCAAGAGATTCGTTTTAATCTCAAAAAATATGCACTGGTTGAATTTTTACTTTTTATGATGATTTTTATGGTGGTCTTCTTATCCGGACTGACTAATGGACTGGGGCGGTGGGTTTCGGCTGGAATTGAAAACCAAACGGCCAACCATTATTTATTGTCATCGGATTCTGAAGGAGTGGTTACTTTTTCAGATTTAGAAAATCAAGCGGACTTAGAAAAGTATGACCTTGATTCGGGAGCTGGCCTAACCATTCAACGGTCAGGGGTCACCTTTAATGATGTCGCTGACAAGCAAGACATCACTTATTTTGTGGTAGATCCAGATAAGTTCTTGGCGCCCCAAACCATTGAAGGTCAAGATCTCAGCCAAGACGCCAAAGGGATTGTCCTGAATGAGTCCTTCAAGGCGGACGGCTTAAAAGTAGGGGATACCCTAAAAGATTCAAGTTCTGACCTAGAATTAAAAGTGATTGGTTTTGCTAAGGATGCTTATTACGGCCATAGCCCGGTCGGCTTCATTAGCCCTGAGATCTTTACTCAAATCCGTCAAAGCAAGCAAAAAGACTATACTTACAGTCCTCAGACCTATGCCTTTGAAGACAAAATCGAGGCTGAAGAAAGTCAAGACTTAGTCCTTATGGGCAAGGCTGACCTCATTGAAAAAATACCTGGCTACTCGGCCGAACAATCTACTTTGAATATGATTCTCTGGGTTCTTTTAGGAGCTTCTGCTGCTATTCTCGGCGTTTTCTTCTATATTATGACCATCCAAAAGACCCGACAGTTTGGCGTTTTAAAAGCTATCGGTATGACCATGGCTGAGATTTCTCGGATTCAATTTTGGCAAGTCTTTCTCTTAGCCTTAATTGGTGTAGTCTTAGGGGCTGGTCTGGCCATTGGTTTGGGACAACTCTTACCAGTGACCATGCCTTTCCACTTGAATTACCTCCAAGTGGCCCTAGAATGTTTAGCCTTTATTGCCATTACCTTGTTAACCAGCTTGGCTTCCATTCGCCGCATTAGCCAGATTGATCCAGCAAGTATTATTGGAGGGAGTGAAGATTAATGAATGTCTTAGAATTAAAACATATTTCCAAAGCCTATCCTGACGGTCAAAATCAACACACCGTCTTAGATGATATAAACTTAGAGGTGGAAGCTGGTCAGTTTATTGCCATAGTCGGCCCATCAGGGTCAGGTAAATCAACCTTCCTATCCATCGCCGGCATGCTTTTATCAGCCGATGAAGGTCAAGTTATTCTAGGCGGCCAAGATTATGGAAAAGCTAAGCAAGCTGAATGGACCCAAGTCCGCCGCAATCAAATCGGATTTATCTTCCAATCCCATGAACTGATTCCTTATCTGAAAGTTATGGACCAATTGGAGTTAGTAGCCCAAATGAAAGAAGCTAGTCCGAATAAAAAACAAATCAAGGCCGATATCCAAGATCTTTTGAAAGACTTGGGTATGGAAGGGGAAGCAAAAAAATATCCCCACCAATTATCAGGCGGCCAAAAGCAAAGGGTAGCCATTGCCCGAGCCTTTCTAGGCCAACCCCAATTAATTCTAGCAGACGAACCGACTGCCAGCCTCGACGGTGATCGGGGGCATCAAATTGCAGAATTAATTCGTAAAGAAGTCAAAAGTCGGGGCACTGCCGCAGTCATGGTGACCCATGATGAACGGATTCTCCATCTAGTTGACCGGGTCTATCATTTAGAAGGGGGTCAATTAGTGGCCTTAAGAGACCAAGCTCAAGCACAACCCAGTAATTAAGCATAGATGATTTTTTTCGAAACCTCAGCCTAAGCTAGAAATTTCCTAAAAAAAATTAGTCAGCCTGTCTCAGTCTGTTATAATAGGAAAAGTAACTATGATTGAAAGAAGGTCTAGATAGGTGCACGATTCAGAAAAATCGCATTTTAATTATCAAATTATCTTGGATTCCATCCTCGTCGGTCTGGTCGCAGGTTGTGGTGCCGTGGGTTATCGTTATCTCCTAGGATATGCCAGCCAAGCCTCTGGCTGGATGTACAGCCATCTTGATATCTACGGGATTCTAGCAGTGATTGCCTTCCTCTTGCTGTCAGCCTGGATTACCTATAAGCTCTTGGTTTGGGCGCCTTATTCTGGTGGGTCTGGAATCCCCCAAGTGATGGGTGAATTCTCAGGACTCATGAACATGCAGGCCGGTAAAATTGTGGTCTCCAAGTATGTAGGTGGGCTTTTGTCCATGCTCGCTGGCATGTCTTTAGGAAGGGAAGGCCCATCTATCCAAATTGGTTCAGCCTTAGGAAAAATGACTTCCAGTTACCTGAAACGGGATTTAACCAAGGAGCGGATTTTAATTACGGCGGGTGCAGCAGCCGGGTTGGCCTCTGCATTTAATGCCCCGATTGCGGCGACTTTATTCGTCATGGAAGAAGTCCATAAGAATATCGGCACGCGGATTCTGTTGCCAGCGCTCTTGGCTTCCTTGACCTCTGACTTTATTTCTAAATTGGTCTTTGGTATGGATCCGTCCTTCCATATCCGGGTGCAAGAAGCTATGCCGTGGCAAGATTATGGCTATCTGATTGGCCTTGGTCTGGTAACAGCTGTAGTAGGATATTGTTTCTCTCAATTGCTCTTGTCCTTACAGACTTTGAATAAACGTTTTATTCCCAATATCTGGCTCCGGGTTACCCTGGGTTTCTTGGTGGCCGGGTTGACAGGCTATTTCTTATTTAATTTGACGGGATCTGGCCATGATAAGGTTGTTGAACTCTTAAACCAACCGGCTGGGCTCCAATTTCTCGTTTTATTCTTAGCCGGCAAACTAATTTATACCTGTATTTGTTATGATTCCGGTGTGCCAGGCGGCATTTTCTTACCTGTCCTTGTCCTTGGTGCCTTATCAGGTATGGTTTATTTTCAAGGACTGACATCTCTAGGCCTTGATGTGGACCCCTTTATGAGACACTTTGTTATTTTCGGGATGGCAGGGATTCTGACCGCTGTGGTTCGGTCACCGATTACTTCGATTCTTTTGGTGTCTGAAATGACGGGTTCATTAAGTCATATCTTGTCGATTGCCATAGTGGCGGCGGTGGCTTACCTAGCTACTGAAGTCGTGGAACTTAAACCAATTTATGATTCACTTTATGAACGGATGTTTGATAATGTTAAGGCCATTAATTTATCTCCAGAAAAAGTAACCCTCCAATATGTGGTGCCTGCTTTTTCTGACCTGGTCGGCATGGAAATTAAAGACATGGCCCTACCAGAAGATGCCTTAATTATCGACCTTGTCCGGTCTGAAGTCTCCTTGATTCCGAGAGGACGAACCCGACTCGCTGGTTTAGACCAATTAACAATCATGTGTAATTTGGCCTCAGCTGGTCAAGTGCGGGACTATTTCCGTCGTCTAGGCGACGATGCCGGTCCGGCTCAAAGTAGTCGAGAGGACTTGGAATAGGGGTTCATTAAAGGCAACGATTATATAGATCCTGATTAAGATAAAAAAGAGCTTGGACAAGAAACTTTTGCCCGAGCTCTTTTTATAAGCCTTACTTGGCTGTAGAAAGGGTCCCAAATACTCTGACAGCCGCCTATAAGACTTCTATTAGAAGAAGTCTCTGGTATCTATGGCATTGCAAAAAATAAAAAAACGACGAGTCCAAACTCGTCGTTTTTTATGTGTGCTTTATTGAGTCTCAGCTTGTGTCTTACTTGAACTTACAGGGAGGACTTTTTATACTAAATGAAGAGACCTCAAGAGAGAAAGGAAGATTTTATGACTGATTATCAAATTCCTCAAGTTTGGGAGTGGGACCAAGCTAATGATGACCTAGCTGGCAACCGTCCAACCGCGGGCGCTCGGTTTGACCAAAGCTTGCCTGTCGGTCAAGGCGATTTACAAATTTATTCGTTGGGAACACCCAACGGCATCAAGGTGGCTATTATGGTCCAAGAACTACTTGCCCTAGGTAAAATAAGTGACCAAGATTATGACTTGTTTAAAATCAAAATAGGTGAGGGCGACCAATTTGGGTCTGACTTTGTGGCCATCAATCCTAATTCTAAAATTCCAGCCATGGTTGACCGTAGCCAGACACCCGCTTTGCCTATTTTTGAATCGGGATCAATTTTGCTATATTTAGCAGAAAAATATCAAGCCTTATTGCCTGATGACCTAACTGGACGGACGCAGACCTTAAATTGGGTCTTCTGGCAAACAGGAACGGGTCCTTATGTGGGCGGTGGCTTTGGTCATTTCTTCCATTACGCACCGACACCACAGAAATATCCGATTGACCGTTTTACTATGGAAACCAAACGCCAATTGGATTTATTAGACCAATGGCTTGGCGATCATGCCTATATGGTAGGGGAAAACTATACCATTGCGGATATTATGATTTGGTCTTGGTATGGCCAATTAATCAAGGATGATTTATACGAAGGTGCGGCCCAATTTCTTGCAGCCGACACTTATAAAAATCTAGGGACTTGGGCGGATAAAATGCGGCCCGGCCCGCTGTTCAAGCCGCTTTAGAGATGGAATATCAGGAAATCTAAGATGGCACAATTAAACGAAGACTTAGCCTTTGAAGTGCTGGCAGTAGTTAGTGAAATACCACGGGGTAAGGTGGCCACCTATGGTCAGATTGCTCGCTTAATCGGCCAGCCCAACCAGGCCCGCCTCGTTGGCAAAATTCTGAGTCGGGCTGAATATTTCGGTGACTATCCCTGTCATCGGGTCGTCAACCAGGCCGGTCGCTTAGTACCCGGTTGGGCCGACCAAGCTTGGCTTTTGCAGGCAGAAGGGATCCCATTTAAGAAAAAAGGCTACGTTGATATGGCTGCTGCCCAATGGGAAGACTAATTATGTGATAGGTGGGTGTCGGAAGTGGTCCGACACTTCAATTTAATTTGATAATGAGGAAAGCCCTAGCCGTATCGGCCAGGGCTTTATTAAATCAATCCCCACTCTCGGTAAAGCTGGTCGACGCGGTGAGTGCAGTTTAAAGTTCGTTCAGCAGACATAATCGGACTTTCAATCAAGCCTTGGTCTAAGCAAGTATTAAAGTAGTCAATTTCATAGACGAAATCATTGGTCGTCGCATAGTGATAGTCCCCATAGGCGGTTTGGATTCCTAAGTTTTGGACCATCGCTTGAGCCCGAAGTAAAGACCGAGAGGAGAGGGCTTGTCCTGACCGGACTTAGACACCAAAAGCCTTTGATAAAAGCGGGGCAAAATCGAAGCGGTTGAAACCATTCCGTATTGGTACATATACTGTCTTCCTTTCAAATTGGGGCATTAATAGGAGCGTCTAGTCGTCAATTCTTAAAAATTAGCCTCAACGAGTAAACAGACCTAGTTCTCTAAAGAAAATTTATTAAGCTAGCTTGGTAAAATTCAGGGACTTAGCCCTAAGGAGTGCCTAGCCCAAAAGTCCAAAAATTAATCTTATTAAGTCCATTTGACCATGATTTTTTGCTAGGTAATAAGCTGTCCTTACTCTCTGTAACAATCGTAATATTAATGTGACATTCTGTTTGTAAAGCTAAAAAAATGATAACCTTTAAACCACTGTTAAATAAAGGTTTTAGAAGTGATAAATCGACAAAATAACACTTTATATTTGTGTAGTCTGAGCGTATCATTTAGAAATGTTACAAAACTATGTTATGATGTAATCAAGAATTCTTAATAAATAAAAAACAAAGGAGGACAAGCAAGGATGAAAAAAGCAATAAAAATTTTACTTTTCATTCTATTTTTATTTGCCTTAAGTATTTTGTGGCCCAACATTGTAACCTATCAAGCAGTTGCTGGCCTTAAGGGCTTAGAAATGCCCCAAACTTATCCCTTGATTGGGCAATACATGCCACACTATTTATTCTGGGGAAGTATCGCCTTAGCAGCGATCTTACTAATTGCTTATTTAATTTTTCTATTCTCACCTTCTTCTAAAGCAGGAGTGGAACTCACTGATAACCAAGAAAAAGGACAATTGGTGGTCAAACCCTCTGCCATTGAAGGCTTAGTCCAAAGTATTCTTGCATCGGAAAGAGCGGTTGAACAAGCTTCAACTAAGGCAACCATATATGATAAACGGATTGATGTGGATATCAAAGGTCAAATCGCACGTACCTCTGGTCTTTATGGTCAAGGACAAGAAATTGCCCGCCGGATTCAAAGCGAAATTAATGATTTATTAGGCCAAGATTATCCTGCTCGAATCAATGTTACTTTTAAGGACATTGCCCGTAACGATCGTGGTAATGTTAAGTCAAGCCAAGCACGGGTCATTTAAGGAGGATTTTATGAAGGATTTAAAATATTTATATCAAGCCCATAAATTTCTAGTGATCTTTGCGCTAGTGGGCTTTATTACGGCATTACTCTTTGTCACAGTTGGATTTTTCAGAACAATTTTTGTATTTGCTTTTGCGGCCCTATGTGGCTTCATTGGCCATTACCTGGAAAAAACCGGCTACTTCCGTTAACCAAGTCAATTACCAAAAGGAGGAATCTGAATCATGGAAAATAATAATCTAAACCCTCAAGTTGCTGGTGACTTAGGTTTTGCAGACCAAGTCATCCAGAAAATTATCACACGTGCCTTAGAGTCAGTGCCAGGTGTCTTAGCTGCTAAAGGTGGCTTTGCTTCCGATTTAGCTGATAAACTGGTCAACCGCGCCAATAAAACCGACGGCGTAAGTGTCGAAGTGGGACAAGAAGAAGTGGCAGCTGACCTTGATATCGTGGTTGAATACGACCAAGATTTGCCTCGAATTCAAGCAGATATTAAGCAGTTAGCTTACGATGAAATTAAATTACAAACCGGTTTAGAAGTCATTGAAGTCAATGTGAATGTGACTGATATTATGACCCGGCAAGAATTTGAACAAAGTCAAGTCAGCCTACAAGACAAACTGGCTGAAAATAAACAAGCCCCCCAAGCTTAATTTTACATAGAGAAAGTTGAACTTTTACCCAAACCATAGGAGGAATAATTATGAATAACCAAGAAAAAAACTATACTAACCAAGATATCAATGCTGTTGAAACCTTTGAAAACCATACTGGAATTCGCGGAGAGTTAACTTATGAAGATAAGGTTATCCAGAAAATTGTAGGGATTGCTTTAGAAGATATCCCGGGCTTATTAGGGGTTTCTGGAGGCTTCTTTTCAAATGTGGCCGGTAAGTTAGTCAATACCGATGACAAAACTTCCGGTGTGGGCGTTGAAGTCGGTAAAGAACAAGTAGCGGTCGATTTAGATATAGTTGCCGAATACGGTGAAAATGTTGCAACCATCTACGACAAAATCAAAGAAGTCGTCTCTGCTGAAATTAATAAAATGACAGACTTAGAAGTTGTTGAAGTCAATGTCAATGTCGTTGATGTGAAGACCCAACAACAATATGAAGCAGAACAAGTCACTGTTCAAGACCATCTCTCTAATGCAGCTGAATCAACTAGCAACTATATTTCTGAACAATCCGATAAGGCAGAACGCTACTATAATAAACAAGAAGCCAAATACAAAGCAAACAACCAACCTCGCGTAAAATAGTTAGGTTACCCATATAAACATACTTATCAAAGGGCAGTGAATTTTCTAATCATATAAATCAGCCCTTGTTAAGAAAAAACCAACTCCTAAAAGGGTTGGTTTTTGTTTTTTAGTTAAACTAGGGAGAATTAGGAGGAGCTTCTCAAATAAACTTGTAGGTTCTTTAATTTTATGCTAATATAATTTTAATTTTTCAGACCCAAGTGCCATCATTTAGCCAAAGGAGCCATATTAATGAAAACCAAACTTAGCTCTAAAGAAATCCTCCTCTTAGCCTCCACCTTATTCGGCCTCTTTTTTGGTGCCGGTAACCTAATTTTCCCGGTCCAACTCGGCCAATTAGCTGGCGCCAACCTCATCCCGGCCATCATTGGCTTTCTGATTACTGGAATTGGCTTGCCTCTTTTAGCAGTGGCAGCTATGGGCTTGACCAATAGTCGGGACGTACTGGAAATGGCTCGCCCAGTTTCCAAGACCTACGCCAAAATCTTTACCATCCTGCTTTATCTTTGTATTGGGCCATTTTTTGCCATTCCGCGTTTGGCCATGACCTCCTACGAAATTGGCATTGTACCCTTTATCCAAGCTGACCAATACGACCTTTTCCTGGCTATTTTCTCCGTCCTCTTTTTCATCGGTGTCTGGTGGTTCTCACAAAATCCTTCCAAAATCCTTGACTATATCGGTAAGTTTTTGAATCCCGCCTTTTTACTGCTTTTATCCATTCTATTTATCCTAGCCATTCTGAATCCTATGGGGGATCCCATGGCTACCGCGGTGGACACCCAATACCAATCACCTTTAACCAAGGGCTTTCTTGAAGGCTATAATACTCTGGACGCCTTGGCTGGTTTAGCTTTCGGTATCCTCGTCATTGCGGCCGTTAAACAGTTCGGCGTGACCCAACCCAAGCATATTGCCCGAGAAGTCTTCAAGGCGGGTGTCCTAGCCACCTTGATGATGGGAATCATTTATAGCCTTTTGGCTTATACTGGAGCTTCTTCAGTGGCGACCATCGGCCTTCAAGAAAATGGTGGTCTCGGCCTGGGTTTAATTTCCCAGCATTATTTTGGCCATTACGGGTCTATTCTAGTCTCCTTGATTATTTTCCTGGCTTGTTTTAAGACCAGTATCGGCTTGGTGATGGCTTGTTCCGAAAGCTTCCATGAATTGTTTCCGGCGGTGTCCTATAAGGCTTTAACCGTGATCATTGCAGTGATTCCAACGATTCTGGCTAACATTGGACTTAGTCGGTTTATCCAATATACCTTGCCGATTTTGATGTTTATCTATCCTTTAACTATGACCCTCATCTTACTCCAATTCTTGAAAGTCTTACTTAACCGTCATTTTCCTCAGATTGCTTTTTACTGGGTGACCGGCTTGACCCTAGTGGCTGCCACCATTGATGCGGTCAATGCCTTGCCTGACCCTTTCAAAAATCAGCCCTGGGCCCAAACCCTAATTCAGCTGGGTAAAGATTACCTACCTTTCTTTAAGTTTGGCATGGGCTGGATTTTACCGGCCATGATTGGTTTAATTATTGCCTATATAATTGCGGCCTTCCGTTCTAAATCAGGTCGGCCCGCCTAAAGCAAATCTAATTAGCTAAATTTTAAAGTATGGAACTGTACCAAAAGCAATAGTTGGTACAGTTTTTTATGTAGCCAGGACGGGAGCTCTGCGCGTTTTGTGCATTGCCAGGTTTCAATGCACAAATTAAATAGATTCTGTGCATTGCCGGGTTTCAATGCACAAGCTCAAAAAAATCCCCATTAAAATAAAAAACTTTCCAAACACCACATAAGCCACAACCAATTATTACTTCCAAATCCATAGCGCCCCCTTGAAAAATAGAGTAAAATAGGTTTTAAGTAAAAAAATACTGGCTAGGCAAGGGAGGGGCGGACTGACAATCCAACACGTCCAACCAACTACTAGCCAAGCAGTTAGAAAGTAGGAAGATGCATGACCTTTCAATTAATCGAAACGCATTTCCTTGAAGACATCCAGTCTCAAGGTCAACTCTACCTCCATCCTGAAACCGGTGCCCAAGTTCTTTGGCTAAAAAATGATGATGCCAACCGGGCCTTCACCATTTCCTTTAAGACCCCGCCATATTCTGATAACGGAATTACCCATATCATCGAACACTCCGTCCTCAACGGCTCTAAAAAGTACCCCACTAAAGAACCTTTTGTAGAAATGCTCAAAGGATCCCTTAATACCTTTGTTAATGCCATGACCTTCTCGGATAAAACCATTTATCCAGTGGCTTCCACCAACCAAAAAGACTTCTCCAACTTGATGGGAGTTTATCTGGATGCGGTTTTCCAACCCAACTTCTATGACAATGATTTGATCCTAGCCCAAGAAGGCTGGCACTATCACTTAGAAAAAGCCGAAGACGATTTAATCTATAAAGGGGTTGTCTTTAATGAAATGAAGGGGGCCACTGCTTCACCGGATCAACAACTTTACAACCACATGATGCGGATGCTTTATCCAGATACCTTCTACCAATATGAATCCGGTGGGCTACCTTCAGCCATTACGGATCTGACTCAAGCGGAATTTATCGACTACCACCGCAAGCACTACCATCCATCTAACTCCTTAACGATTTTATACGGCGACTTGGATATCGACCAAGCCTTAGCTCAATTAGGCGAATACTTTGACGGTAAGGGCAAGGGCCAAGTAGTCGACCTACAAATCCCCATTAAAAAACCTGCCGTTCGCGACCTTAAAGACAGCTATTCCTTAGCACAGGGTGATGACCCAACCAATAAAGATTACCTCGCCTTGGTTTGGCATACTGGCCTAACGACCAATAGCCTGGAAGGAACTGCTCTGGAAGTTATTAATAAACTCTTGATGGGTCATAATGAAGCTCCGCTGAAGAAAGCTTTACTCGAAGCAGATATCGCCGCCGATGTTTGGGGCGAAGTCAACGATTTTGGCTATCCAACCGGTTATGCCATCGTAGCTAAATACACGGATGCGGAAAAGCAAGCTCAATTCAAGCAAATTGTTTTTGATAGCTTGCAAGAAGTCTTAGTCCAAGGCCTTGATAAAGATCAAATTGAAGCAGCCCTTAATCGTTTGACCTTTGTCCTTAAAGAAGAAGCCATTTCTGAATCCTCACCGCGGGGCGTGATTGCCGGATTGAAGGTCTTGTCAAGCTGGCAATATCAAGGTAATCCATACCAAAACTTAGAATTTACCCCTATCCTAGATGAGTTACGGACCAAGGCAGCCAATGGCTACTTGGAAGACCTCATCCGGGAAAAATTAGTCAACAATGATTACCTGGTCCAAATCGCGCTTGTTGCCGAACCGGGTAAATCTGATAAGCAAGAGGAAAAAGTCTTGGCAGACCTTCAAGCCTACAAGGCTCAATTAGATTCAGACCAAGTCCAAGCCATGGTGGATAAGACCCAAGCCTTGATTGAACGGCAAGAAGCGCCTGATACACCAGAAGACTTGGCAACCATTCCAATGCTCACCCGGCAAGATTTGAAGGCTGATCTAGACTTAGAAGCAGTCAAGGTGTCAGCTTTTGGCACAAAAGGTAAGGCCTATAATGCTGACCTCTTTACGTCTGGCATTGACTACCTTCAATTATTTATTGATATTTCTGATCTTCCAAGTTCAGTCTACCCACACTTAGGCTTATTGGCTGCCTTAATGGGCCGGATTCCGACCCAGTCTCATTCCATGACTGATTTACAAACCCTTATGGACCTGCATACGGGTGGTTTAGCTGCTGGTATCAATATTTATGAAGTGCCGGGCCAAGAACCCAAAACCTACTTTGTCATTAAAGGCAAGGCCTTAGAAGCCTCACTGGACCAAATGGTTGATTTAATGAAGGAAATCTTCTTGGAAAGCCAATGGACGGCACAAAAAGATATTCTGCAACGGATTCAAGCCATGATTTCCTCCTTCCAAAACCGGATTAATTATGGCGCTAATGCGCTGGTCATGAATCGTGCGCTTGCCCAATATAAAGCTTCGATGTTCTTGAACGAACAAGTTTCAGGAATTGACTTCTATAACTTCTTAAAAGCTAGCCGGGATGCTTTAAAGACTGATCAAGGCGAATCTTTAACGAGCGAACTCCAAGCCTTAGCGGACCAATTGGCCAACCCTGACCGGCTCTCTCTCTTCTATGTTGGCCAAGCTGACCGTTTGGATACGATCAAAGCCAAAGTCGCAACTAGCTTTAAAGATTTGGCCAGTCAAGCCATGGGGCCAGCTGTGACCCATCCGACCGGTCAAGTTCAAAACGAAGCCTTCGTCACCGCCCAAGATGTTAATTATGTGGGGCTTTCAACCCCAGCTTTGGCTGACTTGACTTATGCTGGTAAGGTTTATGTCTTAGGCACCATTCTCCGCTTAGACTATCTTTGGAATAATGTCCGGGTCAAGGGGGGCGCTTATGGCGCTGGCTTCCGTCATGTGCGGACCGGGAATATTGAGTTTGCTTCCTACCGCGATCCAAATATTGATAAGACCCTGGCCACTTACTTGAATACGCCAGCTTATATTGATAACTTGGCCTTGACCGACCAAGACCTCTTGAAATATATTATCGGAACCTTGTCTAGTATGGACCAACCGTTATCTGCCTATGATAAAGGAGTGAAGGCCTTGTCGCTTTACTTAACAGGTCAAGGTGTGGATAGTCTCAAGACTTATAAAGAGGAAGTGCTGGCGGTCCAAGAAGCTGACTTGAAAGGCCTAGCTGATAGCTTCCGTCAAGCCTTGGCAAGCTATTCTAAGGTGGTTATTGGGAATAAGACCCAGATTCAAGCTGAAGCGGACCAATTTGACCAAATCTATGATTTATTCTAATTAAGTCAAAAGTAAAAGGACCCTGATGGGGTCCTTTTTGCGTGCAAAAATCAGCAGGTACTCGCAAGGGGAGTTGAGAGAAATAAATGGGGAAGGTGCGGGGAAAATTGTTGTGTATTTTAAGGCGGCTGCAAAAGCTTGGACCGTACAGTGGTGGCACGTCTTCTGCTTGATTGTCGTCGAGCTCCAGACTTGTCTGGCTGTGGAGGGCTGGGAAAAACCAATCCCTCTTATATTAATAAAATATAAATTAATTATCGCAGTGGTTGACTGGATGGGAACGGTGTCGCAAAGCGACTTGTTCCATCTAGTCAACTGTACGGGGGCGGGCAGACGAAGCGAAAATAATAGATTTTCTACTTCTTGCCCACTCCCTCATGTGCTCGCCATCCTGAGACCACTATCGGGCAAGCTTTTACTCACCCCCTAAATAAAAATAAAATGAACAGTTTAATATAACTGAACAATTTCTCTTAGATTTTATCTCTAAGAATGATGAATTATCTGCTTTATTACATGGATATAGAGGATACTGAATGAATAAGTTGATAAAGTTATATAATAATGAAGAAAAGAGCAGCCGAGGCTGCTCTTTTCTTCATTATATTCTATTTCTCTTTATCTGCGACCAATCCTTGATAGAAGTTCAACCACAAGCTAGCTATACGATCTTCACTATAGAAGTTAGAAGCAGCAATGGCTTTGTCGACATAGACTTCTAATCGTTTAGGGTTTTCCTTGAATTCGATGAGCCATTTGTCCATATCTTCCCGGTCAACTGCCGGAATATAATCGTCTTCAATAATAGCATGGTACAGGTCTAAGTCCCGCAACATGACCGGAGTTTGGGCTGAGAAAGACTCTAGAATAGCCATAGGGAAGAGTTCATTATAGGAAGGAAGTAAGAAAATATCAGCCATATTATATAAGGCATTCATTTTATCTCGGTCGACAATTCCAGCAAAAGTTAAGTTGGCAGGGGGATTATCATAGACTGCCTTGTATGTCTCATAGCCATCCGTAATCTTACCAAAGGAGAAGCCACCGGCCCACACAAATTTTATGTCTGGATGGTCAAGGGCCAATTGAATGAAATCATCAATGCCTTTACGTTTTTGAATTTGACCGACCCCTAAGATGACAAAATCGTCTGCGGCGAGACCATTTTCTTGGCGTGCCGCCAAACGGTGAGGTTCAGACATTTTATAAAAAGAAGACTTGGCCACAAAGTTAGGGATATAGGTAATCTTATCGGCGTCAAAGCCATAGCGTTTGACTAACTCATCCTTGAAGACAGGATTCACGACCACTAGATGGTCCATAGCCCGGTAGAAATTTAATAAATAATGTTTAAAGCCCCATTGGACGGGTGAGGCCAATTTAATCGACCCATCCAAGGTGTGGGGAAGGAAATGAACATAGCCCACCTTAACACCACGCCGCCGCCAATTTAAGGCAGCTAAATAATAGGAAAAATTAATGGTATGAAAATGGGTAATATCAGCCGATTGGAATTCATTGTAACGAATATCCAATTGGTCAGGATAGTACTTAGTTAGCAGATTAACGAGTTCACGGTAGGCTGATCCTACCCCTTGTCCGGCCACGGATTCGGCTTGGGACATCATATTGATGGTAAGCATGAAGCAAGGCTCCTTCCTATTTCTTGCTCAAGTATACCATAAGGTCTAGCACTGTACATAGACTAATGACGGATATAAGCCAATAAATCAGCAATTAATTTCAGATTAAGCGACTTAGTTCACTAGAGCTTATTCTTGTTCCTTAAGAGGACATGGGCTACAATGAAAACACAAAGGAGCGAGCCTATGCAAAAGAACCCTCAAAATAATTCCTTAAATCATCCACAAGATTATAAGCAACAAGTTAACCACCTCGCCCATCTAGTCGAGCAAGCTAAAACAGTGTGTGTCTTTACCGGAGCTGGCGCTTCCACTGAATCTGGCATTCCTGATTACCGGTCCCGCTTCGGTATTTGGACCAAGATGGAAGAAGAGGGGAAAGACCCTCAATACTTCGCCCACTATAAGCGCCTCGTTGAAGATCCAGCAGAATTCTTTGGCCGCCGCATTGGCAACGGTCCAGGTCCTAAACCCAATCTAGGCCACTATGCCCTGGCCCAGATAGAGGGTGCTGGTAAAGATATCCGAATTGTGACCCAGAATGTAGATGGTCTCCACCAAGAAGCGGGCCACCGGTCCGTAGTTGAACTTCACGGTAGTCACCACCGTTGGTATTGTATGGATTGTGACCGGCCTTATAAATTTCAAGAACTCCGCTATGACCACCAACACGTCCCACGGTGTTATATCTGTAATGGGGTGGTCCGTCCGGATGTGGTGTACTTTGGTGAGAATATTGATCCTAAAATTGTGGCCCAGGCAGAACGGGCGGTCGCTGCCGCCGACTTACTCTTAATTGTCGGCACCACCCTAGCCACTGGACGGGCCAAACGTCTAGCTCGCTCCTTTACGGGCGGACCGGTAGTGGTCATTAATTGCGATGAGATTTCACTTCGGCCGATTAAGGTAGATTTATTTATTCAAGCTGGCTTTGCCCAAGTGATGCAAGACTTGAAGACCCACCTTGACCATACTTAAGTCGGTCTTCTCATCAGAAAATAACTTGTAATCAATTCGTAATTTGTTTAAACTAAACATTAGTAAATTTAAAGGAGTCTTTTTATGATACCTAAAGTAAAAAAAGCGATTATTCCAGCTGCCGGCTATGGGACTCGGTTCTTACCAGCTACTAAGGCCATGCCTAAAGAAATGTTACCAATTATTGACAAGCCAACCATTCAATACATTGTGGAAGAAGCGGTTGAAGCAGGAATTGAAGATATTATTATCATCACCGGTAAATCAAAACGAGCCATTGAAGACCATTTTGACCGGAATATTGAATTAGAAAATGACTTAGAAAGTAAAGGCAAACTAGAAATGTTGGAATCCGTCCAACATGCCTCTAACTTAGCCAATATTTACTTCATCCGTCAGAAACAAATGAAGGGCTTGGGGGATGCTATCTATACCGCCCGTACCTTCATTGGCGATGAACCCTTTGCTGTTCTATTAGGGGATGATATTGTAGTTCATGAAGAAGGGGACTTACCTGCCATCCAACAACTGATTGAAGAATATAACCAAACGGGATCGTCTGTGATTGGGGTTCAAACCGTACCTGAAGACCAAACCCATCGTTATGGGGTGATTGATCCTATTTCTAAGGATGGCCGGCTATACGAAGTGGCCAACTTCGTAGAAAAACCTGCTCTAGGGACAGCTCCATCCAACCAAGCGATTATGGGACGCTATGTCTTAACTCCACAAATCTTTGATTATCTAGCTAAGAAAAAAGTAGGTGCCGGCGGCGAAATTCAATTAACCGACGCCATCCAAATGTTAAACCAAGTCCAAGATGTTTATGCCTATGATTTTGTCGGCAAGCGCTATGACGTGGGTGAGAAACTAGGCTTCATTAAGACTACAATAGACTTTGCTTTAGAACGTGAATTTGCCGATGATATTATTCAATATATGGAAGGAAAGTTACGGGAACTTAATAAAGCGAACTAGCAAATTATTCAAATGAAAAGCTTAAGAATTCTTTAAATCTCTTTAAAAAATCTAAATAGTTTGG
>NZ_AUAT01000026.1 GCF_000428865.1 Eremococcus coleocola DSM 15696
AACTATATGCTCAACGTAAAATAGAAGTTGAGCCTGTTTTTGGTCAAATGAAGCGCAATTTTGGTGTACGAAGAGTTCATGTAAGAGGAAAAATTGGGGTTTCAAATGATATTGGAATCCTGTTAATGGCAATGAATTTAACCAGATTAGCAGAAATGATAAGAAGAAAAGGAAGGGGACCTCTTTTCTTTTCTTATATTTTATTAAAATTAATAAAAACCGAGAAACATCTCATCTTTTTGAAATGTTTGTCGGTTATTTTTGAGACTTTTTGCCCAGCCTCTTTTAATTAATAAGTATGAGTTAATTAATAATCAGCATTGGTATAAACTTGTTGTACGTCATCGTCATCTTCTAAGGCGTCGACGAGTTTTTCAAGTTTTTCTATTTTTTCACCATCAATTGCGATGGTATTTTGTGGCACCATGGTTAATTCGGCTCGTGCAAATTCATAACCGGCTGCTTCTAAGCCTTCCTTAACAGCTGCAAAATCACTCGGATCAGTATAAATTTCGAAGGCTTCATCCGAAACTTGCACATCTTCGGCACCAGCTTCAATAGCCAATTCGAAAATCGTATCTTCATCGACCTCTAATTCTTCACGATCAAGCACCACATAGCCCTTACGGTCAAACATATAGGCCACGGAACCAGAAGTACCCAAGTTACCACCATTACGACTAAAAGCAACATGGATGCCCGTATCGGTCCGGTTTTTGTTATCGGTTAGGGTATGGACCAAAATCGCAATCCCACCAGGGCCGTATCCTTCATAAGTAATTTCATCGTAGTTAGTCATGTCACCCGCATCGGTTGCTTTTTTAATAGCACGAGTGATGTTATCTTTAGGCATATTTTCTGCCTTAGCCTTGTCAAGCACCATGCGAAGGGTGGAATTCATTGACGGGTCGCCGCCACCATTCTTAGCAGCCATGAAGATTTCCTTGGAAAGCTTGCCAAACACGGCCCCTTTCCGAGCATCTTCTGCCCCTTTTTTATTCTTGATCTTACTCCATTTATTATGGCCTGACATTTTCTTCACCTCTATTGTTAGTTTATTGCCTTATTATAACACAGTCCCAGGCCTATGAAAACATGGGCCTTGTCTACAGTGTCTTATGAAAGTCTGTCTACAAGACTAGCATTTTCAAACTCTTAATCTAATATTATACTTAAAAATTAATTAAATTTTGAAATGTTTTGGCTAGACCTATTTCTTTTTATTTAAAAGAGATTATAATATCAATTAGCGAGACATTTGAAGAAGATTCTATCAGATAATTTTTCTAATTACTTACTATTACTCTCGCTAGTCAGCGCCCAAGCATAGCCACTTGGGTGCTGATTTTTTTATTTTAATTACTAAATTTTCGACGGATTATAAGATTAGATTATAAACTTAAATTTTGCCTACTTTTCCAATTATTTTAATCACTGAAAGTATTTTCCCTACTCTAACTCCAGGCAAAAGCCTGACCCAGGTCTACTTGACTTTCTGCATTTAGTAAACACTCTAATTTCAAACGTGCCTTAACCCCACTGAGGCCTTGGGCAAAAATCACCCCTGCTTGCTTCAACTGTTTCCCCCCACCTTCATAATCGTAAACATCTTCAATCACCCCATTGAAGGCACGGGAGACCATAACGACTGGAATCCCTTGGGCCAACAAGGCTTCGGTGGCAGGCACCGTAGCGGGAGGGAGGTTGCCCGCTCCTAACCCTTCGATGACTAGCCCACCATAATGACTGGCCCCGATGGCTGTAATAATATCCGCTTGCATCCCAGCATAGGCTTTTAGCAAGGCTACCGGTTTTTTAATCTCCTTAACTGGGTAATAATCCCGGTGGAGGATTTTTTGAAAATAAAGGACCTGGTTTTTAGAAATTAGTCCGATAGGACCAAAGGTGGGAGTTTGGAAGGTGGCTAAATTAGTGGTATGGGTTTTGGTCACATAGGTTGCGGTGTGGATTTCCTCGTTCATGACTACCAGTACACCTTGATCACGGGACTGAGGGGCAGCTGCGGCCATAATCGCTGACCGGAGATTTGCCATGCCATCGGCTCCGATTTCATTGGATGACCGCATGGCTCCCGTCACCACTACTGCTTGTGAAAGATTCAAGTTCAATTGTAAGAAATAGGCTGTTTCTTCTAAGGTATCCGTCCCATGAGTCACAACAATCCCGTCATAATCCCCCGCATGGTCACGGATATAATTAGAAAGCTCTAGCATTTGAGCTTGGGTCATATGCGGAGACGGCAAGTTAAATAAGTCAACAAAGGTCACTGTTGCAAAATGATTGATAAAATTACCCTGTTGACGAATTGGATTTTCACGTGTCGGCGACACCTTCCTGGTCGTATGGTCTTCGGACATGGCAATGGTACCGCCAGTATTAATTAACAAAACATGGGCCATTAAAGCACCTCCTATTAAGATTCACTAAGTTCAAGTATAAAAGCGGTCTCAAGGTATAGCAAGGGACTTAATAGGAAAAATGGATTAATTCTTTCTTATAATATAGTTCGCTAGAAGAAGGTGGAGATTTTTCTTCACTTCCAGCCTAAGTCGGGAATATCACTAGCCGCTTTCTTTACTGCTCCACAAAGGAAAAAATTTTTCCACACTTCAAATATCACCGAAGAAAATCAGCCTTAGTTTTCTTTACTTTCATACCAACTTAAGAAAAACTTCAGACATTTTCTTTACTGCTCCAACAAGTGAAGAATTTTTTCCACACTTCAAATATCACTTAAGAAAATCAGCCTTAGTTTTCTTTACTTTCATACCAACTTAAGAAAAACTTCAGACATTTTCTTTACTGCTCCAACAAGTGAAGAATTTTTTCCACACTTCAAATATCACTTAAGAAAATCAGCCTTAGTTTTCTTTACTTTCATACCAACTTAAGAAAAACTTCAGACATTTTCTTTACTTGCCTAACAAGTAAAGAATTTTTCCACACTTCGACCATAAGTTAACTAACTACTTCCCAGGCTTAGCCTAAAAGTAAAGAAACTACCATTCCAAAAAAATAGGAACAGACAAAACCGAGCAAAAAAGCCCAATCCGTCTGCCCCACGCTCTTAAAATATCAAATGCGCCATCAAGACGATGATAGGTAGAGAAATCAAAGTCCGTTCAATAAAGATGATAAAGATTTCAGTAAAGGATACTGGCAAATTAGATCCCAGAATGACTGCCCCAGTTTCAGACATATAAATCAATTGAACAATGGAAATACAAGCAATGATGAACTGGGTCATCGGATTGGCAATGGCCGCCGCCATAATAGATGGGACTACCATATCAGCAAAGCCAATCACCATGGTAGAAGCCGCTTGGTCCGCCAAGGGCACCTGCAATAATTGCAAGATCGGACGGAAGGGAAAGCCCAACCATTCAAAAATCGGCGTCGTTTGAGAAACAATTAAGACCAAGGTTCCAATCGCCATAATACTTGGAATCACACTCAACCATAAGCCTAAAACAGTTTTCAAGGCTGATTTCAAATATTGGACTGGATTCCCATTGGTCCGTGCCTTCTTAATAGCAAGCTCCATAGCCCATTGGTGTTTGCTATAGCCAACAGGAATGTCCTCACCAATATCTTGTGATTTACCAAGATAATATGTATTAGCCTTTCCTGATAAAGGCCAAATCCGTGGTACGATTAGGGCACAAGCAATTCCCGCCACAATGGTAGTTAGATAGAAGAAACCGAACTTATCCATCATATTTATATTTTCTACTACCACCAAACAGAAAGTAATGGAGACAGCTGAGAAAGTAGTGGAAATAACGGCTGCTTCCCGAGCATTATAGTAACCTTCTTCATACTGTTTATTGGTTAAGGTTACCCCGATCGTCCCATCTCCAATCCAGGAAGCCACACAATCGACTGCAGACCGACCCGGTAAGTTAAAGATCGGTCGCATAAAAGGGGTTAAAAATACCCCGACATATTCCAATAAACCAAACTCAGTTAAAAAAGGCAGAATAAAAGCCGCCACTAAGAAAATAATGAATAACCCATTGATTAAGTTAAAAAGGATCAAGCCCCCTGTATCGGGACTCCAAATGATTTCCGGCATACCCCAGATTCTGCCAAAAGCCACTAACCAAGCTAAGACACAGCCTGTGACTCTGACAAGTAACCATAAGGGTGAGATATCTGCTACCTCTTTAAGTAAGCGATTGCTTTCAAGCCAAGTTGGTTTACTAAAGCGATAAATCAAAGCAATTATCGTCGAAAAAGTAATAATGAATAAGACCAAATAATAAATTGGAATAAAATTGCTCACCTGTTGGCGTAAGAAATTGGCAATCACCGAGACCATCACCGTGGATTGCCCTTCTATCACCAGAGGCGTCATTAATAAAAACACCCCTAGCAGTGATGGCAATAAAAACAAAAGTATATCTTTGGCTGACCGGTTTTGAATCAGCTCTTGGTCAGAATTCATGAAAAAGACCCCTTTCTATCCGGTATATGATAACGCTTACTTAAAAAATATGCAAATTCTCATGGGACTTAAAAGGTCTTTTAATCTCATTAAGCGCTTCAGGCTTTTTTCTAATATTAAGAGGAAAAATTAGGCTAGCCCGCTCAAATAGCTTATACTAACCATAGCCCATAACAAGAAAGGAAGTATTTATGAATCAGCGTGGTCTCTACCCTATTCTCGTGCTCTTTTTAGTCGTCGCCCTCAAAGGTATCATCGACCAGACCTGGCCCTTGGTGGTGATTGCTTTCTTAGTAGTCTTAGTGCTCGCCTTCATAATTTTTAGACATAAACGCCCTTAAAACAAAAAATCCTTGTCCACTAATTACAGTAGGCAAGGATTTTTCTATACATTTAAAATATTAAATGCGCCATTAGTACGATGATTGGCAGAGCAACTAAGGTCCGTTCGATAAAGATAATAAAAATATCCAGGAAAGAAACTGGTAGGCCAGATCCCAGAATAACTGCACCGGTCTCAGACATATAAATCAGCTGGACCACTGACAGACATGCGATAACAAATTGAGTCATTGGATTAGGGATTGCTGCAGCCATAATCGAAGGAACCACCATATCAGCAAAACCAATCACCATGGTGGAAGCTGCTTGGTCAGCCAGCGGAACTTGTAAGACTTGTAAGAGCGGCTTAAAAGGTAGCCCTAACCAGTCAAAAATCGGAGTCGTATGGGAAACAATAAGAACCAGTGACCCAATTGCCATAATGGTTGGAATGACTGAGAGCCACAAACCAAGGACGGTTGATACCGCCTGTTGCAAATATTGACCAAGATTACCACTCTCTTGGGCTTTCTCCACAGCTAGCTTCAAGCCCCATTGGTTAGCAGTATAACCAGTCGGAACATCCTCTTCATCTTCTTGAGGATTATTTTTGAAATAGGTATTGGGCTTGCGCGACAAAGGCGGAATCCGGGGCACGATTAAAGCACAAGCAGACCCCGCAATAAACATAGTTAAATAAAAGAAACCGAATTTGTCCATCATATTAATATTTTCTACCACTACCAGACAGAAGGTAATGGAGACCGCCGAGAACATGGTCGCAATCGTTGCGGCTTCTCGTTGATTATAATAACCTTCTTCGTACTGGTTGGCTGTTAAGGTAATCCCAATCGTTCCATCGCCAATCCATGAGGCGACACAATTCACGGCAGACCGTCCTGGCAAATTAAAAATCGGGCGCATCACTTTAGCTAAAAAAACTCCAATATATTCTAAGAGACCAAATTCAGTTAAGAGTGGGAGGATAAAGGCAGCCACTAAGAAAATAATAAAGAGTCCACGGATGAGGTCGAACAGGATTAATCCCCCAGTATCCATACCCCAAATGAGTTCTGGTAAACCTAGGTCTTTACCAAAGGCTACTAGAAAGCCCATCAGCAAACCGACTAAACGAACTCCCAACCAGAAATTAGATACTTGGGCGGCACTTTTTAGTAGTTCATTCTTCTCAATAAATGCTGGCTTAGAAAACTTATAAAGTAAAGCTAAGCCAGAAGAAATGATAATCACTGCCAGAACCAAAACATAAATTGGGACCAACTTGGAGATGCTTTCCTTGAGGAAATCCGCAATCACAGAGACCATCACCGTCGACTGGCCATTAATCTTCAGCGGTGTCATTAGGAGTAGGACCCCTGCTAAGGAAGGTAAGATAAAAAGTAAAAGTTGTTTCAGTGAATATTTCTGATGTGTTTGCGTGTCAGATGACATTGGCAGAACCCCCTTCTCATATCATCATAACCTGGATCGGATTCTAGCGCAAAAGATATCAGTTTATTCATATTATCAAAGAACCCTTTTGATGAGGTTAAGCAGGTTTCATCTTAAGCACCTAAACTTGGCATAGGACAAAGCATACCAAACATTTGAATGGTAGGATTTTTATCAAAAGTAGGCCACTCGATGAGCCTTCGCATCATTTTAATCAAATTGATGCTGAGCAACTTTGATTCGTATCAATTTCTTCAAAAATAGGTCAGTCTATTGGGTTTCGCATCTTTTTAATCGAATTTGTGCAAATCAATCCTGATTCTCACCAACTCTCTCCACATAAGTTACAGTAAAAAATGACCGAGCATTTTGCCCGGTCATTCCCCTATCTTTTTTAAGTTTAAGTCTTAATGGTTATTTGCCACTTCAATGAAACCATTAATTAAATCTTTATTAGCGGTATCTTTAAAAGTCAAAAGACCATCTTCTCCCGGGCCTTGAGTGGCTATTAAGGCCCAAATGCCGTTGTTCTTATCTGAAACAAACAGATATAAGTGACGTTCAGCATTGGGATTGACAGTATCCTTAATATCTGAATAAACTGCCACAACTCGCATCTGATTGTCCTTGCTTGGCATTTGGTCATAGAGACCTTCTATCACTTGGTGATACAAATGAAATTTAAAAGACACTTGCGGTAAACTAGCGCCGTAGAAACTCGCCGGTTTGTCAGGGGTATAGGCTTGGTAGGCTTGGCCCATGGTTTGCCCCCAGCTTGCCATTAAATTAGCTAAATCTTCTTGACCAGTCCAAGCCGGTGCAGTTTGGGTGAGCCCTTCACGCAAGCCTTGGTTATTCGTTTCTTTGGCTGAATAGGCTGGATAATAATTGGTCACCTCTATACCATAACGGGCTTGATAATCAGGAACTTCAATCGCTTCTAGCTTAGGTAGGCTCCCTAAATTAGCTGAGGTCATCTCCCCACTAGCTAAGTGTAAGTAATAAGCCTGAGATCCACCGATATCTTGTGCCCCTGGCGATTGAGTTAAAACAAGATAGAAATATTGGTCAAGTGACTGCGGCAATCCAGCGCCATAATCAAATTGACTCGGGAAAAGCTGGAAGCCAGTCGATTCACCTGGATAACCAGAAGCAATGCCAATCCGGTTCAGTAAGTCAAAATTGTCATCATCAAGAGCAAGGAGTTCAGGTAAGGTCACAACTTTTTTATCTAATTGGTCTCGCACCCATTCATAGCCCATAAAGCCCGACTCTTGAAACTTTGCATCATTATAAGCATAATAGGTATCAATAACTTGGAGTCGTAATTGATTTAAAGCCTCATGACTGGTCTCATTTAGGTCTGGCAACAACATTTTCTCTAAGACAAAACTATCATGGAGTAGTTGCGACAATTCGTGAGCAGAGGAGTCATCCAATTGGTCCAAACATTGATAAAAGGCTGAATAAAGCGCTGGAATTATCGGATGAAAATCTTTGTTCTTAGCAAAGTCTAGCCGGTCACCAGTCCGAATTTGATCTAAGGTTTTTTTCTGATCTAGATGAGCGTGAGCCAAGTCTGCCCAGACCTGGTCTAAACGACGAAGCTCGGTTAAGTAAGTGCTTTGATAGTCTTCCATGGATTTAACTTCCTTACCCCAGGCTAAATCTCCCTTCGGTATTTCTGTCATCCAGGTCAACGCAGGTGTTTGATTTGTTTGACTGTATCCTAGTTCAGCTTGATTATTTTCATCGCTTGCTTGTGAATCAGTTTGGTTAGTCGCTTGGTCTGAGTCTTGACTAGCTAAAGCCGATTGGACCTGACTTGGTTCAATTAAAGCATTCCCTTGATTATCAACAATTGGAATCCAACCAATTTCTTGGTTTATATCAAGGGGCGTCTTATCAAGAATATTATACTTAACCTTGAAATCATGGTCGGATAACTGTTCGCCGGTCTCACTATTTTCATAGGTCTGACTATCACCATGATAGATATAGGAATCAGCTTCTACCAAGCTGGTACCATCTGGGCTCATCAATAACCATGAACCCCCGCTAGTAACCACCCCACCTGAGATGCGGTGGAACATTGAGCCATCTTGATAAAAATCAATTCTTTTCCGATATCCGATATAATTGGAATCATCTGCAATCCGGTAAACTTGTTCATCTTTAAGAGTATAAATCATCATTAAACCACCAGAGTCCCCCAAGGTTTTGACCAACATTTCCCGGCTACCATTTTGGTCAATATCATAGAAACCTACGGCTATGCCTTCACTCGTTTGGGCACCTGGAATATTAATCTCTTTAAGATAGGTTGAGTGGTCTACCTCCTCCATATCTCCCTGTAGATACAAAGGGTAATATTGAATAATCTCATCAATGACTGCTTGGTAATTTGCTGAAGCTAGGGGCGTAAGTGAAATAAAGGTAATAAATAAGGCAAGAAAAACGAATCCGATTCTTTTACTTTTCATCAAACCACTCCAATCTATATCATTTACATATTAAATTATAGCATGATTGTTTTATGTGTGCCGATTAGCTTTTTAAAAACTCTCTTGATAAATTAGGATATAATAGCTATAAGAAAGAAGGGGTAGTATGAAAGAAATCTCAGTGGTATCGGGTGCCATTATCCAAGATGGGAAAATAATGGTAGCCAACGAAGCAGAAGCATGCTCTTGCCTGAACTCTGGGAATTCCCAGGCGGTAAAATTGAGGCCAGCGAAAACCCACCCCAAACCTTGGTCCGGGAGCGGAAAGAAGAATTAGACCTTGAGTTTGAAGTTCTTGACTATATCAATACCGCGGACTATGGCTATAATTTTGGGCACCTTACCCTTTCCACCTACACCGTCAAAATAATTAAAGGACAGTCAATCCTCAAGGAACATATGGCTTCAAAATGGCTTGCTCCGGACCAAGTGATGGATTTGAATTGGGCGCCAGTCGATGTAGCAGCTGGGGGCAAGATTGTATCTGTTTATCCTAACAACATTAGCAAAGACATTACTTCAGTCCCAGCAACCATGGTCATGTTAAATGAAGAAACTAGGGAAGTAAATTCAATTATGGATGGGACTTTCTTTACTCGTTTAGAACGGGTACTGTATCCGGAGCGGCTACCGACTTATTAGCCCGCAAAGATGCGAGTGTCTTTGTCCTCTTTGGTACTGGCGGTCAAGCCCAATATCAATTAAAACCTGTCTTAAATGTTCGCCCTATCAAAGAAGTCTATGTTTATGACCTGGACCAAAAGAGAGGCCAAGAATTTGCTGATAAGATGGCTGACCTCCTGAAAATAATGTTAATACCCTATTGCATGCTAACCTCGTAGATGTTAAAACTAGTCAAGGGCGAATCCAAACTCTTATTTGTTCTGATGATGAAGGACTCTTTGAAATACAAGCAAATAATTACGTCGATGCAAGTGGGAATGCAAATTTAGCCCGCCTTGCTAATATCTCAACTGAACGGGGCGATGATGAGGGATTAGTTCAACAATCTTCATTAGTCTTCAAACTCTCTAGATTACCTAAACGAGATATTGGTATGAAAGAACTAAATGAAGCAATCTCAGCTGGGAAAGAAGCGGACAACCCCAATTTATTTAAAGAAAAAGGAATGATCATCAAGCCCAAAGAAGAAACAGTAGGCTACTGTACAATTCCTTCTATCATTCTTAAAAACTTAAGTAGTCAAGAAAAAACGACTGCAGAACTATTGTTAAGATAACAAATATCCGCTTATACCGAAACCTTTAAGCGCTTTATCCCAGACTTTAAAGACATCAGAGTAGAAAGCTCAAGTCCCGAACTTGGTATCCGTGAAGCTCGTAGAGTGATTGGAAATGAGGTCTTGCTCGGCAAAGATATCTTATATGCTATAAAAGGCGAGGATAGTATCGGTTGAGCTGCTTGGAGTCCAGAAATCCATAAGAGTGATACCGAACTGAAGTACACTCATATTCCGGACAATGACTATGCTTCAATCCCATTGGGTGCGCTTGAAGTAAAGGATACCCATAAACTTATGGGCTGCTGGCCGGATGATTTCATCCGATTCAATGGGACTAGGCTCCGTCCGTGTGATGGGAACTGCTTTTGCAACTGGTCAAGCCGCTGGTATTGGGGCCACCCTATCGACTGGAGAAAATCGAGCTTCCTTATCAATGGTCCAAAACGAATTTCGTAAACAAAAGGCATTAATTTAAGGGGTGTAATTATGAAAAAGAAACTATTTACGATACTTGCATTAATAATTATGATTTCGTCTCACTTCGTCAGTTTTTCAAGCTTTAACCGTCCCAGTGTAGCCGTGTTAGGAACCTTTATTGGCACTTTGATTCTATGGGTCACAGTGGATATTACTTGGCCAAGTTTAATTGCTATTTTATCACTAGCCTTTATTCCTGAAGTTGGTATGAATACAGCTTTATCTTCTTCCTTCGGTAATTCAACTTTTGCCTTCCTATTATTCACTTTTATCTGTACCTATGCTATCTCTCAAACGTCATTTATTCGCAGAACTGCCTTATTCTTTATTACTTCTAAATTTGCCCAAAAAAGCATCTGGCATATGACGACTCTTTTCTTATTATCAGTATTATTGATGGGATTATTTATATCTCCAACTGTCTTATTTTTTATCTTTCTACCAATTCTTAATGAAATATATGATATTTTAGGGCTTAAAAAAGGGGATAAATTTGCTTCAATGCTTATCATGGGCATGGCTATCTTCTCCAATCTTTCTGCAGGCATGACCCCAATCGCCCATGTCTTTCCAGTATTAGCAATGGGGGTTTACGAATCAGTTACAGGAAATGTGATCAACTATGGTCAATATATGCTCTTCGGTATTCCTGTTGGCCTTATCTTATTTGTTCTCACGTTACTCGTTTTCCGCTTTATTTTAAATCCAAGTCTACCCGATTATAAAGGTCTCAGTGAAGAAGACTTCAAAGATGAACCATCAAAAATGAATAGCTTCCGGGAAAATATGATCTTATTTATTTTCTTTGGAGTCGTTCTCTTATGGGTATTGCCAAGTTTAATTTCTAAGATTCTCCCAGAATTATCTACCTATATTTCAAGCTTTGGATCTGCTATGCCACCCCTACTCGGTGTTGTGGTCATGGCCATTATTTCAATCGAGGGTAAACCTCTTGTAAATATTTCTGAAGCCATTACCAAGGGTGTTTCCTGGCCTGCCTTAATCATGAGTAGTGGTACCTTACTATTTGGTACTGTCATGACAGACAAGGGAATCGGTCTGATTGATCAATTAATCACCCTTATCCAACCAATTACTACCAGTCTTATTCCAAGTTTACTTATTCTTTTCTTTATCGTGGTCGCCTCATTATCTTCAAACATTACTTCTCATATGGTAACGGCTCAAGTCTTTACCTCAATGGCAGTTCCTGTAGCCCTAAGTAGTAATGGACAAATTAGTGCCGCCGCTATTGCCGCTGTCATTGGACTTTGTGCATCTCTAGGAACTGCAGCGCCTTCTTCAATGCCATTCGTTGCAGTATCAGTCTCATCTAGTTGGACAGATACAGAAAAAATGTTGAAATATGGTGTCCTATTCATGATTCTTACCATCATCGTCACATATTTAATAGGTTATCCGCTCGCACAAATGATTTTAGGATAAATTAATATATCTTAGATATAAGCTATACCGAATAATTGCTCATTTGCTTAAGATGAAAGGCTCTAAAAATGGTTGATTCCCATTTTTAGAGCCTTTTATTTTTGCATTAAATGTAATGCTTATCGAGTCTTGTATAAAGTTACTTACTCGTCCCCTAGAATCTGATTAATTTCTTGAGATAATAAATCTGCTTTAGCTCCAAAGACCGCTTGAATGCCTCCTTGAACCTCAAAAACTGCAGTTGCCCCTAAATTTTTGATTGCGGCTTGGTTTACATGGCCTGCATCTTTTACGGCCACTCTTAATCTAGTTGCACAAGCTTCAACTGATTCGATATTTTCTTCATGACCTAAGGCATCAATAATTCTTAATGATTCATCGTGTAAAGTACTTCCATTATCTGAAGTGGTGTTTTCAACCGGATTGTCTTCATTAATATCCATACCAGGAATCGATACTTTAAATTTGCTAATGCAGAAGCGGAAGACAACATAATAAACAAGTGCCCAAATAATTCCCACTGGAATGACTCTTAACCAATTTGTATGGGAGTTACCTTGTAAGATACCGAATAAAGTATAATCGATAAAACCACCAGAGAATGAATTACCAATCCGAATACTTAAGATATCAGCCACCCAGAAAGACACCCCATCTAAGAAAGCATGGATGACATATAACCAAGGAGCAGAGAATAAGAACATATATTCAATCGGTTCGGTAATCCCTGTCAAAGCAGAAGTTAAGGCACCAGAGAAGTATAGACCTGCATTTTTCTTACGGTTAACCACAGGAATAGAATGATACATGGCCAAACAGGCTGCTGGCAAGCCAAAAATCATCGTCGCAAAACGACCAGCAAAGAAACGGGTACCATAAGTAAATAAACCTTGGTGACTTGAATCAGCCAACTGAGCAAAGAAAATATTTTGCGCTCCCTCAATCATTTTTCCAGCTACTTCTTCGCTACCACCTAAAGAGGTATACCAGAACAAGGGATAAATCGTATGGTGAAGGCCTACCGCCCCAGTTAAACGTAACAGGAATCCGTATAAGAAAGTACCAAAACTTCCCATTTTAGCAATATTTTCACCGGCGATTCCCAACACATTTTGTACTGGTGGCCAGATGGCAAAGAAAATCGCACCTAGAACAATTGCGGCAAAGGATGAAACAATTGGAATAAACCGTGAGCCCCCAAAGAAGCCTAAAAATTGCGGCAGTTCAATCTTACGATAACGATTATGGAGAAAGGCAACCGTACTACCCACTACAATGGAGCCAATCACGCCAGTATCGATGGATGCGCCCTCTTCAGCAAATAATTGTAAGAATCCACTTATTGTCGCGGTATAAACCAAATAAGCAACACCCGCTGCTAAGCCAGCAGTTCCTTTATCGCCTTTGGCTAAACCGACTGCAACCCCAATCGTAAAGATAAGGGCTAAGTTGGCAAAGACGGCATTCCCGGCCGCACTCATAATAGAAAGAATAGTTTGTAACCAAGCTTGGTTTAGAAAAGGATATGCAATTAGGGCACTTTCATTGGTTAAGGCTCCACCTAGACCTAATAATAGACCTGCTGCTGGTAGGATAGCGATTGGGAGCATCATCGCTTTCCCAATTTGAGAAAACTTCTTAAACATTTATATAACCTCCTTATTCATTAAACGCTTCAATAAAACGACTAGCAATTTGTTTAGGACGAGTGATGGCGCCGCCAATAACGATACCAGTAGCACCCAATGCTTTAATTTTTTTTACTTGTTCTGGGGTATGAATATTCCCTTCCGCAATCACAGGAATATCTCTTCTAACCAAGTCGGCGACTAAGTTTAAGTCAGGCTTTTCCGCACCTTGGCTTTCCTCGGTATAGCCACTTAAGGTGGTGCCTACGAAATCAACGCCTGCTTCATATGCATTCACGCCTTCTTCAATCGTCGCAATATCTGCCATCAATAATTGATCAGGGTATTTATCTTTAACCTCCTTAATAAATTCATTAATTGTTTTCCCATCATGACGCGGTCTTAGGGTACAATCCAAAGCAATTACTTCAACCCCGGTTTCAACTAATTGATCAATTTCAGCCATGGTTGCCGTAATAAATGGTTTTTGCGGGGGGTAATCTTTCTTAATAATCCCAATAACTGGTAAATTCACTTTTGCTTTAATCTCATTAATATCTCGGACTGAATTCGCTCGAATCCCCACTGCGCCAGCCTCTTCGGCAGCTAAAGCAAATAAGGGCATTACACCCCCAGCCTCAGTGTACATGGGCTCATCGGGTAAAGCCTGACAAGAAACAATAATTCCTTTTTTAATTTGCTGAATAAACTCTTCTTTTCTCAAGATTTTACCTCCATTTTTATTTTTTAACGGAGAATTCCTCCAAAAACCATTCTATCAAACGCTTACATTATTGTAAATAGTCATCTGCAAGATTTTGTTTTATAATATAAACACATCCAAAAGAAGAGGTAAATTATGAAATTTATAACACTCATCCAAGAAAAATACCCTAGCTTTACCAAATCTGAACAAAAAGTAGCCAATCATATCCTCCAAATTAAAGAAAAAACAATTTATTCAACCATTGAGGATATAAAAAAAGCCACCTCAGTCGGTGACGCAACCATCATTCGTTTTTGCCAAAAATTAGGTTTTTCAGGCTTTGCCGATTTAAAAATTGAAATGGCCAAGGAAGATTTCAGTAAAGACCGGACCACACTGGAAGATAAATTCTATGACGAAACCCTAAATAAATTGACAGATGCTTTAAAAGCTACCCGTCAATTAATCAATGAAGCTGAATTAGACCGTGCAATTACTGCAATTACCAAAGCTAAACACCTCTATGTGTTTGGAGTAGGTTCAAGCGGTAATACCAGCCGAAACTTAGAAAATATGTTTTTACGGGTGGGAGTCCATTGTAATGCGGTCATTGACCCCCATTTACAAGCCCAAACGGCATCGCTTTTAACACCAGAGGATACAGTCATTGGCTTCTCTCTAAGTGGACGGACCAAAGATACCTTTGATTCGTTGAAAATCGCGAAGGATTACGGGGCAACAACTATTGCAATTACCAATTTTCTCTCTTCCCCGATTGCTAAACTATGCGATATTGTCTTACAAACAGCAATTGAAGAATTTTTGGAAGGTGGTTCGCTACCTGGGATCATCTCACAATTATATATCTGTAGTGTCTTAGTTGAAGGATATGAAAGAAATAATGGCATTGATACTATTCCCCTGAGAGAAAAAGCCTTAAGGTCAATCTTAAATAAGTCCTTGGGGTAAAATATTTACAACTAGCCTATTCTAAATTTGGCCCTAATTGGAAATGTTCTATAACAAAAGAGATAAAATCAATCTTTTGATGATTTTATCTCTTTTTGTAATTATATTTTATGTATTGATACACAAAAATATTTTCTTACATAAATTTATTTACGCTTAAATCTGATCCTTAGCAAAATTCATTTGCCAATCAGCAGCAAAATCGTGAGTGGCTTTGGCGATATTGGCATTTGCTAAGAAACTATCAATCACATCCGTACCCACTGTAACATAATTAGCTCCAGCTTGACTAGCTTTTAAAACTTGGGATACATTTTTGAAAGAAGCTGCTAAAATTTCTGTATCAGAACCAAGGCAGTCTTGGGCAACTTGATATATTACTTCGTAGGGGTCAGTATTTAGATTTTCCATGCGATTTACATAGGGAGCCAAATAATCCGCACCGAGTTCTTTCGCGAGAATTGCTTGGATTGTAGAATAGATAGCGGTTGCCGTAATGTTAACCCCCTCTGCTTTTAAGGTTTTAATGGCAGCTAAGCCATCTTTTGAAACAGGAATTTTGATATAAACATCTTTATCAATTAAATTCAAAATTTTATGCGCATCATCAAGTATACCTTGATAATCTTCCTGAATCACTTGGATATGCAGTGAACGCTCCTTGCCAATTAAAGAACGGATTTCTTTCATATGTTCTACGAAGTCAATCGATCCTTCCTTCTTCAGGATACTAGGGTTGGTCGTAACACCAGCCACTGGAAGATAGGTTAAATAGTCTTTAATTTTATCAATATTTGCGGTGTCGAGTACTAATTTCATAATTACCTCCATTTTATGCTTTTATTTAATCAATCTATTAATATTATATACAAAATTGCTCCCTAATAACGTTTAAAATTGGTTTAAATCGTAATTAGGAAGCAATTCACTAAATTATTTAATAGTTATTCGAGTTCCAACATTCATCTCAGGTAAGGTTTTTGCTTCTACATAGAGTGTTCCAGGCAGTTCTGCTTCGGTTGCCCCATTAAATTTTACACTGATATGACCAATATCATTCAAATTCTTTGTAACTAGATTACCCACACTAGTGATTCTATAAGCTTGATTGTCGAAATATATGAATTGACCTTCTACAATGTCTCCATTAACTGGGTTGACATCAATTTGATAAGTGTATTCTTTTAAATCCTCAGGTGCACCTTGGCCAAATAGAATTAACATAGCTTCAGCCGCAAACATTTTTGCCTGGCTTCCTATTCCAACAATACTTGTCTCAAAAAGTTTCAAATTAAATCTCCTTATCTAATAATTAACTATATAAACCAAAGCTTGCTAACCATGCCACAATAACTCGAGGCACTCCATTTAAGAAACGTGAATACAATACAGAAGGCACCCCAACTTCAACGGTTTCAGCTTTAGCCTCAGTCAATCCTAAGGCTACAGGAATAAAGTCACAACCATTTTGGGTATTAATGGCAAATAAAGCAGGTAAAGCTAATTGAGGTGGAATATTCCCTTTTCCAATTTCTACCCCAATCAAGGTACCAATAATTTGGCTGATAACAGCCCCAGGGCCTAAGAAAGGAGAAAGGAATGGCAATGAACAAATAAACCCTATAATAATTAGGCCAAAAACATTTCCTGCGAGTGGTGTCATTAAATTAGCTATCCAAGTCCCAATTCCAGATCCTTGAATTAATCCAATTAATAAAGAAACAAAGGCCATAAAGGGAATTACGGTATGTAACATGGTTTGAACAGCATCCCTCGCTGCTTGGTTAAAGGTACCAACCACTTTACCAGCGCCCATCCCAATCTTAGCGATTAAACTAGAATCAGCTTTTTGTTCAGAAATTTTCTTTGATGTATCATAACTTGCTTGACTGTTTTCTGATACATTGACTGGTTTAGTAGGAATGACGATATCACTTTTATCTGCCAACTCAATTTGGTTCATACCAACATTTGAAACATAAATATCCTCAGTGATATATTGGGCTAACGGGCCACTCTTACCAGTTGGAATAATATTTATGGTAGGAATACCTTTCTTAGGATAGATACCACACCGTAAAGTTCCTCCACAGTCAATAATTGCCAATGCAATCTCTTCATCAGGAATAGACGTTTTGAAGCCATTCACAGCTTCCATTCCAGTTAATTCTACAATTTTATCTACAATTTCTGGTTTTTCACCACCACCAGTAACATAAATAAATTTATGTTTTTCTTCAGTTGGTGTAATAATTAATGGTCCTCCAAAGCCACCATTTCCTTTATTTACTTTTATACTATTATATCCCATTATTATTCCTCCCCTCTAAATTTCCTCAACCGATTTGCTTAATTCAATTCCTTGTTGTTTAGAAACAAATGCTGTTGTATAGTCAGTGACCCAACCACCGACAAAGTTCATAATTAAACCAACTAACAAGTAGCGAATTGCTAATTCAGTTTGGTTTAAACCTAGCGTTGAGATTCCTTGCGCAATCCCAAGCCATACAAATAATTCACCTGGATTAATATGTGGGAAAATACCATTAGATGTATGACAGAATTGCATTTGAGAAGCAATAAAACTTGGTTTATAGTATTCCGGCAAGAAACGGCCTAAAGTCATTGACATTGGATTACCTAACATAAATGCTGATACAAAAGGCAGAATCATGTAGCGAGTCACTGGATTCTTAGATGAAACCCGAGCTAAAGCAGTCACACGTTCTTGGCCCATCATAGCAATAATTGTATTCATCGCAATCATTAGCATCAATACTAGAGGAACAATTCCTGTCATCCAACTAATAAATGTTTCTGCACCAGCTTGGAATAAATTCATAAATCCTTCAGCTAACTTTACAACAAAATCCATATTAAACACTTCCTTTTAATCTATATTTTATTTGATTTTTTAACATAGAGAGTGATTGGCTTATCGGCAGTGTTTCTTTGGGTTCTTCCTGATAGTTCCCCATCTCCACTCTCAAATAAACTTCACGGGCATCCTCCATAGCTATTTGAGTCAATTTATTTTCTTGTCTTACCAATGGATTATATTTATCAATATAATGTAGGTCTTGGCCAATATATTGTGGTAATTCTTTAAATTTTGCTAATACGGTGACTCCTTGCATCATACGTGCATCAACAATTTTCGCATTATCATCAACGGCAAACATAACCACTGTTCCCGATTGAATCTTACCAGAGCGACGCCCAATAGCCACCTTTCCTTTGCGGCGTAATTCTACAAATATGGTATTAAAATTCTTGATTTGCTTTAATCCCAAAAAAATTTGTAATAAGTAAGCCGAAACTGCTAGAGCACAAAATGTAGCCATAAAACTCATATATTTATCCTCCTCTCTATCAGATAGTGAAGGAAATCTTCTTTCCCCTTAAAGCTTTCAATCGCCGTTTGAAAGTCTTGCTCATTCGCAAGTCTAAAAACAATATCATAAATATCCACTAAATCTTTTTCAGTTTTAGGATCTAGTTCTTGACCGATAACTAACATAAAAATACCTTTGACTTCAATTTCATTCACTAAGATAGGTTTAGAAAGTATTCCTAGCATCATTTGGATAGATTCAGTTCCTTTATTAATTCCATGGGGAAAAGCTAACCCATTTTGAAAAATTGTTGCATGTAGTCGTTCTTGATTCATGACTGTTTTACTATAACTAGTATCCAAGGTAACACTTTCTTCAAACCTTTGAATCATCCACGATAAAGCTGCTTGATAACTATCAAGTGTATCTGGTAAAACTAACACATTATTTAATCTAGTCTCAAACAGTTGGATATTCGTAGTATAAATATTCTGCCATTCATTAATTAACCATTGATCACTATAAACAGTAGCAATATGTATCACGGGAATACTTTCGCGGACAGATTCTAAAGGAATTGTGGTAAAAATTGCTAAATAATCTCTATCATCCATCTGATGATAGGTCTGATTGGTAAATATATCGATTTGAATATTGCCAATAATCACTCGTTCAATCTGCTTACGAATTAACATAGCCGTGCCATAGCCTGTATTACTTACAATGGCAACTTTAGGTGGAGCATAATCTTTATGCCCTTTTAAGTTCATTTCAAAATATAAGCTTAAATAATCCACTTCCAAAGGACTAACGACTACCTTCAAACTATTACTAATTGACTTAACCGCAATTTGTGAAACAGCATAAGAAAACGGGTATTTTCTTTTTAATTCTCCAAAGAAAATCTGATTAGGTACCACTTTAAAAATAGTTCGATTAATTAAATAATGTAGATGTTGATTTACTTCCTTATAAAATATGTCCTTATCAATATCAACCGCAAATGATGCATTAATTGAATCTATCATTTGATTAAATACATATTTTGTAATGTCGTCTGCTTGGTTTGACTTACTAGGCAACTCATTGATGGCCTGTAAATTTAAAGCAAAACTAACAAAATCTTTATCATATACACTTAAACTCAATTGATACCTAGTTTCAATGTGGTAAATAATCTCTTGAAAAAGATCATAATCGGATACAGTATTAATATAATTAGGTATTGGCTTATCTAATACCTGATTACAACTAATCCGCCCAACAACTATATCTATACTTTTAATCAACCAACTGATGGTTTCATTAGTTAGATTAAATGTCTCTTTAATTTGAGTCATATAATCGATACTATTATGACTGATATAGTCAAGAGGAAAATAATCTTGAACTAAGTGCAAATAAATTAAACGTATACTGAATTCATCTGCAATGAGTCGGATTCCTTTATTAGTTACACTTTCAATTTCAGCATTATATTTCTTTAATTCTTTACGGATACTTTTCAAATCATTCGCCACAGTTCCACGACTCACACTTAAAGCATCTGCTAGGTCGTAGATAATGTGGTAATCAAACACTTCAATTAATTCCTTTAATATAAAAGCCATGCGCTTACTACTTGAATTGAAATCAGTTTGTTTCTTAAGAGAGCCCTGCATAATCTTATTAAAGCTATCAAAATCAACAATAGAGATTTGATACTTGTCTTCTACTTCTTCAATAAGAGCGATACCTTGCAATTCTCTATTTAATTGGATAATAGTCTTTTGAATTGTTTGATTGGAAAGGGAAAGTTGTTTCTTGAACGTTTTAATTGAAACTTGATGATGTGACACTAATAATTTCAAAATGTCATACCATCGATTAATCATTCCCAAATAATTCACCTTCTATCCTCTAGTCTTGCCTCCTGCAATATTGATGGTTACCCCTGTAACATAACTAGACCGATCTGATAAAGCAAAGCATACCGCATCCGCAACTTCACTCAATTTACCACTTCTACCTAAAGGAATTGTACTTGTATTATTATAGCCTGCTCTTAACTCTTCAACTGACTTATTACGCGTATAGGCAAGCGCTTCTTCATATGCCAAAGTTCGTAAACCAGTTTCTTCCATAATCCCTGGAGCTAAACCAACTACACGAACATTTGATTTCCCAAGTTCTTTGGCCCAAGAGCGTGTAAAACTATACACTGCTGCTTTCGTTGCAGCATAGCAACTTTGGCCTTCTGATCCTTCCAGGCCGGCTTCTGAAGCCATATTTACAATTACCCCTGCTTTTTTCTCAGTAAGAATTCGCCCTACTGCTTGAGCAACCAGAAATAAACCTTTTTGATTGATACTTACCATTTTATCAAAAATTTGATCATTTAATTCATACTTACTATGAGCTTGTTTAGTATCAACTAACAAAGCTGGTATATTAATGCCTGCATTATTAACTAATCCATCAATGGTTCCAAAATGTTCTACGACTTGAGCAACACCTATTTCAACATGTTCACGAGAAGATACATCTACTTGTACGAAGAAATAATTATCTGAAGCTTCATTGCCATCCTTAAGATCAAAGTTAGCTACCTTAGCCCCAACTTCTAATAAACCTTGAACAATACTTTGCCCAATCCCAGAAGAACCTCCTGTTACAATAAAGACTCTATCCTTCAATTCAATCCAATCTGACATGAATGATTCGCTCCTTTCTAAAAGCTTATCTTTAGTATAACGGTTACATAAAATGAATTAAGACATAGATTTTATTTTAACTTAAAATTTTATTGTATGAATTAGAAGACAAAAAAATGAGACTGGGCAAAAAAAGCACAGTCCCGCTCATTTATATTGAATTTCATATGGTACAATGCAGTAGTTGACTGGATGGAAACCGCATCGCGAAGCGACTTGTTCCATCCTAGTCAACCTTGCGGGGGCGGGCAGACGAAGCGAAAATCATAGATTTTCTACTTCTTACCCGCTCCCATTTTTTTAAATTTTACATTTCACTTTTCTTTGGAATTCCAAGCTTTTGAAATACCATGTGTTTATATGCAATTTCAGCATTCCACTCAAAACGTTCCAACATATCAAAAGCCTTCTCTAAATTACTATTTGTAATTAATACTCCATGATGGCTAAGAAGGTAGGCTTTCGGAATAGACATGTCTTCTTTTATTTGTTTACGAACAGTTTCAGCAAGTTCTGGTGTTGTTGAGGGGGCATAAGCTAATCTTAAAATTCTACCGAGTTTTTGACTAGCCTCTGTAAGATTAGGCATTTCGTCTAAGTTCACCGCAAAAAAACAATGATTCCGGAGCATGGGCATGTAATACGCATTTGATATCAGGATTTTCTTGATAACTTGCCATATGCATATTAACTTCTCGTGTTACTTTTCCGTCCCCTTCTATTACATTTTCATTTTGATCCAAAAGGAGGATTTGATTAGGTTTGAGTTCACAATGGAACCGTTGTGACATTAAAGTAGGTGTCATAAGAATTTCATTTTCCCCTACTCTAATACTGATATTACCTCCTGCAGAATTGGTTAATTTACGGTCAAACATCAACTTAGCATAAGAAACTAACTCAGTTCTTATCATTGGCCCGGCAATTACCGGCAGCTTAATCGCTTTATTCGCCAAGCCGGCCCACTGAGCCAAAGTACATATATTACTGAGTCTCTAACAAGAGAATTATTAAATGACGAACCATGTCAAAACTCCTTAGACTTAAGTCAAAATGAGCTATTACAAGGGTCATTAGATAAAATCAAATTAAAGATTGTAAAAGCAGTTCTCGAAAATGAACATGGCAATCATAACCTTACGGCAGATCGGTTAGGAATAAGCCGGACTACTTTATGGAGGATGTTGAATGAGGGCTAATAACCAAAACCTTTTTGGCTTAAATTAGTAGAGAATAATTATTTAGCTTTGGCTAACTTAATTCATTAAGGGATAGTAAAAAATACCAAGTGAAGCCCAGGTAAAAACCTGACTTCCACTTGGTATTTTATATTTATACATGACTTGAAACTTTATGTTATGGGCATAGGTAAGTCTCAAGAGACACCCTTGAAGAGCAATTTAAAAAGAATCAGCGCTTGCGCCAATCCTTTAACATATCTTATTCAGCTGATTTCAATTTCTTCCAAGTCCAATTTTCAACTTCAAATAAATCTTGGCCGTTTTCACGAATGTAGGCTTTATGTTCAGCTAATTTAGCCGTCATTTGATCTAAGAATGCTTGTTCTTTATCACCATAAACCGCTTTAACAATGTCGCTAGCCATATGGAAACGATCCATTTCAGACATTACCCGCATATCAAATGGTGTGGTAATATCGCCGTTTTCTCGATAACCATGTTCAAACAAATTACGATTTTGACGTCTGAAGAAGATATCTCTGATTAAACCTTCATAACCATGAAAACCAAAGATCACTGGTTTTTCGGTGGTGAATAACTTATTGAATTCTTCATCACTTAAACCACGTGCATCAATGCTTGGATGTCTTAATTTAAGGATATCTAGTACATTAATGAAACGAACTTTTAATTGTGGGAAGGCTTCATTTACAATTGAAATTGCAGCTAAAGCTTCTAAGTTTGGTTCAGTACCAGCCGCTGCAACAACTACTTCAACATCATCTTCTGATGCAGTTGAGGCCCAATCAATGACTTTATAACCATTAGCAACAATTTCTTCTGCTTCAGCCACACTATAGAATTGTGGGCGTAAGTGTTTTGAAGTAACAATAACGTTAATCTTGTCTTCACTTTGGAAAACATGATCCATTGTTGCTAAAACTGTATTAGTATCAGCTGGTAAATATTCACGAATAAATTCAGGAGTCTTTTCAGCTAAGTGAGTTAATAGGCCTGGATCTTGGTGAGTATAACCATTATGGTCTTGTTGGAAAACAGTAGAGGTAGCAATTAAGTTTAATGACGGATAATTCTTGCGCCATGAAGCATGTGTTTTAGATTTACGTAACCATTTGAAATGTTGGGTAATCATGGTATCGACTACACGTAAGAATGATTCATATGATGCGAAGAAGCCATGACGGCCAGTTAAAACATAGCCTTCTAGGAAACCTTCGGCTTGATGTTCAGATAATTGTGAATCAATCACTCGACCTTCTGAAGAAATAGCTTCATCATAAGATTCATCTTTTGCTGCTAACCATTGACGGTTAGTTACATCGAAAACATGGTTTAAACGGTTTGACTTAGTTTCGTCTGGCCCAAAAATTCTAAAGTTTTTAGGATTCTTTTCAATTAAACGACCAGCGTATTTACCAAATTCAATCATATCTTGGGCAATAATTTGACCTGGTTCTTGAATATCAAAGGCAAATTCTTTCCAGTCTGCAGTATCCATTTTTTCTACGATACCTGCATTAGTGACAGGATTCATAGACATCCGTTTGTCACCCTTAGGTGAAATTTCAGCAATTTCAGCCACTAATTTACCTGATTCATCAAATAATTCTTCTGGTTTGTATGATTTTAACCAGTTAATTAAGGCGTCTACATGTTCCATATTCTTACCAGATACAGGAATTGGAACCTGGTGCGCTCTAAAGCCGCCTTCAATTGGATCCCCTGCCCATTCTTTTGGACCAGTCCAGCCTTTAGGTGTACGCACTAAAACAACTGGCCATTTAGGCATAGTCGCTTCTTCAGCAGAATGTTTACGAGCTTCAGCTTGAATTGCTTTAATTTCTTCAATGGCTTGGTCTAATTTTTCAGCCATAAGTGGGTGTACTTGATCAGGATCATTACCTTCAACAAAGATTGGGTTCCAACCTAAGCCAAGGAAATAATGGGTTAATTCTTCATCTGATTTACGAGATAAGATAGTAGGATTATGAATTTTACCACCATTTAGGTATAAAATTGGTAATACTGCACCATCGTTAACTGGGTTAATGAATACATTTGAGAACCAACCAGCCGCTAAAGGACCCGTTTCAGATTCACCATCACCTACTACAGTGGCGGCAATTAAATCAGGATTATCTAAAATTGCACCAGTAGCGTGGGATAATGAATAACCTAATTCGCCACCTTCATGGATAGAACCTGGTGTTTCAGGGGCAGCATGGGAAGCAATTCCGCCAGGGAAAGAGAAAATCTTGAAGAGTTTCTTCATACCTTCTACATCCTGGGTAATTTCTGGATATAACTCGGTATATGCACCATCAAGGTAAGCATTTGATACCATTACTTGACCACCATGACCAGGGCCTTCAATATAAAACATATTTAAATCATATTTATTAATAACGCGGTTTAAATGAGCATAAATAAAGTTTTGGCCGGCAATAGTTCCCCAATGACCAATTGGATTATTCTTAACATCTTTGGCTTCAATATCATTTCTTAATAATGGATTATCTTTTAAATACATTTGACCCACTGAGATATAATTAGCAGCACGCCACCAAGCATCCACTTTAGCTAGATATTCTTTCGAACTATAATTAATTGACATAATGTCCTCCCTTAAATTCTGTTATATAATTTCTTAAAAAGAATAATAGTAGTCTTTAATATCTTCAACTAAAGACTACTATCATATCAAAGATTTAATCAGCCTTGACCATAATAAGCATTTTTACCATGTTTACGTAAATAATGTTTATCTAACATATACTGTGGTAATAAATTCTTATCTGTCATGATAGATTCAGTACCACTTGCCATAGCACAAGATTCATCTAATACAAGACTATTCTCTACTGCTTTTGATACGCTTGTGCCCCAAGTAAATGGACCATGTCCATTTACTAATACTGCCGAAATAGCTAAAGGATCAATATTTTGTTCTTCAAAAGTTTCAACAATCACTTTACCTGTATTGCCTTCATAGTCAGCTTCTACTTCTTCCTTGGTCAATTGACGGGTATTAGGTACTGGACCATAGAAAGTGTCTGCGTGAGTAGTACCATAAACTGGTAATTCACGCCCGGATTGGGCCCAAATCACAGCGTTTCGACTATGCGTATGAACAATAGATTGAACATCTTTGAAATTCCGATATAACTCTACATGAGTTTTTAAATCTGAAGACGGTTTAAGACTATCTTCTTCAAGAATATTCCCCTCTAAATCAGTCACAACCATTTGTTCTTTAGCCATCTTCTTATAATCAACACCGCTAGGCTTGATTACTATGATACCCAAATCGCGATTAATTTCACTAACATTTCCCCAAGTTAAAACAACTAGTCCTAATTGAGGTAATGCCATATTCCCTTCAAAAACTCTTTCTTTCATGGCAGAAATTATTTCATTTCTAGAACTCATATCCAGCCTCCTTAAAGATTGGCAATAGATAATCTAAAGCTTTTTGAATTTCAAGTTCCGGTTGATCACTGGTTTCACTCCACATTTCAATTAAGAAGGTTCCCTCATAATCTAAGCGTTTTAGAATTCGTAAACAAGCTAGAATATCAACATCCCCTTGGCCAAATGGAACATTTTTGAATTGACCTTCAAAATCAACTGTGACATTTTTAGTGTCTTTTACGTGAACAGCCACTATTGAATCAATTCCCATTTCTAATTCATAAGCTAGATCATTTTCTGGCCAAGCATTTAAGTTACCTAAGTCAGGATATACTTGCAACCATGGTGATTTGACTTGGGCTTTAATTTTATTGAATTTACTAATTGAATTTATAAAAGGATCGTCCATAATTTCAATAGACAACATAACTTGCTTAGCGGCTGCCATTTTGACAGCTTTTTTTAGATTAACGATGAAATTCTCACGCGTAGATAGAGATTTCTCATCATAATAGACATCATAGCCAGCTAATTGGATATTTCTAACACCCAAACGGCTTGCTAAATCGATGGCTTTATCCATCATTTCCAAAGCCTTAGCTTGGACTTCAGAATCAAGGGAACCAAATGGGAAACGACGATGGCCACTCAAACAAATGGAAAAAATACCTACGCCTGTTTCATTAATTGCCTTTTGAACAGCTAGAATCTCAGCTTCATCCCAATCTAAACGTGCTAAACGTTCATCGGTTTCATCAATTGACATTTCTACAAATTTAAAGCCTAATTTTTGGGCGATTTGTAAGCGTTGTGCCCAAGAGATATTTTTTGGTAGAGCTTTTTCATAAATACCTAGTGATGACATAATTACTCACTCCAAAAATCTACAATTTTTTGTTTCAAGGCATGAGCCGCTTGAGCTGGGTTTTCCGCTTCGGTGATGGCACGGCCAGCAATAAAGGTATAAACATCTACGCCTTTGAATAGGTCAATAGTATCGATGGTTAAGCCACCTGTTACTGAAACTTTAAATCCCATTTCCACTAATTTTTTAACTTTGTTCAAATCTTTTTCACCCCAAGTAACACCTGCAAGTAGGGCATCACGACTTTGGTGGTAGACAACTTGATCAATACCTGCATCTAACCAAGATTGTGCTTGTTCATATGTCCAATCTCCATATAATTCAACTTGGATATGATCAATTTCTTTTTTAGCAGCGATCATGGTTGCTACTTCGGCACAACAGATACAAGTCATAGTATCTGCTCCTTGATTTTTACAATTCTTAGCAACTGTACCACCAGCATCCGCACATTTTGTGTCTGCAACAATAGTTTTATCTGGAAATAAAGTGCTTAATATCTTAACTACAGAACTACCAACTTCTAACATTAAAACAGTACCAGCTTCGACAACATCTACTTCATTACCAACAGAAACTGCAGCATTGATTGCATCTGCTGTATTAGAATGATCAAGAGCTACTTGTAATTTTGGAATAGCCATAATTATCTCCTTTTATGCAAGCTTATTTATAAAATTTAGTTTTAAATTCGTTTTCTTCAATTGCTTTAGTTACTTCTTGTTCGGACATTACATTTTTGATACCGATAACGGTAACACCATAATCATTTTTTGCACGGTCAAACATAGACACAAAATTTACTGGAGTAAACACAGCATCAAAGTTCTTAGCAGTATTTTTACCTTCAGAAACTGCAGTTTGGTGAATTTGAGTAATTTTTAAGTTTTGTTTTTTCATTGCTTTTTCCACAGTTTTACGTAACATCAAACTAGTACCTGAACCATTACCACATGCGACTAAAATTCTCATTTAAAAGTCCTCCTTTATTACTTTTCAGCTAAAAAGCGTTTGGCATATTCATCATAATCCTCAGTGACCATAAAGTAACCTTCTGGGTTATTTCGATATTGTAATTGAGGAATCATGATTAAAATGAAGACAACTACAGCAATACCTACATAGCCCAATAATTTCATAATTACTGCAAATCCTGGCCATACAGTTGCCCAGTCAAACATACCTAGGTAACCTCCGTATTGTGATAGACCAATCCAAGTTGCAAATAAGGCTGAACCAAATACTTGGATTAAACCTGAAATGAATGGGAATATCATAGCAGCTTTAGCGCCACCACGGTTATTAGCAAATGTTGCGATTACTGCGTTATCAAAGAACAATGGGATAAATCCTGCAATAACAACAGTTGGTGATTTTAAGGCGATTAATAAACCAATTGCTAAGAATTGACCTAAAGCACCGAATAAGAAACCAATCGTAACGGCATTTGGTGAACCAAAGCCGAAGGTAGCAGCCACATCGATACCTGGTACAGCACCTGGTAACCATTTGTTCGCAATACCTTGGAAGGATTCAGTTAATTCAGCAACGAAGGTTCTAACTCCTAATTGCAAGATAGCAAGATAAACAGCAAAGTGAAGCGCATTTTTCAAGATGTAGAAGAAGAAGTTATCTGTTTCTAACATAAATTCAGATTTTACAAGATATGGTTTACCTAAGATTAAGAAGATAATACCAAAGAAGAATAACATTAAAATAGAAGTAGCTACCATATTTTCATTAAAGATAGATAAGAAGCCTGGCAACTCAATATCTTCCAAGCGTTTAGACCCTTTATCCTTAGCATCTTTTTTGTGCATTTTTTCTGCCATTTTAGCAAAGAAAGCAGTACCAAACATTTGTTGGTGAGCGATAGCAAAACCAGCACCTTCAGTTAACTCTTGAGTGATGCCAACCGTTAAGTTTGAACCAACTGCCCAGTACAGACCAAGGATAATTGACATTACAACCAGAGTAGGAATCCGACCCAAAGTTGGGAAACAGAAAAGAATAATCCAGAAAGCAGTAGAAGCTTGTTGAACTTGAACATTACCGGTGGTAAAGACAGCTCTAAGCTTAGTGTATTTATTGAAACGCACTAAAATAATATTTATTATAAAAGCAAAGAGTAAGAGTAGCATTACATCGGCAAAAGCTCGGCCAAAGGTTTCTTCAACCCCTGCTGTAACCGCATTTTGTCCAAAATATGGATCAATAACCATCGCATCTAAGTTAAAACGATCCTTTAATCCCACCAAAATAGGTCGGAAGTTATTTATCAACCCCCCAGAACCGACACTCAAGATAAAGTAACCTACTGTAGCCTTTAGAAAGCCCGCAATACTTTCGTAAAGAGGTCTTTCTAGTAAGATGTAACCGATTAATACAATAAAACCAATTAAGAAGGCAGGTTGCGTTAAGATATTACTAGCAAAGAACTCCCAAATCTTAAAAAGGAAATCTAAAATTGTCTGCATAAATATTGCTCCCTCTATAGAATAACCTTCAATTCATCAATAGAATTGACATCTTTTAATTTTTCTAATAGATCTTCGTCTGATAATAATTCCATTAATTGAGTAATATTATTTAGATGATGATCAGAATCTTTTGCTGCTAAGGTGAAAAATAACTTAGCATTTTTTTCTTCATTATTTTCTTGATCGAAGAATTTAATATCTTCTTTAAATTTAGTCATAGCGATAGCTGTGCCTAAAACACCAGGACTGCTTGGATTAGCATGTGGCATGGCCACATCAGGGATAATCACAATATATGGGCCAAATTTTTCGACACTAGCAATAATCTCGTTACTATATTCTTCAGTAATGTATTCATGCTCAATTAGCTTAGCGCAAGATAATTTGATAGCATCTTGCCAACTAGAGGGAGCTTCTTGATAGAATGCAACAAGATCTTTTTCAATTAGTTCATTTAACATATTAAACTCCTAGACCTATAAGAATGAAGGGAATGGGACATCTTGATCAACAGAGAATACATCATGGAAACCACGATCATACATATAACGTAAGCGATTTGTATCTTGTGGGTATTGATAACCACCACCAACTTGCCAGATAAATGGTTGGAATTGATATTGCAAACGATCTTTCTTGAATTCCCATAATTTGACAATTTCTTCAGGGTCAGAATAGAAGTTAGTCCAAATATCATAGTGAAGAGGGATAACAACTTTACATTGTAATGATTCGGCCATACGTAATACATCAACAGAGGTTAATTTATCCATAATTCCAGGAGGATTTTCACCAAAGTTAACCATGGCAACATCGATATCATTTTCCAAACCATGTTTAGCAAAACGCACAGAATAATGAGAGTCAGCAGCATGGTAAAGATTACCACCTGAAGTTTCAAATAAAATATTTACTGCCATATCATCCATTTCAGGAACTGGATTACCAGCTAGTTGAACATTTACATCGTCTTCAGAAATTAAGGCTGTTCTATCAAATGAATCTAATGCTTTAATATTAATAGAGCCAACTTTAACTTGGTCACCTGGTTTTAAAACGATGGTACGTTCTTCAGGGACACCCCAGTCTAACCAAGTTTCAACAACTTTTTTAGGACCGACAAATTTAGCTTCTGGACAATTAGTCATAACACAAGCAGCAGTTGTTAAATCTAAATGATCTGAGTGAATGTGAGAAACTACCAAAGCGTCAACATCTTTGATTTCAAAGGGGTCAATGACAAAAGGCATATTTCTTCTGTTTGGTTGCATTGCTTGCACACCAGACATTCGCATCATTTGGTGACCTTTACGCATAGTGCCATCACCATGCGTTTTTTTACCAGTACCATTCCACATATCCATCACAATATTTGTGCCTTCATGTGATTTCAACCAAATTCCACAGCATCCTAGCCACCACATGGCAAAAGATTTTTCCTTAACTTGAGTCATGGCAATTTCTTCGTTTAACCATGTCCCCCATTCAGGAAAAGTGGCTTTAAGCCATTTTTCTTTGCTAACTTCTTGAATCTTACTCATAAGATCCCTCCTCTTATTTTATGGACTAAGCATAACAAAAAAAAATACCGCTTACAATAGATTTCGAACATAAAGTAAATATTTATTGTTCATTTAAACATAAAATGTTATAATTCAAATATTATGAGGTGATCTAATGAAAAATAGTTATAAAATAATCAATCAAAGACGTGATCAGATTTTAAGAATAGTCCACACTTCGGAAGAAGTATCAGTAACCGAGTTATCAAAGCTATTGAATGTCTCTCCTATGACTGTTAGGCGAGATTTAGAGTACATGGATAAAAAAGGTTTTTTAAAACGTACCCATGGCGGAGCAAAAACCCTTACTTCTCCTTTAAAAAACAAGAGTTATGATACCATGGTAGCTGTTGAAAAAATTGCACAGAAAGCTTCTTACTACATAGAACCCAATTCAACTATTTTTATTAATTCAAGTTTAACGGCTCTTTTATCTATAAAGTATGCTTCAGATAAAATATTCACTATAGTAACGAACAATATGGATATTAATACTAAGGATATAAACGCAAATACGAATATAATTTTAACCGGTGGCGAACTACGATATCCCAAAAATGCTTTAGTTGGTGATATTGCAATTAACACTTTAAGCAATATTTCCGCTGATATTGCCATTATAGGGTGTTCTGGCATCAGTGCTGAAAAGGGCATTACCACTAATAATGTCCACGAAGCAAAGGTAAACCAACAAATGGTTAGTCACACTAATAATTTAGTCGTTGCAGTAGCTAACAGAGATAAAATAGGTAACAATACCAATTTTACTATGTGTGATATTTCTTTTATAGATATCCTAATCACAGATTATGATGAAGTAACGGAAGAACTTCAGCATATCATAGATTCTGGAGTGGAAGTTATAAATGTAAAATAATTGAAGCAAAAGGGGCTGTATTAAAAGTCCCTAAAATAAAAACCGCCACAAACACTGGTATTAAATCGTTTGTGGCGGTTTTGTCGTATAATAAAAGTAATAAAAAAGCAGAAAGTTAACGACCTTTCTGCTCCACAATTATCCCCCCACACATTAGAAAGGACAATTATCATGTGTGATTATTATAACACAAATCAACTCAGTTTGGACATCTCATATGCTTATATTCCTGAACCAAATCACACCGCTCATTATATCAATCAACTCGTTGACCAATTAGAAGTCGATCATCCTTATGTCTTTGGACGGCCAAGAGAATATCCTTTGTCTTGCTTACTCAAACTCATTCTCTTCGCTTATACTCGTGAGGTCTTCACCCGTCGGAAAATTGAACGTCTCGCTCAGGAAAACCTTACAGCTCAATGATTAACCCAAGGTCGGATTCCTTCACATACTACCATTTGTCGCTGTCGAGTGGATGAATCCCTTCAAGACATTCTAGATCAAGGCTTTGAGAGTCTTGTCCACTTTCTTCGTCAACATCATTTAATGGATGACGCGCTCTTTATTGATAGCACTAAAATATTAGCCGATGCCAATAAGTATAGTTTTGTTTGGAAGACAAATACCATTCGTTACCAACAAGCAAATCAGGAACAGCTGCAACAGTTATTGTTGGAAATGAAAGCTGCCTACCCATCCCTTCAAATTCCTGAAGGATCTAATCAACTGGAAGAAGTGATGACACAGGTAGAGACCCGTTTAGAAGATTTAGCCGCAGAGGTTGAAACGACGAAGACTGTCTCACTAAATCCAGCCAAACAAGAACGCCGTACTCTAAAATCAAAACTAGGGAAATTAAATCAACGCATCCTTAAGAAAAAAGTCTATCAAAACCAACTCGAACTACTTGGTTCACGAAATTCCTATTCTAAAACAGATATCGACGCTACATTTATGCGGATGAAAGATGATCCCATGCGTAACGGCCAAACAAAACCGGGTTACAATCTTCAAATTGCGACGAATCATCAATTTATCCTAGCCTACAATATCTTTCCTAATCCATCCGATACCCGTACCTTACAACCCTTCTTTCAGTCCAATCGTTTTTTAATTGATTCTATGAAAACGGTGTGCCTTGATGCCGGTTACGGTTCAGAGTCTAATTACACGTATTTAGAAGACCAACATCTAAATCTTGAGTATTTAATTCCTTATGGAACAATGTTGAAGGAAACAAGCAAAGGTTGGGAAACCGACGAGAAGAAAGTTCAAAATTGGTATTACTATGATAAAGATGATTATTATATTGATCGGAAATTTCAACTTGAAGTTAGCCACTTATCGTAAACAATTTGTTACCTACTAACTTACTGTATTGGTCTATCTAGTCAGTGTTTGACAATGAGCTGAGGCATGATAGGGGCATTCCAAGGCTGGCCTCTGCCAGCTTCCCAGACTTTCAGTCATGCCGAAGGAG
>NZ_AUAT01000027.1 GCF_000428865.1 Eremococcus coleocola DSM 15696
TTAGAATGGTCCTATGACCCAGCAACTTATACCTTCACCGCAACGGATGGATTGTAATCAATTTAAGAAGATAAGAAACTTCAAAAAGTGATATGATATATTCGTAAACACATTTAGTGAGTTTAGTAGAATTTTTATCTTCATTCTTTAAATTAAAACCATTTGAAGAATACTATATAATTTTTCAGAAAGGACTTCGGTCCTTTCTTTTTTTAGATTATTAATAAGAGTCTAATGTTTGATTAAATTAAAAAAATTCAATATTCATACCATATGAAATGATTCTAAATTTATTTAGAATAGGAAATAACACTCAATCTTACTTTAGATTGAGTGTTATTTTTTAAGGTAAATGTAGGTGAGGTGTAGCTAGTCAAGATACAAAATTTGGCTCACTCTTAAAATAAAAAGCTCTGCTAGGCCTATCTTATTAGTAGGCTTGGGCAGAGCGGAAGATGTTTTTTGTTAGTGCATCCATTCCAAGACAGATAAGATCACGGGAATGGTTACCACTGAAAGAGTGGTCGATATGCACATCAGTTGGACCGGGAATTGGTTGTGGTGGTCATGAAGGACGGCAAAGATAACCACCATCCCGGCCACAGGACAACTCACGCCAAGGACCAAGGATTGAAAGGCTACAGGTGAGAGTGGGAATAGTTGAAGGACAAAGATACTAATCAGAGGGATAATTAGGTTACTTAAGGCAAAGCCTTGCCAAATGTGTTTACGTTTAAAGCCCGATTGGATTTGGGCGGTGGCAATGTTTGAACCAATTAGGAGCATTGATAATGGGGTATTAAGACTGGCCAAGTAAGAAACCGGTTGGCCAATCAGGGTTGGTAATTTGAAAGAGACGAGCCAGAAACCAATACCGACCACGGTCGCAATTATATTAGGATTGAGCGAAAGTTTTTTCAATTGAGCTTTCCAAGGTTCAGGATTTTTGCGGTAGAGAGTGATGCCATAGGTCCATTGGAAGAGGGTATAACCAATCAAGTGGATGACCATGAAGAGGACGCCATCGTCGCCGAGGACCGCTTGGGCCAAGGGAATGCCCATGAAGGAGGCGTTCGTAAATATGGTCCCGAATTTCAAAGCGACTTGATGTTCGGGATTAGCCACTTTGGAATCTCTAAAGCAAATTTCAGCGATAAGAATGGAAAGAAGATAGATGCTTGCGCTAGCTAAGGCAGCCCAACCGATCATCCGGAGCGTATTATTATCAAAGGGACGTTGGAAGACATTAATAATAACTGAAGGCATGGCGATATAGACTAAGATATTGGAAAAATCCTTTTGCGTTTCAGGTTTAATGAAGTGTGACTTGTAAGCGATAAATCCAATTGCCATTAAGAGACCCATAATAATTAGCTGTTGTCCAGCAAGCATAAACATAATTGCAGCTCCTTTTTAGATTTTCATAGTTACAATCATACACCATATACTATGAAAGAAAAGAGGGAATGTTGATGTAAGCGGATAATTATGAAAATAATTGATAAAAAAACGAGTAGCTCTAGAAAGGCTACTCGAAAAATTTTATCTAAAGGTTGGGTTTAGGGTTTTGGAAATTTCAACATATTTATCGTAGATCTCTTAGTAAACTGCGACATTGTCTGGATTAGGATAATAAATGTCCTTGAAGCTGACAAACTGTTCTGTCGCTGCTTCAATGGATGGCCAAATACCATTAGCAACACCAGCCAAGATTGCCCCACCCATGCAAGCGATATTTTCACTATTTGAGATGACTTTTACCGGCATGTTTAATACATCCGCCTTTTTATTATTTATGTTTTGTCTATGGGGATTATACAATTGTTTTTAATCGTTTTAAAACCTTCATTTGTCTGCAATTACAAGATATGCATGATCGGAATCTCTTGGTGAGAACTCATGGGCGCAGTGAAAGTTGATATGCCCCATAATATTACTCAGTCAAATCAAGATTTAAACAGTAGTATTCCTAATTTTGCAGCAAAGAATGAGGTGGCTGAGATTGCGGCTTCAATGGTTGAAGATGGTGATTTTATTGCAATTGGTAGTGGCTCAACGGCTTTTTTACTAGCAAGTAAACTCCATGGCAAACGGGATTTAACGGTTGCAACGAATTCGGTTTATGTCGCTTATGAGTTAATGCAAGATAAAACGATTAATTTCAATATTTGTGGTGGGTCAATTCTTTCCCGGAATGGGGCTTGCAACGGACCCTTTGCTGAATTGTATCTTAATGATATTCAAGTGGATAAGGGTTTTTGTGGTACTGATTCGGTGTCTTTGGAAAAGGGGTTTATTTCTATGGATGCTGATCCGCGGTCAGAAAGAGCCCAGTGTTTGGCCGGCAAACAACGCTATATGTTGGCTGATGCTAGTCAGTTCAAAAATCGGCCTTTTATTGAAAAAATTTGTAATTTTAAGGATGTAGATGCATTTATTACGAATTCTAATTTGGATGATTCCTTAATCTCTAGTTTACGGGACCGGCAAGTAGACTTGATTATGGCAGTGAAGTCGTTCGATTAAGTTTGATGATTTTTTCTGAGAAAAGGATTCCTATTAAAAATAGCCTTAGAAAAAATTTCCTTATTAAAAGGAACTCAATAGCTGTACGTTTGGGTTTGTTAATGCACAAAAAAACCACATCCATGCATCCAGTCTAGAACCAAAAGACCGTCCCTAGATCACTGAGCTAGGGGCGGTCTTAATGTTTTCCTGCTTTAAATTTTTTTTGCTTTGGATGGGTAAAACGACGGATATCAATGATGGTCCAAATTAAGAGACCAATCATGGCTAGGATAATCCCAATAGAAATGACTTGGCTGAGGAGGAGGTCTTGACTTGAAGGGTTGTCCCCAAAGAAGCCCGCTATCTGACTGGAGATTGAAATCAAGTTGAGGAGGGTAAGGATGATGACTGTTAGCCAACCCATGACTTTCACCCAGCGGGTATTTTTAAACTGATTGCCCATTTGGGCCGCTGAATCGGTCAACATTAAGAGGGGGACAATCGAAAAGGGTAAGGCCAAGGCCAGAAAGACTTGGGAATTGTTCATTAAATTGTTAAGGGCTTGGTGTTCGTCAAGGGACCCTTGGTGGGAAGTGATGGCGACACAGACAACTACCGGAATAATGGCAATTAACCGCGTGACCAACCGCCGTAACCATAAAGGCAAGCGAAGGTGGATAAAACCTTCCATGATCACTTGGCCGGTAATGGTTCCAGTAATCGTTGAGTTTTGTCCGGAGGCAAGTAAGGCCACCGCGAAGAGGGTGGAAAGAACGCCAGACCGGGCGGCTTCCGCTAGGACAGGGTTACTTACCATGTCAGGATTAGACAAGGCTTGATAAAGACCAAAGAAGGAAGGGTCTTGGACAGCACCTGACTTAAAGACGGCCACCCCCATAATTAAGAGAAGGGCATTGACTACCATGGCTAAGCTTAATTGGATATTGGAATCCCAATTAGAAAAGCGGACGGCTTCAGCGACCTTGCTTGAATCAGTACGGTCAATCTTGCGACTTTGGGAAATGGCGGAATGAAGGAAAAGATTGTGGGGCATAATGGTTGCCCCAATAATCCCTAAGCTGGCAGATAGGGGTGTTTGGCCACCAATCTTAGGGCTGGTTTGGACACTGGCCCAGGAAGGGATGAGACCCTTAGCTACTTGATGCCAGGCTGGCTGAGAGAGAATAATTTGATAAAGGAAGACGAAGAGAATGACAAAAATTAGGCAGACGACTAGGGCTTCAATTTTACGGAAACCGATTCGGTTAAGAAGCAAGAGTAAGAAGACATCTAATACCGTAATCACAACGGCTAGGAAGATGGGAATCTTAAATAGGAGGTAAAGGGCAATGGCGGCTCCGATAACTTCGGCAATATCTGTCGCCATGATGGCTAATTCTGTGAGAATCCAAAAGATGAAGCCAAGACGGCGACTGGTCCGCGCCCGGATGGCTTGGGCCAAGTCCAATTGGCAGACAATCCCCAGTTTGGCGGCCATGTTTTGAAGAAGCATGGCTAAGAGACTAGAAATTACGATGATAGATAAGAGTAAGTATTGGAAGTTTTGGCCGCCCGTAATAGAGGTAGACCAGTTACCTGGATCCATATAGCCCACTGCGACAAGGGCACCCGGCCCAGAATAAGCCAGGAGAGTTTTCCAAAAGGAATGTCCTTCAGGGACTTCTACGGTACTGTTGATGTCGCTCAAGGAGAGATCTTGGGGTCTAGTCATAGTTTGGGATTGAGTTTCCACGATGGGTCCAGCTTTCTATTTTTTCTATATGCTGATTTTACTCTTTAGGCATACCTAAGTAAAGCAAAAAGTTAGCTATTCCTAAAAATATTTAGGTTGGGCTTATGTTTATAGGCTAAGCTTTTTGCTTGTCTGGTTTATTCATGATAAAATTAAAGTATATCAAAATATTTTAAATAAAATTATATAATAGGAGGAAGGGGCTGTGCTTTTATTCATAGTATCATTAGTTTTAATTTCAGCAATTGTGGCCATTAAGTTTTCTAACCGTTTTGGGGTGCCTTTTTTATTGCTCTTTTTCAGCTTGGGTATCTCCTTTAATTTTTTAGGCGTGGACTTTGAAGATTATGTCCTCGTGGATGAAGTGGCCCAATTGGCCTTATTAATCATTATGTTCTACGGTGGTTTTGGGACTAACTTGACCTTAGCCAAGCCTGTCATGAAGGCTAGTATACTCATGTCCACCTTGGGTGTTTTATTCACATCCTGTTTCACGGGGATTTTTGCCTATTTTGTCTTAAGGGTTTCCTTACTTGAAGCCTTACTACTAGGATCTTTAATTGGATCGACTGACTTTGCTTCGGTTTATGCGATTCTTAAGTCGCAGAATCTAAATCTTAAATATGGGACCGCCTCGCTCTTAGAAGTAGAAAGTGGATCCAATGACCCCACCGCTTATACCATGACTATGGTTATTTTGGCCCTTTTAGCTGGGGGCGACCAGTCTATTCCTGGCTTAATCCTCAGTCAGCTGGTCTTTGGTTTGGGTTTAGGACTTGGGCTTGGCAAGCTCAGTCAATTGATTATTCAGAATATTTCTTTTGAGGAAGACGGACTTTTGAGCATTTTAATTTCAGCCATAGCAATTTTAACCTTTGCCTTGACCAGTCTCTTGGGTGGAAATGGTTTTTTGGCTGTTTATATCCTGGGGATTTATATGGGGCAAATTGAATATCAAAAGAAGCCAGAAGTGGTCTTCTTCTTTGAAGGGTTTTCTCGGATTATGCAAATTGGACTTTTCTTTCTTTTGGGACTTTTATCTAACCCTCAGCTAATTATTCAGGCCTTCCCTTATGCTTTAATTTTGATGCTTTTCCTGACCTTTATTGCTCGGCCCTTGGTGACGTTTGCTTTGTTAAAACCCTTAGGTCTGAAAAACAACCAAATTATCCTGATTGCCATGGCGGGTTTTAGGGGCGCGGCTTCGATTGCTTTTGCCATTATGGTGACTAACTATCCTATCCGATTAGAAAGTGATGTCTTTCATCTTGTCTTTGGGGTCTGTCTTTTGTCATCCCTTATCCAAGGCTCGCTAATGTCCTTCATCACCAAACGGGTCCAAATGCTTGACCCCAATGATACCGTCTATAATACCTTTAATTACTATAATGCCCGTAATCAAATCGGCTTTATTGAGATGAAAATTGAAGCCGATAATCCAATTGTCGGCCAATCTGTAGCAGAATTAAAGCTTGATCTAGCGGTCATTGTAGCCAAACTCATACGGGCGGGGAAGGTGATTGTACCCCGGGGGCATACCCGGATTCAAGCGGGAGATCGGTTAGTCCTAGGTGGCCAATCTTACTTTGATCCGAATGGGTCAGCCTTAACTGAAATTAAGGTGGCAGCCAACCATCCTTGGCTTGGCATGGCACTTCAAGATATTGAAATGGCTGATAATGAGCTGATAGTGATGATGAGGTCTGCTCAGGGTGAATCGATTGTACCGCAAGGGGATACCGAAATTCATGCAGGGGATAAGTTGATCATCTTACGGAATAAACGGACCTGAGCTAGGCTTTTCCAGGCTCAAATAGATGCGAAATTTAGCTTATCCTAACAAAATTTAGGCGAATAGAAAAATTTAATGAAATCGATTACTATTTATGGTATGCTAGGCTCATAAAAATTTGCTTGAACAAAAAGCCAGAGCTGTTAATTGAAAATAAATTTAGGAGGATGGGTGTGGCAAAGCACCTGTCTTTTCTGTTTTTTCAAAGCAGGTAACGAGCTTGTTTTGTTCAGGTAAAAAGGAGGAATTGTAATGAAAAAGATTTATCTTTTTTGTAATGCTGGGATGTCAACATCCTTAGTGGCTGCGCGGATGCAGGCAGCAGCGGATGCCCATAAGTTACCCTTGGATATTCAAGCTTTTCCAATCGCTAGCATGGACACGACCGTAGCTGAAACTAATCCAGATATGATACTTTTAGGCCCTCAGGTTAAATTCAAATTGGCTGAAACCAAGGACAAATATGCTGATCAAGGGATTCCAGTATCCGTGATTGATGCCAAGGATTATGGCAATGTCGATGCCGAACGGATTTTGAAACGGGCGCTCTTAGACTTCAAAGAAAGCCGAGGTAAGTAGGATGTTAGAAAAATTAGAAAAAATCTTAGCACCTCTTTCTGAGAAACTCTCCAACAATCGGGTCCTAACAGCCATTCGGGATGGTTTCCTTGTTACCACGCCACTCTTAATTGTGGCATCTGTCTTCTTGGTTATTACTAACTTTCCAATTCCTGGTTATTCAGAATTTATTGGTCAATTTTTAGGAACAGGTTGGGAAGATTTTTTAAATCCAGTGATTAACTCAACCTTCTCCATGATTGCTTTAATTTCAGTGATGGGGATAGGTTATGCTTATGGTAAACAATTAGAGGTTGACCCAATTGCTTCGGCAGCGGTTTCCTTAGTCGCTTTTTTGATTTTGACACCACAAAGCCATAGTGATTTTGTCAATGCGGATGGGGCAGCTTTTAATGGCTTGGCCCTATCCAATCTAGGGTCTGCTGGTCTTTTCTTAGCTATGATCACGGCCTTACTTGCGGTACAAATTTTTGCCTATGTGAAGAAAAAAGGCTGGGTTATTAAGTTACCAGATGGGGTACCACCCGCTGTAACCAATTCGTTCGCGGCTTTGATTCCATCTGCCTTGGTTATGTTAGTATTCTTAATCATTAACATTATCTTCACCTTTACCCCTTACCAATATGCTCATAATTTTATTTATAAGATTTTGCAAGCACCATTAATGGGCTTTGGTCAATCCTTTATTTTCGAACCTTTATATCAATTCTTGTCTACCCTCCTATGGTTCTTTGGTATCAATGGGCCAGCGGTAACCAATACGGTCTTCTCCCCAATCCACTTGGCCTTAACCACTGAGAACTTAGAAGCCTTTAAGGCGGGTCAAGCTTTACCAAATATCTATACCCAACCATTTGGAGATTTCTTCGCTAACTTTGGTGGGGGCGGTTCAACCCTAGCCTTAGTCTTATTAATGACCTTCATGGGTAAATCTCAACGGATGAAACAATTGGGTCGTTTATCTTTAGTCCCAGGTATCTTCGGTATTAATGAAATGGTTATCTTTGGTTTACCAGTGGTCTTAAATCCAATTATTTTAGTGCCATTTATTTTGACTCCATTGGTTAATATTATCTTAGCAACGTTTGCGACCATGTCAGGCTTAATTCCTTATACTACTGGGGCCTCCTTGCCATGGACGACACCGGCCTTCTTCTCAGGTTGGTTATCTACAGGGTCAGTTATTGCAGGTCTTTTACAAATCGTCTTAATTGTGATTGATTGTCTTATTTATTATCCTTTCTTCAAGGTCCTCGACCATCAATATATGAAGGATGAAAATCAACCACTTGAAGACGAACTAGATGAATTAGATGAACTATCCTTAGATGATTTTTCAATGGAAGATTTATAGGATATAATAGTGTCACTTCGTATGGGACAGCTCAGACAATTAAACTTGTCCGACTGTCCTTTTTTGTCAAAAGAAAGAGGGATGAGTATGTGGGCAATGATTGCAACTTGGCGGATGGCCTTGGAAGGGGTCCAGGACGCCGAATTGATTCTCAAAAATGGGGGTACAGCGAGTGATGCGATTGAGACTGCCATCCAGGCGGTGGAAGATTTCCCCTACTTTAAGTCAGTCGGCTATGGCGGTCTGCCTAACCGGAAGATGGAAGTGGAGCTGGATGCGGCCTATATGGACGGTCAGACTTTAGGCTTTGGTGCAGTCTGCGGTATCCAGGATATTGCCAATCCCATTTCCGTGGCCCGACGCTTGAGTCGGCTGAAGGCTAACAACGTTTTAGTGGGGCAAGGAGCCCGAGACTATGCGATTGCGCAAGGGTTTGAAACCAAGGATATGTTGACCGACCGGGCGCAAATACATTATCATAACCGGCAAAAACAATTAGGTCTCGACGACAATTTGGTACCCTATTCCGGTCATGATACCGTGGGCATGGTAGCTCTTGATCAGGCTGGTCTTATGGTGGCCGGCACCTCGACTTCCGGCTTGTTTATGAAAGAACCGGGTCGGGTCGGTGACTCGCCTTTTATCGGGTCTGGCTTATATGTGGATGCTCAAATTGGCGGGGCTTCAGGGACTGGTATGGGGGAAGATATCATGAAAGGGATTCTTTCCTATGAGATTGTGCGGTTGATGAAGGCTGGCAAGTCAGCCCAAGAAGCTTGTCAAACGGCAGTCTTTGATTTTGAGCGAGACATGGCGAACCGGGGAACATCAGTTGGTGATATTTCCATGATTGCTTTGGCCGCTGATGGCAGCTGGGGTGTGGCTTCGAATATTGATAATTTTTCTTTTGTAGTGGCTCTACCTGACCAAGGGAGTCAAGTCTATGTCACCCGCCGTCAAGGGGATACCATGATCCATGAACTGGCCAGCCAAGCCTGGTTGGATAATTATATGGCAGAACGGACCAAGCCTTTAGAGCGGTTGTAATGGGTTAAGTTGGTGTTAGCTTGGGGACGCTGATTGGTTTGTGCATTAAATGAGTTCAATGCACAAAAAATCGCGCTATAAAGAATCAAAGATAAGAGTAAAAGGGCGGATTCATCATCTTAAAGCCACCAATCTAAGAACAAAAAGTAAATTCGCAACGGCGAATTTTTATAGTCCCCTAAATCTAATCAAAAGGTAGTTTCGCCCAGATGAAGTTTCATAGACTAAAACCCCAACCTAACTAAAACCCAGAAAGAAAATGAAGTTTCATTAAAAGAAAGAAGGAAGTAAGAATGCCAGAAAGTATTCGCCAGCAAATCCAAGCCCAGGTTAAAGCAAGTCAAGCAGATCTGGTCGCGGCTTTGCGGGATTTAGTAGCCATTGAAAGTGTACGGGGAGAAGCAAGACCACAAGCACCCTATGGACCGGGCCCCAAGGCTGCACTAGACAAGGCACTGGAAATCGCCCACACATTAGGCTTTCAGACCAAAAATATCGACAACAAGGTGGGTTATGCCCAATATGGTCAAGCAGACCCCAATGACCCTCAAGCATATTATGGGATTTTTGGCCATGTGGATGTGGTGCCTTTAGGAGAGGGCTGGAAGCATGGTCCTTTGGCAAGCGAAATTGAAGCTGGCCGGATTTATGGTCGGGGTGTGCTGGATAATAAGGGACCCATTTTGGCGAATCTTTTTGCCCTTAAAATATTAAAAGACCTTGGGGTTGAATTCCCAATTCCGGTACGGATTGTCTTCGGTTCTAATGAGGAGACTGGCTTTGACTGTGTCAAACATTATTTGACCAAGGAACCAGCCCCACGTTTTGGTTGGACCCCAGATTGTAAATGGCCGGTGGTCTACGGCGAACGAGGTCGTCTGCAGGTCCGGATCCTGGCTGAATTAGAGGTCTTAGACAGTCTATTCAATTTTGTGAACAGTCATATCCTTCAAGCGCCCGCTTCGGGTCAAGCTCTAGGGGTAGATTTTAGAGATGATGATTTTGGTCAAATGATTATGCGGGGCTACCATTTTGGCATGACTGACCAAAAGCAAGCCTTTTTCCAATGGTCCTTATCCTATCCGGGTGTTACCAGTCAGGCGGAGATTGTCGCTGCTATCCAAGAACGCTTGCCGCAAAACCTATCCTTAGAAGTCATCCATAATTGGGATCCGATTTTATATGATAAAGATTCCCTTTATGTTCAAACCTTGCAAAAAGTATATTGTGAGGTGACTGATTTAGAAGCAGAACCAGTGACGACCACAGGTGGAACCTATGCCAAATTAGTACCGAATATTATTGCTTATGGACCATCGTTCCCAGGCCAAAGAGATATTGCCCATTTACCGGATGAATGGATGGACTTGCAGGACCTAGAGACCAATACCTTAATTTATTGTTTGGCCTTATATGATTTGGCCCAATTATAAATTCTGCTGCCTGATTCTAATCCACTCTTTAAGCTAAAGCTAAGTCACTTTTAATGTACTAAGCCTCTCCAAATGTATATAATAAGAACAGTAATAATTCGAATGAAAGCTATTTATAATTTTTGTTCGTATTGAAAATGATGCTTTTAGATATAAAGGAGAACGTTGATTCATGAAAATTACCGTTGCTGGTACTGGTTATGTGGGCTTGTCTTTGGCTGTCTTATTGGCCCAACACAATGAGGTCACTGCTTTGGATATTGTCCCTGAGAAAGTGGAAATGATTAATCAAGGGATTTCCCCGATTGAAGATAAGGAAATTTCTGATTTTTTAGCCAATAAGGACTTAAATTTAAAGGCAACCCTAGATGTTGAAGCGGCTCACCAAGCGGCTGAAGTCTTGGTCATCGCCGCGCCAACCAACTATGATGATGAGACACATACTTTCGATACCTCTGCGGTAGAATCTGTCATTGAAGATGCCTTACGTTTGAATCGGCAAGTGCTGATTGTGATTAAATCAACCATTCCGGTGGGCTATGTCAAGTCAGTTCGGGAAAAATATGGCGTTGAAAATATTATTTTTTCACCTGAATTCCTCCGTGAGGGTCGCGCTCTTTATGACAACTTACATCCGTCCCGGATTGTAGTGGGGGACACTGGTCAACGTGGCCAATTGTTTGCGGATCTCTTGAAAGAAGGGGCTGTGGACCAAGATGTTGAAGTGCTCTTGGTGGGACCAACTGAAGCAGAAGCCATTAAATTATTTGCCAATACCTACTTAGCTCTGCGGGTGTCTTATTTTAATGAATTGGATACTTATGCTGAAATGCATCACCTGAATGCTAAGGAAATTATTGAAGGTGTTGGCTTAGACCCTCGGATTGGTAACCATTATAATAACCCTTCTTATGGGTATGGTGGTTATTGCTTACCAAAAGATACTAAGCAATTGTTGGCAAATTACGGGAACGTGCCTCAAAATATGATTTCTGCGGTGGTCGAAGCCAATAAGACGCGGAAGGAACATATCGCCCACCAAGTCATGAAATTTAATCCTCAGACAGTGGGAATCTACCGCTTAACCATGAAGGCAGGCTCTGATAATTTCCGCCAATCAGCCATCCAAGATATTATCAAATTGTTGATGGGTGAAGGGATTGAAGTTATCATTTATGAACCAACCGTCAAGGAAGATATGGTCATCAATTGTCCAGTTATCCATGATTTTGATCAATTTAAGGCCCAATCAGATGTTATTTTGGCCAACCGTTATGACGCTAGCTTGGATGATGTCGAAGACAAGGTCTATACCCGCGACCTTTTCCATAATAATTAATTTGTTTATTTGGATAAAAATTGGTAAATAGTCAAATCGGTTTTGGTCTGTCCTTTTAAGGTGATTGAGTCAACATATTAATCTACCAATTTAAAGTTAGGCTGGGCTTGGGCCCAGCTTTTTTAGAAATGGAGGAAATATAATGTTAATTGAAGCCTGTGTGGGCTCTTATGAAGATGCTGTCATGGCAGCCGAGGGCGGGGCCGACCGGCTGGAGTTTAATTCGGCTTTAGCCTTAGGTGGTTTGACGCCTTCTTATGGGGCTTTTGTTTTGGCGCGGCAAGCAGTCACTATCCCCATCATAGCTATGGTTCGACCTCGTCCCGGTGGTTTTTCTTATTCTGAAGAAGAGAAAGCGGTCATGCTCGCTGATGCTCAGTTCTTGCTAGACCAAGGAGCAGATGGTTTGGTCTTCGGATGTCTCAAAGAAGATGGTTGTTTGGATGAAGACGCTAACCGAGCTTTGATTGACCTTTGCCATAAAGCCGGTAAAGAAGCTGTTTTTCACCGGGCCTTCGATGTGGCGGCCGACCCTTGGACGGCCGTGGCTGACTTAGCTGTTTGGGGTTGTGACCGGATTCTGACTTCCGGCCAAGCCGTGACTGCCCCTGAGGGCGCCGATTTATTAGCACGGTTAATTCAAACTTATGGCGACAAAATTGAATTCTGTCTAGGTTCTGGTGTTAATGCGAATAATGCTTTAGCACTGGCAAACCAAACTGGAGCCAACCAACTTCATGCCTCCTTTGGGAAGTGGCGTCAAGATAAGACTAGTCACGGCCAGGGCGGGGTAGACTTCGGCTCTGGAAGCCAAGGAGATTATCAAGCTTTAGATATCAGCAAATTAAAGGCAATGGTGGATTTATTTAAGTAGGTTAGAGATTATAAAAAAGGTTAGGATCAAAAATGAAATTTGATCCTAACCTTATTTTGTTTGATTGACTTATTTTGTGGTAGTGTGCATTAAACTTCTTCAATGCACATAATTCAGTATTCTTGTGCATTGAAGTCTCCCAAGGCACACAATCTAGCTTTTTAAAGTATCTAACCTACAAGCCCAATGATTTTTTGGCCAGACGGTCGACGACTTCGTTATATTCGACTCCGGTATGAGAGTCGACATGGCAGAAGTGTAAGTTGATGCGGCCTTGTCGCTCTTGAAGAAAGTTTACATAGAGTTGGGAAATCGGTTTTTTGGCGGACCAAGCACCAGTCGCCCAAGCTTCAATGCCTTGGTAATCGTAATAAATAAAAGCTGTCGTTACCGCTTGGTCTAACAAATAGTCAATAGCGGCCATAATCCCACGGATTTCCCCCGCCACATTGCGGGCGTCAATGTATTGGTCGGGGCTGAAGCCTTGGCAAAGTTGATGGGGGGCCTGCTGGGGCAAGAAAATCAGCCCACCATAACCATAGCGGGGGCGGCCATCATGATTGGTAAAGGATCCATCGACAAAAACCACTGCTTGCCCGGGTCTTAGTTGGTCGATTTGATTTTGAATTGACTGATTAAGTTTATTTTTATTTTTGCGGGCGGCAGAATGGGGCTGGGGGGCCACACTCGAAATCCCCCCTTGCAGAAAAGCTTCTGCCTCGGCTTGACTAGGGAATGATTTAAAGACCGCCCCAGGGAAACCTGAGGTTTGTTTTTGACAGTCGGCCCAGGTCCGGTAGATGCCGGGTTGCCGCCCCTTACGAACGACATAGTATTTTTGTTTCGCCATGACCTTCCTCCTTTGATATCTGCCTTATCTTATCATATTTACATAGAATTTACAGACCTGACTATCTCTAACAAAAAATCCGTCAACTTTACATAGAATTGATAATTAATTTACAAAGCTTTTGTATACTATAAACAAGTAATTATGAAAGGGTTTTGTTAAGCGTTTAAGACTATTTGGAGACCTACACTATTCTAAGAATTATTTACAGTTAGCAGATTTTGAAGCTAAGCGGGACATCTATTTTGCTAAATTTTTTGAGAAATTGTTTGAAGTTGAGGCGGATTATTATATTTCCTTGGGGGACTTGACCAATACCGGTGACCTATGTGAATGGCAGGGAGTATACGATCTCTTGCGAAAACACCAGGCAGTGGACCACTTTCTTTTAACTGTGGGCAACCACGATGCCTATAGTTTAACCAAGGCCCAGCTAGAAGAATTTCTGGCCCAGCCACTTTACCGGGCAATTGAAGTTGATGATTATTTATTAATTTTCTTAGACACCAGCCGGGAAAAAGACTTCTTTGATTGGTCGGGTTACCTTGACCAGGACAAATTGACTTGGTTAGAGAATTTATTAAACAATCATCGTGATAAGCATTTAATTGTCTTCGGCCACCATCCACTTTATAATACGACTCTGTTTTCCAATACCGAAAAAGCGTCGGTGGTTCCGCAAGTTGGGCTGAAGGAAATTTTGGACCAGCATCTTAAGCCGAGCTTGTGTCTCTGTGGCCATGTGCATGCAGATTCGATTGTTCATGAAGGGCAGTGGACCTATATTCAATTAGCGGCCGTCTTAGACCAGCCTTGTGTCCGTGAATTGGAAATCAGTGATGGCCAGGTGTCGATTTCTTCATATAACTTAGATGAGACGGACCGTCAAAAAGGTACTTGGTTGGGTGCCAATATGGCTTACTTTAACTTAGTTGACCGCGGTTTCCAGGGACTGCATAACCGGAATCTTGAGTTTGACTGGGAGGATATAATTTATTGAGGAAAAAATACTCGGTGTAATCATTTATACCCTATAAAGTAGAAGGTCTAAGCTGAGCTCGCAATTGGGCTCAGCTTTTTATCACTAAATAGAAATCAGATATAATTTACCTTTACCCCGCTCATTTTTAGCAAGTCTATGCTTTTGTGCTTGCTTTTGGTATAATAAGGCAGAATTATTTGATGGAAGGGGGAAGACAATGATTTGGTATCTTATGTTGATGGTCGCTTCGGTATTTCTAGGGTCAAAAGTATTGGCCATTTCGACACCCTTAGCTCAACTGACTCTTTACCGGGTTCTCGCCCTAGGTATGATTCCCTTAACCCTTATCCATTTAAAGCGGGGTAGTCAAAAATTAAAAATAGTCTCGTCTTCAACTGCCACTTATGGTTTAGCCGTTTATAGTATTTGGTGGCTCTGGGCTTTGATGACGGTCTTTTGGATCATCAACTTTAAGACCTATGTCCAGGCCATGTTCCTTTTGACCTTGGGGGTCATTGCAATTTGGTCCCTTTATATCTATGTCAATTCGATGCAGGATTGGTATCGCTTGGCCCGGGTCATTTGGATTATGTTGACTCTTCTCTTAGTTTGGGGCTTTTTTGAAATCCTCACCAACCATTATTTTCTAGCAAATATGGCTAAACTGGATAAGAACGGGACCTTTGCTAGTCAGCCTCTAACCCGGATGCCGATTACAACCTTTGAGAACCAGAATGATTTTGGAGTTCTTCTCTTAGCCTATTTCCCCTTAAACCTGATTTGGGCTGCCCGGTCCAAAAGCCAGTGGATTTCCTTGTTCTATCATGGCTTAAGCCTTTTGAATGTTTACCTAATTTACCGGACCCAGTCGCGGATGGCTTTAATTACCGTGGCTCTCTTCTTTATTGTATATGGTTTATCTTTCTTAAAATGGGATTTGAATGGCAAAAAATTGCTTAAAGTTTGCTTGGTTGGTCTAGTGCTAGGTATGATTACAATTTTTGCACTCCCCCCCCTGCGTGAAAAAGTGTCTGCCCTGATTTATCTAGGAGGGGTCGGCGACATCTCAGCGGACGGTGTCCGCATCAATTTATGGCGGAATGGTTTTATTTTCCTTGGCCAGACCCTGGGTCTGGGGGTGGGTGCAGGTCAAGTGGAGTCTTGGATGGTTGAGTTTGGATTTCTCAATACAGAAGTTATTGTGAATATGCATAATTGGTGGGTTGAAATCTTAGTGACCTATGGACCCCTGGTTTTTGCGGGCTATGTCAGCTTGTATCTTTTGATGATCCGGTCCTTATGGCAAACTCGAACTAAACAGTGGAATTCCCATAGGATTATCCACCATAGCCTCCTTGCCTTTCTTATTGCTTTTTCTGTAGCTCTGGTGACATCAGCCTCGAATATGTTGATTGAATGGCACTGGGTTTATTTTGCCTTTATCTTAGCCTATATCAAATTAAGTGAACAAGCGGGTGGCATCACCCCTATTGAAAGTGAGGAGTAATCAATGAGTATCACCACCTTATTAGCAGAATTGTGGCGTTTTTTAAAGGATAATCTATTTCGGATTATCTTGGGCGCTCTAGTCTTTGCCGGCCTAGCTGTTGGAGTACGGTTTGCCTTAGATCACTTGATTCTTAATAAAAACCAGGTAGCCTATAACTACCTAGAGCAAGTTTATCAGAGCGAACCGGCTGAATTTCAAGCCATTGTTACTATTGATGATGGGTCGGTTTTTAATAACTCTTATGTTTTTGACCAGTATTTTACCTCTGAAGCAGTGGTCAAGAAAATCGAAGCAAAGACCCAGGTTCCTATTTCTAAAATGCTGCAAGCAGAAAAAGACTTGGAATTACGGAAGTCTAGTGAGTTCCGGGGAGGTATTGCTGGAATCCGGGATACTTCATCTAGTGTCATAACTTTTCGTTTTGTCGTGTCACCAGACCCGAACGAAAACCTCAAAGTTGCTCAAGCCTATGCTGACTTATTAGAATCTGAAGATAAACCCTTTGGCGATAAACAGGCCATCACTATGATTACTGAGCCTCAAATTGGTGAATTATTGGATCCTAAATTAACGCCTGAAGTTGAAACAGCTACAGCCTTGAGCCCTTATGGTCATACTTCGCCGGTAATGTTTGGAGTTTATGGGGTGGCAGGCTTTGTGGTAGGGATTTTCTTAACGATTTTGATTCTTTTTATCCGGCAGTTGATGCGGAAGCAAATTGTTTATGCTTTTGACTATGCCTGGGACTTCCATGATCGTCAAATCCTTGTAGCCGCAAAAGATAAGGGACAAGCTAGTCCCTTAGTTGACCGTTTGTTAGGTATCTTAGCCATTCCTTATGGTCACCGTCATTTAGTTGTGACCCAGGGCGATAATAATTTGGAAACGGAAAAAATCCAAGTCCTTAACGAAACCACCCAAGTGGTGAATGACTTAGTGACCGATCAAGCTTCCTTAGAAGAGATTGATGAGATTGTCATTTTGATTTATTCTAATCAAACGTCTAAAGCTTGGTATAAAGCTCAAAAAGAATTAGCTGCCTTGTATCGTAAGCCATTAAGGATTATTCAAGTGGTATAAATTTTTCTTGTCAAAAAGGACTAGCCATTATTTAGGTTAATCCTTAATCTAGGAGCTAGTTTGACCTAGTCGGTACATTTAGTTGATGATAGGGAGCGGTTATATGAAGCGGAAATCATGCGATTCTGCTTCATACCTGCTCTCTTTTTATATATAGCCCTAGACCAGTATAGGAAAAACTAATAGGGTCCATAAATTAATTTTATTGGAAAAAAACAAAGAAAGCCTTTACAATAGGTGTGTCATGTCTTACCTATGCGAAATTGTCTTTCTTTTTAGCAAAGGAGAAGTATATGAATCAGAGTAAAGGAGGTCTTATCATGGATAAGGCATATTATAAAAGTATGTTCATTTCAATTATTACCCCTGTCTACAATGCTGAGGCCTTTTTGGATGAAACCATCCAATCCGTCCTGGGTCAGACTTACCCGCATTTTGAATATTTATTGGTTAATGACTGTAGTCAGGATCGGTCGCAAGAAATCATTGAATCATATCAATATGATTCCCGGATTCGCCTCATTAATTTGGAAGAAAATTCTGGCGCCGCAGTAGCACGTAACAGGGGACTTGAGGTTGCCCAAGGTCAATACATTGCTTTTATCGATTCAGACGATGTCTGGTCACCTAATAAATTAGCCGAGCAGTTGGCCTTTATGGAACATGAAAAATTGGCTTTTACTTATACGAATTTTGCCCAAATGAGTCAGGATGGTCAGATTACCAAGGAAAGGATCAAACTACCTAAACAATTATCCTATACGGATTTACTCAAAAATACAGTCATTGCTTGTTCAACCGTGATGATTGATCGAACCATCGTTGGGGATTTTCAGATGCCTTTGGTCCGTAAGGGACAAGATACCGCAACCTGGTTGATATTGATGCGGACACGGGGGATTAAGGCATATGGCCTAGATAGGGTCTTAAATCACTATCGTAAAGTCGAAGGGTCTATTTCTTCTAATAAGCTAGGGGCTCTAAAACGTACCTGGAATACTTATTATAATCTTGAAAAGCTACCCTTACCTAAAGCAATTTATTATTTTACCTGTTATGTCTTTAATGCGGTTGCCCGCCGTATCTAAGTTATCCTTCAACTTAAATGACAGCAAAATTACAGAAGTAGTCATTGTGAGGTAACTTTTATTTCATTATTACATCACTATTACAGTCTAATGCCGCTCTCTTTAAAAAGGTGGAATTAGACTATTTTTTAGGAAAAAATATGCTAAAGTATTTTCTATCAAGAAAAACAAGGGAGATATATATGAATTTAAAGAAAAAAATAATAATGGTTTCCTCACTTGCAATTTTGATGTCACCCATGGCACCAACTCTTGCCTTAGATTGGCAAGCACGTACAGTGGACCAAGTAGTTGCTGACTTAGTCAGCGATAATAATCATGGCTTAACTTATACCATTCAATATGGGGATACACTTTCTGTCATTGCTGAAGCGATGGATTTTGATGTAGCGGTCTTAGCCCAAGTAAATGATATTGTTGACGCTGACCTAATTTTTCCAGGGACTCAATTGGAAACATCTTATAATGCCGACCAAGAAGCTGAATCTGTGACGATTACGGCTCCACAAGAAGATGGAAGTGCCGATCAAGTTGCGGAAGTAAACCTGGAAGACCAAGAAGTGACGTTTGATGGTCAAAGCTATGACTTGGATGTTAATGAAAGCGACCAAGCGGGCGGCAACCTAATAGAGCCTGTCCAAGAATGGGTTGCTCCAGATGACGCTAGTCAAGAAGTGGCAGAGACTCAAGGAATCGTCGACCCAGTTGATGAATGGGTGGCACCGACTGAAGCTGAAGCAAGTGCAGCTGAAAATGACCAAGCTGAACTTGAATTACCAGAGTCAAACCAAGTATCTGAACTTGATGTGGCGGAAGTTACTGAAGATGGTGAAAATGCTGCTGCTGAGGTTGAAGCGGACGAGTCAGATCAAGCACTTGTTATTGACGAAGTCGTTGAACCGATTGAAGCAGAAACGAGCGAAGAAGCAACTACTCCTGACGAATCTCAAACCATTGAAGATGCACTTGTTCCCGCTGAGCCAGAAGTGAGCGAAGAAGTTGCACCCGCTGAAACTGAAACTCCAGAAGAAGTGGTCCCAGCCGAAACTGAAACGACTGAACCAGAAACACCAGCAGAACCGGCCTATGATGCTAATCTTGATACATCTGGTTTACAACCACAAGCTGCTGCTTTTATGAATGAAGTCGCAAGTATTTATGGTATCACATCATTCTCAACCTACCGTCCAGGAGACCCCGGTGATCATGGTCAAGGTAAGGCCGTTGACTTTATGGTGCCTGAAAGTTCAGCTTTAGGTGACCAAGTGGCTCAATATGCAATTAGCCGTGTTGGCCAAGATGTTTCTTATGTTATTTGGAAACAACAAATTTATGGTGATTGGACCGGAGGCGCTTGGGAACCAATGGAAGACCGTGGCTCAGTCACCGCCAACCATTATGACCATGTCCATGTGTCATTCTATTAGCAAAAATTATTAACTAGTAAATTTGAAGGGATTGGGCTTTGCCCAATCTCTTTTTTTATGCTGTCGGTTAGGTAGCGGATGCCTCATGGTGACCGACCCCTTTAAAGATGGGGATTCATCCAATAATTCCCACCAAGCAGAAAATCCTCAAAACCCTAAAGGTCTTTCTTATGGGGGCGACTTTAAAGGCGTGACTGAGAATTTAGATTACTTGGCCGATTTAGGCGTTACAACTATTTGGTTAACCCCAATCGTACAAAATATTAACCAATCTATATCTTCACCAGCTGGGGATGAGTTCTATGCTTACCATGGCTATTGGGCCAGCGATTTTGAAAAAATCAGTCCAAACTTAGATACCGAAGCAGAACTCAAGACCCTTGATTGACGAAGTGGCTGACCGAGGCATTGCCATTATGGTGAATGTGGTCTTAAACCATGCTGGCTATGGTGTCGACGGGGTCGACGGTTCAATTACCGATCCAGAGATTTTAGACCGCTTCAAAGGGATGATATGGAAAGACCCTGTGGATGCCAATACGGATAAAATCCAATGACGGTAAGTATTATATATAGTTGCGAAGAATCAACTCTTGGCAAGTGAAAGCTGCAAAGAGTTGCGTAGAACCAACTCTTGGCAAGTCAAAAACCAAATCTTTGCACCATCTCTCCAGCAGAAACACCCGCACAGTTACTCCATGATTTTTACAGAAAATCTCACCAAGTAATTGACATTTAAAACAGTAATTGTTACGATTTTAAAGATGAAGCACTCGCACAGCGAGTGCTAACTTTTAATAAAAGGAGCAGACTATGAAAAAAATAAATCGACTCGTACTAGCAGTCTTAATGACTCTCGCAACCATCCTACCTTTGAACCGAGTGCAAGCCCAAGCGAAAGACTTAAATATTGTTACGTCTTTCTATCCTATGTATGCTATTACCTCTGAAATTGTGGGGGACTTGCATGAAGTGAAAATGATTAATTCAGGCAAGGGAATCCATGATTTTGAACCATCTGCCGCAGATATTAAAGCTATCTATAACGCCGACATTTTTATCTACAATTCTAAATCGCTAGAATCTTGGACCAAAAATTTGGAAGCCAACAAGGGTGACCATAAGGTGCAAATGATTCAAGCCACCGAAGACTTAGAACTCAAGAAGGTACCGGGCCTTGAAGATATGGAGGTCATGGAAGGTAAAGATGAATCTAATTTATATGATCCACATTCTTGGTTAGATCCAATTGAAGCAGGTCGAGAAGCCCAAGTGATTGCGGACCAATTAGCCAAAATTGACCCAGATAATGCCGACCAATATCAAACCAACGCTAAGGCCTTCCAAGATAAGGCTCAAGCCTTGGTGGACAAGTATACACCAATTTTTGACAAGGCTAAGTTAAAAACCTTCGTGACCCAACATACGGCCTTCTATTATTTAGCTGAACGCTTTGGCTTAAAACAATTGGGTATATCAGGTATTTCCTCAGACCAAGAACCCTCTGCCCGTCAATTAAATGAAGTTATTCAATTTGTTAAAGAAAACAATGTAAAAACGATTTTTGTAGAACCTAATATTTCCAATAAGGTGTCGCAAGTGGTCGCCCAAAATACCGGGGTCGATGTGGTTGAAATGAGCCCGCTCGAGTCTGACCCTCAAAATGACCTAACCTTCTTAGAAAATATGGAAGCCCAATTGAAAGTTCTATCAGATGTCTTAAGTAAATAGGAGGAATTTTTCCGATGAAAAAATCATTGACGACCTTGACCTTAGTTGGTTTTATCAGTTTGGGGCTATCCACCCCAGCAGTTCAGGCTGAGATTAACTATATCGATGAGTCCACGTCTGAGAGCCAAGATCAATCCGACGGAGAAGGCGATGAACAAGCACAGGTAGACCAAGCCGAAGGTCTAGCCCAAGAACAAGTGATTGTCCGGATCTCAGAAGAAGGCTATGTGACCTCTCATGGTGACCACTATCATACTTATGATGGTAAGCCGCCTTATGAAGGAATTTATGCTGATAGCTTGTTAGCACCGGAGGACTACCAATTCGACCAAGCCGATGTCTATACTGAAGTCGAAGGCGGCTATATCGTCACCATCGACGACAAGTGCTATCTCTACTATGAAGATCCAAGCCAAGCTAAAAACCTGCGGACCAAGGATGAAATTACCTTACAATCCTACGGACTTCATCCCCAAGATGCAACGGCTATTTATCAATTGAAGGCCGACTTAGGGCTTAAAGAAGATGCTAAAATCAGCTTTGAAAATAAACTCATGCCGGCTGACTATCTTAAAGAAAGTAACCTGGGCAAGGATTATACGGTGGTTTATTTATACCGGGATGGCTTTGCGACACTGATGGGGGACCAAGTGGTTGTCTTCCCGAAAGAAGCACCCAAAGATGCTAAGTTTGATAAACGTTTATTGTTAGAGGATGACCAGGCTGAATCCGTTTATGAAGTGGACGGGGGTTCGGTAGTCAAAGATGGTGATGACCATTATGGCCTCAGTCTAGAAGCTGGTCAGGATGCTGACAATCTGGTTGATTTAAATAAAAATTAGTATAAAGTCAAGACCTTTTAAATAAATAGTATTAATTACAATTTATTGCTTAAAAAGTCTTGACAATTTTTGAAATTTAAGTAGAATGTAATTATTACGTTTTAGGAGGAAATATATTTTATGAAGAAATCCCTAGTATCAGCACTATTACTTGGTTCCTTATTTACTGGTGCTTTATATAGTTTTGTACCCCAAACTGCTTTTGTCTTAGCGGAAGAATCTTCTGAAATGGAAGGCCATGACCACGAAGGCGAAGAAGACCACGATCACGACCATGAAGGTGAAGAAGAACATCACCATCACCATGATCATGACCATGAATTCGAATTTGACGCTTCAAAAGTTGTCAAAAAAGAAGACGATATGTACATCATGGCCCATGGTGACCACTTCCATAAAATTAAAGCCGCTGACTTAACTGAAGAACAAGTGGCTGCCGCTGACAAAAATATTGAAGAACATCCTGAATTGGCTGAAGCATATGATAAACAAAAAGATATCTATGCAGGTTACTTTGATGATGCCGATGTTAAAGACCGTTCTTTAGAAGAATATGCAGGTGAATGGCAATCTGTTTTACCTTTCTTAGAAGACGGCACTTTAGATCCAGTCATGGATAAAAAAGCTTCTGCTGAAGGTGCTAAGATGACCGCTGAAGAATATAAAGAATATTACCAAGTGGGTTATGAAACTGATGTAGACCATATTAATATCGAAGGCGACCAAATAACTTTTGTCAAAGGTGATGAAGAAGCCACTGGTACATACAAATACGAAGGTTACAAGATTCTAGACTATGAAAAAGGTAACCGTGGTGTACGTTATTTATTCACTAAGACTGATGGCGACGAAGCCGCTCCAATGTCAGTACAATTCTCAGACCACAACATCGCGCCAAGTGACCATGTTGAACATTTCCATATCTTCTTCTCTAACGACGACCATGAAAAATTATTAGAAGAAATGGACAACTGGCCAACTTATTACCCAGCTGACTGGGATGGCGATGAAATCTTCGCTGACCAAATGAACCACTAATTTCTGGTTCTGCTTGTTTTCCAACAGGACAAGCCTTAAATAGTTTAACCGCAAGGGCTGGTTGGGAAAACTTGTGTTGCTTTGCGACGGAGTCTTTCTAATCTCTTGTGCGGAGGCAGATTGATTATGCGAAAACTATAGATTAGCGCTGATGAGTCCCCACTCTCCTTTGAATTTGTTTAAAAGACAAACCAAAATAAAGCCACTTACTCCTAAGGTGGCTTTTTTTGTGTCTAGGATTATAAATTATGCTTTGACGTGAGACAGAGTAGAATAAGGGTAAGCTAATAAAAAAGGTGGGATTTTATGTCCGAGCATGTTGCTGAATATGAAAAAATATTAAATAAATCTCAAAGGGTTTTACAAGCATTGGAATCACCCCTAGACCAGTTTGAGGCTAATCGATCTGACTATGAAGCCTTACTAGCCTATTATGATAGTCTTGATTACTTAATAAGATGTGGAAGATTCCAACCATACGGACAAGTTTAAGGGTCAGGCTCACGGGGTTTTGGCAGAAGATAGTATTTATAACCTGATTGTTGTTCAAGCGGAACTAGATCAGCGCCTCTGCAATTTAGGCAATCGGATGATAGTGGATAAAAAATCTTATCGAAATTCTAATTCATATTAGAGCATTTTCCTTGTTGACATAACATAGCTTTGATATAAAATTGTGTTCATCTGAATATAAACGATAATCCTGACCATCTGACTCGGAAAAATCCATGACCTTGTGGCCATTAAAATCATAAATTGGCCCATGGTTAATGTCGAAGTGGTCAAAACGGTCGGCGTAATAGCTTAAAGCGGCATTATTAGAGACTCGTAAACCAATCCGAGAAATAGTATTGGTTCCTTTTCCTCCTGCCGGTACTCCAGGAAAGTCGAAGAAGGTCAGGTCCGTGCCAGGCTGAGCTTCACATCGGCAAAGAAGGTATGGTAAGTTTGAATATCATCTTGGTTTACAGATTTTTTGACCAGCCGCATGCCTAAAAACTGGGTGATGAAGTCATAATTGCGTTTGGCCTCATTGGTAATAGCAGTCACGTGGTGGATTCCAAGTAAGGTTGACATAGGTATTCCTCTTTCTTTAGCTTAAAATTATTTCGTTTTCGAATTATCTCTAAAAAAGTAAACCTATTTGCTGACCAGCATAAGCGGGACAAGCAAATAGGCTGACTAGGTAAGATGATAGCCATTCATTTTTTTGAGTAAAAGTTTAAGAGTCTGGATTTCTTGATCACTTAAATGAGTGAACAGGTTGGTAATCATCTCTTGATGGCTGGGGAAAATTGATACAATTAGGTCATGGCCTTTGGGCGTAAGGTGGGTATAAATCACACGCTTATCCTGATCCCAAGCTTGGCGATAGGTAAGACCTTTTTCACACAGCTTATCTATAATATATGTGGTGGATGAATTAGCAACTAAGATTTTTTCTTTGATATCTTGGGTCACTTGGGGCCCTTTGTGGTAAAGCAACTCTAAAACTGCAAATTCATTGACCTTAAGTCCATGCTGCGCAACATCTTTACGAACTGCTTGATTAAGCATTTCATTGGTGCGTTTGATTCCAATGAAGGCATCCAAAGCATCGTGGGTACGCGACATCTCATCCCTCCTTATTTCGATTTCGAAATTAATTATAGCTAATTAACAACATTATTGCAAGCATTTGAATGACAATTATATGAAAAATATACTGATCTTCTGAATCAACTGGATTTGGACTTTAATCCTCGGTCAGGATTAACTATAATAATGGTGACATTTATTTAAATAAATTTTTTGCTTAAAGAATAGGAGTATAGTTATGATCCAGGCAAATAATGACTATCAGACGATTATTCATCCCCTCGATCCGGTTTATAATCATGAGTCAAAAGTTCTCATCTTAGGGTCTTTTCCCTCGGTTAAAACTCGGGAATATGGCTTTTTTTATGGTCATCCACAAAACCGGTTTTGGCCCTTAATGGAGGCTCTCTTTGAGGTTGACTTGAGCCGGGAAATTCCAGAGCGTAAAGCATTTCTCCTGGACCACCACTTGGCAGTCTATGATTCGATTTACCAATGTGACATCATTGGGTCAGCCGATGCCTCGATTCAAAATGTCGTCCCTTCAGATTTGAATAAAATAATTCAGGAATCGACCATTCAGGCAGTTTTTTGTAATGGAAGCCTGTCCTACAAAACTTATCAAAAATACCAGGCTAAGGAAACCGGCATCCCTGCTCAAAAAGTACCGTCGACCAGTCCTGCTAATGCCCGTTATCGCTTAGAAGACCTGGTGACTGCCTGGCAAAAGCTGCTTGATTACTTAGTTTAAAATAACTTCAAAAAATGGAGGAATATTATGGTGCGCCTTTGGAAAATCTATCATGATCAGTGTTGGGTTTTTTGGTGGTCTGGACTCTTATTATTTTTCCTCCAATAGCTAGCCTATATGGTCCTGCCAATGCTTTGCTTGTTTTCTAATTCGATTATGAAGATGGTGGAAGTAGCTCCCATTTTAAATATCTGCGAAAAAATCTTAGGTGTTACTTGTATTTTGTTAATGATTTTTTCTTGTTCAAAAAGACCAAAGCTTGTGGCTCCAAGATAAGTCTGACTTACCTCTTGTTTATAGTGATTGTTTTGGGTTTTTACTATTGAATTATCTGGACTGGGCTTTTATTTTTGCTGATAGCTCAGCCGCTGCAGAATTACAAGCTGCTTTGCCAGAAACTAAGGTGGTCAAAGCCTTGAATACAACCTTTGGTGGAACCCTTGCTTCAGGTAAGGTGGCGGACAGTCATCCAACCACAGTTTTAATGGCTTCAGATTATGAAGCCGCTAAGCAAACCTTAGCCGCAGCTCTAGAAAATTCTTAAGTTCAAAAAATATTAGTTTGCCATTGCAAAAATGATATAATGAATCTAATGAGCTTGGCGTAGACCTTGCTAAACCCAAAGAAATTAGGTGAAATCCATGGCTGAAACGATTGGCCTCTACGTACATATTCCTTTTTGCCAAAAGCTCTGTCATTATTGTGACTTCCTGACTTTTGAAGACCAAGATGATGTTATTCCCCAATATGTGGATTATTTAATTAAAGAAATGCAACTTTACCAAGACCGGGACTACATTTTGGATACCATTTATTTTGGCGGGGGGACTCCCTCCCACTTGGAGGCAGACTTGATGGCCAAAATTATGGACGGGATTTATGCCACATTCAAGGTAACCGATGATTGCGAAGTTTCAATCGAGATGAATCCTGAATCTGTCACTGAAGAAAAAATCAAGACCTACCAGGCCAAGGGTTTTAACCGCTTTTCCATGGGAGTCCAATCCTTTGACCCCAAGGTTTTGCAAATTATGGGTCGCCTCCATTCACGGCAAACGGCCATTGATAAATTCCATTTACTCCGCGACTTAGGTTGCGATAATGTCTCGATTGATCTTATGTTCAATAATCCCCGCCAAGATATGGATATCCTGAATAGGGATATTGACCAAGCTATCGAACTCAATCCCAACCATATTTCTTATTATTCACTGATGATTAAGGATAATACCAACTTCCAACGCTGGCTCAAGGCTGGTCGGATTAAACTCTTCGATGAAAAAACCGACCGCGACATGTACCACAATATTCAGGACCGCCTAAGTCAAGCTGGCTTTAACCAATATGAGATTTCTTCCTTTGCCCGGGATGGTAAAGAAAGCCGGCATAATAAAAAATATTGGCAACTTGAAAATTACTTGGGTGTCGGGATGGGGGCCTCGTCTAATATTGACTTACGCCGCTTTACCAATACCCGTCGTTTTAAAGATTATTTTGCCGCCATTGACCAAGGGGAGATGCCCGTTGAAAGTTCAGAAATGATGGACCTAGAAGAACGGGAAAAAGAATTTATCATGCTCAATATGCGCTTGCGTAAAGGTTTTGATATTTCGGTTATTAACCAACGGTTTGGCATTGATTTCAAGGAAAAATATAAGGATGCGCTGGAAAAACACTTGAATTACAAGGTGATTCAAATCGAGGGGGATCATATTTCCTTTACCGATTATGGTTTGGATGTCGGGAACCAGTTCTACCTAGATATTCTCTAACCGCGGCAGATAGAAAGGATCGTCATGATTAAAGAAATAGTGACCGATAATTTTTTCCTGAGTCAGAAGGCTAAGCCAGCGACCAAGGAAGACCAAGCCGTGATTCAAGACTTAAAAGACACCCTAAAGGCTCACCGCCATCATTGTGTGGGTATGGCTGCCAATATGATTGGGATCAACAAGGCTATCATCATTGTAGCCATGGGGCCGCTAGACCTAGTTATGGTTAATCCGGAAATTACGTCTCAAGCTAAACCTTATCAGACCCAGGAAGGGTGTTTGTCCCACACTGGTCAAAAACCTACCCAACGTTATCAAGAAATTCAAGTTCAATACTTAGATGAACACTTTTGTCCCAAAAATCGTCGTTTCCAAGGACCCTTGGCCCAAGTTATCCAACATGAAATGGATCATTTAGCCGGAATCCTCATTTAAAATATAAAAGAGAAAACACATGTCAATTATCATTAAAATATTCGCTACACTAGTAGCCTTAGAATTCTTTTATATTATGTACTCACTCAGTCAGACGCGACCAGTCGGGTGTTTAATATGAATCAAGCTGAATTAAGCCGTCCCTCTGTGACCACCTTATTTAAAAACCAAGGGGTTTACAATGGACTGTTAGCCGTCTTGATTATAATTACCAGCTTTATCCACCCTGACTTATTCTGGCTACGGACTTTACTGGTCTATATTATTGCAGTTGCCGCCCATGGTGGCGCCACTAGCCAACCAGCTATCTTATTTAAACAAGGTGGTTTAGCTATTATTACTTTGATTTTATCTTTTATTTTTTAGCCCTATTGAGAAAGGAGTCAAGTCATGACCGAAAAATTGGTTTTATTACTCCTCCTAAGGACCAAACTCACCCATTTAGACCTGTATTTACAACATATTTTGGATCATTTTGACTTGGCAACCTATGTGGTGTCTGATTCCTCTGGGGACCAAGACCAGGCAGCTGCCATTCAAGAATTTTTTAAGGAAAAAGGATTGCCAGGCCACTACCACCAAGATGCCTGGGTTTCCTGGACCCACAACCAAAACCAAGCCTTGGCCTATGCCCAAGGCTTAGGCGATTATTTGATCCGCTTAGATGGACAACGTTGGTTAGTTGGTCAGGCTGATTTGGGCGAGTTGACGGCCGATTTTTATAAGGTATTAGTGACCGACCAAGATGGACCTGAATATTTAGAACCCTTAATTATCAAAAATGATGGTCGCTTCCAATGGCAGGGCATAGTTTTACAAACCACTGATGCAAATAAAGGCATGTCCTGGAAAAAATTAGCCGGCGACTTAAAACTATATAAGCAGGTTGAAATTCCAAAAGAACTAGCTCAAAGACAAGATTGGGAAGACCTCAATCTATCCAGCCGGGCAAGTGAAACTAGGAATTATCAACATTCAGCGTCTGAATCTGACGGCGTTTTGGCTAATTTATTGGCATTTGATCAAAGCCCTGACCAGATCCAACACATTTATTATGCTGCCCACACCCTTAAAGAAGAAGGACACTGGGTTCTAGCCTATTATTTATTAAAGCCTATTATCGGGTTACCACGTCCAAGCCAGTTAGCTGATGGAGATCAGCCGGTTTTTGACTACTTATTGGACTTCGATGTGGCTGACTTAGCCTACCGGGCCGGCAATGACCAAGTGGGCTTTGATGCCCTGAGCCGGGTCTTAGCAAGAAATTTACCTGATTCAATCCGTTACCAAGCTCTAGTCTTATTAGAAAATTATCAAGCTTTGTTAAAGCAGTTACCCGGAGATTTAATCAAGACTTACTTGAGCGACTTAGATGAATTAATCAGGAAAGACAAAGTGGATGAAAGGCTAGTTCAAGTAACCCAGTTATTATTAGCTGCCTATCAAAAATCATGAAGGACTTGCTTTTTAAATTACTTCAGCTGCCTAATTTTATAGGTGGCTGTTTAATTTTTAGGATTAGAATGGAGTTTTATGAAAAATTTTTTTGGTAAATTATTTTTTGTCGCCTTGATCACCATATTTTTGTTTGGATTAATTACGTTTGGCCAAGTCGCGGCCGAGGAAGAAGGAAAGTCCTTGAATTTATGGTTAGTTACAGATATTCATCATCTATCGCCGACCCTTTATGAGGTAGGTGACAAGATTCAATATATGCAAGATACTGCAGCTGGTTTAGAGATTTATCATTCAGCTGACCGTTTAGAAGCCCTCGTTTATGCTATTGACCAGGCTGAGCCTAAGCCCGATGGTCTCATTGTTTCAGGTGACTTAACTTTTAATGGGGAATTAGCTTCCATAAAAGATTTGGCGGTAGTTTTTAAACGGATTGAGGATTTAGGGGTGCCGGTTTATACCATGCCAGGTAATCATGATCTAGCCAATGGTTGGGCGCGTGGATTTACTAAAGATGACCTGTTTAAAACTGCTCAAATAATGCCAGAGGATTTCGAAAGTTTAATGGCTGATTTTGGCTATAAGACAGCTCTAAGTAAGGATCCACAGTCTCGTTCCTATACGGTAGACTTAGACCAGAAAAATAGACTTTTTATGGTGGATTCGAATATTTATGAAGGTCAAGAAAATACTAATCCTCCCCAAGCCGACGGGCGAATTAGTGAAACAACTATGGCTTGGCTTGACCAAGAATTAGCGCAAGCCCAAGCCGATGGTCAGCATATGATTTTTGTCCTCCACCATAATGCTTTTAACCATTTTAAAGGCTTTGAGGGGACCTTCGCAATTAATAATTGGGCCGATTTAGAACAATTATTAGACCGTTATCATATGGCGGTGACTTTTTGCGGTCATATTCATGCCCAGAATATCGGTCGCCGGACGACCGCTTCTGGACTTGATCGCTATGATGTTGCGACAGGATCTTTTGCGGTGTATCCTAATTCAGTAGGCCATATTGTCATGGATGATCAAGGCTTGACCTATGACAGTCAGGTATTAGATGTGGCGGACTGGGCCCAAGCTAGCGGACAGACTGATAATGATTTGATGAATTATCCGGTTTATATTGAACAAGTGTATCAAGCAGCTAACCGGGTTAAGTTGGCTGAGTCAGTTTATACTGACAATTATTTGTCGGACCAGGCGCCAAAGGATGAAATTGTGGCCTTTATCGGCCGCCTCAACCAATACTTTTTTGCTGGTACCGTGGCCGAACATAAAGATGAATTAGCGGCAGACTATGCTAAGTATGAACCCTACTTAGCGGAAACCAAGGCCTTCTTCTTAACCCAGTACCCACAGATGATTTTGAAGGAAGCGGATAAGGATAATAAGTATTTGCAGGTGGATTGGTAATTATAATTTTGATATTAAGAAGTGACGGGCTTGGCCCGTCGTTTTTCTTTATTATGAATTGGAGGGCGGTGCGAAGGATTGGGGCTTGGTACTGTTTTGTGGTTTGGTAGTGCGAAGGATTAGGGTTAGGCACCGTTTTTTGGTTTAGTGGTGTGAAAAATCGAATCTTCGTAACTAAATTAGAGTAAGACTTGCCAAGAACTGATTCTTTGCACTAATTTTTGACTAGAGTTACCAAGAACAAGTTCTTCGCAACAAAGATGGCGTGGGACTTGCTAAAAATCAAATCTTTGCAAGTCCACATCCCAAATCAGCCCAATAAAGAAAAAACACCTCCAGCCATCTGTACTGACCCCCTAAAGTTGGACCAAAAAATCCAACTTTAGGGGGTCTTTGTATGGCTAAATATAGCTTAGAATTCAAAATGAAAGTCGTCGCAGAATATCTTTCGGATACGATTGGATACAAACCGTTAGCTAAAAAATACAACATGAAGGATACTCAACAGATTAGGCGGTGGGTCAATGCCTATCAAACGTCAGGGATTAAGGGGTTAAAACGCTCTCGTCAAAACAAAAAATACAGTGTAGAATTTAAGTTGAAAGCTATTACACTTTATGAATCCGGCGAAAAATCCTATCAAACCCTGGCTAATGAACTTGGGATAAATAATCCCTC
>NZ_AUAT01000028.1 GCF_000428865.1 Eremococcus coleocola DSM 15696
GAAGTAGGTTTAGGAAATTCACTATCAGGGATTGAATCAACGAATAAGCTAATGAAACGGGCATCGTGATTTTTAGCGATATCAAAATCTAAATTTAATACTAAAGAACAATCAGATGTGTTATAATGTTTATACATGAAAGCCACTCCTTTAAATGTATTTGTGCTTATTTACATTATATCATGTGAGTGCTTTCATGTTTACTAAAATAATAAAAAAAGGTCATTATCACGATTGCGATAATGGCCTTGTCTTTTTATGGACTGGACTTTTTGCCCAGCCTCCTGATTATTCATTCTATTTATCAATCACTCCAAGTAAAGTCTAAAACAGTAGGGGCAAGATGATTACTTGTCTCCTTTATTCTTCTAGATTACTTTCATGGGGCAATATTAAGTTTAGAGCTACACCCACTAAGGCAGATAAGGCGGTGCCTGAAATAACCAAGGCCGAGCCCACCTCCAAAACCGCACCGCCTAAGCCAATCACCATCATGGCTGAGGCAATCACTAAATTACGTGATTGGTTGAAATCAACTCGGTTTTTGATCAGTACTTTCAAGCCATTTGAGGCAATGACGCCATATAAGAGAATTGACATGCCACCTAAGACAGCCGTAGGAATGGTCGCAATCAGGGCAGATAATTTACCTAAGAATGACATGGCAATCGCAATAAAAGCCGCATTTCGAATAACTGAAATGGAAGCAATCTTCGTTAAGGCAATCACTCCGGTATTTTCCCCATAGGTTGTATTGGCTGGTCCACCAATCAAGGCCGAAACAAAGGTCGCAATCCCATCGCCAGCCCAGGTCCGTTTCAAGCCAGGATTCTCTATGATATTCCGGCCAATAATTTCACTTAGAACGAGAGAGTCCCCCATGTGTTCAGCAATAGTGACAAAGGCAATCGGTAAGATAGCCCAGGCTTCCGGACCAAAATAAAACCTATACTGACCAAATTCTGGGATGGTGGTAGCAAACGGTAAACTTAGGTCTGGTAAACTAAACCAGGCAGCCTCTTTCACCTCCGTAAAATCAACTAAGCCAAAGAAAATCGCACAAATATAACCAACTAAAATAGCAACCAAGAAAGGAACCACCCGGATAAAGCCCTTGGCCTTGGTTTGGATCAAACTCGCGACGAGAAAAGTAACTAAGGCAGTGACAATCTGCTTCCAATCCCCATCTTCGATAAAACCGGCATTCTTCACCGCTGTACTAGCTAAGCCAAGCCCAATAACCATAATCATGGGACCAATCACAATCGGAGGAAAGAGCTTATTAATCCACTGACTGCCGGTGAATTTTACGATGGTGGCGACCAAGACGTAAAGGAGCCCTACCATCATAATCCCCGTTTGAGCGGCTGAAATATCACCACCTAATTGCTCTTTAGCAAAAGCCATTGCTGCAATATAAGCAAATGAAGAGCCCAGGTAGACTGGAGCTTTAAATTTAGTACAAACCATATAAATTAAAGTCCCTATTCCAGAGGCTAAAAAGGCGGTTGAGACTGACATCTTTAAGACTAAGGGAACTAAAATAGTCGCTCCAAACATGGCAAAAACATGTTGGAAGGATAAGAGAATCCTTTGTTTAAGCGGTGGTGTTTGTTCAACCCCATATATTAACTGACGATTAATTGCACTTGTTTCCATTGTGTCCACTCCTTTTTTATTTGGCTTTTGGGCACACAAAAAGCCCTCTGATTTCCAAAGGGCTTTCCTCGAATTTATAAAAATTCAAACGGTACTTTTGCAAGCTCTCGGCTTGCATTAAAAGCCTTAAAATCTAAACCTAGATTAGCATACTCTCTTAAAAAGGCAAGTTTATTCTGAAAGTAATAATTCATCTGAAACCAATTCTTGGCCAGCAGCTTGCTTAAAGAGATTCATTAAATCAGTAATAGTTAACCTAGCTTTCTCTTCACCTTTGACATCTAAGACGATTTTCCCTTGATGCATCATAATCAAACGGTTGCCTAGATTTAAGGCTTGTTGCATATTATGGGTAATCATCAAGGTAGTTAAATTTTGCTCTTCGATAATTTTTTGAGTAATATCGATAACCATCTCAGAAGTTTTGGGATCCAGGGCTGCGGTATGTTCATCCAAAAGTAATAGTTGGGGCTTGCGTAAAGTCGCCATTAATAAGGTAATTGCCTGTCTTTGGCCACCGGATAAAAGAGAAATTTCTGTGCCAAGACGGTCTTCCAAACCTAATCCTAGGGAAGCCAAGGCTTGTCGCATTTGTTGGCGGTCAGCTTCTTTAACCCCTTTTCTTAGACGATGACTTAAACCACGGCGTGAAGCTAGGGCCATATTTTCTTCGATGGTCAACCGTCCTGCCGTTCCCATCCGTGTATCTTGAAAGACATAAGATACCAATTTAGCCCGCTTATGACTCGGCCACCGGGTCACATCTTGCCCATCGATAGTAATACTTCCTTTGTCAGGACTATAGGCACCCGAAATGGTATTCATCAGGGTTGATTTTCCCGCCCCATTGCCCCCAATAATCGTCACAAAGTCTCCTAGATTTAGTTCAAGATTAAGACCTTTTAAGACATGGTTTTCATTGACTGTTCCTTGTTCAAAAATTTTATGGATATTATTTAACTCAAGAATTGTTTGGCTCATTATCTTATCCTCCTATGCCTTGCTTTGACTTCTACGACGCTTATGGCCTTTTTGGAATTCAGGCAGATAAAGAACAAAGCCAAGTAAAATCGCTGAAAATAGGCGTAAATCTGTCGGCTGAATATCAATCAAACCTTGATTTAAGATCATATCAATAATAAACCGGTAGACAAAGGAACCTAAAATTAAAGAAACTAAGCGGACACCAATCGACTTATTGGGTAAGATAACTTCTACCACCACGATGGAGGCTAAACCAATTACAATGGTCCCAATCCCCATCGAAATATCAGAAAAGCCATCTTTTTGAGCGACCATTGCGCCAGACAAAGCAATCAAGCCATTCGACACCATGTAGCCCAAGGTCTTCATAGCTGCAATATTAATCCCATTGGCTTGACTCATCCGGTCATTGTCCCCGGTTGCGCGTAAGCCCAAACCAATTTCAGAGTGTAAGAAAGCAACTAGTAGTAGGATTACAATCACTAAAATAAGTAAAGAAACAATTGTTACACTCACATTTTTAGAAAAAGCAAAGTGATTTTGAAAGAGGGAATAAATGGTATCCTGACCCAAAAGGGAAATATTTGGCCGACCGGCCATAATATGTAAGTTAATAGAATAAAGTCCCGTCAACATTAAAATACCCGTGATTAATGGTGGGATGTTCAATTGGGTGTGAATCCACCCAGCCAAAGCTCCTGCCAAACAGCCTCCTACAAAGGATAAAAGCGTGGCAATAATCGGATTGATACCCGAACTAATCATAATCGCTGCGATCGCCCCCCCTAAAGGAAAAACACCTTCGGCTGATAGGTCCGGAATATCTAGTAAACGAAAGGTAATATATACCCCAATCGCCATTACCGCCCAGACTGTACCCTGGGTCATACTCGATGTTAATACATCAATCATCATCTAATTTCATCCTCTTTCTTGATTAATCACTTAATAAATCTATTTAATCGATGCTGGGTCTAAATTCAAAGCTTTCGCAAAATCTTCATTGACCACAATTTCATAAGCATCACCTAATTCAATCGGCATATCGCCTGGTTTAAGCCCTTCATCTAACATTTTAATTAACATCTTAGCTGTTTGTACCCCATAATCTTCATAGGAATTAGAGATAGTCGCTAAACCATTGGTTCTAACAACCGAATCGGATGAACCAATGGTTGGAATACCAGCTTCCTTGGCCGAATCTCCCACTAGGGTAATGGCACTATCAATGGTATTATCTGTCACCATAAACATGGCGTCGACTTGGTCTAACAGAGGATTTAGAACTTGGGCAATGTCATTGGTGCCAGTGACTGTCGCCACCTGGGCTTTAAGGCCTGCTTTTTCAAGCAATTCCACTGCTTGGTCAGCCTGGATCTTAGAGTTTGTTTCTGAAGAATTATAGATTAAACCGACTGTCTTGGCATCCGGAAAATTCCGTACCAGCAAATCAACTTGTTCGTCAATCGGTGCTTGGTCACTAGTTCCGGTCACATTCCGCCCAGGGTTTTCCATGGAATCAGCTAAGCCAGCTGCTACTGGATCTGTAACGGCAGCAATAAAAATTGGTTTCTCACTTTCTACTGTAGCTAAAGCCTGAGCGGCTGGCGTAGCAATGGCAAACAAATAATCATTATCGCGGGCTAATTTTTCTGAGATGGATTGCAGGGTCGCTTGGTCACCATTGGCATTGGTTTGATCAATTTCAATCCGGTCACCATATTCAGAGGCCTCTAAAGTCTCTACAAAACCTTTATTGACTGCATTTAAGGCATCATGGTCTACATATTGTAAGATACCTACTTTGATGGGATCTTCAGCTGCTTGAACCTTACTTGGATTGAAAGTTAAGGGACTTGCTAACAAGGCAAGTACTGCCAAACATTTTACTATATTATTTTTTTTCATGATAATTCTCCTTATTTTATTCGGTTTTAATTGATTCTGGATCTATGCCTAGAGCTTGTGCCACATCCTTATTGACAACAAAATCTAACTTAGCTGCCGTTTGAATAGGGATGTCTTTTGTATCTTTTCCACTTTTAACTTGGTCAACCAACATTTTAGCTGTTTGTTTACCGAGTTCATAATAGTCTAAACCGTAAGTCACCAAGCCCCGATTAAGGACCATATCTCTGGAGCCACCCACTAAAGGCAATTTGGCTTCAATTGCCATATCTCCAACTAACGTCATAGCAGAAGCAATCGTATTATCGGTCACAGTAAATAGGGCATCGACCTTATCAGCTACGAGGCTCTGCATCACTTGGGAAATATCATTTGTAGAAGTAACGGTTTGTTCAGCCACTTGGTAACCGGCTGTCTCTAGTTCTTTTTTAGCAAGTTTGGCTTCTGACACTGAATTTGCTTCTCCAGAGTTATAAATCAAGCCCACCTTTTTAGCATTTGGGGCAACTTGACTAATTAGGGCAACCTGTTCTTTCAATGGACCCGCATCAATGGTTCCGGTGACATTGGTATTGGGTTTTTCTAAAGATTCTACCAGACCCGCCGACACAGGATCGGTCACTGAAGAAATATATATGGGTTTTTCCTTTTCAATATTAGCCAAAGCTTGCGCCACTGGTGTCGCAATCGCAAAGAGGTAATCGCTGTTTTTGCCGACAGATTCTGACATGGACTGCAAATTGGCGTTATCTCCCGCTGCATTCACATAGTTTAATTCAAGATTTTTACCTTCTTCATAACCAGCTTCTTTGAGGCCATCGACAAAACCTTGATAATTTTGGTCTAGGGATTCATGTTCCACATATTGGATCACCCCAACCTTCAAGCTTTCATCTGCTTGCACCTGATTTTTATGCAAAGCTAAGGGGCTGAGTGTCATCCCTAAAGCTGAGAGAGTGATAAGTCCTTTGCGTAAATAGTCATACATAATAATTCCTCCTGTCTCTTTTCCAAGTAACAAAAAAACCGCCCGAGAATCAACTCGGGCGGAAAAAAGAAAAAGGATACTTTAAGAAAGGTCCTGCCACCCTTGATAGATTCTCATCTATAAGGGCGCATCAGAAGTACGGCTCCTTATAGATACAAACATTGTTTGTTAAGTGTTTGTATCTATAAGATTAGATACAAACACTATCTAAAGTAACCGTAATAAAATGATTGACATGGTTTTAGTTGTGTCTTCATCATTTCTTACCTTCCTTAAATAATTGATTAATGATAATATACCTGTCTCATCTCATAATGTCAAGGGTTAAATTAGAAAAAACTAATCTTTTTCTAAGGATTGCTTGTCATCGGTTTGATTGCCGCTCTCATTAAGATCAAAACTATAATCCAAGAGGGTGTGCTTATTTTGGTAATTAAAATGCGTCGATAACACATCCTTAATCCGGGCGAGAATTTCTCGACTCTCCCGTTGAAAACGCGTGGAGTACGTCTCCTGGGCTGCGACCCCAAGTGCCTGAACACCTAATTGTTTGGCTACGTAGAGGGTCCGTGATAGGTGATAATTTTGGGTAATAAAAATGGCTTTATCAATCTTTAAGACATGTTTTAAGCGATAAATTGTATTATAGGTTGAGGTCCCTACGTGGTCTAAATAGATTTGGTTAGCGGGAATCCCTTTATCGATTAAGTAATTCTTCATGACTGCCACTTCATTATAATTATCTTGAAGGTGGTCACCGGACATAATGAATTTACGGTCCGGAGCCTCCTCAAAAACTTGATAGGCTTTATCCAAACGTAATTTAAGAATCTGACTAGGTTCTTCATTATTAATCACCCCAGCTCCAAGGACCACTACAGGCACCTGGTCTCCATAACCTTTACTTTGTAATTGGTCAATTGCTACCGTGCGACTATAGCCATAAGCAATCATAGCCAAATTAATCATGATCACCAGAGCCAGAAAGGCTAAGATTAAATATGCAGAGCCTTTAGCTAAGATTTGTATAAATTTAAACAGGGCATCCATCCTAAAAGCTCCTTTATAAGTTAGTATCTGCTAGATTATAACAATCTGAAAGACAGAGAACAAGTCCCGAAAACTTAGAAAAGCTAGCAACAGCAAATCAATTAAATTCTTCTAAACTTAAGCTGAAGCAAATTGACTATTATATAGGTCAGCATAGCGACCCTGTAAGGCCATTAATTCATCATGGTTTCCTTGTTCAACAATATCGCCATGTTCCATATAAAGAATTCGGTCTGCATCACGAATCGTAGATAAACGGTGGGCAATCACGAAGGACGTCCTTCCTTCCATTAAATGGTCCATAGCTTGTTGGATTAAGACTTCGGTTCGGGTGTCCACCGAGGAAGTGGCTTCATCTAGGATTAAGACGGGGCGGTTTGCTAGAATTGCCCGCGCAATCGTCAATAATTGTTTTTGCCCTTGAGAAATATTATCCGTATTTTCATTTAACTCAAATTGGTAGCCCCCCGGTAGAGACTTAATAAAACGGTGGACGCGGGCAGCCTTGGCAGCTGCAATCACTTCTTCATCACTGGCATCAAGTCGACCGTAACGGATGTTTTCCATCAGCGAACCTTTAAATAACCAGGTGTCTTGTAAAACCATGGCCATGGCTTGTTGGTAAGACATTCGAGAGAAGTTTGTGGTTGGGCTCTTATCCAAGAGAATGGCACCTGCATTCACATCATAGAAACGCATTAAGAGCTTAACGATGGTTGACTTGCCCGCACCCGTAGGTCCGACTAAGGCCACCTTTTGCCCTGGTTGGATTTGAGTTGAGAAATCATGGACAATAATTTGGTCGGGTTGATAACCGAATTTAACGTGATCAAAATCTACCTGTCCTTCTATTTGAGCCACATCGATGCCTGCTCCGATTTCTTGATTTTCTTCATTTTCATCTAAGAATTCAAACACCCGTTCTGAAGCGGCAGCCATAGATTGCATTAAATTAAAAATTTGGGCTAATTGAGTAATCGGTTGGGTAAAACGGTTTACATACTGAGTAAAGGCTTGGATATTTCCTACCGCCATTCGGCCTTGAATGGTTAAATAAGCACCCACAATAACAACCGCTACATAACCCAGACTTGAAATAAAACGCATAATCGGGAACATAACCCCAGAAACAAACATTGCTTTCATGGTTTGGTCTCTCAAAGCATCATTTTTAATATCAAAACTATCCTTCATCGCCGTTTCTTGATTAAAGGCTGTCACAATTCTTTGTCCCGCATAGACTTCTTCGACTTGACCTGACACCTTACCTAAGGTCCTTTGCATGCCACGGAAGTAACGCTGAGATAATTTAAGAATAATCCGGACGATAACGACGGATACGGGAACAATAACCAAGACCACGAGTGCCATGGTGGTATTAATTGTGAACATAATAATCCCAATACCAATTAAGGTCATCAAAGAATTGAGCAATTGCGCAGCCGACTGACTCATGGTCATACCTAGGGTATCCACATCATTTACAATCCGTGATAAGATTTCGCCGATATTCTGTGATTCAAAGTAAGACATAGGCAAGCGATTAATCTTAGCTAACATCCGCTTGCGAAGATTATATGTCACTGTTTCTGTAATCGTAATCATGGCATAGCCTTGAACCGCATTGAAAATACCAGAAACTATATAAAGGATTAAGACAGTTAATAAGACCCGACCTACCGCAGCTTGGTCAATACTGCCATGCCCTTGAATCATGGCTTGGACGCCTTCAAAAATCAAAGTCGTGGCTTTTCCTAATTGGACTGGTCCAAAAATAGTTAAGAGGGTGGCCATGATGGTTGAAAATAGGACTAAGATTAAGCCCCATTTATAGGCTATAATTTCTTTGACAATCTTTAAAATGGACCCGGTCACATCATTTGCTTTTTTATGTCTGTGTGCTTGATTTGCCATAAGTTAGACCTCCTTTTCTTGTTTGTGCGCCTGGGCTGCTAGCTCTGCTTGCGAAAGTTGTGATTCTGCAATTTCGCGGTAAACGGCCGATTTTTCCATTAAGTCAAGGTGACGGCCAATGCCATCAATCCGGCCTTCATCCAGCACAATAATTTGATCAGCATCTAGGATAGTTGAAATCCGCTGCGCCACTATAATAACGGTGGCATCTTTGACCGTTTCATTCAATGCCTTTCTTAATGAGGCATCGGTCCGATAATCTAAAGCAGAAAAAGAATCATCAAACAAGTAAATTTCTGGTCGTTTAGCAATCGCTCTGGCAATAGAGAGTCTTTGTTTTTGTCCCCCTGAGACATTGGTCCCACCTTGAGCAATGGCTGCTTGCATCCCCTCTTCTTTTTCATTAATAAATTCACTGGCATGGGCAATCTCAGCCGCTTCTTTTAATTGGTTTTGTTCTATGTCAGGAAGGCCAAAGCCAATATTAGAAGCAATGGTCCCTGAAAATAAGACACCCTTTTGAGGCACATAGCCAATATGGCGACGGAGATCCGCTAATTTTAGGTTGCGAATATCTTGACCATCAATTAATATTTGACCCTCACTGACATCATAGTAGCGCATCAAAAGATTTAGAATGGTTGATTTACCTGAGCCAGTTGCCCCAATAATCGCGGTGGTCTGACCTGGATGAGCCACAAAATCAATATCGGTTAGAGCCTTTTCATCTGCCCCTTCATAAGTAAAATCAACATGGTTAAAGGTCACTTGACCTTTCACTTGCTTAGCTTCTAAACTGAGCGCTTGTGGCTGGTCATAGATCGAGAAAGGCTCCTCTAGAACAGCATCAATCCGGCCTAAGGCCACCAATGACCGGGGAAACATCATTGACATATTCGATAACATCACGAAAGAAATAAGGATTTGCATAGAATATGAAATAAAGGCCATCATTTGGCCTACTTGCATAGTTCCTCCCGCGATTTGTTGACTCCCATTCCAGACAATGAGAATCGAAGACGCATCCAAGACAAATATCATAAAGGGCATCATCATCGACATAACCCGACCTGAGAATAAGTGATTTTGTTGCAGTTCATAATTAGCTGTATCAAACCGCTTGCCCTCATAGTCTTGGCGACCAAAAGCACGAATAACTTGAATGCCAGTAATTACCTCACGGGCAATTAAATTAACTCGGTCAAAGAGACCCTGAATACGACGAAAGCGTGGCATGGTTAACTTAAAGAGCACAAAAACCATCACGGCAATAACCGCAATAGACAAACCTAAAATCCAAATAATATTCGGTTGGATTCCAAATAAGTAGATTAAACCACCACTGGCAACAATGGGTGAAAAAATCATAATCCGCAGAAATAGGGTCACCATCATTTGGATTTGTTGCACATCATTGGTAGTCCGAGTGATTAAAGAAGCTGAAGAAAATTTTTCGATTTCATGGTCAGAAAATCTCAAGACTTTATCAAATAATTGTTTCCGAATACGATAACCAAAATCGGCCCCCACCTTAGCCGCTAAGTAAAAGGCTAAAACTGCGGATGAAATGGTCACTAAAGTAATCCCTAACATGAGAAAGCCTTTGCCAAAGAGATAATCAAATTGTACCTTATTAGGGTTAAGCCCAGCATCAGCATACATTTGAATGGCTGCTTGAACTCCTTGACTCGTCACATAGGTCAAACCTGAAATAGAGGCTTGCTTCTGCAAGGCGTCTCTTTCTTTACTGATTAACGTTTGATCACTAAAGGCTTGGGCTTGGTCAGAATGAACTAACCGTTGGTAAAGGGCAAGGGGAATAGCTAAATCTTCTTCCAGCGAAGTCAGTTGTTCCTTACTTGAAACTTGGTCTTTCAAATGAAAGACCCCATCTGTTCCCCGGTAATAAGCCTTTTCAACTTGGCTGGGGTTCTCTAATAAGGATTGTAAATTCTGATAATCTTCTTGTGACATAGCTAAGGGCACAGCATATTCAAAGCCCTTAGCCTGAATCCCCACATCGACCAAGCCTGAAGTGTAGGTAGGCAAGAGTAAAGTAGAGTAGGCTTGAACTACATGGGCGACTAAAATAATAGCAATAATTTTCCAAAATGGTTTAAGATATTTTACTAATAGTTGCATAAATTTCCTCCTTACAATGATTTTTTATTTTGATTCACTCGGTCAATAAATTGATAACCCACCCTTAGGAATGTTTCCAGGTCTTCTGGCTTAATTTCAGCAAGATAATCAGCCATGTAAGCTGCGCTCTTGTCCTTAATCTGGGTCCATTCTTTTAAGCCTTGGTCAGTCACTTTAAGGTAGACCGTCCGCCGATCACTATCCTTTGATACACGCTGGAGCCAACCCTTTTGAGTCAAATGTTTAACGGTTCTGGAAATAGCCGCTAGGGATATGTTAGATTTCTCAGCTAAGCTACCAATCGTATATAAATCTTGCCCCGTTTGTTGAGCTCTTATAATATCTCCTAAGAAAAAATACTCACTTCGCGTCATAACATCACTGAATTCAAATAACTGGAGTTTAGTAAAGTCACGTTTAAAATGAAAAACGGCATCCACATAATCTCTCATACCTAACCTCCTAATAATTTCTTAACAATGTTAACTATTAACCTAGTTAAGTATAGAGATTTATTTTCATTTTTGCAAGTCCCCTATCTAACTTTGCCATCAATCTGTTACTCTCCTGTTATTGGGAAACGGTCAGTTTTCTGTTATAATAAACCACAATGATTCAGAAAGGATTCGATTATGAAAAAAACGATACTTTATTTAACTAGCCTAATAGTCTTGAGCGGTTGTAGCTTCTTCCAAGAAAACAGTCCTGCACAAAGTTCCAAACAAAGCAGTGAGATCCAGGCAGTAAGCTCTGAAGCTAGCCAAGAGAGAACAAACGAAAGTCAGACTGCCGAAAGCCAGGTAGACCAAACTAATGAAGGACCTGTATTCCAAGAAGAGGAACTTTCTAGTACAAACCTACCTCAATCTTCATTGGATGAGTCGGTTAATTATCAAGAACTACGGGATGCCGTTAACCAATATTATGACCAAGAAGTCGACTCTGAAGTCAAAGAACTTAATCAAGAACTTATTGCTGAGGATGACCTAGAAAATCTCCAATATGTATTTGATAACAACGACCAATATAAAGACCTAGGTGTCCAAGTTGACCAAGTTAAAATTCCACTCGGTGGCACTGATAATTATGTCGTTCGCTTAATCGTAGCTGATTCCTATGCTGCAACTGAAGCAAAGGTTGAAGGAGCGGATATTTTATTACTTAACGAAAGCTTTGCTCAGACTGCTCCCGACCGTTTAGTATTATTAGAATATTTTGATCAAGAAGCTGGCACAATTATTCCAATGCATTTATCTACCTCTAATCAAACGATTTTTTACAATCAAGTCGAAGAGGATAAGTTGAACCAATAATTTGCTTAGCATGAATGACCACTTTGACTTATACCAAAAAAGAATCATCCCATGGATTCTATAGTGACCCCCAAAAGTTGGACCAGAGAGATGAGTACATATTTTATGTACTTGTCTCTCTTATTTTTTTTGTTTTGGCGAGCGCCTTTTAATCCTTCAATTCCAAACGCTTGGTAGGCATTATCCCAAACCTCAATTTGAGAAGAAGACTTAATTTTATATTTTTTACCTAACAATCCATACCCAATCGTATCCGAAAGATATTCTACGACGACTTTCATTTTGAAATCTAAGCTATATTTAGCCATACAAAGACCCCCTAAAGTTGGATTTTTTGGTCCAACTTTAGGGGGCACTCCATTCAATCTCCAATGGAAATGGTTCTTTTATTTATCACAAATTAAATGGTCAACTCATCAAGTAAAATCTTAGAGACTTTTCCGGTAATTGGCTACAATAGCTTTACTGATATATATATCCTCAGCTGCTAAAGCTGATACCACTTGATCATCCGTTAGACTTTGATCTGATGATTGAATAATCTCAACCATCCGGTCTTTAATGGAATCAAAAGTCCGGCTATCTCTACCTTTAGTCGCTGCAACTGTAATGAAATCAGCTAAGCGGAAGATCCTTCCTTCAAATTCCAAGTGTTTATGATTTAAGATTCGATATAATAAAGGTTCTGAAAAACCAGTCAAGGTCATCAGTTGTCGCATAGATAAAGAATGGCGACGATCAATATTTTGCAAATAAGCACCTTGACCCTCAATTAAATGAGTCGCCACCATGACAAGAATTTCTTGTCTTAATTGTAAGGTTACTTGTAAATAATCATACTCAGCAGCCTTATTCTCAATATAAGATTTGACTTCTAAATCTTCCTCTTGAGCCATCCGGTCAAAATAATCTTGCTTAAAGCTAACCAAAACATGGTTTTTGGCTAAGTAATTAATTTTTAGTTGGCCATCCACTAGCTTAGCTGCCAAATCAGGTACGGCTTCTTGTCCTTCATCAGCACTAAAGAGTTGGGCAGGCGACCGGTATAATCCCGCATAGTATTTCACACACTGGCTGATTTCTGCTTCTGAAAAGGGACTTTCTTGGTTAATTTTAGCATAATCCTTCGCCCTTAATTCCTCAAAGAAAACTTCTAGTAAATAATAAGCGGGTTCAGGAGCATTACTATCTTGTTCGGTTTGTAACATCAAGGCTTCCTTTAGGTCATAAGCCCCGACCCCAACCGGCTCTAAATTCTGTAATAAGGTGACGGCATCCATTACCAAATAGTTATCTGCGCCTAAGTCTTGACTTAATTGATCAATTGTATAGGGCAAAAAGCCGTCTTCATCAAGCAAAGGAACTAATTCTAACATCAAATCCCGGATAGGAGTTTGACGATACAAGAGAATCTGTTCATATAAATAGGATTCCAAGGTTTGTGAGGGCTGAATCATAGCAATTTGCTTATCCAAAGCCTTTACCTTTAAACCTCGACTATTATTTTCAAGGGGGTAATTTAAGTGGATAAAAGGATTATCCAATACATAATCCTCCAAAAAATAAGTTAATTGTTCTGCATTTAAAGCCAACAAGTCCATTAGCAGGGTATTATCTTGAATGGCTTTTACATTTAGATCTTCTAAATAAGCAGGTAAACCATTTGCTTGCTTCATATTGGCAATCCTCCTCCTTCTAGTACTTTTATACTATTATAAGCTATCTTAATGAAAGCGTCCAACATCTTAGACAAAGGGTGCGATAATCCGCAAAATTGCATCCCACATGGCCCCAAAAAAACTAGGTCTAACATCTGTAATAAACACTTCTCTTGAAATTGCTTGAGATTCTTCAAAGTCAGAGCGAATAGCTTTAATTTCGGGATGGAAATACATAATTGTCCCGGTCTCAAAGTGAAGATAGAGTGACCGATAATCTAAATTAATCGTTCCAACCACAGCAACCTGGTCGTCAGAAACAAAAGATTTAGCATGGAGGAATCCGGGACTATACTCAAAAATACGTACACCCGCCTCTAAAAGGGGCCGGTAGAATGACCGGGTCATTCGGAAAACCACTTTTTTATCTGGAATCCCAGGCGTCATTAAACGAACATCCACCCCACGTTGAACGGCATTGACTAAGGCTTGCTGCATTTCATAAGAAATGACTAAATAGGGTGTATAAATATAAACATAATCAACCGCTAAATTCAAAATCTGACGGTAGGTATTCTCGCCTACTGGATTAGAATCTAAGGGGTCATCCCCATAGGGTTGGATAAAATGGGTGGCTGACTCCGATGCCAATGAAGAACCTGCTTTAGTTTCAAGCAAATCCTTAGGTGCAAAAGCCAGATAAGAATCTTCCTCTCCTTTAAAAGCATTCCACATGGCCAAAAATAAGCTAGTATAAGACCAAACTGCCTGCCCTTGGACCCGAATTACAGTATCCTTCCAGTAACCAAAACGTTCGACCACATTAATATATTCATCCGCCAGATTAATCCCACCTGTATAGCCAATTTCATCATCAATAATAATAAACTTACGATGGTCACGGGTATTATAAACCATGGACACCAAAAGACGGACCGGATTAAACTTTAAGGCTTTGATGCCATCCGCTGCCAATAAATCAACAAAATTATCGGGAAGCCGGGTAATCGAACCAAAATCATCATAGATAAACCGAACATCTAATCCTTCAGCCGCCTTGGCTTTAAGTATTTCATAGATTTGATCAAACATTTGCCCATATTCAACAATAAAAAATTCAATAAAAATATTTTTCTTAGCAGAACGTAAATCAGTTAATAGCTGATCCATCACTGATTCGCCATTTTTAAAATAATTCAAATGACTATTTTTATAAAGGGGAGCATCTGCACTGTCATTAATGTATTGACTCAAACCTGCCAAGCGACAGTCTTGTGCCGCTAATTGATCCGTCACATCAGGAACCAGGTCTTTCGCTTGGTCAAGCGCAGGCCTTTGCGATTCAATCCGCTTGCGTAACCCTTGTGTCGGCCGCTTATTTCCCAAGGAGAGATAAAGAACCCCACCAAAGAGCGGCATCAAAGCAATGATAATAATCCAAGATAAACGGTAAGCTGGACTTTCGTCTTTTAAAATGAGATACAGAATCATCAAAATAGAAGACAGGGTAAAAATCCACTCAATATAGGGGGAATATTTAACAATCTCGGTAAAAACACTTAAGTACCAAATAATTTGGACTAAAAAAGCAATACCAATATAAATAACTCTTTCTATGGGGGGGCGTCCCTTGGGAAGTTTCATACTCATCTTATTAGCCTAATTTCTATAATTATCCATAACTTTGGCGAAAATTTCACCTGAAGTCGGTGGTGTATAAGTAATCGCATTGGCACCGGCTGCAATTGTTTGGCGGATCGATTCTCCACCAGGACCACCGGTTGCAATAATCGGTACCACATTTCCTACTTCAGACCGGATTAACTTTACTAAATCCGCAGTTTGAGCACCTGCTGAGACATTTAACATATCTGCCCCCGCATTTAATTTTCCAATATAATCATCCTTACTTGAGGCTATCGTTGCAATTAAAGGAATTTCGATCACCCGGTTCATTTCCGCAATCACTTCATTTTTCATAGGGGCATTTACTACTACCCCATAAGCACCCAGTTGTTCTGCATGGAAGGCGATATTAATGGACCGTTGTCCTGAGGTTGTACCGCCACCTACACCTAAGAATACCGGCACAGATGCCACATTGACGATAGATTGCATAATGGCATATTGGGGTGTAAAAGGATAGACAGCAATAATTGACTGAGCATCACTATTACGAATAATAGCCACGTCAGTAGTAAACATGATGGATTTAATCCGTTTGCCAAAAATTTTAATACCAGATGCCTGATAAATTTCTTCTGGCATTTCTACAATCCGACTCCGTAAACGGGAGTGGTATTCAGGAATATACAAGCCCTTACGGCGTGGGGGTAAACTTTCTTCTTCTGGTGAAAAAACCAGTTCGAGCTCATTATTTTTATCCAATTCGGTTCGGACAAATTCTTGTTCTATATTTTTTTGATTTTTTAAATAGGCTTCTAAATCAAAATGTTCATCATGGGTCATAAGACACCTCCAATAATCTAAATTGCTACTACTAGAATAATAAAAGAAAGACATGCATTCAACCAAAAGATTTCATGCATGTCCTAATAATTAAATAGATGCCGCTTCGAGTAATTGTTTAACCTGAACATCTTCAATCCAATAGAGCACATGTTTTCCTTTCTTCTTGGATTCAATAAAGTTATTCTTGCGTAAGGTAATCAAGTGATGCGAAGTTGTCGCAACCGTCGCATCAATAATCCGTGAAATCTCATAAACACATAATTCGTCATGCTGTAATAAAATTTCTAAGATTTTCAAGCGATTCTGATCACCTAGCACCTTAAACAAATTTGCTTTTTTTTCAAGCTCTGCATTACAACAATAAGACGAAAATTCATCTGCTTTTTTATCAATTACTTTATCGTCTAATATTTGGTAGTCTTCCATAGATTCATCATCTTCCTTCATTATTATATAAATAGCATCGCTATTGCCGCAATAAAATTCTGTAACATGTGAACCATAATAGCATATTCAATGCGCCGGGTCTTTAAATAAACAAAAGTAATTCCTAGGGATAAGATAAAATAGGTCATAAAATCAGTGATATTAGCGGGGCCATGTAAAAATACAAAGAAGAGAACCGCCACAAGGGCACCAACCCAAGGATATTTCGGTAAAATATAAGTCATGACCATACCGCGACAGATAATTTCTTCCACAATAGGAGCTGCAATCACTACCATAAAGAAGAAGATGGGATACGGTAGGACTCCTAACATAGACTCAACCGCCGCCTGATTATCGGGTCCTGCATATTCTGGTTGTAACCAAGTCACTAGACCAGAAAAAAGAATCTCTAGTAAATACATAAAGACGAAAATCTTCAAAGTCCATTTAACCTTATCGCCCTCAAAATGGAGTCCTTTTAATAAGGGAAGCTGAAATAACTTAAGTAATAATAAGACAAGTAATACTAAGGCAATTTCCTTCAGTAAAAACAAGATTGGATTTGCAGTCATGGCAACCAGAGCTTCAGTGACCGATGCGACGGATTGATCTGGCAAATTATTCAACATCAAGCTAATTTCTGCTGCCGTTCGAATCACAAAATAAATAATAATAACTAAAAGACCGCGCCACCAAGTTTCAGACCAAGAAACCGACCAAGGCTGGCCCAACTTTTTCAAATCATTCATAACTAACCCTTCCTTCTCAAATTATAATGTATCAAGTAATGTAAATAATTGATACAAATCTGTAATCCAATAATCTGCTTTCGCTAAATAAGAACTTTTATGGCCTTTCGAATCATAAGCAATCGCCGCTTGGGTTAATGAACCGTAGCCCATATCTACTTCTGAATCCCCTACATACACCATATCTGCTAAATTCAAATTAAATTTCGCCGCTAAAGCCAGTAACGCGTCGGGTTCGGGCTTAGCCGGGAATTCATCGGCACAAGCAATAAAATCAAAGAAATCATAGATTCCTGCCTGCTTTAAGATATAGTCAGTAAGGATCCGAGAGTCGTTTGTCACTAAAGCAAGTATATAATCTTGACTGAGCTGACTTAAAACTTCCAATGCCCCAGGATTTAATTGGATAACTTGGGGATGGGCCTGGATAAATTTTAAATAAATTTGAGTCAGGGTTTTCTCTACCCTAAACTTGTTTCGCTTACCCATCAGTTGGGTAAAAAATTCAGCTTGTTGGCGAATACTAGCTGTAGCAAATAAGGAATTAGCTTGAACTCTACCATTTACAATTCCTAAGCTTGTTTTTACCTGGGCACGTTCGACTTCACTTAATTGGGTTTGGTTCAAGAAAAACTCACTAATCTCAACCGCTGGTTGGTCCCAAGCATTACTTAATGCCAAGAGGGTCCCGTCTTTATCGAAAACAATTGCTTTTACCATGGGCAACCTCCCTTACTAATATCTTATCATATTATAACTACAAAAAACCTAAAATTGCCCCGAAATCATCACATAACAAAAAAATATTCGTAATTATTACGAATAAAAGGATAAGCCATACTAAGTTGATGATATCTTTCAATAAAATTAAAAAAAGTTCATGTGATCAATGGGAAACCCATTGAAAAAGTAAAAGGAGCTAGACTATTTGCCCAGCTCCTTTTTGTTTCAATTTAATATTAAGACTTACCATTCTGTAATTAGACAGTAGACGTAGGTTAAAATTATAGCAGGATTTAAAGGATGCCCAAGTTGTGACTCATACCGCTTCGCTTGTAAAAGTGTTTGACGCATCGTTATATTCCCTGCTCCTTGAACATCTGTTATCGCATTAAATAAAATTTGTGGTCGTTGTGCGATTAACTTAAAGAAAGCTAAGGGTTTGAGACAAGGTGCGGTCCCTTTTTGAAGTGAGTGTGTTAATTTCTGACTTATCCGCGTTAATTCCTTATCTTCTTTTGATAAAGAAGCCAATGATACTTCTAAAGTTGGGGCCGTCTGGATAGCTGAAGAATCAGAATTAGTTTTATTCTTTGTTTCATCTGAATTAGAGGAAGATTCATCCTGATTTGTACTTTTTGGGGATGGTTTCGATTCTTGAGACTGTGATTCTTTCTCTTGACTAGCAGACTGACTTTCATCAGTCGCAGGGTTTTCGTTTGAACCAGAGGTTTCATCCCCTTCGGTTACATCATCATTTTTTTCATCATAATTTTTTGGTGGCTCTGGCTGAGGGGGAGTAGACCCTGATTCACTAGGTTTACCAAAAGATTCCTCAAAACTACCTCGTTCTTCTTCATTCATATGTGTTTTATCAGACTGGTCACTTTCAGCATTCCTATTGCTTTCATCTTTATTTTTGACGTTATTTTCTATATTTGACCCGCTTGAAGCAGATTCTTGGGCAGAAAGAGCAGGCACACTAATGAATAAAAACAAAAAAGATGTAAGAATAATTATATGTGTTTTTTTAGACATCAATGTATCTCCTTTCTCCTCTTATACTTATCTAAGTGTAAGTTTACCATAAAGTCATTCATATTGGTAAAAATTACCTTTTTGTAGCATTAATTTCATATTTTATTTATAATTAATATGAAAATAACATACGGAGGTAATAAAATGGAAATAATTGTCTTAGATAGTGTCGAAGCAATCGGTAAGAAAGCTGCCGAAATTGTAAAAGAAACTTTAATAACTGGCCAAGAAAATTTTGGTCTCGCCACTGGATCCTCACCGGAAGGACTTTATAAAGAATTACGTGAGTCGGATTTAGATTTTAGCCAGGCTACTTCAGTCAATTTGGATGAATATGTAGGACTCGGGGCTAACCATCCCCAATCCTATGCTTATTTTATGCAAGAGCAATTATTTGATAGCAAACCCTTTAAAGCTTCTTATCTACCTAATGGACTCAATTCAAATGAAAGCGATGAAATTTCGCGTTATGAAGCCATCCTAAAAGAACATCCAATTGATTTACAAATCCTAGGAATTGGCACGAATGGACATATTGGTTTTAATGAACCAGGATCATCCTTCCAAAGCGTCACCCATAAAGTTAACTTAACCCCATCAACCATTGAGGCCAATAAGCGTTTCTTTGAATCAGCTGACCAAGTTCCAAGTCAAGCTTACTCCATGGGGATTAAATCCATCATGCAAGCAAAAAAAATAGTCTTAATCGCCTTTGGCAAAAATAAAGCCGATGCAATCGCTGGCATGATCGAAGGGCCGGTTACTGAAGACCTGCCTGCTTCAATTTTACAAAAACATCCAAATGTTACTGTCTTATTGGATTCAGCAGCAGCTAGTAAACTTAGTTAATAGATAGCTATCATTATTACTAATAAAGATATTAAAAATTATTATATTTTTCATTAATTTTTTTTAGTTTTTTTAGCTTTTTACTATTTACAAGTTGACTTGATATAGTATTATAATGGGGTGAGAATAAATTTAAACTTTATCATAAAAAGGAGGACCATTCATGTACATTTCAAATGTAAACTCTGCGTCTATTAGTCTTAAGTCAATCGAAATGCAACATATTGCGACTGAGAATAATTATACAATTCAGTCATTTGATGATTTAGCCATGATTTATATTAACAAGGGTGCCGCAAATTTTGACAATGGCAAAGAGATTTATGAAATTAAAAAACGTGACTTTATTATTTTAAACCCTAACCATGAAATTACAATTGAACCGGTCCGCAAGTTAGAATGGATTCGGATTGACGTGGATGGTATTCTTTTCACCTCATCTCTCGAAATCAATTCAGCTGAACAACTTTTTATTATTAATGACACCTACCGAACCATCAAATACTATCTCGATCTGGCTTTATTAGAGTCAGAAAATCGTTTCCGTGGCTCAGATATTATCTTGAAACGGCTCCTAGAATGTATCATGGTGCATATTTTACGGAACAACCATTTATCAATCAAGGACTCCAGTATTCAAATTAAAAATAATGAAATTGAATTAATCCAACAATTTATCCGCGGTAACTATAAAGAAAAAATCACCCTTGATCAATTAGCTGATTTGGTAGAGATTAACAAATACTATCTAATTCGACTCTTTAAACAAAAAACCGGCTTATCCCCGATTGACTATTTAATCCATGTTCGTTTATCAGAAGCTGAAAAACTGCTATCACAAACCAATACCAATATCTCTGATATTTCTGATATTGTCGGCTTTCATTCTCCTTCTCACTTCTCTAAAACATTTAGAGAAAATAATCATATGACCCCTTCCGCTTACCGTAAACTATACAAAAACCGGACCGGCGTTGTAACCGGCGAATAAGTCTATAAAATAAATAGAGGGAAGAATTATCAACAGATAATTCTTCCCTCTATTTTTAATTTAAAGCTTGACTCCTTGGTCTTTAAGTCAAATCCATAATAAAGCAAAATTATACTCTAATTCATTTTCAGCTTTGCTTATAAATCAGCAGTTAACAGTGTCCAAGAAAGTGTGACTGTTCCTTTATCTAATAAGCGGTTTAGCAATTCTGCTTGTTCTTCGGGCGCTAAATCCCAGGTTAGGGGTGTCATAGTAATTAGAGCCTGAGCCATTGGGGGGGTTAAATCAAGCTCTGCTTGGATTTTTTGGCTTTGACCTTCTCTAAAATGTTCCCTAAAAATATCAATCACCGCTTGGTTATCATAAGATTCATAATCCTTACCACGAATTAATGTTAGTTCATGGCGAATTTCTTTAAGATAATCTGGATTGGGAATTAACTTAAGTAAAATAGCCCCTGCTTGGCTCGCTGCAATCCGTTTAAATTCATCATAATTAGCGGGGGATAAAATTGATAAGATAATATGACAAGAATCATCTTTAAAGGGTAGGTGACTAATGTCTGCTACCAAAGGAAGAAAATCGCCCACGTAATCCGTCGCCAGTTGAACTCCCTGCCGGGATAAGTCAAGCCCATATACATGAGAATGAGCCGGTAAAGTCGGTAGGATTTGTGCCAAATGGCTTCCCTCTCCCATACCGGCATCAATGATGGTAGGTGGTTGCCCTAGTTTTTCACAAAAGTTAAGGATTATTTGTTTAATCTCGCTCATTGCCGACTCAAAGAGACCATACTCTTGGATGATAGTACGGCGAGCCGTCCATAAATCATGCTGATACTTACTGTCCTGATGGACTGAAGTTAAATAAAAATATCCTTGGCGGGCGATATCAAACCGGTGGCCATTTGAACATAGCAAAGATTGATCTTGAAGAGCTAACATTTGCCCACAATGAATACAAGCTAAATCTAAGTCTGTTTGACTCAAATTATGAATGTAAGCTAAGGTCTTTTCTTTTTTACTAAGACTCGCTGATTTTTGGGTCATATAATTCCTTTCTAGCGATTAACTTATGAAAAAGCAACCACTCCAAAAAACCAGTCATTCATTCTTGCCTAGCAACTAGTTCCATTATGGTGATTGCTTATAGTTTACTTATTATTTTAATGAATAAATCCAATATATTGGGTCAAGTGAGCTTAATCCAAACCACGCTCTTGGCGGATGACTTCTGCTATCTTATCCACATATTGGCTTACTTTTTGATCAGTTGAAGCTTCCGCCATCACACGTAGTAAAGGCTCAGTCCCACTCGGTCTTACTAAAATCCGACCATCTCCTTGCATTTCGGCTTCCACCTCAGCAATGACCTCTTTAACTCTCGGTTCCTCCATCACGGTATGTTTATCACGTACCCGAACATTGACTAATTTTTGAGGGAAAATAGTCACTTGACTGGCCAAATCTTTCAAGCTTTGGCCACTTTCTTTTAAGATGGCTAATAATTGAAGGGCAGTCAGCATGCCATCACCGGTGGTATTATGGTTTAGGAAGACAATATGCCCAGATTGTTCGCCGCCTAAATTATAGTTTCCTTTGCGCATGGCTTCGACCACATAACGGTCGCCCACTTGGGTTTTCAAAACAGTCATGCCTTTTTCTTCAAGGGCCTTATGGAAACCAATGTTAGACATCACGGTAGAAACTATCGTATTGTCAGCTAAACGTCCTTTTTCCTTGAGATATGATCCACAAATGAACATAATCTTATCCCCATCGACAAGATTTCCCTCTTCATCCACCGCAATAACCCGGTCACCATCGCCATCAAAGGCCACTCCGACATAGCCAGTGTTTTCCTTAACCATTGCTTGTAAAGCCTCTGGATGAGTAGAACCAACATTTAAGTTGATATTTAAACCGTTCGGACGGTCTCCCATGGTCAGAAAATCAGCATCTAAATCAGCAAATAATTGGTTCACCAAGGGGGCCGTTGCCCCATGCGCAGCATCAACACAAACCTTAACGTCAGATAAATCAGTGTTAATCGTTGTTTGTAAAAATTGAATATACTTAATCACACCTTCAGGGAATTCTTCCACAATTCCCAAACCTAAACTAGATGGACGGGGTAAGGTATCTTCTTCTTGATTCAATAAGGCTTCAATTTCTTCTTCTTGATTATCTGATAATTTATATCCATCTGAACCAAAGAACTTAATACCGTTATCATCTACGGGATTATGTGAAGCTGAAATCATAACCCCAGCCGTTACACCCTGGGTCCGAGTTAAGTAAGCTACACCTGGTGTTGAAATCACACCTAATTGCATGACATCGATTCCCACTGATAAAAGACCTGCAGTCAAGGCTGCTTCCAATACTTGGCCTGAAATCCGGGTATCACGTCCAACTAAAACCTGGGCTTTTTCTTCATTTTCTTGAGCATGTTGTAATAAAACATACCCTCCAAAGCGTCCTAATTTAAATGCTAATTCTGGAGTTAATTCTGTATTAGCAATCCCTCGTACTCCATCTGTGCCAAAATATTCTCTCATGATTGTCTCCTTTTTTCTACACTCTTATTAAAAGTTGCTTATTCAGATTCATCTTCTGTACTAGTGACTTGATTCTCTTCTGATTCTTGGCTAGCATTTGACTCACTAACCGCCTCACTAGAGATTTGACTGGATTGATTAATTGCCGACAGAGTAACCGTTACTGAAATATGCTGGTAGCTCATCTGGTCAAGCCCTTCTGGCATTTGAAGATAAGCTGTTCGTATCCCGGATTGGGTCATATCTGAAACATCAACTACTGCATCAACACTGGCTATTTGATCCAACACACTTTGGTCGCCATTAATCACAACATTTGCAACATCGGCATAAGCATATTGATAAGTATAATTTTCGGTTTGTTCTCCCTCAGGGACAATATTAATTGGAACTGATTTGCCATCCGCTGAAATAGTAACATCAGCCTTAATATCCGTTTGGTCTACATTGACATCTAGCAAGTTGCCATCGGCGTCGGCTACTTGTAGAACATAGGTTTCTGAAAATGACTCTGTCACTGGATTATTCGCGCCAATGCGAATAAATGCTCGGCTCACTTTGGCAATCTCATCGCTGCGTCCCGTTAAAGTCACTTCCTGAGGATTAACTGCGACTGAGTCAACTTGATAGCCATCAGCAATCAAATTCTTAGCTAATTCATATTCCACTTTAACCGTCTTTTGTTCTAACTTACCGATTTCTACCATAACTCTTGACGGAGTGATGCGATAATCAATTCCCTCTGGGAGTCCTTCCATAATTAATTTAACTGTTCGTTTCCCAGTATTTACCCCGGTCAAGTCTTCTGTCACAGCATGGGTATCACCAGCAGTTGCTTGATTAATTATATTTCGAGGACCTGTTAGTTCAACAGAGACAGTCTCAGGTAAGCCTGATACAAACATATCATCATCAATATCTCCCACATAGACCGGAACATTCGAAATTGTTTCTGTCACATTAACAGAAGTATTACTTTGTCGATTCGCTTGGGTAAATTGCGTATTTGATTGACTCACTGCAACATGCAAGAAAATTGCAAACAAGAGGGATACCAATCGCAAAAACCACTTGTTATCAAAAAGTTTATTCGTTTTCATGCTTGTCACCTCTTACTTTACCGGCTCCAAATATGAATTCTTTGGCAAGAGTTAAATAATCTTTACTTGCAACTTCGTCTTCTTCACGTAAAAGATAAAGTTCTAATAAACGATGTAACTCATCTTTATCAACTCTACGAATCAAAGCAGCATCTTTAACTAAGGATATATCACCTGTTTCTTCAGAAACAATTAAAACTAAGGCATCTTTTGTCTCACTTAAACCAATTCCTGCCCGGTGGCGGGTTCCTAGTTCCTTAGAAATTTGATCATTTTCTGATAGGGGAAGATAACATGACGCTGCCATGGCCTTATAGTCTTTAATGACCACCGCACCATCATGGAGGGGGGTATTTGGAATAAATATATTAATCAATAACTGATTACTGACTTCTGCATCCAAAACAATCCCTGTATCAATGATATCTTGTAACTCATCATTACCTTCAATGGCAATGAGGGCACCAATTTTCCGTTTAGACATATAAGATAAGGCGTACTCTAAATCCGAAATTAATTTAACATCCGGATCATTTTGCCGGTTCCGATTTTTTCGGAACATATCCCGCCCCAAAATCTCTAGAAAGCGGCGTAACTCAGGTTGGAATAAAACAATGACTGCAATAACGCCCCACGATAAAATCTGGCTTAAAATCCAATCAATCGTCTGAAGTCCAATTACCTGGGCAATAAATTTAATGGCAATAAAAATAGCCAAACCCTTGAGTAAGTTCATCATCTGTGTCCCTCGTGCATACACAATGACACGATAAATAATAAACCAGACAATTAGAATATCTAAGATCCGTACTATGGGTTTATCTAATAGGAACTGATTAAATATATCTAGCACATTTTCCCCACCTTTCACTAATCCCTTAAATTATAGCACAATTCTGCAAGACTATGGAAAAAGACTAAGCGGATTACCAAATAGTCTTACATAAGCTTACTTCTCTTCATGTGGCCGACTGCGGCGCAAAGTAAAATAATCAGGTACTGGATCATATCCCCCATGTACAAAGGGATGGCACCGTAAAATCCGCGCAATTCCCATTAAAAAACCTTTGAATGGTCCATGTTTCTCAATTGCGCCTAGCATATAATTTGAACAAGTCGGTTTATAACGGCATGAAGGTGGAAAAAAAGGGGAAATTCCCCTTTGATAAAAGTGCACACAAGTTATTAAAAATCGCTTAACCATTCCAAACACTCCTAATTAAATAACAAGCGATAGATAAATGAAATTGATTCGGCTGAAATAAAGGTAAAAATAAATAAGGAAATCGGCCGAAAAACTATGACTAACTTATAAAACTCCCAGAAAGTCATATCAGACAAACCGGTTATCATACAGAAAATATCATCAGGAAAAACAGGAAAAAAGAAACCCAAGGCTAACAACTTCTTATATCCTTTACCTTGGTTCATTTTACCAACATATTTTTCATAATCTGCATCCGAAATAAAGGCTTTTACAAAAGAAGAGCCAAAGCGTCGTCCTAAGTAAAAATTAATGGCTGAACCAATTAGAATCCCCAAACAATTGAGTAAAAATCCATGAACATGGCCAAAAATTAATACCCCAACGACGTTCGTTAGACCGAGGGGAATAATTGGATAGATAATTTGACTTAATTGCACAAAAAAGAAAATTATCGGGGCAAAAATCCCCATCGATAATAAAAGATGATGAAAGCCACCGTCTGGTTTAAAATAATCAGACCGGCCAATATATATAGATGCACAAATTGTAAAAATGACCCCAATGACTGTGGTATAGCGAATAATTTTTCGTTTTTGTTCTAAAGTTAATGACATCAGCAGACTCCTTAAGCTTTAATCTTATAGTCTAAAGGGTTATACTATTACTATGATTTTAGCCTAGTCTGTCATAAATTTCTAGTCATTTACTGACATTAACTAGCTTGTAACAAGAAAGGAGCTTATTCATGTACCAAACGCGTATTTCTAAGCTTTGCCAAGCTCTCAAGAGCCAAAACGTTGACTATCAACTAATCTCTGATCCGGCTTCAATTAACTATCTTACCGGATATAAAACTGATCCCGGTGAACGCTTGCTCTTACTTATCTTAGCAGCCGATGGACACTTAACTTTAGTCTTAAACCAACTCTTTCCACCCGCTCAAGTTGACCCTAAAATTGAACAAATTATTTATAGTGACGGCCAACCAATCCTAAAGAAAATAGCCGCCTTACTAAGCAATGGAAAACAGGTTGGCATCGATAAAACCTGGCCAAGTCATTTCCTCCTCGACCTAATGGCCCTCAAACCCGACCTCCTTCCCCTAAACAATTCCGCAATTATTGATGACCTACGGGCCATCAAGTCGCCTGAAGAAATTGAAATTATGAAAAAAGCTTCCGCACTAAATGACCAAGCGGTTGAATTTCTCATTAGTCAGGTAGACCAAGGCTTAGCCGAAACTGAAATGGTTAAACGATTAAATGACTTCTATAAAAAGACCGGTCATAGCGGGCTTTCATTTGAACCCATCGTCGCTTACGGCGCCAACGGCGCTGACCCCCACCACACAAGTTCAGATAGTTTACCTAAAATAGGTGACTCTGTTGTCCTAGATATCGGTGGAATCTATCAAGGCTATGCTTCCGATATGACTCGAACTGTTTTCTATGGCCAAGCATCCCCAGAAGCAGTCAAAGTATATGAAACTGTCTTAGCTGCTAATTTAGCGGCACTTAATCAAGTTAAACCTGGTGTCCCCCTCAAAACCATCGATCTAGCCGCTCGTAAAATAATCGAAGATGCCGGATACGGTCCATACTTCACCCATCGAACAGGTCACTTTATTGGTCAAGAATGTCACGAAGCCGGTGATGTTGGACCATATAATGAAACACTAACCCAAGTAGGAAATGTCTTTTCAATCGAACCAGGAATCTACTTACCCAACAAATTAGGCGTAAGGATTGAAGACTTAGTCGTTGTAACCGAAGATGGCTATGAACTCTTAAACCATGCTAATAAAGAACTGCAGATTATTCCTATTGATAAAAAACAATAAAATTTTCCCTAAAACCAAACAAGGTTTTAGGGCTTTTAACTTAAAAATAAGCAAGAAAAAACTGGTCCTTGAGACCAGTTAATAATACACCCTACAGGAGTCGAACCTGTAACCTTTTGATTCGTAGTCAAACACTCTATACAATTGAGCTAAGGGTGCATATCATCTAATAAAGTTATTATAGCACCAATCACCAAAAAAGCAAGTAAAGATTAAATTTTTCTAATAAAAAAGACCAGAATCCTGGTCATTTATACACCCTACAGGAGTCGAACCTGTAACCTTTTGATTCGTAGTCAAACACTCTATCCAATTGAGCTAAGGGTGCGTGTAGTGCCGAAGATCGGAGTCGAACCGATACGAAGTGTAACCTCCGCAGGATTTTAAGTCCTGTGCGTCTGCCTATTCCGCCACTCCGGCTTAAAAAATAAAAAAGCGGAAGACGGGGTTCGAACCCGCGACCCCCACCTTGGCAAGGTGATGTTCTACCACTGAACTACTTCCGCAAAATATTAAAGCCATTTGCCGGGATCGAACCGGCGACCTCATCCTTACCATGGATGCGCTCTACCTACTGAGCTAAAACGGCAAATTATAAAATAACTAAAAATAATAATACATAAAATTCTATCGAAAATCAATAAGATTAAAGAAAAAATTTAAATAATAATAATAAAAATGGTTAAAGAAAATAAAAAGGTAAGGCCTAAGCCCTACCGCAATAGCTCCGCAAGTAGGGCTCGAACCTACGACATCATGATTAACAGTCATGCGCTCTGCCAGCTGAGCTATTGCGGAATGACATTAAAAGTGTACCCTG
>NZ_AUAT01000029.1 GCF_000428865.1 Eremococcus coleocola DSM 15696
AAAGCCAAAGAATACTTAGAAAGCGATTCAGGTTGCCAACTATATGCTCAACGTAAAATAGAAGTTGAGCCTGTTTTTGGTCAAATGAAGCGCAATTTTGGTGTACGAAGAGTTCATGTAAGAGGAAAAATTGGGGTTTCAAATGATATTGGAATCCTGTTAATGGCAATGAATTTAACCAGATTAGCAGAAATGATAAGAAGAAAAGGAAGGGGACCTCTTTTCTTTTCTTATATTTTATTAAAATTAATAAAAACCGAGAAACATCTCATCTTTTTGAAATGTTTGTCGGTTATTTTTGAGACTTTTTGCCCAGCCTCTTGCTTTCGCTTAAAAGCAATTATTTTAAATACGCTGCTTCAAATTTGTCTAATAAGTGGCGTACTTCTTGGGTAGATTTAGCTTCCATCAATTGGATCCGCAATTCATTAGCACCAGCAAAGCCCCGGATATAAATCTTGAAAGACCGTTTCAAGGAAGGGAAGGGCCGCAAGTGATATTTGTCGAAGAGGTCTAAGTGATAACGGAAGAGGTTAATCAAGTCAAGTGGACTATGATCAACTTCTTCTTTGGCAAATGCATATGGGTTGGTGAAGACCCCGCGACCAATCATAACCCCATCGACCCCGTATTGATCAACTAGATCAAGGCCAACTTGACGGTTAGGAATGTCACCATTAATGGTTAGCAGGGTTTGAGGGGCAATTTGATCTCGTAAAGCTTTGATGTCACCAATCATATCCCAGTGGGCATCCACTTTGGACATCTCCGTTTTAGTCCGCAGATGAATGGATAAATTGACAATATCTTGGTCAAATAAATGCTTGAGCCATTCTTTATATTCTTCAGGTTTGGCATGGCCCAGCCGGGTTTTGACGGAGACTGGGAGGCCGCCTTCTTTGGTTGCTTGAATTAATTCTGCGGCAACTTGGGATCTCAAAATCAAACCGGAACCACGACCATGTTTGAAGACATTCGGGGCAGGACAGCCCATGTTAATATCCACCCCTGCAAAACCCATTTCTTGCATGCCCTTAGCCATTTGACTGAAATATTCAGGCACATCACCCCAAATGTGGGCGACTAAGGGTTGTTCATCTTCTGTGAAGGTTAAGCGTCCTTTAACGGATTCGATACCATCAGGATGGCAATAAGAAGCAGAATTGGTAAATTCAGTAAAGAATACATCGGGCCGTCCAGCCCGGGCAATGACATGGCGGAAGGCCACATCGGTGACATCCTCCATAGGTGCTAAGATAAAAAACGGTTTGGGCAAGTCGGCCCAGAAGTTATGTGAAGGCATGGTAATACTCCTTATTTCTTTAATAATAAAAAGAGCTAAGCAAGATTTTGCTCAACTCCGGGATAATTTCAATATCTAGTGGGAGTGGTAAATTCTAATCGTCATTAGACGCCTTTTTAATATACTACATTTTTCTTGGCTTGCAAGCTTGAAACTTATTTTTTAGCTTTAACCGAGGGAATATATTGGTAGGTTGGGTCTAATTGTTGGTCTAGATTATCAAAGGCCTGCCTAATTTGTTCATCGACTTGAGCAAGGACTTCTTTGGTATATTTAATATCGTCTTGGTAAGGAATGGCTGGGCCAAAGGCTAACTTGGCTTTTTTGCGTTTAAAAAATTGGTCAAAAGTTAGGGGAGGTTGGATAGCGACTGGGATAATATCAGCTTTAGATCGGCGTTGAATAAAAGCAGTCCCTCCTTTGATTTTCGTGGTATACCGAGAACCAGAAGGGAAGATACCCAAATGGTCTTGGTCTTCATTTAAAACTTGAATAGCCATCCGTATGGCGGCAGTACCTGGTTTTTCACGATTGACGGGGAACATACCGGCTTTTTTTAATAGGAAGGCTAAGATTGGGTTTTTAAATAAGCTATCTTTGCCCATAAAGTGAATTTGAGCAGGGTAGAGGGCATAAGCAATGTAGAAGGGATCAAAAAGAGACCGGTGGGTGGCGGCAATAATTACCGGACGGTCGCTAGGCACATGTTCGAGACCTTCAACTTGGGCAGAGCCATGAATTAGCCAGAATATGCCTTTTAAGATTGGTACAATGATTTTGTAGAACATAGCTAAATTCCTTTCTCTTAAAGTCTTGCTTAGTATACCATAGCTAATAGCCAGACAACAGTTAAGACTTTGAATTAGGCAACGTTTAGGTTACAATAATTAGAGCAAATCCGTCAAATTCCAAGAAAGGGGCCGTGTTATGGGTAAAACACTACGTAATCTTATCTTGTTTGGAGTCACCACTTTTTTAGTATCTTTGGTTCGGACGAGTCAAGTTCAAGCGAGTAAAATTAAAGTATTGGAAAGTCTGCCATTTAACAAGACTGCTTTCACCCAGGGTCTAGAACTAGTTGACCCAGACACCTTATTATTAGGAACTGGCCGCTATGGTCAATCTAGAATTGAACTTTATGATATAAAAACCGGTCAAGGTCAACAACGTCAGCTACTTGACGAGGATTACTTTGGCGAAGGTGTGACGGTGACCGATGATTATATCTATCAATTAACTTGGAAGAAAGGAATCGCCTATCAACGTGATAAAGAATCATTAGCTGTTTTGAAAGAAATATCTTATGAAGGGCAAGGCTGGGGCCTAGCCTTTGACCCGGCTCAAACGATCATTTATATGTCAAATGGGTCGGATCAAATTCAGGTACGAGATGGTGATTTCAATCTAATTGATCAATTCCAAGTAACTGATCAAGGCTTTCCCTTAGAAATGTTAAATGAACTTGAGTTTGCCAATGGATATCTCTATGCCAATGTTTGGCAGACCAACCGAATTGTCGTGATTGATATAAGCACGGGGCAAGTAGTGAATGACTATGATTTTACCAAGATTATTCAGCAGAATTTCACGGAAACAGAACAAGCTAATATGGATGTATTGAATGGAATTGCCCATATTGAGGGGAATATCTTCTATATCACTGGCAAAAATTATCCTAAACTATTAAAAGTCAGCCTGGATTAGGCTAGAGAAAGGAAACTATATGACACAAGTACCGGTAACTTACGAATTAATCAAAGAAGAAAAACATACGGGGGCTCGCTTAGGCATTTTACATACTCCTCATGGGTCTTTTCCAACACCCATGTATATGCCTGTTGGCACTTTAGCAACGGTTAAATCCTTATCACCGGAAGAATTAAAAGAGATGGGAGCAGGCGTTATCTTGTCGAACACCTACCATCTCTGGTTGCGGCCGGGGGAAGATATTATTCAAGACGCGGGGGGTCTCCATAAATTTATGAATTGGGACCAAGGGATTCTGACGGACTCCGGTGGTTTCCAAGTATTCTCCTTGTCGGATAACCGTAAGTTAACCGAGGAGGGTGTCCACTTCCGCAGCCATCTCGATGGATCAAAACTCTTTCTTTCCCCAGAAAAAGCCATCCAAATTCAAACGGCCTTGGGTTCTGACATTATGATGTCCTTGGATGAATGTCCCCCTTTTTATGAATCGTATGACTATGTTAAAAATTCAATTAACCGGACGACGCGATGGGCTGAGCGTGGCTTAAAAGCTCAAGAAAATACCAAAGACCAAGTGATTTTTGGGATTATGCAAGGGGCTGGTTATAAAGATTTACGGATTCAACATGCTAAAGACATGGCGGCCTTGGATTTCCCTGGTTATTCGGTCGGAGGACTTTCTGTCGGCGAATCTAAAGAAGAAATGAATGAAGTCTTAGACTATCTGACACCGTATATGCCAGCCAATAAACCGCGTTATTTAATGGGGGTTGGATCGCCAGATGCCTTAATTGACGGTGCTATTCGCGGTATTGATATGTTTGACTGTGTCTTAGCTACCCGGATTGCCCGCAATGGCTCTTGTATGACTTCCCACGGACGTTTGGTCGTCAAAAATGCCAAATATGCCAGAGATTATACACCAATTGATGACCACTGTGATTGCTATACCTGTCGTAACTATTCACGGGCCTATGTAAGTCATCTTTTCCATGCCAATGAAAGCTTTGGTCTGCGTTTAGCTTCAATTCATAATACCCATTTCTTATTAAACCTAATGAAACAAGTGCGTCAAGCCATTATGGACGATAATTTATTAGATTTCCGACAAGATTTCTTCGAGCGTTATGGTTATAATAAACCAAATGCCCGGGCTTTCTAGATATTTATGGTGAAAGATAGGTCAAATTTTGTTATAATAAAAAGCAAATAGAAAGTAGGTAGATTATGGAATTTTTAGCTAGTTTATTACCCATGATATTAATTTTTGGTTTGTTGTATATGATGATGATTCGTCCCCAACAAAAGCAAGCCAAACAAAAACAAGAAATGATTAATGCCATGAAACCAGGTGACCAAGTGGTAACCATTGGTGGCTTATATGGGGTAGTCTCCCAAATTGATGTGGCCAACGGTAAGGTTGAAATTGACTGTGAAGGTGTTTATCTGACTTTCATGTTACAAGCTATTCGTGAAGTTGTTTCTTCAGCCCCCCTATCACCAGCAAGTAATGAAAGTATTCCGGCTGACAACAGCCAAGCAGTTGAACCAACTCCTGCTCAAGAAATGGATGAAGATGAAGATATTTCTGCCGATGATCTTTATTTAAAAGATGAAGATAATAATGAATTGGCAGACGAACCTAGATAAAAATATTTTAGAAGAAGGCGATTGAGCCTTTTTCTTTCGCACTTAATAAGAACATTTGTTCTTAGAAATGAGGTGACCCTAGTGAAGTATGGTTTGTTGGAATTCGATGAACCCCAACCAGATTATTCACGTAAAATTCTTCATGTTGACATGGATGCTTTTTATGCTTCTGTGGAAATTCGTGATAATCCAGCTTTGGCTGATAAACCGGTCGTGATCGCCAAGCATCCTGACTTAACCGGTGGCCGGGGCATTGTTTCTACTTGTAATTATATTGCGCGGTCCTATGGCATTCATTCAGCTATGGCAGCTGCTGAAGCATACCGCCTATGTCCTAAAGCCGTCTTTATTTCTGGTCGCCATGCTTATTACCAAAAGGTCTCCCAGCAAATCCGTGAAATTTTCCGTCATTATACTGACTTAATTGAACCCTTATCTTTAGATGAAGCTTTCTTAGATGTGACCCATAATAAGAAGGACATCAAGTCCGCCTTAGTAGTCGGAAAAATGATTCAAAAAGAAATCTTGGCCCAATTAAATTTAACTTGCTCTGTGGGAGTCTCTTATAATAAATTTATTGCTAAGATTGCCTCAGATTATCATAAACCCTTTGGAATTACCTTAGTTACCCCAGATGATGCGCCGACATTTTTAAAACAATTATCCATTGATAAATTTTATGGAGTGGGGCGTAAATCATTACCAGTTTTTCATGATCTGGGGATATTTACGGGGCAAGACCTTTATGATTGCTCCCTAGACCAGTTAATTGGTCATTTCGGTAAGATGGGTTATTCACTTTACTTTAAGGTGAGAGGGATTCATAACGCTCCGGTCAAGGCCCAACGGCAAAGGAAGTCAATTGGCCGTGAGAATACTTATGGGCATTTTCTTACGGACGAAGATGAAATCATTCGTCAATTAGATCAATTAAGTCAAAGGGTCTATGAGCAGGTTGAGGCAAAAGGCTTGAAAGCCCATACGGTAACGCTTAAAATACGATATGAGAACTTTGATACAGTGACCCGACAAATTAAATTAGACCAAAGTCTTCAATCTGCTGACCAAGTACAAGCGAATATTTTGGATTTATGGCAGACCTATGGCGATTTGACTCGTTCTGTCCGTCTTTTGGGTGTGACTCTATCAAGTTTTGAAGAAAATCTTTTTGAAACGATTCCCTTACCAATAGAAAAGGAGCAATAAATGGATTTCTACGCTAGTTTACAGCCAGCCATACAGGCCTTAATTGCAGGTGTTTTTACCTGGTTTTGTACCATGGTGGGAGCGGCCACCGTCCTATTTGTTCGCGAAGTGAACGACCGCTTCTTAGCGATTATGCAAGGTTTTGCTGCTGGGGTAATGATTGCAGCATCCTTTTGGTCACTCTTAGAACCTGCCTTAGATTATGCCCAAGCTGGCCCCATACCAAGTTGGTTACCCGTTGCCATTGGTTTTCTTGTAGGTGGCCTCTTTTTACGCATATTGGATGTCTTAGTCCCTCATATCCACTTGGCTGAGGACCATAATGATGCGGGAGTCAACCGCAAGAAATTCTCTAGAACTACCATGCTATTCTTGGCAGTGACCATTCATAATATCCCAGAAGGGTTAGCTTTGGGGGTAGCTTTTGCCGCTGCAAGTTTGGGCGGACAAGCTACTTTGACGGGTGCCTTAGCTCTGACAATAGGGATTGGCTTGCAAAATATTCCCGAAGGCTCAGCATTATCCCTTCCCTTATTTGCTGAAGGCAGGTCCAAAGGTCGGGCCTTTAATCTAGGTCATGGATCTGCGATTGTAGAACCCATTTCTGCCGTAATCGGGGCGGTGGCAGTTTTAATCGTCACCTCAATTTTGCCTTATGCCTTGTCCTTTGCAGCTGGAGCAATGATTTTTGTGGTTGTGGAGGAATTAATCCCAGAAGCTCAAAGTTCTAACCATACCGATATTGCAACCATGGCACTGATGTTTGGTTTTATTCTGATGATGATTCTTGATGTGGCTTTAGGTTAGAACGAAATATCCTGGGGCAAACTGTTATAATTTTAATGTAAAATATGCAAAAAACTGTTATACTTTAGAAAGTATAACAGTTTTTCTATGGAGGAAATTATGGCAAGTAAGCATCAGCAAATCATTGATTATATCAAGGGTCTAGCAGTAGGTAGCAAGATATCAGTCCGGGGCTTAGCCAAATCATTGGACATGAGTCAGGGAACCATCTATCGAGCTATTAAAGATGCCGAAGATCAGGGGTTGGTAGCTACCATTGAACGGGTTGGAACCATTCGGGTTGAAAAACGGTCTGATAATGAAAAACTCACCTTTGACCATGTGCTTGAAGCCATTCAAGGTAAAGTATTAGCAGGCGCAGCTGGTTTAAGTAAGGAGTTAGATCATTTTATCATCGGCGCTATGACAGAGGAGGCGATTCGTGATTATTTTCAATCGCGCACTTTAATGATAGTGGGTAACCGAGAAAATGTTCAATTATTAGCCTTGGAAAATGGCTTAGCGGTTTTAGTTACCGGGGGGTTTGATGTGAGTCAAAAGGTGGCTGACTTGGCTAACCAAGCTAATATCCCCGTAATGTCAACTCCTCATGATACTTTTACGGTGGCTTCAATTATCAACCGCTCTATGATTAATCAAGAAATCCAACAAGAAATTTTAACGGTAGCAGATATTTACCGTCCCTTGGATGAAATCATTACTTTACAAGCTACGGATACGGTGGCGACCTTTGATAAGTTAGTGGATAAAACTAAAGTGTCACGGTTTCCTGTGGTGAACAATAAACGCTTAATTGGGATTGTGACAGCGAAAGACTTAATCAATAAAGCGGCCACCACGCCGATTGAACGGGTGATGACCAAGCGAGTTGTTTCGGTTCAGATGCATATGTCGGTGGCTTCTGTATCACAAAAAATGACCTGGGAAGATATTGATGTCCTCCCCGTTGTGGATAATAATATGGAACTCCTTGGGATTGTGTCACGGCGTGAAGTTATCAAATCCTTACAAGGGCGGACACCTCGAGAAGAATTACAAACATATGAAGATACGATTGCCCTTACTTTAAATGACTATCAACCTTCAGATAAGTATGATTCTTATACCGTGATCCAACCGCAAATGATTAACCATATGGGTACTATCTCTTATGGGGTTTTAGTGGAATTAATTTCGCAGGTAGTCCACCATCGGATTGAGAAAACAACTACGGCCAAACACATTATCGAAGCGATTGATCTCCACTACTTTAATACCATTCAAATTGGCAATGAATTACAATTCCAAACGACAATTTATAACCAAACCCGGCGGCAGATGCTAATCCAAGTAGATGTTTTCCATGAAAATAGTCTGACCGCTAAATCACTTATTTCCTGTCAACTCATTGATTCATAAGATAAAGGAGTAACCCATGTATATTGACACTCAGAAAATCCAAGCTCTCTATGCAAAAATTAAGGCTTTTGATACCATTATCATCCACCGTCATCAACGCCCTGATCCTGATGCCTTAGGGTCACAATTAGGCCTTAAAGCATTATTAGTCAACAAGTTTCCGAATAAACGAATCCTGGCTGCTGGTTCCAATTTAAAAAGTTTGGAATGGCTGGGCATGATGGATAAGGTTACTAAAGAAGATTATCAAGAGGCCCTAGTTATTGTCTGTGACACAGCTAATCGCCCACGGGTGGACGGGCAACATTTTGACCAAGGGCAAGCCCTAGTCAAGATCGACCATCATGTTCTGGTGGATTCCTATGGGGATCCTGAATTAGTCTACACCCAGTCCTCGTCAACATCAGAAATGGTTACCTATATCTCCAAAAGCTTAGGAGCAGACCTCCCCATGACGCAGGAAGCTGCTATTCTTTTGTATGCGGGGATTTTAGGCGATACTGGCCGTTTCTTATTCTCAACTTCTTCAGATACTTTTACAGCAGCTGCCTATTTAACTGAATTTGACTTGCCTTTGCGCGAGTTAACCGACCACTTCCAAGTCATGCCCCTAGCTGAATTTAAATTTCATTCCTTTGCTATGGAAAACTTAGATTTGTTAGAACCAGGTATCGCAGTCTTACACATCTCCCAAGCTGACATTAAAGCACATGGGATTACTGAAGACCAAACAAATTCGGTGGTTAATATACCGAGTCAAATCGAAGGCATGTATGCTTGGTTGAACTTCGTAGAACAAGAAGGAGACAAGCCAAAATGGCGAGTCCGGCTCCGCTCTAAGGGACCTGTAATTAACAAAATTGCTGAAGAGCATGGCGGTGGGGGGCATCCTATGGCAGCGGGGGCCGATGCCTATAGTCAGGAAGAAATTCAAACGATTATTGAGAAAATTCAAGCAGTGGTAGCAGAATATCGTAAAGAGCAAAGTAAATAATAATGTAATGTTGAATTGTTAAGGCACCAATTAAATTAAGTAAATTTTTATTTTTTGATAGTTATCCTATTGGGGACTGACCCTTCACAAATAGCTTAAGGAAATAGAATTTAAGTTTTTATAACTTAGTATATTATTTAATGAGAATAACAAAATGCACACCAAAGTATTTTTAGATACTCTGGTGTGCGTTGTTTAATTAATACCAATAAGTTTGGTGCTTGGCTAGTAACTCTTGGGCTTTTTTAGGACCAGGGCAGCCAGCTGGATAATTAGGGAAGTCTGAGGTTTCCATTTTCTCCCAATTTTCATAAATCGAATCGACAAACTTCCAGGCATTGGCTACTTCTTCAAAGTGGGTAAAATTGCTGAGATTCCCTTCAATACAATCATAAATTAGGCGTTCGTAGTCTTGAGGCATATACGAAGCTTGGTCTGAATTCAGTTCATAAGAAAATGGAATGACCTTGTTGGCATTGCTATAACCTGGTTCTTTAATATTTAAGAAGAGTTGGTAGCCAAGTTTAGGTGCAATCTCAATGGAGAGGCGGTTGGTCATCTCACTTTCATTAAGTCCTTTAAAGATAACGTTAATGGTGGTTGATTTTTGATCCATTCGCTTACCTGAGCGGATAAAAATTGGAACGCCTTCCCATTGAGGTAGGTTAATGGAAATTTTAGCGGCCACAAAGGTTTCGGTGGTGGAGTCGGATGCAACATTTTCTTCTTGCCGGTAGCCTTTTAAATGTCCATCTAGACTTGGTCCATATTGGCCACGTACAACATTTGAATTCACTTGGTCTGGACTTTGGAACGGACGTAAGTGCTGAAGAATGTTGATTTTTGCTTTCCGAAAATCTTCTGATGTCTGGCTAACTGGCTCATCCATGGTAAGTAGCGCTAGGATTTGTAAAGCATGGTTTTGTATCATATCTTTAACCACACCTGAGCTTTCATAGTAGGCGCCACGATCTTCAACCCCGATATCTTCTGCTAGTGAAATTTGAATATTATCAATATATTTCTTATTCCAAAGAGGGGCAAAGAGGGTATTATTAAAACGGATATTTTTAATTGATGCGATGGCTTCTTTGCCTAGATAATGATCAATTCGATAAATTTGGTTTTCTTTAAAGGTTTGGGTTAACTGGGCCTGTAATTCGGCAGCCGTTTGATAGTCATAGCCAAAGGGTTTCTCAATAATTAAACGATTATAGCCTTGGTTAGTGAGGAGGCCTTGGGCCTTGAGTTGACCAGTAATAACGGGGAAGAGTTTAGGAGATAAAGAGATATAGAAGATTCGATTACCTTGGGTTTGGTATTGTTGATCCAATTTTTGGGCTAGTTCTTGGAGATGGATATAGTGGTTAGAATCTGTTACGTCATTGGATTGATAGTAGAAATGACTGGCAAATTCCTGGGCATGGTCAGGATCATCCACTTGATCAGCAATGCTGTCTAGGACAACTTGGCGGAAATGATCATCCGACCAAGGGCGCCGCGCAGTACCAATCAGGGCAAAATGTTCAGAAATGTGATTGTTCTTATATAAACGATAAATAGCAGGATAGAGTTTTCGTGCCGCTAGGTCACCCGTTGCGCCAAATAATATCATTAAAAGTGAATGTGGTTTCATAAATAGCCTCCTAGTTCTAACAATATAGATTATAGGCGAATTTTATTATTTTTACAATGATAGCACCATCCTTCCGATCTTATCATAGACAAGACTCATAGGAATAAGGTAGGATAAGAAGAAAAGAAAGACCAGAGGAGGTCCCTATGTTATTTAAAGATTTAAATTTAAAAGAATATATCCAAATAGCCTTAAATGAGGCTAATTTTACTACAATGACACCAGTTCAAACAGAAGTTATCCCTCAAGCCTTGAAGGGTGAGGATTTAATTGTTCAGTCGCAGACGGGTTCAGGTAAGACCCATGCTTTTTTATTACCTATTTTGCAGAATATTAATGAAGATGTGCAAGAAGTTCAAGCTGTGATCACAGCCCCTAGTCGGGAATTAGCCACCCAGCTATACCAGGTAGCTAGCTCTCTAATCCAAGCCGCAGATAAGCCTATCCGACTAGAAAATTATATTGGGGGCACTGACAAACAGAGACAATTAGACCAATTAGGGCCGGACAAACAACCCCAGCTTGTGATTGGGACACCTGGACGGATTTTTGACCTGATGTCCGACAATGCACTCTGGGTTCAAACCGCAAAAATCTTGGTCGTTGATGAAGCTGACATGACCTTAGATTTAGGTTTTTTAAAAATCGTGGACGAGATTGCATCCCGTATGCCGCAAGACTTACAGATGATGGCTTTTTCTGCCACAGTGCCACAAGAATTACGGGTCTTCCTAAATAAGTACATGGTGGCTCCCAAAGTGGTAACCATTAAACCCAAGCAAGTTATTTCGGAAACGATTGAAAATTATTTGATTAATACCAAGGGTAAGAGTCGCGAAGAATTGACGTATCAATTATTAACTATGGGTCAACCTTATTTGGCACTTGTCTTTTGTAATACCAAGGCTTATGCCGACCAAATGAGTCTTTTCCTAAAAGAAAAGGGGCTTAAGGTTGCAACGATTCATGGCGACATTTCTTCGCGTGAACGTAAACGGGTCATGAAGCAAATCCAAAATTTAGATTTTCAATATGTCGTTGCAACTGACTTGGCCGCGCGTGGAATAGATATTCCCGGTACTTCTTTAGTAATTAATACAGAACTGCCGATGGAATTGGAGTATTTTGTCCACCGGGTGGGGCGGACAGGTCGGAATGGCTTAGAAGGCAGGGCCTTTACTTTTGTCACTCCAGATGATGATCAAGCTGTATCAGATTTAGAAGCCATGGGACTTGAGTTTGAGCCGGTTGAATTGCGTCAAGGACAACTAGTTGAAGTTAAACACCGTGACTCCCGGAAACGGAGACAAGACACGGCCAATGTCAAAGAAGACCCTAAAGTCCGGGCAATGATTAACCAAAATAAGAAAAAGAAGGTCAAACCTGGTTATAAACGAAAATTAAATTGGAAAATCAAAGAACATCGGCAAGCTAAGGCTAAACAGGACCGCCAAGCCGAAAAGCGGTCGCAAAAAGCCGCCCGAAGAAAAAATAATCAATAGCATATAAAATACCCGCTTCAGTCAAGAACTAGAGAATTTCTCTGTAAGTAACTTGTTGAAATGCGGGTATTTTTTGTATTTTTGTTTAATTCTTATCTTCGTCTTGCTTTGAGTCAGTTGATTTTTGTTCGGGCTGATCTACTTGTGTGTTAATTGGAGAAGGATTCGTCTCAGAATCGTTTAAATTTTTCTGAGATCTTGAGGGGGAGTCTGTATCTACTTGCGTTTCATTATTTTGACTCTCTTTTAACATTTTTTCAACATCCTCAGGAGTCATTTCTTGTCCAGTTAACTTATGGTAAATCTTATGAACATGTTTGGTATGTTCCCGTAACATGATATAAATATAAATTAAGACAAAGCCTAATATATAAGGATAAGGGTAGGGAAAAAGAGGTAAAATTAAATTGGTAATCCCCAAAACAAAGCTAGGGTAAAAACCAGCCACACTAGCTAGTTTAAAGCGGGCCAAAAATGACAGGGGTACTGATAAACGCATATTATAAAAACCTAGCAGCATGGCGGTAATAGCCATATAAATAACATACATTAGACCATGAACCATTGAAAAAGCCAATAAAAAGTAGAGCAAAACTTGGAACTGATGGTTTTTCATATAATTTAAGGTCATAGTGAGGTTGTTAGGACTGCGGAACATGGTCAAAGCTTGAGGTATCGCATAGAGGTTAGCACCTAGTTGAGCATAAGATTTATCTTTAAAGAAAAACAAACTTAAGAAAGTATCATCATCAATTTGAGCTTTTTGGTCTGGGGTTAGACCAACATCATTTTGATCCTTTGTCGCTTGGATGGTATCATCAATGACTAGTTGAAAGCTTTTAGACTGGTAATAAAGTGGTTTAGCTTGGTCAGCCAGCTTTAAGTTGCCGAGTATATAATTAAATTCAGGTAGGTGTTTACTCGCAGTGGACATGTTATTGGACAAGCCCCCAATTAATTCTTGGCTAACAGAAACTTCCCCAGCGGCTAAGAATAGAATGGATAAGAGTATAAGGGGGATAATGCGTTGTAAAGGATAGGCATAGGCGGCAATTATATTGCGCGGGTTCACCAAGCCTTTTCGAACTAGTTTAAAAATTTTTTTCAATCGTTTCACCTGTTTAACTTATTTATTGTCTTATCTTACCGATTATCAACTTAATTGACAAGTTTCTTGCTATGTTTATTTGTTATGAATTGACCTAATAATACACCTATTAAACCAGTCAGACTAAGTCCTAGACCAATTAAAATAGATTTAGGTCGATACTTGAGTTCAATTTGATGGTCACCTTGTGGGACCTTAATGGCCATCAGGGTATGGTTTAAGACAGGTATAACCTCACTGGTTTGACCGTCAACAGTAGCCTGCCAATTTTTGTCGTAAGGTAGGCTAACTAACATATAATTACTATCAGATTCTATCTTGATTCTACCCGCGATTGTGGTTGAACTATGGTGTGTGACCACTAAATTATTAGTTTGGTGACTTTCTTTAAGGTCTTGATAGTCATCTAAATTAAATTCGTAGAGGGCTGGTAGGTTGGCCTTCATTGAATTTTCTTTTAAAGAAATTGTAAATGATTGGGGCTGATTTTGAGCTAGGTAGGCGGCATTGGTAATTTGTCGCCGACGATATGGGGTATAGAAACGATACCGGTCACCATTTAGCTCTAAGTCAACCTTATCATGCGTGTACTGTGAAGGTAGGGTAAAATAATAAGGGTTATCTGAATCAGGTTGGAAGTCATATTGGATATAATTATCTTTTTTATTATCATTTTGATAAGTAAAGTAATCGCCATCGCCATGGTCACTTACAGTGACGTTATGATAAGAGATATCAGTAAATTCTTTCTCAACAAAGAAATCAGGATAGCTTTGATTTAAGTCAAGGAGATTGAGTAGTAGATTTTGGTTATAAATTGGATTATTTTTTAGAAATTCAGCCTCTAAGACTTGATTAGTAACTTCCATGCACAAACCAAAAGCAGTTTTGTTTTCACGGACAGTATACCGTTCATTACTTTGAACCATTGGATAATAAGTTTGGTCTAAATCGAGGGCTTCAGGATATAAATTATATTGACTCTCTTTTAGCTTAGGACTTGGATCGTCTTGAACACCAAGCAGATAACGGATTGCAAAGAAGTCATCTGTAAAAAGGGTCCCATTAGTATAAGCAACAAAACCATTGCCATCAGGTTGGCCTAAGTAGCCAAATAATTCCGGCAAATTAGCATCAATGGTTGATCCGAAATGATCCAAACCTGTGTAATGACTATACATGGCTTCATTTTTAGTCCGCATATAGTTTTTATGGATACGGTAGAAGTCTTGGTTGGAACTTTGGAGGGGCTGGGTTGCCTGGCTTAATAAGCTGGTATAGTCTCGGAACTTACTTTGGTCAACATATGAGAATTCATTAAGTATCAAGCTTGTATTGGTTAATAATTCGACTGCTACGATTGCTAGCAATAACCATTGACTGTATTTAATATTTAAATCGAATAATTTGAAGATGATTAAGTAAGCTAGGATAAAAGCAAGTGAAACCAATAGTTTTGTCATAGATAAGAAAGGGTAATTATCCAATTGGCCATAATAGTATATAAATGCAGCTAAAATTAATAAGAAAGTTGCAAAATAAAAGCTAGTTGGATATGTCTTAGGCCGATATTGAATGGCTCGAATGGCTAGAATTAGAATAAAAAAACTCAAGGTAAATGAGAAGCGATACTCATACCAAATTGGGAATTGGCCACCGTGCCAAATAATATTTAACAAATCATAGCGGAAGCTGATTAAGTATACACCGAAAATCAAGCCAGCTACGATTTTCTCTTGCCAGTGAATACGGCGATTAAAGAAATAAAATATAATTAATATTAAGGCGACTAAGCCAACATAAAAGTTAGGTGAGCCTGAGGATAACTCATCAAAATTAAAGGAGCCGATAAATAATTTTGATGTTGATTGTCCTAAGGTATATACTAGGTCCCAATCTAACTCAGATAAGGTATGAGTCGCTTTAGAGGATAAAAGGGAGGCAAAAGTAGGAAATAGGGTTATGCCAGCTAAGAGAACGCCTAAGATGGAGTAAATCAAAAAACGACCATAACTCTTGAGCAGTGATTTCAAATCAAATTTTTGATGAATTTCTAAATAATTAAAAAAGCTATAAAAGCTCAAGAAAATACAAATCATATAAGCCACATAATAGTTAAAGATTAACATTAAACCTAAACTGATTGTATAAATTAAGGGGCTCCGTCCGCGCAGTAAATAGTCTAATCCTAGGGCAATTAAGGGTAACATAATTAAAGCATCTAACCACATAATGTTTAATAGGAAGACAATTGAATAGGACATGAGACTATATGACAAACTGAATGCGATGAGCATCGGTTGATTTAACTTGTATTTATGATCGATAAAATACATCATGGTTAAACCGGCACTTAATAGTTTAAGGTAGGAAATTAAGGTAACAGCACTGTCAAAGTTAGATTCATTAAAGAAGAGTAGGATAAGATTAAAAGGGGATAGGAGGTAATAAGCCCATAATCCAATCATCTCACCACCAATTGATTTCTGGAAAGAATAAATTATTAAACCTGGATCTTTAGTTAAAGCTTCTTTAAAGAGAGAAAAGAAGTCAATATATTGTTGTCCCAAATCCACAGTCAGCATGGTTTCCTTGCCGAAAGGGGCAAAGCCCATTAAAATTGCTACAATGATAGCAATAAGACTGAACAGAAGTGAATATATTAGGTAGGAAAATATATGTTTTTTCATAGTTTGCTCCTTTATTTCATTAGGTCTATGATAACAAAAAGTGGCCTGACCTTCACCTGATAAAGAATGAATTATTTTAATAAAATTGAAGATTCTTTGAAAATTACCAGAGCGCTATTTTTTAAGACATAAATTTGCTATAATTGAAAGTGCGTGTGATTACAAGCAAAGAAACGAGTGAGTAAATGGTTAAGTATAAAATAAAAGAGAATAATAAAAAGGATTTTATTCCCAAACGACTAAATTTAATTTTCATAGTGACTTTTATGGTGTTTATTGCCTTATTTGTGCGGTTGGGCTATTTACAGTTGTATAAAGGCCAATCATTTGTTGATATGGTTCATCGGACTGAGTCTACTGTTTCAACGGGTTCAGTTCCTCGAGGAATGATTTATGATAGCCAAGGAAATATCTTGGTTGGAAATAATCCAGAACAAGCCATTCTTTATACCCGAGATAAAGATTCCAACGTAGGGCCTTCTGACATTATTCAAGTAGCGACGCAATTAGCTTCATTAATTGATGTACCAACTAATAACGTGACAGAACGTGACCGTAAAGATTATTTTATCGTTAAAAATACGGATTTAGTCAATTCACGGTTAAGTAAGGAAGAAAAGCAACTAGCTTCATCTGAGCTTTATGAAGTACAGCTTTCTAAGGTTACGAAAGAGGATATTAATTTCTCTGAGCCTGAACTAAAAATTATTGCCCTCTTTACTAAGATGAATGCTGCCTATGCATTGTCTACAGTAACGGTGAAGAATACTAATGTGACTGAACGGGAGATTGCTCGGGTTTCTGAGCAACTAGGTAGTCTGCCAGGAATTTCAATTGGAACGGATTGGCAAAGAACTTATCCACAAGAAGGCATGCTCCGATCACTTTTAGGTAATGTTTCGACGGAACAACACGGGATTCCTTCAGACCGGGTAGCTGAATTATTGGGACGTGGTTATGCTATGAATGATCGGGTAGGAATTTCTTACCTAGAGCAAGAATATGAGGATGTCCTGCGAGGTACTAAGTCTAAGTATCAAGTAGTGACAGATACGGCTTCCAATACCTCTGAAACTAAGCAAATCTATCCGGGAAAAAAAGGGGACAATCTTATTCTTACCATTAACCAAGAGTTCCAAAAGAAATTAGATGATATTGCTACCAAAGCCTTACAAAATATGGGCGAATTTCAAGGCTTAAATGACCGGGTGTATATCGTAGCGATGAATCCTAAAAACGGGGATATTCTTGGAATTACGGGCAAACGGTATGAATATGATGAAAAGACGGATTCATACAATAAAGATAAAATTGTTGATGATGCTTTGGGTGCAATTAATACCTCCTATGGTATGGGGTCTTCAGTAAAACCGGCCATGGTCGCAACGGGTTATCTAGAAAAAATTATATCCGTGGATAATAATACCATTGTGGATGAGCCTATGAAATTTGCGGCTTCTCAAGAAAAATCTTCGGTATTTAACCGAACTGGTAAAGTGCCTGTCACAGATATTCAAGCCTTGCAAGTTTCATCCAATATTTATATGGTTAAGTTGGCCATGGCAATTGGGGGACAATTCGAGTTTGAAAACGATGGGAATTTAACGATTTCACCAAATACTATCAATATTATTCGGGGACATATGGCTGAGTTTGGTTTGGGCGCCTATACAGGCATTGACCTACCAAATGAGTCAAAAGGATATGCACCTAAGTCTACCCAATTAGTAAATGCGTTAGACTTGGCCTATGGTCAGTTCGACTTGTACACACCGTTACAGATGGCACAATATGTCTCTACGATTGCTAATAATGGGATCCGTTATTCACCACGTCTAGTAAAAGAAATTCGCGGTACCGACACGGATGGCAATCTCGGAGGGGTTAAAACGTCGATTGCGCCTAAAATTATGAATGTAGTCCATTTAGACCAAGCTGTGTTTGACCGGATCCATGAAGGGATGCGGCAAGTATCTCATACAGATCAAGGGACAGCTCGTTACCTATTCTTGAACTATCCAATTACAGTTGGTTCTAAGACAGGGACAACCGAAGCTTTTTATGCAGGACCGATTAAATATGCTCAAAATGATCCTGTGACCAATGCTACTTATATTGGATACGCCCCATGGGATAATCCTGAAATTGCGATTACCGTTGTGGTACCTTATTTACAAGAAGAATCTAGAGCACGGGAATCTACAATTATTGCCCATGAGGTGATGAATGCATACTTTGAAATGCAGTCAGAAACGCGTAAAACGATTCTTGATTATGAGGCGAATGGCGTAAATTAGGTTGATTTAACAAAAAATCTGGGAGTTCCTCCCAGATTTTTTGTTTTTGAAAATACTTATCTATAGTTTTTATAAAGAAAAGTCAAGGCTAAAATTAACTAAATAAAAAAGGCACACCATAAGTATGCCTTCTAATGAATTAAATCTATATTTATGCTTCAATGCTAACTTTGAAAGTTTCTTTTAATTAGCTTAGTAGTAATAATAGGCTCCGCCAGTAATAAGGGAAGCAATATCATGGATGGACATATCTGAATTTAATTGGTAAGAATCAGCGACAATGACTGAGCTTAAATCCCATTGATCAATTAAAGCTTCTAGGTCAGCGGCAGATTCGATATAACCTTCACTTTCAAGGCGTTGAGTAATTTCAGAGGCACTTTCTCCTTCAGAAATTGTAAAAGTACCTTCAACTGCAGGTTCGTTTGTTTGGTCTCCTTGATTTGAGGTAGACACACTAGATTCTGAAGTGCTTTGACTCGAATCATTTTCACTTTCATCTTGAGATTCATTTTGGTTGAATTCATCTGAGCTTTTGCTTTCAGAATTTTTCTTTTGGCTTGATGCTAGTTTAGTTAGACTTTCCTGCATATTTTTGTTTTCATCCTGAAGGGATTCATTAACCTCTATAAGGGACGAAACCTCTTTTTTGGTCTCTTCACTGGTTTCTTGAACCGTGGGTGATAATAAATCTGATAAATTGAGGTCACGTCCAGGAACTTGTCCTTGAACAAAGACTGCATAGGAAGCCAGAATTAAAGCTGAGAGGAGAAAACCAGAGCTGAGAGAACGTAGGGTGTTTTTTTTCATGGATGGCTCCTTTCTTAGCGGTTTTCGATGTAATCATCAACGACCGCTTGGACAATTGGAATGCCAATATTTACAGCATCTGATATTTCTTGCATCGTATAACCTTGCGAATATAGTTTAATAATTGAATCCATTTCATCTTCACTTAAAGTGGAAATATCAATGGCATCAACCGTTTGATCTGCTTCAGCAAGATCATTTACTGGTACATCAGTAGGTACCCCGTTTTCTGGAGTGTCAGAAAGATAAGTGACATCTTCTGATTGATAGAAAGCAGGGCTATCATCACGGACCACTTCTTGTTTTTCAAGTTCGGTTAATCGAGACTTGATAGCAAATAATTCTTTAGAAAACTGTTCTGTATAATCGTCAACTTTATCTTCTAGTGCATCAGCGTCATTGCCACTAAATAGTGAGATGGCAAATAAAATAATTGCAATCACTAGAAGTACGATTATTAATATCCATAGATTCATCTAGGACACCTCTTTCATTATGGTTTGATTAATTTTAATTTTATCAAATATTGGCTAAATATCAATCAATTCCACATTACAGATTAGTGATTTTGTGTTAACAGACGCTTAAAGTAAAAATTCTTAAAAATAGACCTAGCATTCTTGAGTGCATCATGATATAATGATTCGGTACTGTTCAAATGAACTGAATTTTAAAAAGTCTGGAGGGATTCTCATGCGTGTAAACATTACCTTAGAATGTACCGAATGTGGCGATCGCAATTATTTAACAAGCAAAAACAAACGTAATAATCCAGATCGAATTGAAGTGAAAAAATATTGCCCAAGATTACGCAAAGTAACACTTCATCGTGAAGTTAAAAAATAGTAAAAATTGTAGGGGGCTGGGCAAAAAAAGCTCAGTCTTCTTTATTTAACTAAATACAAGATGTTTTAGCGCAGTAGTTGACTGGATAGAAACGACGTCGTAATGCGACTTGTTCCATCCTAGCCAACCGGGCGGGGGCGGGCAAATGAAGCGAAAATCACAGATTTTCTACTTCTTGCCCGCTCCCTCTTTTTTTAATTTTCCAATTACTTAGGAGGTGTCCTATGACCAAAAAAGAAATTCGGCAAGAAGTACGCCAAGCTATGTTGGCCATTAGCCTTGAGGATCGTCAGGCATATGAAGCGAGTCTCTGGCAAGATCTACAAGCTTATCTGTCTGCAAATCCCATCAAGAGTATTGCCTTTTTCTATGGTTTTGGGGGAGAATTACGGACCCCTTTAATGATAGAACGGCTTATGGACCAGTTTCAAATCTTATTACCACGGATCCAAGCGAATTATCAATTAAGCTTTCATCCTTATCATCGCGGAGATGTTTTGGAAACAGCCTACAAAGGGCTGAAACAACCCTTAGCTGATAGCCCTCAATGGCAAGCCAACCAAATAGATTTGATGATTGTTCCTGGTCTTGCATTTGATCTTTCAGGCTATCGGATAGGGTATGGCGGTGGCTATTATGACCGTTATCTCCTTAATTTTCCGGGTAAGACCTTGTCCATAGTGTATCCTGAACAAGTTCTTCCTGACTTAAGTCCAGTCATGGAAAATTATGACCAAAAAATTGATCGAATTATAGTTGCAGAGATACTTAAGAAAAAGAAGGGAGAATACTAAGCGTGGGAGCAAAGAGAGATTTTAAACCTTGGTTAACCTATGCTTTTCTAGTCATTAATATTGGCTGGTTCGCCTTTACCTATCTAGTATATGGAACAACGACAGACAGTAGAGTTTTGCTAGATACTGGAGCAAACTTCATGCCATATGTTTTCCAAAATCATGAATATTGGCGGCTACTATCCGCTACCTTTGTTCACATTGGCATGAGCCATTTACTTTTTAATATGATGACCCTATATTTTATGGGGCCCGAATTGGAAGAAATTCTGGGTCATATCAAATTTTTATTGATTTACTTAATTGCAGGGATTGGGGGGAATTTAACCTCACTTGCCTTTAATACAGGGGTATCAGCGGGAGCATCGACTGCTCTATTCGGTATGTTTGCCGCCTTTATAGTCTTAGCAATAATCCATCCAGATTCTCATTATTTATGGCAAAGATCTCGTTCATTCATTATTTTAGTGGCTTTAAATTTGGTGAATGGCTTTCTTTCGCCAGGAATCGATAATTGGGGCCATTTAGGGGGACTCTTATTTGGGGCTTTGGCAACCTATGTGATTGGCTCTAAAGGTAAATCAAAAGCCAAGCTTTGGCAACGAGGATTGGTTGCTGTTTTAAGCGGTATTATTGCGGTGTTTTTGGTATACTATGCGTATCAGGAATTTTTACATTATTTTGAGAGGTGACGAACATGGGTAAGTATATAGTGGGTATCGATTTAGGGGGGACCAGTGCCAAAATGGCAATCGCGAGTCCGGATGGTCAATTAAAATATAAATGGACCATTGGTACCGAAATTCATCAAGAGGGACAATTAATTGTGCCTGCAATTATTCAATCAATTAAACGGAGTTTAGCAGAACATGATTTGACCGACCAAGATATTATCGGGATTGGTATGGGAACTCCTGGTGCGGTAGATGTTAAAGCCAAAACCGTTATAGGTGCTTATAATTTAAATTGGAAGACAACACAAGATTTAGGCCAACAATTTGGTCAGGCCTTCGATATTCCGTTTTTTGTAGATAATGATGCCAACGTGGCGGCCCTCGGTGAACAATGGTTAGGCGCGGGGAATGGTGCTGAAAATGTTGTGATGGTGACCCTGGGAACTGGGATTGGCGGCGGTGTTGTAATTAATGGTCAACTATACCGAGGTAGTGGAGCTGCAGGCGAAATTGGTCATATGACTATTGAAGACCATACCGATATACATTGTACTTGTGGTAAAAAAGGCTGTTTTGAAGCCTTAGCTTCTGCAAATGGTATTGTCCGACTCGCCAAAGAAATGGTAGACCAAGATGAGGGGAATATTGACCATTCTGAATTTTATGAAAAAGTAGTTCAAGATCAGACCTTTACCTCTTTTGATATTTTTGAAGCAGCCAAGGCGAGCGATGGATTTGCGAGTCAAGTGGTCGACAAGGTTGCTTATTATATTGGTCTAGGAGTTTCTCATATTGCCAATATTTTAAATCCATCAGCCATTGTTTTAGGTGGCGGTATGGCTGGAGCAGGGGAATTTTTACGAGAAAAAGTCGATGCTTATTACCGTGAATTTACTTACCAACAAATACGTGAGACGACTCAGATTGTTTTAGCCCAATTGGGTAATGATGCCGGTGTAATTGGAGCAGTAAATTTAATTAATACCGAAATTAAGTAATTAGAATGGAGCAAAAATTGTGGATTTATTAATGTTTATTACGGTGGGTGCCTTACTCATCTTAATTGCTTTTGGACTGTACTATGCCTATTTATGGTTCTTGCGTAAACAGTCGGCCGAAATGGTGGATAGTTTAACTGTGAGAGAAAATATGCGTCATAGTCAAGTGGTCGATGTACGTCAGCCGGCTGAATTTAAGGCAAAACATATTTTAGGTGCTCGCAATATTCCTTCATCTGAGATGAAATTAAGACTGAATGAAATTCGTAAAGACCAAGCAGTCTATCTTTATGATGATAATATGGCTGAGGTTTCACGGGCTGCTCGTGCGTTAAAAAAGAATGGTCATTCTCAGATTTATATTCTAAAAGGTGGCTTTTCTGCCTGGGATGGTAAAATTAAATCAGATTTATAGAATTTTATCAGATAAAATAAGCGCCTAGAACTAAAATTTGTTCTAGGCGCTTATTTCATTATAAAAATTTACTTTTAATTATTCATAAAACTGAACATTGGAATTAAGCTGTATAATACGGAACCGACCATTACTAATAGAGTAATGATTGCTACAATTTTGACAGTTCGTTCCATCTTAGATGGTTTCTTCTTTGATTTAGCCATTTATCGTCGCTCCTTTGCTAAAACTTAGAGTAAGTTTACCGAATTTACAGCTAGCTTTCAAGGAAAAAACGATAATATATTATTAATTTAATTAAAGAATTATGAGCCTTAAAAGCTGTCCTTGTGCAATATTTGTGGCAAATTTCTCATTTTTAGGTTACAATAAATAGGAAAAAGTAAGGAGGACATCTTATGAGTGAACGTAAACAAAGAGTATTAATTATTGAAGATGAAAAGAACCTAGCCCGTTTTGTTGATTTAGAGTTACAACATGAAGGGTATGAGACAGATATTCGTCACGATGGCCGCAGTGGGTTGGAAGCTGCTTTGGACGAGGAATGGGATGTCATTCTCTTAGATTTAATGTTACCAGAGCTAAACGGATTAGAAGTTTGTCGGCGGATTCGTCCTATTAAAGATACACCGATTATCATCATGACGGCCCGTGATTCTGTCATTGACCGAGTGTCTGGTTTAGACCAAGGGGCGGACGATTATATTGTTAAGCCGTTTGCGATTGAAGAATTATTAGCTCGTTTACGGGCACTTTTCCGACGGATTGATCATGAGGAAGAATTGAGAGTAACCCATCAACCAACGGTTGAATACCGTGATTTAGTCGTTGAAAAAGCTAATCGTATTGTTAAACGCGGGGATACAGTTATTGATTTGACCAAGCGAGAATATGAATTACTCTTATTCTTGATGGAAAATATAAATATGGTTATGTCGCGCGATACTTTATTAGATAAAGTATGGGGTTATAAATCTGAAGTTGAAACCAATGTGGTGGATGTTTATATTCGTTATTTACGGAATAAGATTGATGTGCCGGGACAAGAATCATACATTCAAACAGTCCGTGGTACCGGTTATGTAATGAGAACCTAGCCATGAATGAATTATTGACCCGGATGAAACAACCCCTTTCATTAAAATGGAAGTGGGCTGTTTTCTTATTTATTGTTATGTCACTGATTGCCAGTGTAGTTTTATTTTTCTATCAAAATGCTTCTTATACTTATTTTTATAAGACGATTGAAGACGAAGTTGCGACAGATTTTATGCAAATTAAAACTAATTTAGAAGATAGATCTTCTGGAATTGATGAAATGGATCGGCAGTTAACGATTACACCGGAAGGAATTCAACGATACAATAAACAAAAGGAATTGTTTCAGTACATTAATTTCTTGGACCAAGGTAATTATTTGATTCGTTTATACTCTGTGAATAATGAGTTAGTTTATCAAACCGAAACGGTTGAAATTCCTCAAACAGAAATTTCAAATTCAGTCCAGTTATTAAACTATCAGAATAAAGCCTATATGGCCAAGCGGGCGGATTTAGTTTCTAAGACTTCTGGTCAAATAATTGGTAATTTAGAAGTGATTTATAATCCTACACGGTTCCAATCCTTTATTGACCATCAACGGAAATTGTTTATGCTATTATTGTTATTATCAGTTCTAGTGGCAGCACTTGCTTCAATTGCTCTAGCGATTTATTTCTTAAAACCTTTAACTTATTTGAATAATTCCTTAGACCGTGTTGAGGAAGATTCTTTGTCGGATATTCGGGTTCGTAAACCTGAAACGGATGATGAGTGGTCTGACTTGTTAGTCCATATCAATCGTCTCTTAGATAAGATTGACTCTTATGTGTCAAATCAAAAACGGTTTGTTGAGGATGTTTCCCATGAATTAAGAACGCCCGTTTCGATTGTCGAAGGGCATTTAAAATTATTAAATCGTTGGGGTAAGGATGATCCTGAAATATTAGCTGAATCTATTTCTGCTTCTTTACAGGAAATAACGCGAATGAAAGTCTTAGTCCAAGAAATGTTGGATCTTTCGCGTGCAGACCATGTTGATGTTGATTACAAAAATGAAGTAACTGAAATCTATACGACGGCTAAGCAAGTTTATAATAATATGAAGTTAATTCATCCTGATTTTAAGTTTTTCTTAGACTCAGATGACCGTGAGGGTGAAAGTCAGTATGTGCAAATGTTTAGAAATCATTTTGAGCAGATATTAATTATCTTGATGGACAATGCAGTGAAATATAGTTTGGACCGGAAGGAAATTCATTTATCTATTTCACGTTCTGTGAATACGGTTGAAATTGCGGTTCAGGACTTTGGTGAAGGCATGACCCAGGAAGACCAAGAAAAAGTCTTTGGTCGTTTCTACCGGGTTGATAAAGCTCGGTCACGTGAAAAGGGTGGAACTGGTCTAGGCCTATCGATTGCCTATCAATTAATTAAGTCCTATCGTGGTCAAATCAGGGTTGATTCTGTTTTAGGTAATGGTTCAATTTTCTATATTAGCTTACCGCTACTAGAGGCTGATTCACCTTTACTAGTGAATAAAATGCAGAAACAGGATAATACCTGAGTGGACTAAAGCTAAAAAAAATAGTAATAAGTAAAAAGAATCCATGTTCTTATCCCAGGCAGGATGTACTGACCCCCTAAAGTTGGACCAAAAAATCCAACTTTAGGGGGTCTTTGTATGGCTAAATATAGCTTAGAATTCAAAATGAAAGTCGTCGCAGAATATCTTTCGGATACGATTGGATACAAACCGTTAGCTAAAAAATACAACATGAAGGATACTCAACAGATTAGGCGGTGGGTCAATGCCTATCAAACGTCAGGGATTAAGGGGTTAAAACGCTCTCGTCAAAACAAAAAATACAGTGTAGAATTTAAGTTGAAAGCTATTACACTTTATGA
>NZ_AUAT01000030.1 GCF_000428865.1 Eremococcus coleocola DSM 15696
CGTGGAGTGGAGATGTTTGCGACAAAAAAGCGTTAAAAAATAACGCTATTTTCAAAACAAAAGAAGAAGCCAAATTTGAGGCAGAGCGTTTAAAAGTGTTACGAGAGTTGGAGAAAATGGGTAGACCGTTTGTAGAGGGTGGAGATAATTGGGGGTTTTTCCTTAATGAAAAGGATGATTTAGCGGTTAACTGCTTGTTAAATTGCAGGTGTGTCTATGGCGACTATTACTTTGACACAGCTGAAGAAGTTGAAAAAGCCATCAATAAAATTGGTAGAAATAGAATTAAAAAGTACCTATTCAGGGTGGAATAAATAAATAATCGAAAGGAGAGGATTATTTTATGATAACAGTATATTCAAAACCAAATTGCATGCAATGCAACTTTACTAAGAAATATCTAGAAGATAAGGGGATAGAGTTTGAAGAAATAAATATCAAGGACCATCCAGAAGTGATTGAAGAATTGAAGTTGTATGGATTCGGGTCCATGCCAGTGGTGGCAGTCGATACCTTGGATGATGCCTGGAGTGGATTTAGACCCGACAGATTGGCTGAATTAGAAGAATGATTGATTCACGGTTTAAAGTTGGGAATAAATATAAAGTCAAGGGGTCACGTCAACCTTTGATTTATATTTACTCCAAAGATGAGAAGACAGGAGTTTTCTTTAATAATAAATTGGGCGAAAACCTAGATGTGGATGTTGAGACCATGGCTATGCACCGTAATCATAATCACCAAGGTGGAAGATTACTTCACAATTTAGTTGAGGATGAAATGAAATTCAATGGATTATTTATTTACCAATTTGCTAAAGAAATCGGGGTGTCGGGTCAAACGCTACACCGATTCCTTAAAGCAAAGTCTAAACCTAGCAAGTTGTTAAGAAGGGCTTTAGCTAACTATTGGAACGTTTCATAAGAAACGATTGAGGAGTATTACTATGAGCGGATTAACTAGACATCGGGAGATATTGGACAAGATGCACCAAACCTATATCACAAAGAAGGGTGACTATGGGAACTCATTTAGTCAGACGTATCAAAAATTCGGTCAAATTGCTGCCTTAGTGAGGTTGTGGGATAAAATGAATAGATTATCCAACTTATATGATAAAGACCCACAGGTGGCAAATGAGAGTGTTCTGGATACACTCTATGATTTGGCAAACTATGCCGTCTTAACGATTATGGAAATGGAAGGTGATTATGATAAAGTTGATTAAACAATTATTCTGTAAACATCGCTTTACAGAAAGCAAAATCATCAACAAATTGGATAAAAATTATTATATAATTAAGTGTAGTAAATGCGGGAAAGAATTGAGGGGACGAGTCTGATGCTAACAATCGAAAAACATGGTGACCAATGGATTATCAAGCAAACGACACACCACACTACGCATCAACTGCAACCAGTAAGTCGAGAAGAGATTATTAAATTGATTTATGAATTTGAAGAACAGTCTGAATAAGGAGTGTGTGGATGGAAGTCAAGGAATATCTACAACAATTATTTTGGATGGAAGATGAAGTTAAAGACCTCATTAATGAGCGGATTCTACTAAATAGCAATACACTACGAGTATCTAAACTGAAAGATGTGAATGTCCAATCTTCACAGGTTAGAACTGTGGAAGATACGTATCTAAGTCTGATTGACTTCTCCATTAAGATTCAGCAAAAGAGTGACGAACTCTTAAACTTAAAGATTCAAATATCCTCACAGATTGATGAGATGCACACACCAGAGTACAGACGAGTGTTACGGTACAGATACTTGATGGGATTCTCGTGGAAGAAAGTAGCTGAAATGATGGGGTATGATGAACGACATATCTATCGCATTCATGGGAATGCTTTACAAGAATTTAAAAGTTTAGGTGTCATTCCATGTCAGTAGATAATATGGTATTATGGTATTGTCCTAAAAAGGTATTAAAATATTGAGTACGATTCATAACAACATTGCCTAATTAAATATTAAATACCTGGACACTCTTCCTCCCTTAGCACCCTTAACCGGGTGCTTTTATTATGCAAAAAAAGAAGCCTAGTGAAGACTAGACTCCTAGTTTGTCTTTTAGGGCTTCCGTTAAAGTTTGGGAAAAATTAACGTTATATGAAACAGCTATATCGTTTAAATATTGCGGTATGGTCAACGTTTTCTTAATCAACTTAGATTCATGTTTTTCTCTAGCTAATTTTAAATCTGCTTGGATAGGAACGATTAGATCGCCTTTTTCTGTTTGAATAGATTCTGGTTCAGAAGCTGGAGGTATTTCATCACCTTCATTTTCTGCTACTAATAACCAACCTTCAAGTAAATCTTTAGCCATGTATAAAGCATCGTTCATATCGTCTCCGCATGTAAAAGCACCGTCTAAATCGGGAAAACTGACATTATATTGGTGTCCTTCTTTTGAGAAGATTGCGTAGTATAAATACATATTAACAACTCCTTAATCATTGATTGAGATAAGAAATGGTTAGCATCCACGGGTCATTTAAGACCCGCTTGTTTAAGAATGCTATTTAGTGTTCCTTCTGGAATATCCTTCTTAGGATGAGGGACAGTTACTTTTCCTTTCTTTGTGGGATGTTTGAAGTGGTTATGACTTCCAGTTGTACCCACTTTATACCATCCATCTTTCTTAAGCAATTTTATTACTTTTCTTGAATCCATTTCTTATCTCCTTTCTGATTACATTATAACACGTATCATTATACGTGTAAAGCTTTTTTAAAATAAAAGGTGGTGATGTTACTTGCTTATTCTTAAATCCAAACAGAAAGGATAAGGTGGTCCATCATGTATCTTGACTAGGGAATAGACCTAACTATTAAAGAGAAAGAGAGAACATATGTTCAAACCAAAAGAGATTGTGGAATTAATCATTGAAGCTTACGAATTGGGTAGAGAAGATTCAGCCTTAGATGTGGAACTGGATACCTGCTATCGCTTTGAAATGGACGAGGAGGCAGAGGATGACGAACCCTTTTTATGAGTCGAAGAAGTGGAAGCGTAAGCGACAAGCGATACTTCGAAGAGATAAGTATCAGTGCCAAGTCAGTAAGCGGTACGGGAAGAATGAAACAGCTAACACCGTTCATCATATCTATCCATTAGAAGACTACCCAGAGCTAGCGTTACAGAACTGGAACCTGGTCAGTGTATCTCATACCAAGCACAACGCAATGCATGACCGTTATACTAATCAGATTATTGGTGAGGGGATCGCATTACAAAATAAATTTAAAAATGATTTTGAAAATTTTTTCAAGCAATCCCCCCCACCTTAAAATTATTTTTTGGGTCATGGGGACACCGAGGTGAGGGGATTCTTTCCCTCTCCAGCGAATTCTGTGAAACTTTTTTGTGAAACATTTACATCTTTGCTACTGTGAAACATTTTGTGAAACATCAGAAAGGGGTGACACTATGGCAAAAGTAGCTACGACCAAAAATACCATCAAAAAGAACACCATTCGGGATATGAAACAGCTTGGCACATACAAAGAAGAGTATGACCAGATTATTGATGTCTATAGCGACATCTGCGAGCAATACTTTAAAGCCGTCAAAGACTTCAAAGACGGTGGCGAGCAATACGAAGTCCCCACTGGGACGGGTAGCATGAAGAAATCAGCCATTGTTTCTACCATGGAACAGTTGAGAAAAGACATCATCACGTACTCTGACAGATTATGTCTTAATCCTAAATCGAACCAAAATACCATTGTGGAAGCACCTAATAAATCATCTCTTGCTGATGTGCTAAGCAAGTTTGGCTGATAACTTTAAGATTGTGGAAGAGTACGCACAATCAGTGGTCAGTGGAGATAAGTTAGCAAATCGAGAGACGATACAATCATGTCAACGTTTCTTGGATGATTTAAAAAATAAAGACTATGATTTTCGTAAGAAAGATGCAGAATTTGTCATACAGGTGATTGAAAAGACCTTCGTTCACGATCGTGGCGAAAAGCTAGATGGGACTCCTCTGCGTGGGAAACCATTCATCTTAGAACCTTGGCAAAAGTTCATCATCTATAACATCCTAGGATTCTTTTTGAAAGGTACGGATGTTAGACGGTACAAGGAAGTCTTCATCTTCCTACCACGGAAGAATGGAAAGACCCGTTTCGTCTCGGCTCTAGCGTGGGGTCTGGGGTTATTGGAACACGAATCTGGGTCAACGATATATATTGTGGGGGCTGCGTTAAAACAAGCCATGCAGTCGTTTGAATTTATCAAATACAATATAGAAGAAATGGGAGAGATTAATAACTTCCGTATTCGTGATAATAACCAGGAACATTCTATACGTGGAGATTTGGGCAGTGGCTCGATGTTCATCCAAGCCTTAGCTGCCAACCCAGATGCTCAAGACTCGCTGAACTGTAATATTGGTATATCGGATGAAATCCATGCCTATAAAACACCAAAGCAATACAACATCATCAAAGAAGCGATGAAAGCTTATACAAACAAATTAATGATAGGAATAACCACAGCCGGGGATAACATGAATTCGTTCTGTTATAACCGGCTTAAATATTGTCAAAAAGTCTTAGATAGAACGGTGACTGATGAACAGTATTTTGTGTTTATTGCTAAGGCAGATGAAAACGAAGATGGATCTGTGGACTTTACGGACCCTACACAACACGAACGGGCAAATCCTAATTATGGGGTGACCATACGTCCAGAAGATATGGAAAATGATTCTTTACAAGCTCAAAACGACCCACAACAACGGAAGGATTTCCTAGCGAAGTCTTTAAATATATATACCAGTGCCATGCGTGCATACTTTAATATCGACGAATTTAGGGCCTCTGACAGCGAGTTTAACTGGTCTATGGAAGATTTAGCGAAGTTGGATATTCAATGGTATGGCGGGGCGGATTTATCGAAATTACACGACTTAACCGCAGCTGCCTTATGTGGTCAATATAAACATAAGGGTAAAGAAATTGATATTTGCATCTCCCATGCTTTCTTCCCGATTGCTAGTGCGTATAAGAAAGCGGATGAAGATAATATTCCATTATTTGGTTGGCAAGACGATGGTGTATTGACCATGTCAAACACACCAACAGTTCTGTATGACGATATTATCAAATGGTTTATTGAGATGCGGAAGAAAGGATTTAATATCAAACAAATTGGGTTTGATAAGAAGTTTGGACGTGAATTCTATAACGGGATGATGAAAGCCAAATTTAGAGTAGTAGACCAACCACAGTACTTCTATAAGAAGTCCGAAGGGTTTAGACGGATTGAAAATAAAGTGAAGAATAAAGAATTCTATTACGTCCATAATCAAGCCTTTGAATACTGTGTTCAGAACGTGCGAGCGATCGAAAAAACCGACGACATGATTCAATATGAAAAAGTTGATGGAAAATCTGGCTCGGCTCGGATTGACTTGTTTGATGCGAGTGTCTTTGCATCTGTTCAAATGTTAGATGATATGACTCGTCAAGTGTCTGTATCTAACTGGCTAAATCGAAAGTAAAGGGGGTGACAATATATGGGAATTTTAGACAAATTATTCAAACGGTCTTCTTGGCACACACCATCACAGACCACACCAGCTATTACAACTTTATCTAAAGCGGGGTATTTCGAAGATGTACCGAACTATACACGCTTATCTGATAATCCAGATGTGCGTATCGCCGTGGATAAGATTGCTGATTTGGTTAGTAATATGACTATTCACTTAATGGAAAACGGAGAAAAAGGCGATGTACGAGTTAAGAATGAACTATCCAGGAAGATTGACATCGAACCATGTACAGGGATGACCCGTAAGACATGGATTTACAAGATTGTCAGCGACTTACTACTGTATGGTGACGGAAATTCACTTGTTCATATATCTGTAGACGAAGAAAGCTTACTCATTAAAGATTTAGTGCCTTTGGATATGGGTCAAATTAGTTGGCATGAAGACAATAAGGGTATCTATGTAGACTATAAGGATAGTAAATATCACATGGACGAACTGATTCACTTTGTGTTAAATCCAGACCCATCCAATCCTTGGTTTGGTCGGTCATATCGCTTTGAATTAAAGGATATTGCTAACAATTTAAATCAAGCGACACGTACTAAGAATGATTTTATGCGTGGGCAATACATGCCGAACCTAATCGTTAAGGTCGATGCCCTAAATGAGGAAGTAGCCAGCCGTGAAGGTCGTGAACGGGTGAAAGAGAAGTATCTGGATAGCGATAAATCCAATGAACCTTGGATTATTCCAGCGGATTTACTGGAAGTCGAGCAGATTCGACCACTATCGTTAAATGACATTGCCTTAAACGATTCTGTGGAGATTGATAAACGAACATTGGCTGGATTACTGCAAGTCCCACCTTATTTCTTGGGTGTAGGCGAATTTAATCGTTTGGAATATAACAATTTTATCGATACCAGAATTATGGGAATCGCTCAAATTATTGCTCAAACACTGACACGGGATATTCTTCTAAAACCCGAGTGGTATTTCAAATTAAATCCACGGAGTTTATATGCTTACAATCTCAATGACTTAGTCACAGCTGGGGTCAGCATGGTGAATGTGAATGCCATGAGAAGAAACGAACTGCGAGACTGGATTGGTTTGAACCCAGACGAAGAAATGGAAGAACTGATTGTGTTGGAAAACTACATTCCACAAGAAAAACTTGGTGACCAAGAAAAAATAAAAGGGGGTGATTAATTGGAAAATAGGAAAGCATTTCATACCGCTGAATTTAGAGTACGAGAAACTGACAATCATAAATTCTTAGATGCGTATTTCATTAAATTTAATGATGAAACTCAATTAGGCGATAATCTGTTTGAAGAAATAGCCCCAGAAAGTATTGATCGTAGCTTAAATGACGGAGATATTCGTTGTTTATTTAATCACGATGACGGTTTTGTCTTGGGCAGAACAGGGAACAACACGTTGACCTTAACTAAAGATGACCAAGGTCTATATGGTAGTGTTCGGATTAATGAAGAAGACTCCCAAGCCATGGCAGTCTATAGTCGTGTCCGTAGAGGAGATATTAATGCTTGTAGTTTCGGGTTTGTTCCCACACAACAAGATTATGAAGAACGTGAAGACGGGGTAAAGGTAACCGTTCGAGATATGGACTTAATCGAAGTGTCCATTGTCACTTTCCCAGCCTATCCAAGTACAGAAGCCCATGCCCGTAAAAAGGACGTGGAAGCGTATCGGAAGCAAAAACTGAATGTTGAAAAGAATAAATTAAAGGAGAGATTAAAGAATGTCTAACCCATTGATTTTAGCAGCAAAAATCAAACATAAGCGGAGCGAAGTCCGCAGTCTTGAAGAAGATATTCAAGAAATTAACGAGAAATCAAAAGAATTTGAAGAAGCTATTGCTGATGCTAAGAATGACGAAGAATTAGCCGTCGTAGAAAAATCAATCGAAGAATATGAGAAAGAATTGAATGCCAAGAAGGAACTCAAAGAAAAAGTTGATGCTGAATTGGCAGATTTAGAAACTGAATTGGAAGAAAGTAACAAAAAACAACCTAAGCAAGAAAAAGAAGGAGCTAAACGCATGGAGAATACTATTCAAGAACAAAGAAATGGAATTGAAGCTTACGTCCGTAACCGTGGTAAAAATGTAGAACAACGGGATAAATTTACAACAGTTGAGGGTGGTGCTTTAATTCCTCAAAATATCCTCCAACCAAAATTGGAAGAACCTTACGAAGAAATTGACTTAGCTAAATACATCAACACTGTTAAAGTTAACCGTCCTACTGGTACTTACCCAATCATCAAACGTGCCGAAGGCACTATGATTTCTGTGAAGGAATTGGAAGAAAACCCAGAATTAAAGGCACCAACCTTTGAAGATGCGGATTTCAAGGTAGAAACTTACCGTGGTGAAATTCCAATCTCTCAAGAAATGATTGATGATGCTGAATACGACGTGGTTGGTTTAATCGCTGATTCCATTCGTATCCAAGAATTGAATACAAAGAATGCTCAAATTGCTAAGGCTATCCAAGGTATGGAAGCGAAGACTGTTCAAGGAGCAGACGGACTCAAGAAGTTAAAGAATGTGGATATTAAACAAGTGTACAATGGCGGTGGACGTTGGATTATATCTTCTTCTCTATTCAATGCCTTAGATACCTTGAAAGATAAAGAAGGACGTTATCTACTCCAACAAGATATTAAAGCGGAATCTGGTAAATCACTATTTGGTAAGCCCGTAGAAATTCTTGACGATGAAGTCATTGGAAAGAAAGAGGGAGACTTAGTTGGTTTCTACGGTAACTTAAAGACAGCCGTTACATTGTTTGATCGTAAGCAAGCCACTGCCCGTTGGATTGAACATCACATCTACGGTCAAATTTTAGCTGGATTCTCTCGTTTCCAAGTCAAAGTAACTGACCCAGATGCTGGATTCTATTTCACTTATACACCAGATGCGGGCGAAACAGTCGCTGGAGTATAATCTTACTAAGGAGTGATTACATGACCTATACAGTCATTCACGCTTTTAGGGACTTGGAGGATATTAATGCCTCCAATCCCGATGGGCGTGTATATATGCCTGGGGATACCTTCCCAGCCACTAAGCGGAGGGTAGCAAAGGCACGGATTGAAGAATTATCCACAGACAAGAATAAGATTGGGAAGCCTTTAATTGAAGCGGTGAAGTAACATGCAACCACTTGAACTATTAAAGTATCGATTGGGAATCACTACTCGTAGACGTGATACCTATCTACAACAAGTCCTAACCAGTTGTGAGTCTGAACTCACTAAGAACTACGGTGTGACTTTAGATATTGAGAATCAAAGTGATCACTTGATGTTTTTAGTAGACTTTGCTCAATGGCGGTATATGAATACATCGGGTGCCATGCCGAGGGATTTGCAATTCAGACTTCATAATCTGCTGATTGAATATCAGCGAGGTGAAAACCATGTGGAACGATGATGTAGAACTGATTGAAATGGACTATGTGGAAGATTCTATCGGTAACCAAGTTGAAGAAGAATATTCAACCATTGTCATGTGCCGTAAGCGAGAAATACCACGGAGTGAATATTATTCAGCCCGTCAAAGTGGGATACGAACGATCAATCTATTTATTGTTCATCCGTATGAATATGATGGACAACCTTATGTTCGATATGAGGGTGAATTAATGAAAGTATTTGAAACCTATCAACTAAATTCAGAAGAATTGGAACTCAAATGTACTTTGGGTATAGGTGATATTGATGAGTATTAATCTAGATAGTGATATTGCTCAAGCTTTATCTGATTACACTACTGATGTTGAAAAAGCATTAGATGAAGCGGCTCGAAAGATTGCTTTATCTGGAGCTAAAGAATTGAAGAAAACGTCACCTAAACGAAAAAGAAACGGTGGAAAGTATGCTCGTAGTTGGGGTGTTCAGAAACAGAAAGATAAACAAATTATCAGAAACAAGAAACACTACCAACTTACGCACCTACTCGAGTTTGGACATGCCACCCGTGATGGCGGTCGCACTCGAGCTTTTCCACATATCGCTTCTGTGGAAGAACGGGTTAAGAAAGATTATGAAGAAGAAGTGAAACGACAGATTAAGAAAGGGGGTTTAGGTTGAAGCTTGATGAGTTTAAACAAGTATTAAAGACATTAGATATTCCAATAGCGTATCGAACGTTTAAACGGGGTCAAGAGATACCGACTCCGTTTTTAATTTACTTTATTGACGAGACAATACCCTTTCTGGCTGATGACCAGAACTACTGTGAATTTTTACAGATTGTCGTTGAATTATATACAGATAAAAAAGACTTGTATCTAGAACAGCAACTAGAGCAAGTCTTTTTTGATGCGCAGATTAATTATGAGAAAGCTGAATTATACATTGATTCAGAAGATATGATGGAAACCATATACTATTTAGGAGGTATATTGAATGGCGGAGAAACGAAAGAATAAAGTCGAATTCGGGCTACGAAATGCTCACTATGCCGTGATGACTGCCAAAGGTCAATACGGGGAAGTTAAACCAATCCCAGGGTCTGTTGAACTATCACTCGAACCTTCTGGGGACTTACTGGAATTTAAGGCAGACGACACCACTTATTACGCAACTCAAAACAACCAAGGGTATGAAGGTACTATGACGTTTGCATTGGTGCCAGATGAATTCAAACAAGATTGCTTGGGTGAAACAATCAATGAAGACGGTGTGGTTGAAGAAAAATCAACAGCACTGTCTAAGAACTTTGCTTTAATGTTCCAATTTGCTGGGGATCAACACAACGTTCGACACGTCTTGTATTCGTGTGTAGCTAATCGTCCAACGGTTGCATCTAGTACTAAGGATTCTGGGGAACCCAATACCACAGAATTGACCTTTAGAGCCTTACCGCGGGAAACAGACGATGTGATTAAACGTAAAACAAATGAAAACACTACGGACGAAGTTTACGAAGCGTGGTTTAAAAAGGTGTATGAACCTAAGACTGCAGACACTGTGACAGGAGTTTAGACATGGAAAAACTCATTGAAATTGACGGTAAACAAATCTACTTAAAGGCACATGCAGGTGTGCCTTTAATGTATAAAAACTATTTTAGTGTGGACTTCTTTGCAGATGCTATGAAATTTGCTAAGTCATTTGATGCGATGATGTCAGAATCTAGCGACTTCTCTCAAATGTCCTATGAAGACTTATCTCATGTGGATATGAACATGTTCTATCGGATGTTGTGGATATTTGCAAAGGCTGGAAAGAAAGATTTACCACCTCTAGAAAATTGGTTAGAACAGTTTGATGCTCTACCTTTGGATGAAATTACACCACCAATTATTCAAATGATTGAAGGGTTGATGAAAGGAAAAAAGCGTCAGACGCAAAAAGCAATGGAACCGAGATAATGACTTTAGATAAGTATCTTGAAATATGTTCTAAATCTGGTCTATCTGTTAAAGATTTGGAGTATTTCACGATAGGGTCATCCATCGATTACATGCTTGAACTACACGAGGGGTCTAGCGAGACACGTAAAGCAAGTCAAGCAGACTTTGATGCATTCTAGACATATGGGGGTGATTAAATGGCTGGAAATATAAAAGGAATTACAATTGAAGTTGATGGTAAATCCACAGGATTGAAAAATGCTCTTAAAGATGTTAACGATGCTGCTCGTGATACAAATAAGGAATTAAGAGACGTTAATAAGGGTCTCAAATTTAACCCAACCAATACAGAGTTACTGGCTCAAAAGCAAGAACTTCTATCCAATCAAGTCCAGAATACGGCTGATAAACTAAAAAGGTTAAAAGATGCTCAACAACAAGTTGAAGCACAATATGCCAATGGAGATATTGGTGAAGAACAGTACCGTGCGTATCAACGCGAGATTGTGGAGACTGAAAGCAAGTTAGAACACTATACTCAACAGTTAAAAGAAGCTGAACAAGCCCAAGGGTCATTCGGTGCGAAGATGCAAGAAACCAGTGGGAAGTTTAAAGAGTTTGGTAGTAAAGTCGGTAGCATGGGTAAGGAGTTAACGACTAAAGTCACTGCTCCGATTGCTGCAGCTGGTACCGCTAGTTTTAAAATGGCGGCAGATTATCAAGATGCTTTAGGTGCTACGGATCAAGTATTTAAAAATTCAGCTGGAACAATGAAAGAATGGGCGAACTCCATGCCTTCTTACTATGGTATCGCTAAAGGTGAAGCCTTAGAATACTCAAACACAATGGGGGCGATGCTAAAGAACATTGGTGGGTTAACCGAAGAACAAGCGGCAAAGCAATCTCAATCTTTAACCCAATTGGCTGGTGACCTATCTGCTATGTTTGGTGGTTCCACTGAATCAGCCGTACAAGCTTTAACGGGTGCTTTAAAAGGTAACTACTCTATGCTGGATAATTATGGTATGGCGGTCAATGAAGCAACCATCAAACAGAAAGCTTTAGAGTTAGGACTTTCAGATGGAACACGAGAACTCACACTTCAAGAAAAACAAGCGACTGCTTTAGCTTTAATTACAGAACAGGCAGCGGATGCTCAAGGTCAAGCGGCGCGTGAGGCAAATGGAGCAAGTGGGTCTTGGAAACAGTTAACCACTGAATTAAAGAATTTAGCCACTGATATTGGGAATATTTTGCTGCCCATCATAACACCCATGATTCGAAAGGTCGCTGAATGGGTAGGTGCGTTCAAAACGTTATCCCCAGAAATGCAGAAAGTGATTGTTACCATTGGTCTTATAGTCGCAGCTATAGGTCCGCTTCTGGTGACTATCGGTGCTATATCCACTGCTATAGGGATGATACTAACTCCCGTGGGATTAGTCGTTGCTGCGGTAGTAGCTGGAGTCGCTGCAATCATAGCGGTCATCATGAACTGGCAATCAATCGTAGAGTGGTTTTCTGGAATATGGAATAGCTTCTGTAGTTTCATCCAACAGATGATAAGTGGTTTGGTTGCACATATTCAAGCTAGTTGGACTGCAGTGGTTTCTGGTGTCCAAAGTTTAGTTGGGACACTCATGGGTGCCTTCTCCAACTTTGGATCATGGGTCGCAACCATATGGACGAATATAGCCAACGGCGCTAGTCAAATGAAAACAGACATTGGTCAACATTTCCAAGGGGTATTGAACAAGGCCCGTTCGGTATTCCAAAATGTTAAAAATGCTATTAGCGATAAGATGAAAGGCGCAGTTAATGCGGTTAAGAATGCGGTGAAAAAATTCAAGAGCATAATGGACTTTAAGTGGTCTTTGCCTAAACTTGACCTCCCTCGCATTACTGTAAAGGGAGGATTTAGCCTTAAACCACTACGGGTCCCTACTTTTGGGATTGAATGGTTTGCCAAAGGTGGGATTATGACGATGCCGACTATCTTCGGTCAAAATGGAGGTCAACTTCTAGGCGGTGGAGAAGCTGGACCCGAAGCTATTCTTCCATTGAACAAGAAGAACTTATCTGTGATTGGTGACCGTATTAACGCGGCTTCATCTGGAAATGACGAAGTGGTTGAATGGCTAGCGACGATTGCTGGGCTTATTCGAACACTATCGGATAGTGAAGGTAGTGTGAATATTGACGGGCAAATGGTCGCTAGCGTATTACTACCACACATTAAATATTTAGACGATTTATCAACTAACAGAAACAAACGTATTAGAGGGGGTGTTGTTTAGTTGGGATATTTGAAAGTAACGTATGACGGATTTGAAATCACTGATTACTGTACGGTATTAGATGCTTTCCCATATATTGCTAAAAAAGGCGAAGGTTTAATTGTTCGATTTAATGCGGTTATCAAACGGGATATACAGTACAACCTAGACCATTTGAATATGATTCTTTTCACCGACGAAGCAAGACCCTTGATTATAAGTGACCAACCAGGACGGTATTTAATGGCTAAGTTTGAAGGACCGATTGAAGTATCGTCTAGAAATTCAAATGCTTTGGTTGAATTGGAATTCACGTCTGATAGCTCTTACTGGTTAAGTACAGAAGGGACTAAGAAGTTTGAATTCGATAGCTTTGGTACTGCCGAAGTGATGAACAACGGAACAGCCCCAGCTATACCTAAATTTACAGTTGATTTCACATCAGAAGCTGGATATTTAGGAATCGTGGGACCAAATGGCTATATGTCTTTGGGGGATAAAGAACAGAAAACCTTTATCGAATTACCCGAACAACAACGGGTGATGAACGAAGAAATGCACCAAGCCGATATGGCTGATTGGATGCCGATTTCTTCTGATTCTCACGGGTCTGGTCTGTGGATTCCAGATTATCAAAAACTGTCTCTAACCACAGGTAAACCATCGTTTGATCAGTGGGGGACACGATTGACTCGTGCTACCAATCCTAAGCCAGGTGCTTATTGGAATTGCTTTGGGTATGTTAAAGATATGGATTCAATTGAAGCAGAAGTACATAATTTAAAGAACTTTAAATTGCAATCAAGGGTAACCTTTGAAGATAGATCTGGTAAAACCAGTAATACAGGAATGTATTTGATTGTCATTATGGACCAAAACAATAAGCCAATTGTGACGACTTCAATCTATAACGTGTTAGGTAACTCCAACGAGGTTACCGTGACCGCTAAGGTCAATGATTTTACAACAGGCTATCGGTCCAAAATCATCAATACCGCTAAATTCCCACAAGGGATTGACGGAGCCATTCAAATGAAGAAGGAAGATGATAATTACCAGTGGGTCTTTGATTCTGGTCGGTCTCAAAGTTCCTATACAACAGGGAGTACAGTCGAACGATTTTCAACAGGCGATACTGTCTACATTAAGAATTCAGCCAGGACGGCTTACGATCACTTAGGGAATCCTTACCCAATTAAATCATTTACACGCGGACGTCCTCACAAAATTAGCACTAAGAAAACCGTTCGAGGTCGTGAGTTAAGACTAATTACGTATCAAGGGGTTTCGGTTTACTGGATGAGTGAAAGTGACTTAACGTCAAATCGTTCTGGTGTTGGTAAGACAGTCAGACAGTATAACAATGACTACCAGAAGGTTAAGATATTCAATCACTATTCACCTAAGTTATCCACTTTGAAACCTTCGAAGGTTTTCATTGCTGGAGGAACTTGGGAAGATACCAAGCCATTCAGTCGGGCTAACTTAACATCAGTGGTGGTTTATAAATTAAACCAAGGAGACAGATTTGCTAAGGTTAAGAATACCTTTGCTAAAGGTGATAAGTTGGTCGTCAATCATGCGACAGGTGAGGTATTACACAACGGTCTAACCTTCCAAGGTTTAATCGATGTGGATTCTAGATTCTTCAATTTAGGATATGGACCGAGTGAGTTAGAAATGACAACTAACTCATGGGCAAGTTTACCGAAAGCAACAGTAGAGTTTAAAGAAAGGTTTAGATAAATATGCACCATATAGAAATATTAGACAATGACTTTAAACGACTGGCTTTTATCGATAATAATCTGGAAGAAGGCATTCATTTTTCAAATGACAAACTATCCACATCTATCGAAGGTGGTATATATACGTTAGAAATGACGATACATAAAGATTCCCCTCAACACAAATATGTGAAAGAGGGGAATTATATTACCTTCATCAACCGTCAAGGGGTCAGAATCTTAGGAACTATCATGAATGTGGACGAAACACGATTGACTAAGAACATCTATATGGAAGATGCTTCTATCAACTTAATTAACAAGGTAGCCCATAAGATGGACGAACCAGAAATACCACAAAAACTGGAATACTACTTGACTGAATCATTAAGTGAAACAGGTTGGAAACTAGGTAAGAATGAGTCCACCAAAGATGTTAAGTTAAACTTCTCCAGTCATTCAAACTTGATGACTCGGTTAAAAGAGATAGCAGAAGCGTTTGAAGTTGAATTCTATTTTGAAACCTTATTCACCACACCTGGAAATCCAGACTTTAGGATTCATTTCGTAAAGAAACGTCTTGAAGGTGAAGAAGGGTTTAGATTATCGAGTGATGATTGTATCGAAGAAATCAAACGGAAGACCAACATTGATAACATTGTTACCAAGCTAATTGTTGAAGGTAAGGAACCAGAAAAACAAACAGGAGTTTCCACACGTCCTAAATCAACGTCAACAATTATGATGTATGGTCAAGGAACAGCTAAGTTATATGACCATAGCAAGTCTAGCGGAGCCACTCGGTTAACAACGACTGGATGGAATTTAGATGAAGTCAATCGGTTTAGAATGGATGCTCAAGACCCACCTTATGTTACGGGAGAATATATAGATAACTTCTTAAAGAATTACTACCCAGATTCCCCATTAATCGGTTATGGACGAAAGATTAAAGATTATGCTGACTACTTTGGTGTGGCAGTCGGTGCCTTTTTGGGGGTCATTGCTAAAGAAACTACCTTTGGTCGGAATCCATGTGGTGGACGATATAACTTCGGATGTATCATGTGGACCAGCGGGTCGCCCTTCGGTAAGAAATATGCTGGAGACCGTAACTGGATTGACCCACAGACGATTGAACAATCTTTGGGTGCGTGGTTTAAACTGGTACGGTTTAATTATATTGATAGTGGACAAGTCACTTATAAGGATTTCTTAAACAAGTATTCACCAAGTTTTGAAAACAACCAAGCTACTTTCAAGAATATTATGTGGGGGACGATAAAATCATTTGGATATAACGTCAACGATACTGGGAAGAAAAACCGCTACGCTCGTAGCTCGGATAACCCAGCCACTTTAAAGGTAGAAAATAAGAAGATAGCTGTTGTAGATATGGATGTTGTTCCAGGTACACGAGCTACTACAGCCAATCCAACTGGGAATGGTAAAACGGTCCACGATACCATGATTGATAAACTGATTAAATGGTTTACGGATCGTGAAGGTAAAGTCAGATATTCAATGAATGCCAGAAGTGGTCCAAGCAGTTACGATTGTTCCAGTGCCGTGTATTCAGCCCTCTTCTACGCTGGATTCAAACCGAACATAAACTACCTAGGGTCCACGGTGAGTCTGTGGAACGATATAGGGTCTTCTAAACTAATGGTGGAAATCAGTCGGTCACAAGCTCGTAGAGGAGATATATTCTTATCTGGTGGTAGAGGAGCGGCTTCGGCTGGAGCAAATGGTCATACTGGGGTGTTTTTAAACAACTCCCAAATTATCCATTGTAACTACCGTGACAATGGTATTACTCGTACTCAAGTTGAGGGACGTGCGGGTAGTCCGATATATTGTTTCAGACTGGTTAATCGTCATGCGCAATTGGTCAATTCAGACGGTCAATCATCAAGTAGCAATCAACCTAGTAATAAGATAGAAACAGCTGTTCAACGATGCTTATCTCGCGTGGGTAAGACACCTTATGTTTGGGGTGGTACCTCTATTAATGGTTGGGACTGCTCGGGTATGGTATATGAGGCTTATCGATATGCTGGGTTTACAATCAATCACAGGTGTACGACTCGAACCATCGCTGCCCAACAATCTCCTTTCTATAGAATATCAGCGGCAGAAGCACGTAGGGGTGACTTAGTCATTCAACATAGTGGCGGACATGTAGCTGTGTTATTAGGCGCTCCAAGTTCGGGAGCTGGTATTGTCCATGCAGCCACACCCGCTTTGGGGACGATTACGCAGAAATCTATTACCAATGTGAACGGATACTACCGAGTGAGAGGAGGCTAACATGTCAAATCAAGATTTTATTAATCAAATTAAAGACGGAGCGATAGCTGGTTGGCAAAAATTTAAAGTATTACCTTCTATCTCCATATCCCAAGCGTGTTTAGAATCTGGTTGGGGAGGGTCTAAGTTAGCTAAAGCACCTAACTATAATTTGTTTGGTATTAAAGCAAGTAGTGACTGGTCTGGACCTACGGTAAATATGCCGACCCAAGAATGGTCTGCTTCTAAAGGTTATTACTGGATTAATGCCGACTTTCGAGTATATTCAAGTTGGAATGATTCTGTAGAGCAACATGGGGCTTTCTTCACTGAAACAGACTGGCGACGGAATAACTACCGTAAAGTTGTCGGTGAAACAAACTACCGAACGGCAGCCCAAGAATTAAAGAATGCGGGATATGCTACCGATAATGCTTATCCTGGTAAGCTTATAAGAATCATTGAACAATACGATTTAACCCAGTACGACCGTATTGCTTTAGAAGGTGGAGCGACTGAAACCATTCCACCCGATACGGAAGTTAAGGTGGAAAACAATTGGGACATCAAGGATATGGAATATGAAGACGATATATTCACATCTCCAAGTGGAGAATCTGTTATCTATAACAAGACCTTAAACGACCAATTTGCTTTCAAACCTAAAAATGGTCCAGTTTTGTGGATTGAAAAGATTCTGACCGTAGATTCAGAAGATAAGAAAGAAATCATGAAACAAGGACTGGCTTACATGCGAGAGCACTCACGTCCAGCGGTACAGTATACGGTGAGTTTAAAAGAACTACCAGACACTGTATCCATTGGTGATGTGGGTGTTTTTATTGACCATGAATTCAACCCACCGTTAGCGATTGAAGCCCGTGTCTTAGAAATTACGACATCTGAAACGGATGAAGGTAATAACACAGTGACGATTGGGAACGTTAAAGAACTGTTTCCACAGTCTAAAGAAGATATTATTGCTATTCAGCAAGAATTGAATAATACCCGTAGACATTTACTAGAGAAATTCTACAAAGGAGAACCGTTTGAGATTCAAATAGAACCGTCTAACGGTTTAATCTTATCTGGGTCAACATCAGACTTTGAAACTGAATTAATTCAAGGAGATACAGAAGATGTCACGGTATCCACAGGGTCTAAAGTAATTGAACTCTACAGTGCATCTAAGACAGATAATGATTTTAGATTTTCTGGTAAATTAAACGATAAGCATATAGTCAATAATAGTCAAGAAATCAAGGTGGCAGATGATTTAAAGGAACCCGAAGAGATACCTACACCCGATTCATTCGATGATAACCCACAGGGTAGTGATGTGCCTAACCCACTAGCTCCCGTGGATTTAAACCAACTGGACATACCAGAATTTAAAGTCGAATTCTTAGACAGTTTAGGAAAAGTCGTATTGACGGAACAGATTCCAATCTATCAAGATGGTCAGTTTAACTATCCACTAGTTGGATTTGAATCGAATATACGGAAGATTAAAATCTATGCGGATAAGAATATGACTTTCGACCGATTGTCTTTTATCGAGAAAGAAGCCGAACGAGCGAAGATTGATTCGACTGAATTACTCGCCAAAGTATATCAAGGAACACGAGAAGTTACCGATAAATTCAGTAATTTCTTGTGGACACGCGTCACGGAAGATGACCGCTTAGACGAAGGATGGAATGATATTCATAAATTCCAGCAATCAAACGCTATGATGGTCTATGCTGACGATTTAGTAGAAGGTGAAGCCACCTTTATCGTTAAATTAATGGACGATGAAATGGAGACCGTTCTAGCAAACTCATCAGCGGTGGTTAAAGTCGCTAGCGAAGGTAAGTCTGCTTACCAATTAGCCGTAGAGGCTGGATTTAAAGGGAGTTTAAATGAGTGGATAAAGTCCCTTCAAGGTAAAGACGGGACAGACGGAACCCCTGGTCCCCCTGGAAAAGACGGTAAATCGACTTATATCCATGTGGCTTGGGCAAACTCGCCTTTAGGAGATGACTTTTCAACCTCACAATCACAAGGCAAAGAATACATGGGGACTTATACAGACAGTAACCCTAAAGATTCAACAGATTACAGTAAATATAAGTGGATGAAAGTCAAAGGTCAAGATGGTAAGAACGGTCAAGATGGTGCAGACGGTAAACAAGGACCTCCTGGACCACCAGGTCAAGATGGTGAGGACGGTCAACAAGGTCCCCCTGGTAACCCTGGACAACCTGGACGTGACGGTCGTGGAGTGACGACGGTAGAAATGCAATACTATCTGTCTACGTCTAAGACATCACCTACAGGTGGGTCTTGGTCTACCACACAGCCCGAATGGCAATCCGGGAAGTATGTATGGACCCGAGTGCATACTACATATACAGATAACAGTCATTCTTACAGTGGGTCTAGCATCTACACTACTGCTCAAGCTTATGCAACTTTAAATGAAGCCTTGGAACTTAAAGCAGATAGGTCTGATTTAACAGATACGATCACTACCATATCTAGTGAGATTGCTAAGATTGAAGCCCTTAGAACCGATGTGGATATTACTAAGGATAACTTCTTGATTCGTCATTCAGACGAAGTATTAAATCGAATTACATCCACAGAAGCTTCGGCTAGTGATTTAGAAAGTCGTGTGGTGAAGGTTGAGGAAACCACAGAGAATGTGGACACTTTCTTCAAATTTGATGATTCATTTACTATTGGTAAATCCAACTCGAAGACGAAGCTACGTTTAACCAATGAAGAAATTCAATTCTTAGACGGTGAGACCAAAGGAACGTATATTACTGGTAATACCATGGTGTCGCAGAACATCACCATTCAAGATCAGTTGACACTACCAAACCACACAATTGAATCTGAAACAGGGTTAACCGTATTTAGATATATAGGATAGGAGGTTATTTATGGCGCAAAGAATAGGCGAACGATATTCGGTCGGTAAAGTACCACTGCGATTGTATTGGTCTTCTGATAGAGCAGCAGCCAAGAATACCAGTCAATCTGGGTATATTCAAGAAACAGGGAATTATCCCATAAAGAATGTTTTGTGGGCAAACTCATCTGGTCGAGTGGTCAATTCTGACCCTGGAACAGGTGGAGTTGCTTTATATGCATTAATGGACAAAACCAATAGTTGGGTCCTCGGTTGGATTCGGGATGACGAAAACATTACTCGTGGGAGATTGACTAAGGTCCCATATTCGGTTGATGTGACCAGTTCAGCCTTTACGGTTGAGTTTACGAAGATGAAAGGAACCACATATTCACTAGAAATTGATGTGGCGGGTAATGTGGTCTACAGTACGCAGTCGTACGCTGGGAATAACTCATATAATTTAGAAAATATCCAATATGACATTAGTTTAAACGAAAATTCACAAAATAAAATCTTATCAGCCATGAAAGATTCCACGGTCATCAACGCTACGATTAGCTTGGTGACCTATTTAAATGGAAACTCTTTAGGGGTTGATAGTAAGTCATTTACATTTAATGCCACTAATGTCAACGGTCCAGAATTTGTATCACCTCCTAAATACTCTTACGTTAACCAATCAAACGGGATTAATTATGCGGGTATCACAGAAGTTTATATTTCAACAAAGCCAGTGGTCCAAGCTTCTCGAGGGGCTAAAGATGTCAGCGTTCGATATAACTCGCAAGGTTTACAAAATATCGGACCGTCTCACTGGAAATTCGTTGAAGCTGGAACGGCAAGTATCACCTATACCTATACAGATTCCCGTGGGTTAACGGCTAAACATACAGATAGATTCCAAGTTAGTGCATCTAAACCAATATCAGTTCTATCTGTTTCTGCCTCTCGTGAAGGTAGAACAGGTATGAAAGTATCTGCTACAGGGGAGTATATGTCCACTGTGGACGGCACACCGAGATATACAATCTTGTACCGCAAGCGTGGAGATTTAAGCTGGTCCACATTGACGAGTGGAACGACTACAGGTAGTAATGGACGTTTTAGGATTGAACATACAGAGTCCACAGGATTTGAACCGTCATCAGCCTATGACATTCAAGTGAAGATTGTTGGTAAAGTATCCAACGCCATCGGGTACTCGGTTCTAGGGACAGAGTCCGTTCCCTTATCCATGGGAAAACATGGGTCTGGTGTGGGTGTGATGTTCGATAACAGCTCGAAGTACATGCTCCAAGTCGGTGACGGCGGTATGCGGTCTACAGGTAATTTATTGATCAATAACAACGGTAAGATGTCCGAACTTGGACCAGGAACATTGAACACCAATGTGGGTAATTTCCAGTTCAATTCCGATGTGATTGCTAATGGATATAAAGTATTAACCGAAGCAGATATTGGGAAATTTAAGAGTGACCCGTTTAATTTTAAGGGCGATTCAGCATCGAATGGATTATCTATAACCATGGGGAATATTCTTATTTGTGTTGGTCAAACAACCTTATCTGGTGGCGGAAATGGTTATTACTATTCTGGTAAATGGAATTTCCCAAAAGCATTTTCTAGCACGACTAACTTATATACCTTTGGGTCAGTAGCCACCACACCTTCACAGAACCTTTACCAAAACTGGAACGGGAACGTATCTATTTACAACCCAACAACCAGTGGTGTGAGTCTTTGGTGGGCTGGGACACACGATAGTAAGACACTATCTGGAACCGTTAAAGTCAATATATTAGCTATTGGGCTAGCTTAATAGAAAGGAGTGACAGTGTTTGAATCAAAATATATTAATTCTAAATGATGTCAATACAGGTAATAATTTGAAACAAGGAGACCAGACCATCCTCAAATATATCTGTGGTGATGGTAGTGGTGATGTCTTGGAACTAGAAGGATTAAAAGCACGGGCAGTGTTGAAGAATCGTAAAAACACCGTGGTGTACTCGGCAGAAACCACAGTGAAGTCGAACAACGAGATTATGTTCATGATTGATAAAGTGCTGCCCGTAGCTAAGTACATTTTGGAAATCATCGTGGACGATAAATACATCTTCCCGAGTGACAACTCATTGTATTTAAACATCACTGCATCATCGTTAGGGTCGTTGGTTGAAGAAATTGAAAGCAATTCATTGGATTTAATTATCGATGATTTAAAAAGTCGTTTGGAAATTTCTGCTAATAATTATGTCCACACGCAACAAGTCGCTAGTGATATTTGGGAGATTAATCACTCACTGAACAAATATCCTTCGGTCACTATCGTAGATACTTCTGGCAATTTAGTCATTGGTAATGTCCACTACATAAGCACTAGCAAGATAGTCGTTAAATTTTCAGCCCCATTCTCTGGTGTCGCTTATTTAAATTAAAAAGGAGAGAATAAATTATGTCACATAAACTATTAACCAATTTAGATTTAAACCATAATCAACTTATCAACGCCCTTGTCGAAAACCTTGCTGTTGCTCCAGAAGCGCCACAAGTGGGTCAGATATACTTCAATACGCAAGATAATAAATTCAAAGTGTACGACGGTCAAAATTGGCAAACGTTAAACGAAGATATTTCTGCCAAAAATATAGTTGATGCAATCAATAAGAGTCAATCATTAATCGATAAAGATAACATCAATGGTCTAACTGAAATGATTGATAATGTGTCAATGTCTGGGACAGATATCTTATCAGCAATCAATGCAGAAGATGCGGTTGGAACTATTGGTCAAGAAAAAGTCGAAGGATTGAGTGAAGCCTTAGCAAGTAAAGAACCTAAAGGTGAAGGGAAACGTCAATCAGACAACGCATTAGACGGGGCTAAGAAATATACTGATGAAAAAATCCAATCCTTAGTCGGTCTAGCGAGTTCAGAAGGGGACACCCTTAAAGAATTGGAAGACCTCATTAAAGCCAATAAATCTGAACTGAAAGAGTTATCAGCAGTCGCTCGTAAGTATAGCGAGGAAATTGGTGACGGGGTAGCGACTGAAATCACAGTCAACCATAACTTAAATTCTAAAGATGTGGTGGTATCTGTTGCGGAAACAAAATCACCTTATTCAGTGGTCCTAACAGATGTGGAAATCACTGATGAAAACACAGTATTGATTCGTACGTCTAAGCCAGCTGAAAGTAAATCATTGAAAGTGACGGTGATTGGATAATGAAAGTATTAGGGAATATCAATGTTGATTTAGATGTTGTCAATAAGGATTATGTGGACGGCAAAGTCAAAAACATCGAATTAACACCTGGACCAAAAGGAGACGAGGGACCAAAAGGTGACCCTGGACCACAAGGCCCTAAAGGAAATAATGGAAGGACAGGACCACAAGGCCCAGAAGGCCCTAAAGGCGCAGATGGTACAAGTGTAACCGTGGAAGTGGTCAATTTTGTACCTAGTAATGCATCGCCTAATGTCATTTATTTAGTGAAGGCGTGATACTATGGCGGTGATTGATTTTAGAAATACCAAGCAAGTT
>NZ_AUAT01000031.1 GCF_000428865.1 Eremococcus coleocola DSM 15696
CTTTTAGGTTAGAATGGGAGCTTAGGCTCCCTACCTAACCATATTATATCTATCATTTATGAAAATGACAAAAGAATTTTTATTTGTAATGCTTTGCTTTTTATTCGTTCTTTATTTAAGTAGAAAGGATGATGGTAAGTAATGGATGAAATCATTGAGATAATTCAAAGATTGATTGATAGTGATATCAGTGCTTACCAAATTACAAAAGATACAGGCATTAGTGGGAACGCTATAAATTCTATCAGACGGGGAGAACGAAAACTGACTAACCTAACATTAGAAACCGCTAAGGTTTTATATGACTATGCAAAAGATATTTTCGCTTAGAACTATTAAAAAATTTACCTTACTTTTTCCTTCTTTTAAAAAAAGGGGCAAAAAAGGGGCAAAATTTGCGTACTTAATGGAATCAACATGGAATAAGAGTTAAACAGAAAGGCTTTAAATCAGTATTTATAAACTATATGGGATTAACTGGGCGCACCTAGCATGGCCATGCTTACCATAAATGAATATTTTAAGCTAATAGCAAAAGCTAAGGACTGGGCAAAAAAGCCCAGTCCTTCTTTTTTATATTAAAATTCATATGATACAAGGCAGTAGTTTGCTGTGCTTCATTATTGAATGAAGTTGAACTCATATCTTCATTCAACTGTTGGAGCACTAAGTCGCTTAGCTCCTAGTGTTCCAGCAAGCTAAAATCAGGGATTTTCTACTTCTTGCCCGCTCCCTAGCATTTTGACTTTATTCTGACTTGGGGTGGGAAGTGATTAAAGTTAAATCACCACTGATTTGAATCTCTTTTTGGCCATAAGGCAAGATAAAAGAATCCGCTAAATTTAAGGGATAGGTCTGACCATCAAGGGTCAGTTTACCTTGGCCTTCAATGACGGTGGCTAGATAATAGATAGGTTTTAAATCAAGCTTGATTTGGTCAGTGACTTGCCATTTGTAAACCGAGAAGAAGTCATTGGCTAAAAGTTGCTGAATTGATCCGCCATCAAGATCTTCTTGCCATTGATTGACGGGATCTTGGTAATGCGGGAAGCGGGTAACTGCCAGGGAGTCTTTTAGATGGAGGGGTCTTAGCTTACCCTCATGGTCTGGCCGGTCATAATCATAGACTCGGTAAGTGGTATCTGAATTTTGTTGGGTTTCGAGAATAGTGATACCCGCTCCAATGGCATGGATGGTTCCGGCTGGTACATAGAAGAAATCACCCGTTTTAACGGGAACCTTAGTGAGGAGCTGGTCCCAATCTCCTTGGTCGACAAGCTGCTTGAATTCTTTAGCATCATGAGCTTGGTGGCCATAGATGATTTGCGCCCCCGGTTGGGCATCGAGGATATACCAACATTCGGTTTTGCCCAGTTCACTTTCGTGGTTTAAGCCGTAGGTATCATCGGGATGGACTTGGACAGATAGGTCAGCTTTAGCGTCTAAGATTTTAACTAGTAAAGGGAACTTTTCAGGTGGATTTGGGCCAAAGAGGTCAGGATTTTCCTGATAGACCTGACTTAAACTTTGACCGGCGAATTCTTGGGGAGAAAGAATGGGGGAGTCGCCATTGGGGTGAGCGGAAATAACCCAGGCTTCCCCTGTGGTTTGGCTGAGAATATCAAAATGATAAATATCCTTTAACTTGGTCCCACCCCAGATTTTGTCTTGGAGAACAGCTTGAATAAATAATGGTTTCATTACAATTCCTTTCCTAATTTAATGTTTATACAGTTTAAGTCGGGGTCAGTCTTCATGTTCCTTGAGAAAATTGACTTGAATATCCTTCATAAAGAAGTGGAGGGTACAAAAGACTAAACTCATGGCAATCACACCTAGGACTAAGTCCAGCATGGTATCGGCATAAATCAGCATCTTCCGGGCAATAACGAAGAGGACGAGTTCAAGAATGGCTCGGGTTGAATGGGATAAGAGCATAAAGATGAGCTCAATCCCAACAATAAGTAGTAAGGCATAACCGAGAAAACCTTGAAAAACTGAATAAGTTTCTTTGGTATTCGATTCGAGTAAAAGGCCAAAGTACTTGGCTAGATCAATAAAGCCAATAGCAATTCCGATAGCTAGTGCCGAGGCAATAAATAATTCCAGAATACGCGAATATTTAACTAGATAATATTTGACAGTTTTCATAGCAAACCTCCTGTTGAATGATGGTTTTAGTTTTTCTAATTTAATAATAGCTTAAATTGATTTGTGACGAAAGTTTTTTATTTTTTCTAAATCAGCTTTTATTTGAAAATAAGCCCTTTGATTTGTTATAATTAAAAAGCACAATCCTTTTAATTATCGGTACTTTTCACTAGCTTTTCTACTAGTCAGTATTAGATAATTACGAGATCATAAAAATCGGTCAGGTACGTACACTTGAGGTTTTGTCTTTTCGGGGCGGGAAAGGCGCCTTGGGGAAGTATGTACTTTTTTTGTGCAAGATAGAGGAGGTATTTTTATAGGTGAAAAATAGAATCATTCTAGGACTAGTCATCCTAATAGGGTTAGGTTTATTCTTTGTAAACTTTTCCTATGCGCTAGGCTGGTTACTAGGCTGGGCGGTGATGCTCTTAGTGGCATGGCTCCGTCAAAATGTCTTAGTTAAAATTATTGATTTTGATCATTTTAAAGCGCGCCACTATGTTTTATATCTATTGGCTATCATGCTATTAATAGCCTTACCTCTAGGAGTCGCTTTTTTCTTTCCAGAAATTGTTAATCCTTATGCTATCTTTCTAGCATATTTCATCGATCGAATTTTAATGTTTGCAACAGGTTCATTAAAAAAGGAGGTTCGATAATTTGTTTCAAATTGAACAAGTGTCAATCTTGATTGTTAGCCTAATTATTATCATGTTCATTTTCTGGCTAAAAGGACAATTTAAAGCCATAGACCAGGGTCAAAAACAACCTTCAAAGATAATTGTGACAGTGATTTCTTATGTGCAAATGATTGATAACCTGGTCAAAGGGTCCATGGGACCAGCGTATACGCCTAAGATGTCTGCTTATATTGGAACTATTTTTATTTATATTTTTATTTCCAATATTTCAGGATTGTTTGCGATAAATAATCCTACGGGGAACTTGAGTGTTACCTTAACCTTGGCAATTATTACTTGGATTTTAGTCGAACGGACTAAGTTTAAGAGTAAGGGTATTAAAGGGTTTATTAAATCCTTCTTTGAACCCTTCCCGTTTTTTGTAATTCCTAACCTATTTTCAGAGGTAGCTCCGCTAGTTTCATTATCCATGCGGCTCTTTGGGAATATCTTATCAGGATCAATTATTATGGGACTCTTCTATGTCTTTACAGCATGGCTAGCATCCTTTATTCCTGTCGTTGGTCACTTTAACTTTATCGGAGCAGTCTTAGCGCCGGTACTTCATGCCTACTTTGATTTGTTTGCAGGATTCTTGCAATCATTTATCTTTATTACTTTAACAACCGTATTAATTGCGGTAGAGCATGATTAATTTATGTGTTGATAAAATTTTTATTAAAAAAGGAGAAATTTAATTATGGATATTTCAATCGGACAAGGTTTAGTCGCAATTGCAGCAGCATTAGCCGTTATGACAGGGGTTTTCTCATCTCTAGGACAAGGGATTGCTGCCGGTAAAGCAGTGGAAGCTGTAGGTAAAAACCCTGAAGCAGCTAATGAAATTCGTTCTATGTTAATTCTTGGTTGTGGGGTTGCTGAAACCTGTGCTATTTATGGTCTCTTGATTTCATTTATTTTACTGTTCGTTTTTGGCCGTTAAGAAAGAGTTGAGATAAGTGGATATAGATATTGCGGAAAAGTTAATACCTAACCTATTAACTATGTTAGCGCAGCTCTGTGCCACCGGAATTCTATTTTTTCTATATAAGAAATATGTGCACTCTTGGGTGCTGAATTATTTAGCTAAAAAAGAAGCAAAGTTAAAAGAAGCAGAGGAATTAGCGGCAGAAGTAGAAAGTAAAGCGCGTCAGCAAGAGCGTGAACTAGAAGCCCAACGCCTCCAAATGAAAGCTTCAATGGAAAAAATGCAAGAATCCATGGAACGGAGTCTGCAAGAAGAACGCACGCAAATGTTGGCTCAGACTAAAGCTGAAAATAAACGCTTATCTGAACAAGCCCAACAACAAATTGAGCGTGATAAGAAACAAATGCAAAAAGATGTCGAACAATACGCGGTTGGTTTGGCCATGACCTTAACTGAACGTGTCTTAGAAAATTATGAGCTCAGTGAACAAACGATTTTAAATGCCCTTAAATTAGAAATGAGTCGAATCCATGAGAAAAACTAAGCTATATGCAGAAGCCTTCTTCAAAAATTTAACCGAAGATCAAAAGGTCCTTGCCTATAGTCAATTAAAAGCTCTAGAAGACTTAATGGTCCAACTCAAGGATTATGTAAGTTTTTTGATTCATAATCCAGCTGAGTTTAGCCAAGTGCGTTCGGTGGTCGAAGGAGACTATGAGCCCTTGACCCTAAATTTTCTAGAAGTAATCATTCAAGATGGCATGGTTAACCGGTTAGCTGCCATTATTGATGACTATAAGCAGATTCTTGTCAATAAAGGCCTCTTAGCAAATATTCAAGTGACCACGGCGCGTCCCCTATCAGAGGAAGCCAGACAAGTGCTTGAGGCTGAGATTGAATCTTATTGGCAAGGCCCCAAGGATTATAACTATCAGGTCAATCCTTACTACATTGAAGGGATTCATCTGAAAATCAATGATGCAGTTATTGATACAACTTACCGGAGTCGTTTAAATCAAATTATTAAAGAGGTGTGAGGGTGGAAAAAACAGAACAAATTATTCAACGTCTAAAAGACCGTATCCAACAAGTTGACTGGGAATTTAATGACCTGGAAACCGGGACTGTTTTCTCAGTTGGTGATGGAATTGTCTTTGTACGTGGCTTAAGAGATGTCCTATCAGGCGAACTCGTTCACTTTGAAGATGATACCCTTGGTATGGCCTTAAACTTAGAAGAAAATCAAGTGGGTATTATCGTTTTAGGGGATGATACTAACATTAAAGAAGACGATTCAGTCTATCGGACCAACCATATTGTCCAAACCAATGTAGGGGATAACTTGGCTGGCCGGGTGGTGGATGCTTTAGGGATGCCGATTGATGAAGCGGGCGAACTTGTGGCTGCTGATCAATATCCAGCTGAACGACGGGCACCAACAGTAATGATGCGCCGGTCAGTAGATCAACCCTTATTTACCGGGATTAAAATTATTGATTCCATGATTCCAATTGGTAAAGGTCAACGGGAATTAATTATTGGTGACCGTCAAACGGGTAAAACCGCCATTGGGATTAATACCATCATTAACCAAAAAGGCCAAAACGTAAAATGTGTCTACGTTGCGATTGGACAAAAGGCTTCAACAGTGGCACAAGTCGTTGAAACCCTCCGTCAAAATGGGGCTATGGAATATACCGTCGTGGTTAACTCACCAGCGGATGATTCTGCCGCCATGCAATACATGGCGCCTTATACGGGATGTGCTATTGCTGAATATTGGATGGACCAAGGAGAAGATGTCTTGGTCATCTATGATGATTTATCTAAACATGCGGTTGCTTATCGTACCATCTCATTACTATTAAAGCGGCCGTCTGGTCGGGAAGCTTATCCAGGAGATGTCTTTTATCTCCATTCACGCTTACTTGAACGGGCAGCTCAATTGAATGAACGTTATGGTGACGGTTCAATTACCGCCTTGCCAATTATCGAAACGCAGCTAGGGGATATTTCTTCATATATTACAACGAACGTCATTTCAATTACGGATGGACAATTATTCTTAGATTCAAATGCCTTTAACTCAGGACGGCGTCCGGCCGTAGATTCTGGTTTATCCGTATCCCGAGTTGGTTCTTCAGCTCAAACCCAAGCCATGAAACATGTGTCAGCTTCCTTAAAATTGGAGTTAGCCACCTATTATGAACTTTTATCCTTTGCTCAATATTCTTCGGATGTTGATGAAGAAACGCAACGGATTATTGATCACGGGGCTCGTTTAACAGAACTCTTAAAACAAGGGGCAACGACTTACTTAAGTCATGACTTAGTGGTTCTTTCACTCTTCATGAACCGCTATAAATATATCGATGAATTAGAAGTTAAAGATATTCGTCCATTTGAAAGCTTTGTTCATGACCAATTTAAACAAAATCATCCGGACTTATTGGCTGAAATTAATGCTGAATATAAGTTAGATGAACAATTAATTGAGAAATTGAAGACCGTATTTGAACAGTTAGTCAAAGATTACAAGGTGAATACCTATGGTAGGTAGTTTAGCGCAAGTACAACAACGCATGGGGACCGTGGAAACGGCCTCTAAAATTACCACGGCCATGAAATTAGTTTCTTTATCTAAATTACAGAAATATAAACGGTTAAGCCAACAAGTCATTCCTTTCCGTGATGCTTACGAAACGATTCCATCTCAAGCCGCCAGTCAAGATGACCGGCCGCGTGTGACAGTCTGTATCGTACCAGACCTTGGTTTGGCAACAGCTTATACTCAAGGAATTATTAAATTTCTCAGAGCCAATGATTGTCAAAAGATTTTCTGGATTGGTGGACAACGCTTTGAAAAAATTCAAGCTAATCCTGACTTTGAGGTCTTAAATGGTTATCAATCAAGTGAAAATGTTGACTTAAACTGGTTATATACCCAAGTTGTCAAATATATAGATGACTATCATGTACAAATGGCCATGCCAGTTATGAATAATGAATCAGTTGAGTTTCAACTCCGTGATTTAAATCAAGAATTAGCGCAGTCAGAATTTACTTTGTATGAGCCATCTTATGAGCTAGCGGCTGCCCAATACCAAGCCTCACATTTATTGATTCATTTGTATGACTTATTCTATCAATCCAAGGTGGCTGAATATACCACCCGTCGGATTGCCATGGAAAAGGCGACGGATAATGCTAAGGAAATGAAACAAGCCTTGCAAAATCAATATAACCGCATTAGACAAGAAAAGATTACACAAGAAATTGCCGAATTAACGTCAGGGGTGTTATAAAATTTGAATAAAGGAACGATTAACCAAATCGTTGGGCCAGTTGTTGACGTGGTATTCACCAAAGAACAATTACCCAATTTATATAGTGAATTAAATATTGAAGGACATGATGATATTGTCCTTGAAGTCGTTCAACATATTGGAAACGACTGCGTTCGTTGTATTTCAATGAATCCAACGGATGGTCTAAAGCGGGACCTAACCGTTTATGATACGGGACATCCGATTTCTGTACCAACCGGTGAGCAAACCCTAGGCCGCATGTTTAATGTCCTAGGGAATGTTATTGATGAGATGCCATTTGAAGAAAAGGGCCAACGGGAACCCATCCATAATGAAGCACCGGCCTTTGCAGACCAACAAACGTCTACCCAAATTTTTGAAACAGGAATCAAGGTCATTGATTTACTTTGTCCTTATCCACAAGGTGGTAAAATTGGTCTCTTTGGGGGTGCCGGAGTTGGTAAAACTGTTTTAATGCAGGAATTGATCCATAATACAGCCATCGAACAAGGCGGTTTATCTGTCGTTGCCGGGGTTGGTGAACGGACTCGGGAAGGAAATGACCTTTATTATGAAATGAAGGAAGCGGGCGTTTTAGACCAAACCGTTCTAGTTTACGGTCAAATGGATGAACCACCTGGAGCTCGGATGCGGGTAGCTCTTTCAGCCTTAACTATGGCTGAATACTTCCGTGATAAGAAAAAACAAAATGTGTTGCTTTTTATTGATAATATTTTCCGCTTTATCCAAGCTGGGTCTGAAGTATCTGCTTTATTAGGACGGATGCCATCAGCTGTAGGTTACCAACCTACCTTGGCTAATGAAATGGGACAACTACAAGAACGGATTACCTCAACTCAAGATGGCGCAATTACTTCCATCCAAGCAATTTTTGTGCCGGCCGATGACTTAACTGACCCGGCTGCTGCCATTGCCTTCTCGCATTTGGATGCACGGACCGTATTGAGCCGTCAAATTGCTTCTTTAGGTATCTATCCAGCGGTAGATCCGCTTGAATCAACTTCATCATTATTATCAGAAGATATCGTAGGGGTTGAGCATGCGGATGTAGCTCACCGAGTTCAGCAAATTCTGCAACGTTATAATGAATTGCAAGATATTATTGCCATTTTAGGGATGGATGAGTTATCAGATGAGGATAAATTAGTCGTAGCCCGGGCTCGTAAGGTTCGGAACTTCTTATCCCAACCATTTGCCGTAGGGGAATCTTTCACGGGTATGCCCGGTAAATTTGTTCCAATTAAAGAGACTGTCCGGTCATTTAAGGCGATTCTAGATGGTCAAGTGGATGATATTCCTGAATCTAAATTCTTATTCAAAGGATCGATTGACGAAGTTCGTGCAGCTGAATAGTGGGAGGAGTCTAGATGAAATTTGATTTAACCATGATTACCCCATCGGGTAAGCAGGAATCCAATCAAATTGAGCGGATTTCTTTGCCTACAGAGGATGGCATTCGGACTGTTTTGGCCAATCATATGGACATTATCGTACCAGTTGCGATTGGAACGATTACCTTAATCAATGATTCAGAACGTAAGCATTATGCAGTGTCAGAAGGACTTTTCTATTTTAAAGATAATCAAGCTAAATTATTAGTTAGAACTTTTGAGCATCCAGAAGAAATTGATTTTAAACGCGCTGAAGAAGCGAAAGAAAGAGCACAACAAAGACTTAATCATAAAGAACAGATGTCGACAGATGATTTGAGACGCGCTGAATTAGCTTTAAAACGTGCGCTTGCGAGGTTAAGTTTACGATGATAATTTTAAAAAAATGGTTTGATGGGGTGAGGCAGACGGTCTCACCTCCGCGTTTTATCTTATATATTTTGACTAGCTTAATCGTTGGAGGGTCTTTACTGTTAACTCTACCGATTATGACCAATTCAGGACAGTGGACGCCTCTCTTAGATGCCTTATTCACTGCTACCTCCGCCCTCTGTGTGACCGGGCAAGTAACCTTAAATACCATGGAGCATTGGAATTATTTGGGACGGACTGTTATTATTATCCTGATTGAAATTGGGGGACTTGGTTTTATGACCCTGTGGACCTCTCTCTTTATTGTCTTAGGTCGACGGGTGGACATGAACCAATTCAAAATAATGCAAGAGTCCCTCAATGTCGAGTCGATATCAGATATTGTGCCCGTGACGCGTTATATTGTTTACTTTTCATTTGCGGTTCAATTCATCGGAGCTACTTTATTGAGTATCGATTTTATTCCCCGCTTGGGCTTAGCTAAGGGGATTTACTATAGCTTATTCCATGCGATCTCCGCCTATTGTAATGCTGGTTTTGACCTGTTTGGTGATTCCATGATTGGCTTTCAAGATAACCCTTTAGTATTGACCGTGATTATGCTTTTAATCATTTCTGGTGGTTTAGGTTTTATTGTTTGGCGAGATCTTTTGACTTATCGGAGAAATCGTCGCTTACTTATTCATACTAAAATTGTTCTGATTTTAACTGCGACATTATTAATTGGGGGTACCATTTTATTTATTCTAGCACAATGGGGTACCCATCCTTTTGGTAAACAAGCTTGGTATACTAGCTTATTAAATTATCTATTCTTAGCCGTTACACCGAGAACAGCGGGCTATGCTAATATTGATTATAGCTTGTTAAAGCCTGCTTCTATTTTCTTAACCATGATTCTTATGTTTATCGGAGGCGCTTCAGGGTCAACCGCTGGGGGAATGAAGATTACGACAGTATTCGTGATTGGCCTTTATGCAGTGCGGAGCTTACAAAGACAAGAAATTTCTATATTCAAACGTTCAATTTCAGCTGAAATTGTTAACAAAGCTGTTTTTATGTTAATTTCAGGGATTCTAGTCATTGCAACGGGATCCTTTATTCTCTTAATGACGGAAACCATTCCACCTGGTTTTGGGATTGAATATTTATTGATGGAAACTTTCTCTTGTTTCGGGACCGTTGGTTTGACTATGGGAATGACTCCTTTCTTAACCGGCTTTGGTAAGTTTACCTTAATCGTTATGATGTTAATTGGCCGGATGGGTCTTCTAACCTTCTTCTGGTCCTTTGCACCGAAGTCTATCGAGAAGAATATTCATTATCCAAAAACAAACATTCTGGTGGGTTAATCTTGCCACCGGTTCAAAAACTGTTATAATAAAAAGGATTAGACTAGTAAATGGTTTATGCTTTACAGAAAAAGATTGCTAGGCTGAAACAATCTAAGCCAATAAATCATTGAACCTACTAAAGATGATAAGTTTGGGGTAGCTACCTTATCGGCTAGAGTTGGTTTTGCATACGGGTGAAACAAATAAGGTGGTACCGCGGAGTAGGTTTGTGCTTCGTCCTTAATTGGACAAGCACAAACCTATTTTTTATGTGGTAAAATGCACAAATTATAAGGAGGAAGACATGGTAACACGTCAAGAAGATTTTTCAAAATGGTATTTACAAACGATTCAACAGGCGGATTTAATGGATTATTCACCTGTTCGTGGTTGTATGATTTTCAAACCGAATGGATATGAACTGTGGGAACATATCCAAGCTAACTTTGATAAACGTTTCAAAGAAGAAGGTGTCCGCAATGCTTACTTCCCAATGCTCATTCCTGAAAGTTTCTTTACTAAGGAAAAAGATCATATTGAAGGCTTCGCTCCTGAACTGCCTTGGGTAACTGAAGCGGCTGGTGAGAAATTAGAAGAACGACTTGCCTTACGTCCAACATCAGAAACCATGATTGGCCATGCTTATTCAAAATGGATTAATTCATACCGTGATTTACCTTTAATGCTCAACCAATGGGCCAATGTCTTCCGTTGGGAAAAACGGACCCTACCATTCTTAAGAACCTCTGAATTTTTATGGCAAGAAGGTCATACAGCCCATGCGACTGGTGAAGAAGCCTTAGACCGGACCATGCGAATGTTACAAGTTTATAAGGAAGTCATCGAAGATGTCTTAGCGGTGCCGGTCTTTGAAGGAGAAAAAACTCCATCAGAACGCTTTGCCGGAGCTATGAATACTTTCTCTGTGGAAGCCATGATGCAAGATGGTAAAGCTGTTCAAGCGGGAACCTCTCACTACTTAGGAACCAAGTTCGCCGAAGCCTTTGACATCAAATATTTGAACTCAAATAATGAACATGTTCATGCCTTTACAACCTCTTGGGGCGTTTCAACCCGCTTAATCGGGTCCTTAATTATGGTTCATTCAGATGATCAAGGTTTGGTCTTACCACCAAAAATTGCCCCTCAACAAGTAGTCTTTATTCCTGTTGGGCCATGGCAAAAGAATCCAGCTATTATGGAACAAATTAATGAGTGGAATCAAGCCCTTCAAGCTAAGGGTGTGCGGACAATCATTGATGATTCTGATAACCGTCCTGGTTTCAAATTCAATGAATGGGAATTACGGGGTGCGCCATTACGGATTGAAGTTGGGCCACGGGACTTAGAGAACAAGCAAGCTATTCTCAAAGCTCGCGATCTAAGTGAAAAAGAAACGGTCGCTGCTGACCAAGTGGTGGATCGGGTCTTAGCAGAGTTGGATATTATGCAAAGCCGTCTCTTCGACCGGGCTAAGGCCATGTATCAAGAAAATATGTATACTAATATTAATACTCTGGAAGAATTGGAAGCCCATATTGCGGACTGTGAAGCGCAAGGAAAACCAGCTGGATTTGTCTTAGCGGGATGGGATGGGACCGAAGCTAGTGAAGATTTAATTAAAGAACGGACTGGTTTTACGACCCGTAATATTCCTTTTGACCATGCTTATGGTCAAAAAGACACCTGTATTGTGACTGGCAAACCAGCTAAAGAAACGGTTTGGTTAGCCCGGGCTTATTAATCAGATAGTGAGGAGATTTGCCTTTGGAAAAAATTAAAACAAGCAGTCAATCTTGGACAATCCAAGAAAATGTGGTTCAACCTGATATTATTAATGTGAATTCTGATGCACATGGTGGAAATCTTACCTATATCGCGGATACCGTAGCCGGAATTTGCTTTGCCCGCCATAATGAACAAGGCGGTGTCACAGCAGCCGTAGATAATTTTAATTATATCCGGTCTATTCCTATGGGCAATCTCTTTACAGCCCAGGCCTGTATTACGGGGACAGGGAAGCGGTCAGCTGAAGTCTTTGTTATGATTACAGGAGAAGACCTGGTCAAACAAGAGAAGTACTTGGCAGCTACGGCCTTTTACACCTATGTATCGACTTCCCCTCAAGGCCAGGAAGTCCCACAAATTAAGGCTGATTCTGATTTAGCAGAACGATTAATGGCAGGTTATCCAGAACGGAGGCAAGCCCGTTTACAAGCGCGACATGCACAAAAAGAGTTTGAAGCCTTCTTGAATCAATATTTGACGTAAATTATATATGGAGTAGGAACAAGTTGTAAGGTAAATTGATACTTAGACTCAGTTGGTGCAACTTTATCCTGGTATGCTTCTTTATTAGCCAAAAAGACAGGGCAAAAGTAAAAAATCTTTGATTTTCTACTTTTGCCCTGTCTTTTTGCTTTTTTAAGCATATTAAAAATATTAATGAGCGAATAAAAAATAACAATTTGTAAGCGGTTTATTAAGCGCTTACAATAATAACGAGGTATAAATCGATTTTATTTCAGTAAGTTAAGGCAAGGAGGAAGTCAGGAAATGACAACAAGTAATACAGACTTACTAATATTGGGTGGAGGGACCGGCGGATATGTTGCAGCTATCAAGGCAGCGCAAGCTGGCCTTGAGGTTGTCTTGGTCGAGAAGGATAAATTAGGGGGGACTTGTCTCCATCGTGGGTGTATTCCAACTAAGGCCCTTCTTCGGTCTGCTGAATTATTCAATGAGTTCAAAGCCGCAAATGAATTTGGCCTTGAATTAGCAGGGGAAGTTAAGGTAGATTTTGCTAAAATTCAGGCTCGAAAAAATAAAATAACCAGTCAACTTCACAAAGGAGTTGAATCCTTAATGAAAAAGAATAAAATTCGGGTCATTAAGGGGCAAGGAATCGTGATGGGACCCTCCATCTTCTCACCGGTTTCGGGGGCGGTTATTGTAACAGATGAAGCTGGCCAAGAAGAAGTGATTATTCCAAAAAAATTAATTATCGCGACCGGTTCAAAACCTAAAAGTTTGCCGAATATTCCCTTTGATGAAGAGTATATTTTATCTTCAGATGGCTTACTTGAAATGGAAACTTTACCAAAGTCAATGGCTATTATTGGTGGGGGCGTTATTGGTTGTGAATTTGCATCTTTCTTAAATTCTTTAGGCGTTGAAGTCACAATCTTTGAATTTGCTGAGCGCTTATTAATTACTGAGTCAAAAGCAGTGTCCAAATTATTTACTCAAGAAATAAGCAAAAAAGGTATTACCGTAAGAACTCAATCTCAGGTAGAAAGTGCTAAAGTGGTAGACCAACAAGTTGCAGTTCAAGTCAAGGGGGATGATACAACCTTACATTTTGATCGGTTATTGGTGGCTGTCGGTCGGCAAGCGAATGTGGATTCAATTGGGTTACAAAATACATCGATTAAGTTTGACCAAAAAGGAATTCAAGTAAATGAGCATTATCAAACCGCGGAAGACCACATATATGCTATTGGTGATTGTATTCCAACTATGCAATTAGCCCACGTTGCGATGAAAGAGGGCGAATTGGCAATTGACCATATCTTGACCGGAAAGAATGACAGCTTGGATTATAATCAAATCCCTCGTTGTACTTACGCCTCACCGGAAATTGCGAGTGTAGGTTATCATAAGGACAATGTTCCAGCCTCAATTTCACTAAAAGTGGGTAATTTTCCCTTTGCGGGAAATGGTAAGGCCCTAATACACGGAGATGCCATTGGTTTTGCGGAAGTGTTACGTGATGCAGAAAGTGATGACCTCATCGGGGTATCAATGATTGGCCCACAAGTTACGAATTTACTTTCTGAAGTTTCTACAGCAATGTATCTGAACGCTAGCCCACTCGAAGTAGGGCAAGCAGTTCATGCCCACCCAACCTTATCTGAAGTAATCCAAGAAGCTAGTTTGGATGCATATCAAAAAGCGGTTCATAAATAAAGGAGGACTATCTATGGAAAAGTTAGCAAAAAGCGGATTGAGTAAAGAAGAAATTATTGAAGTATACAAACATGTCTTAAGAGGACGTCGTTTAGATGAACGGTTATGGCAACTCACTCGGATTGGAAAATCATCCTTTAATATTTCTGGACAAGGTGCCGAACTCGCCCAAGTAGCCATGGCAATGGCTTTTGACCCTAAAAAAGATTATTTCTTGCCTTACTACCGGGATATGACGGCTTGTTTGGTTTGGGGCATGACATCTAAAGATATTGTGATGGGGACCTATGGTAAGGATGCAGATCCAAGCTCTCATGGCCGCCAAATGCCAAACCACTATGGGTCTAAGGAACATAATATTGTATCTCACTCATCTACTGTATCAACCCAAATTCCTTTAGCGACCGGTGTTGGCTATGCCGCTCAATTAGAAGGTAAGGATTATGTTGCGCTAGTAACTACGGGAGAAGGCTCAGCCAACCAAGGAGAAGTTCAAGAAGCGATGAACTTCGCCGGTGTGAAGAAATTACCAGTTATCTTTGTAGTGGAAAATAATGGTTATGCTATTTCAGTAGCCAACCGGGAACAATATGCCAATGATGATTTCTCTTACCGTGGTCCAGCTTACGGTTTCCCAGGTGTTACGATAGATGGTAATGATTTCACGGCCACTTATTTAGCTTTTAAAGAAGCAGTTGAACGGGCTCGTAAGGGTGAAGGACCTACTTTAATTGAGTTAGTGGTGAGTCGGTTAACTTCACACTCTGCTGACGATGACCAATCAATTTATCGGTCTAAAGAAGAAATTGAAGGCCTAAAAGACAAGGATCCATTGAATGTGTTTGAAAAACAATTAATTGCCGAAAAGTATTTAAGCCGGGAAGAAATGGATCAAATTGACGCGGACCTCAAAGCGGAAATCAATCAAGCTACGGATGAAGCAGAGGCTGAGCCAGATCCTAGCCCAGAGTCTGTGTATGAACAAGTGTGGGCTTAGTTAAGAAGGAGGAAAGAACAATGGCAATTCTTACATATTTAGAAGCGATTAATAAGGGTATTGAAGAAGAAATGGCACGAGATGAAAAAGTAGTCATTTTTGGTGAGGATGTCGGTGGAGAAAAAGGGGGCGTTTTTGGGGTAACCAAGGGCTTGGCCGCTAAATTCGGTGACCAACGTTGCTTCAATACACCACTTACTGAAGGTGAAATTGGGGGCTTGGCGGTAGGTTTAGGCGTAATGGGTTACCGAGCTATCGGAGAATTTCAATTTGCTGATTATATTCTACCAGCGACAAACCAAATTATCTCTGAAGCATCACGGATGCGTTATCGGACTAAAGGTGATTGGACTGCGCCAATTGTTTACCGTACCCCTTATGGTGGAGGTGTTCGCGGAGGCTTATACCACTCCCAATCAACTGAGAAAGTCTTCTTCGGCCAACCAGGTTTAAGAATTGTAACCCCATCAAATCCTTATGACGCTAAAGGACTGATTAAAGCGGCAATTCGTTCAGATGATCCAGTCCTATTCTATGAACATAAACGTCTTTATCGTTTATTAAAAGCTGAGGTGCCTGAAAGTGATTATGTAGTACCATTAGACAAAGCAAATGTGGTTCGTCAAGGGGATGATATTACGGTGATTGCATATGGTATGGCCTTAGTCCATGCCTTGAATGCGGCAGAAAAATTAGCGGAAGAAGGCATTCAAGCACATGTGGTTGACGTTCGCTCTATCTATCCGCTTGATAAAGAAACCTTGATAGAAGCGGCTAAAAAGACCGGTAAAGTCTTACTTGTTTCAGAAGACAATAAAGAAGGAGCGATTATCGGGGAAATTGCCGCAATTATTGCAGAAGAAGCCTTGTTTGATCTTGATGCTCCGATTAAACGGTTAGCCGGACCAGATGTGCCATCCATGGGTTATGCTTTAAATCTTGAACGTGAATTCTTAATTAATGAAGAAAAAGCCATGGCGGCCATGCGCGAGCTAGCTGAATTCTAAGAGGAGGAAAATCATGGGATTAGTTAAAGTGAAAATGCCTAATTTAGGCGAAAGTGTAACTGAAGCAACGGTCGTTGCTTGGCAAGTTAAAGTAGGCGACCAAGTTGAAAAATATGATACCTTATTAGAAGCACAATCTGACAAGGTAACGACAGAGATTCCGAGTGACTACCAAGGAACGGTGAAAGAAATTCTAATTCAAGAAGACGAAACCGTCCCAATCGGTACCGAAATTTTAGTGATAGAGGTAGCAGGTGAAGGTGAGTCTGGCTCTGATGAAAGCAGTGAACCTGAAGTTGAGAGTAAACCAACCCTTGAAACGACGCCAAGCCAAGCAGAATCAAGAGCGAGTGCTAAGCCAAGCAATCATTCTAAAGGCGGTAGATTCTCGCCTGCGGTTTTACATATTGCTCAAGAACGCGGGATTGATTTAAGTCAAATAGTAGGTACTGGTAAAGGTGGCAGAATTACTCGTAAAGACGTCATAAACTATGAGCCAACGAGTGCTGAAAACAAGCCGACCCAAGTGAAGAAACTAAAACCAGAACTAGTCCAAACCTCGCTTGATCCTCAGCCTCAACCTGAGCTTAAATCTGAGCAAAATAATAAGCCAGTAACTTCTAGTCTTGACTCACAACAAGAAATTATCAAAGCAGATGGGGTAAGAAAGGCCATTGCTAAGAAAATGGTTCAATCAGTGACTGAGATTCCACATGCTTGGATGCAAATTGAGGTAGATGTAAGTAATATCGTAGCGTTACGTGAAAAAACAAAATCCCAATTTATGCAAACTGAAGGCTTAAAATTATCCTACTTCCCATTCTTTGTTAAAGCAGTGGCCCAAGCACTTAAAAAACATCCAATGTTAAATTCAAGTTGGCAAGACAATAACATCGTTTTAAATAAAGATATCAATCTATCTATTGCCATTGCGGCTGGGGATAATTTATTTGTACCTGTGATTAAACATGTGGACAACTTATCTATTAGTGGTATCGCTAAGGAAGTTGATCGATTGGCTCTGAAGGCTCGTTCTGGTAAATTAACCAGCGAAGATATGGTAGGTGGAACCATGACGGTAAATAATACCGGAACTTTTGGCTCAGTAGCCTCAATGGGAATCATCAATTATCCGCAAGCAGCGATTATTCAGGTTGAATCCATCAATAAACGGTTTGTTCCGACGGCAGATGGCGGTTTTAAAGCAGCTGACATGATCAATCTATGTCTATCCTTTGACCATCGTATTTTAGATGGCTTAGCTGCGGGTAACTTTATGAAAGATGTAAAAGCAAATCTACAACGTTTTAACAATGAAAATGACCTTTACTAATTAATGACTGATAGTATGCAAAGAGGATAGCAGACTCGTCATATCTAAGTTTGCTATCCTTTATTTTAAGTGATTTAACTATATAGGAAGTGGTGAAAACCATGCAAGAAGTAACAAAAGTAAGTCCTAAAGATTTTCTGAATAAAGTGTTAACGGGAACAGCTCAAGGAACAATTATTGCCTTGATTGCTAATGCGGTTCTCTCAGCTATTTTATCTTATTTCTCAAGTAATCATTATATCTTGATGGTGATTCAAGCGGCAGTTATCTTACAACTAGCCACCCCCCTAATTATTGGGGGTTTAATAGCTAAACAATTTAACTTTGATCCCATGCGGATTATGGTAATTGCCGGTGCAGCGTTTGTAGGATCTGGTGTGATTAAATATGATCCGGCTATAGCCGCTTACGTCGGTAAAGGGACCGGAGATGTTATCAATATTATGTTAACATCTGCGATTGCTGTTTTGGCTACCCTTTGGATAAAAAATAAATTTGGTTCTTCATCTATTATTTTCCTTCCAATAGTAGTAGGGGTAGGGGTTGGTTTTATTGGGATGTTGACTTATCCTTACGTAACTATGATTACGACTGCGATTGGGTCCTTGATTAATAACTTTACTTCCTTACAACCACTATTCATGAGTATTTTGATTGCCATGTCTTTTGCTGCCTTAATTATTTCACCGATTACTACAGTAGGGATTGGACTAGCAATTGGTTTGAATGGTGTCTCAGCAGGGGCTGCAGCCATGGGAGTGGCTGCGACCACGGTTTGTTTAGTTGTAAATTCTTGGAAGGTGAATAAGAGTGGTGTGACGCTGGCAATTGCACTTGGAGGTATGAAGATGATGATGCCAAATCTCTTCCGCCATCCAATTATTTTATTGCCTTGCCTAACCACAGCTATTGTTTCCGCCATCCCAGTGGCCCTCTTTGCTGTATCGGGTACTCCGCAATCATCTGGTTTTGGTTTAGTTGGTCTCGTGGGTCCTTTGGCTTCCCTAGATGCTGGTTTAGCTTTCCCCTTATTAATTCTATGTTGGTTTGTGGTGCCGATTGCGACCGCGCTTATTTGTCAATTTGTCTTTGAAAAAGTGCTTAAATTATACCAAAGAGAAACTGTTTTCCATTATTACGGTTAATTCTGCTTTAAGATATCGATAAAGTCTAGGATATTTTGTGAAGGTTTAATGCTCTTATTAAGGGCAATTCCAATGGAGAAGTAATTTGATTTGTCATCTAAAGGAATCCAGACTAAATTGTCTAGTGGCACCAAATGTTTATATTCGATAGCCATTAAACAAATTGTGTTTGAGGAGTTAAGACTATGGAGCATGGCCTGTAAGTCAGTATAATATGAGAGGATATTCGGTTTAAAACCATGGGCCTCAGCTCGTTCAGCTAACATAATTCCTAACATATAATCTTCCGTTAAGGAGGAGAAAACTTGATCTTTCAGATCATCAAAGCTTAAGCGTGAATGTTGAGCGAGCGGGTTGGATTTTGGGACAACTACATATACCTGATAGCCTTTGGTGCTAGTGTGTAGTGCCTCAATGGTGATTTTATCCGCTTCATAATTAGGATAAGAAAGCAAGCCAATATCAAGTTCTTGATTAGCTAACATTTGTTGTAAAAGGCGTGACCCATCCTGGATGATGGTGAGCGCAACATTTTGATGGGTGGCAGTAAACAAAGCTAACTCTTTAGCAAATTGAATGGCAAAGAGGGTGGTCATGCCTAGTCTAATGGGATTTTTATCTTTTTGGTTTTGTAAATTATGAATTTGTTGAGTAATTTTATCAACATGGCTAATCAAGACTTGACCTTCATCATAAAGAATTTTGCCAGCGGCAGTCAGTTCTAAACCGCTTTCATTTCTGCTAATAAGTAGGCAATTCAATTCTGTTTCGAGTTTCTTTAAGGCAAGAGAGAGTGTAGGTTGAGTGACAAAAAGATTTCTAGATGCTTCTGAGATAGAATGACATTTAGCGATTTCGATAAAGTATTTTACTTGGGTAATATTCATCAGGTCACCATCCTTTATTTAAATTTAGTGTACCATAATTTATAGAGAGGAAGTATTCAAATGTTAATTTATATTGCAGGTTCAGGTGCCATGGGATGTCGGTTTGGAGCCCAACTCCATGAAGCAGGTCAAGAAGTTATTTTATTAGACAATTGGGATGATCACATTAATACCATTAAAGAGAATGGACTAAAAATTTCAGGGGACGATGAAAGAATCGTCCCAATGACGATTATGAAGCCTCAGGAAGCCAACCGCGTAGGTGACTTAATTATTCTATTTACCAAAGCAATGCAGTTACCAGCTATGCTAGAATCAATTCAAGGGATTATGGATAGTCATACTAAAGTCCTTTGCTTATTAAATGGCCTAGGCCATGAAGAAGTTATCAAACAATATGTTCCAGAAAGAAGTATTATCATGGGAGTAACCGTGTGGACTGCTCAACTAGTAGGACCCGGTCACGTGAAATTAGCCTCAACAGGGTCGATTAATATCCAGAGTATTGATGCCAATGAAGCTGAAATGGGTCATAAGGTAGCGGAAATTTTAAATGAAGCCAAGCTTAATGCAATCTATGACCAAGATGTGATTCCGTCTATCTGGCGCAAGGCCTGCGTGAATGGGACTATGAATTCATTGTGTGCCCTCTTAAATTGTACGATTGGTCAATTATTTGCCACAGAACCTGGCTTACAATTGGTGCATGAAATTATCCACGAATTTGTCCAAGTGGGCCAAGCAGAAGGGGTTAAATTAGATGAAGAAGCGGTGACAGACTATGTGATGAAAACTTCTGTGACAGCCGCCCACCACTACCCATCTATGCATCAAGATTTAGTGCAAAACCATCGTTATACTGAAATTGATTTTATCAATGGGGCAGTTACCCGTATCGGGGATAAACATGACATTGAAACGCCACGCTGCGACGTGATTACTCAATTGATTCATACCAAGGAAAAAATATTGATTGAACCGAAGTAGTTCTAAATTATAACGAGTTTAGATAAAATTTTTATAGAATAGATGACTTATTTAATGAATCAATAAAAAATCCTATTTGCTAATCTATAGTGACCCCAAAAAGTTGGACCAGAGAGATGAGTACATATTTTATGTACTTGTCTCTCTTATTTTTTGTTTTCTAAGCAGCTTGAAGTGAATGGCGATAAGCAATTGGGCTCATCCAGTTTAATTTTTCTTTGATTCGTTCT
>NZ_AUAT01000032.1 GCF_000428865.1 Eremococcus coleocola DSM 15696
AATTGAAACAAACAATCGAAGACTATATTAAATATTACAACAATGAACGTATCAAGAAAAAACTGGACTTTATGAGCCCAGTAGAATATCGCATGAAATATGCAGCATAAAAGAATAAAAAATATCCAGAACACGTAAAAATGTGTCCTGGATAAAAGTCCAACTTTTGAGGGTCACCTCATAGAACTCGTCTTTTTTATTATATTAATCTTTATCATTAGGAAAAATTTGTTGTAAGACTTTTTCTACGATAAACCAAATGGCGGCTGAGAAAATAATGATCCCAATCCAGGCTTCATTTTCCTTGGTAAAGGGAAGGGGCACATTCATACCAAAGAAACCAGTGATGACTGCAAGAATCCCTAATAGGATAGAAACAATATTTAAATAGGTTAAGTTATCGTTCAAATTATTATTCAAGACATTATTATAAGTGCCGGAGAGTTGTTGGAGGATTTGGGAAGTTAGATGGGTCATTTCATACAACTGGTTGGCTTCAATGATGGCATCGTCTAAGTCATCTCTTTCCTCATCATTGAGGCGACGGTATATAGCATGGGCCCGCAATTGTTCTAGCATGGTCCGATTTTGACTGGCAGCTGAAACGAGGTAGACATTACCGGTCTCTAAGTCAGAGAGATCTAGTAAATGTTTTTTGGTGGTTTTTTGCCGAAGGATTGAATTCAATTTGTCCTTATCACGGTCAATTTCTTCCATAATCGGGAAAAATCGTTCGGAGAATAAAGACAGAGAGCCAAATAAGAAAGAAAAAATCGAAGCATCTGGATAGCGTTTCAAGTATGCTTCCATCATATTTAAGATATAGCGATTCTCCTGATTAACAATAGTTATTAATCGATGTTTTTGGCTAACAAAGGTCACCGGAATAGTTTCATAGTGGTTGTCTTCTTTTTCTAATTTAAGCACGTTAAAAATCAAAAGTAGGGTCTTATTGGCGGCATCATAGTCGATATGGGCCCGTTCATTTTTATCCAAGGCGTATTCCATTATTTCTGAGTCCAGATCAAATTGATCGTATAGTTGGGTATGGTCCTGGCCTCGGTCCGTCTCAATCACAATCCAGTAATCCCGTTCATTCATTTGGATGCGGTTAATCATCCGCTCACCTACTTTCATGCTTCTTATTATAAGAATATATTCTCTTTCTGTCAGTAAAAAAGCTTTTACTGGGGATTATAGATTAGGGAAGTTAAGCTCATGGCTTCGCTTAACTACTGGGGCTCTATGTCGCTGTGCTCCGAGAGTCCCAGCAAGAGTCCCAGTAGCTGAGTGAACTTATGCACTCAGCTTTCGCTTTAAGCTTCATTTTAGTACTCATAAGCTGCCCAAGCGGCGTGTCGGCCAGCGATAGTGCCGGTAATAAAGGCGGCCGAAATATTGTAACCGCCAGTGTAGCCATTAATATCCATAAACTCACCGCAAAAATATAAACCGTCTAGTAATTTTGAAGCCATGGAATCGGGTTGAATTTCGGAAGTTTTAACGCCGCCACCCGTAACAAAGCCTTTTTCAATAGGGTCAGTTTTATAAGCCGAAATTGGGAAGGCCTTAACCAATTGGAAAAGTGAGTTTACTTCTTGGTGGCTTAGTTGCTTGTAGGCCAAACTTGGATTTAATGGGATTTTGCTTAACAAGACTCTGGCTAAAGCTTGGGGCATCCAAGCCTTAATAATGGTCAGGACTTGTTTATCCCGTTGGCCTTCGGCTTGGTCGCGCAGTTGGTCCTGATTCAATTCTGGGTGCAAATCAATGGTCATGTTAGCTGTGTCTGCCCCCGTCTCATGCAAAAATTGATTGATATGGCCAGAAGTTCGGAGTATGGCAGGGCCGGAATAACCAAAGTGGGTGAAGAGCATATCCATAGTATGTTGGCAAATAGCTTTATGGTTTAAGTCCCAAAGAGTGACCGTCACTTCACGTAAGGCGACGCCTTTAAGTGACCCCTCTTGAATAATGTCATCTTTAGAATAGAGCGGGGCTTCGGTGGGATAAAGTCGACTAATGGAGTGACCTGCAGCTTTAGCCCAGGCATAACCATCGCCGGTGGCACCAGTTCCAGGATAGGCTCGACCGCCACAAGCTAAAATCAATGACTTACAGTAATAGTCATGACCAGACTTGCAGTGGACGCCCTGAATTTTATTAGTCGCTCGGTCAATCAGTAGGGATTCCACCGGTTCCTTGGTTTGAATGGTGACCCCTAATTCTAAGCAGATGTCTAAGAGGGCATCACGGATGGTGGCGGACCGGTCAGTGATAGGAAACATACGGCCATGGTCTTCTTCTTTTAATTGCACGTTATGGTCAGCAAAAAAATTAACAATATCTTCCTGGTCAAATTGCGACAAGGCGGAATAAAGAAACTTACCATTTCCGGGAATATGCTTGATCAGTTCTTCTTGGCTGGTCCGGTTGGTGACGTTACACCGACCGCCGCCGGATAATAAAAGTTTTTTGCCGAGGATCCGGTTTTTCTCTAAGATTAACACTGAGGCTCCTTGTTGGGCCGCATTAATGGCTGCCATAAGGCCCGAAGACCCACCGCCTACCACAATCACTTGATATGTTTCCGCCATGTAATTTCCCACTTTCTTCTTTCTTTCTCTTAGTGTAGCATAGACCTAGATACTTGAGTATAGACTTAAATTAAACATGACAACTTTCAGTTAAGGAGGTTATCCCATGAAAGTGTTAATTATTGAAGATGATGTTGTGATTGCCCAAGCCTTGGCGGACTATTTGGCTAAATGGCAACTAGAAGCAGTTATTTTAAAAGATTTCCGTCAGGTGCTTGAAGAAGTTCAAAGCCAACAACCGCATTTAATCCTCTTAGATATTAATCTACCTTATTTTAATGGATATCATTGGTGTTCTGAAATCCGTAAATTCTCCCAAGTACCGATTATCTTTATTTCTTCTATGAATGACAAGATGGACATGATTATGGCCATGCAATTGGGGGGCGATGACTTTATTAGTAAGCCCTTGGATATGACTTTGACTTTATCCAAGATTCAAGCACTCTTGCGGCGGTCCTATGAATTTACCGAACCCCAAGTGGCAGCCCTGAACCGTTTAACTTATGAGGATTTAGTTTTAGACCGACTCCAAGCTAAACTACTATACCAAGGCCATGATATAGACTTAACCCACACCGAATTACAAATTCTCCAGGTCTTGTTTCAAGCCCAACCGGCCTTTGCCAGTCGTCAAGCTATTCTCGATGCTTGTTGGCAGAATGATCAATTTATTGATGATAATACCTTGGCTGTTAATATGACACGGATCCGCAAGAAATTACGGCCTTATGCTTTGGATACTTGGCTACAAACTAAGAAAAATCATGGCTATGCCTTACGTAAGGAGGCGTAGCTGATGATTGTTTTTCTCTGGAAGCAAAAACGGAGTCAACATGCTTTTTTTGTCACCCTTATTTTACTCTTAATCATTATCTTTTACTTATATGATTTGGACCGGGCAGTCCTACAATTATGTTTGGGCTTATTTTTGCTAGTTTATCTGATCTACTTAGTCCTACAAAGTATGGATTACCGTAAGGATCAGGTCACTAAGCAAGAATTTATCCAGCTTCAAAGTGAATTTCAAGCCTACCGCAATCAACAAATCCAAAGTTAGAATGACTTGGAAGATTATTTCTTGATGTGGGTCCATCAAATCAAGACTCCGATTGCCGCTAGTCATATGTTGTTAGACCAAAGTTCGAATGAGAATTCTGGTCTTAAAAAGCAACTGATTCAAATTGAAAATTATGCCAATATGGCCATGAACTATTTGAAGTTAAATGACCCTAGTCGGGATATGGATTTGAGTCCGGTTAAAGTCGATGACTTAGTTCGCCCTTTGCTTAAACGGTATCGTCTCCACTTTATTGAAAAAAATATTAAGTTGGCCTATCAAGTCAGTGACCAGATGGTGGTGACTGAGGCTAAATTAGCGGGCCTTATGATTGAGCAAATTCTAAATAATGCGCTAAAGTATAGCCAAGGAGGGCAGATTTCTATTTTTTTTGATGCGACCAGCCAAGTATTAAGTATTAAAGACCAGGGTCCGGGGATTCCGAGTCAGGACCTGCCTAAGATTTTTGATCGGGGCTATTCAGGTTTTAATGGCAAGTTGGAAGAGAAATCTTCCGGACTAGGCCTTTACCTAGTGGCATTAATTGCTAAACGTTTGGGCCACCAGGTAACGGTTGAGTCTGAGTTGGGCCAGGGTAGCCAATTTAATCTTTCTTTTAAGGCGGCTAATCTTTCAATTATGTAAGTTTAGCGGCTTTTTTGTTAGATTAGATAAAGGAAGCTAAGCCCTAAACCTCTTATACTAAGCTTACGCAAGTTTAAAGGAGGAAGTATAATGTTATTAGAAGTTAAACACGTTAAAAAAATATATCAAAGTGGTCCTAGTCAAACGATTGCCTTACGGGATGTTGATTTTTCCTTAGATAAGGGCGAATATGTTGCGATTATGGGGGAATCAGGTTCAGGTAAATCAACCCTCTTAAATTTATTAGCGACGTTTGACCAAGCTAGTCAAGGTTCTATTCATTTAGCTGGTCAAGATTTAGCCAAAATTAAAGCGGATAAAGTAGCCCAATTCCGCCGGGATATGATTGGTTTTGTTTTTCAAGATTTTAATGTCCTCGATCATTTATCTAATCGGGATAACATTCTCATTCCCTTGGTCTTGAATAACCAAAAGGTAGCCCAAATGGAAGCTCGCTTAAATGAATTGGCACCACTCTTAGGGATTGAAGCCTTATTAGATAAATATCCTTACCAAGTGTCCGGCGGCCAACGGCAACGAATTGCCATTGCGCGGGCCTTGGTGGCTCAACCGGATATTGTCTTAGCCGATGAACCTACTGGGGCCTTGGATTCCAAGTCCTCTCGCCAAATTTTAGACCTATTTATCCGCTTGAATGAAATGGGGCATACTCTTTTGATGGTGACCCACTCATCTGCTGCGGCAGCAACAGCTAACCGGGTCCTTTTTATTAAGGATGGGATTATCTTCCATGAACTATACCGAGGGCAAGCAACCGAGGCGGACTTCCAAGACCGGATTAACCATGCCCTAGCTGTCTTGGCGAAGTAGGGGGTGGACAAGATGACTTATCGTTTATTGTTTAAATTAGCTAAGGAAACCCTTGCTAAACAAAAACAGATTTACATACCATATTTATTAGCTATTTCGGTCATGATGGCCATGCAATATATCATGATGTCTTTGATTAATAATGCCTATATTCAATCTAAACGGGCCGAAGTGACCACCTTGGTGGTGATGGCTGTCTTTTTCTCAGGAATTTTATCGGTGATTTTTATTCTCTATGCCAATCAGTTTATCTTTAAACAACGGCGCAAGGAATTTGCCTTGTACCAAGTCCTAGGTATGGAAAAGAAACATATTGGCCGTTTGATTCTTTTTGAAAATTTAATGGCCAGTCTAATAACTAGTGTGACGGCTATTTGTTTAGGTTATGGCCTCGGTCATTTACTCTTTATGGCCTTGAACCGTTTGATGCGTGATACCGGAGCTACAGTTATGGATTATCCTTTTGATTCTTGGGCGGCCTTGCTGACCTTTGCTGTAATAGTTGTCGTTTTCCTATTTTTAACCTTATTGAATCACTGGTTTTTAAGTCGCGTGCAGGTGGCTGATTTAATGCATACCGCCAATGCAGGTGAAGGCGAGCCCAAGAGCCGCTGGATTATTTTAGTGGTGGGTGTCGTCACATTGCTAGCTGGTTATTACTTAGCTTTGGTGACGGAAGGATTTATGTCTTCTCTTTTAATTTTCTTTATCGCTATCTTTTTGGTGATGTTTGCGACCTTTGCTTTGATGGTTTCCTTATCAATTATTATTCTTAAGGCCTTGAAAGCTAAGAAAAATTATTACTATGATGCTAAACACTTTTTCTCTGTCTCAGGTTTATTGGCCCGCATGAAGTCAAATGTTGTTTCTTTAGCTGGTCTAGCGGTCCTTTGTACCGGCATCATCCTGACCTTTGGGACCAGCCTAACCCTCTATTTGGGGATGGATCACCAGGTCCAACGGTCTATGGCGCGCGATTATTCGATTAAATTTTTAGATCGTGGGGCTGATGCTAGTACTAGTCTTCCTGACCAGCAAGACAAAGTAGCGGAACAATTACTTGCCAGTAAAGACCTGAATGATTTAATCAAAGGTCAATCCTTATTTTTGACTATGCTTAATCAAGACGGTGCTTTGATACCCTTAGACCAAGGGACTTCGACCCCTAATAACTATTCGTATGTCGTTGTTGAATTGGTGGATAATTATAATAAAGTTCATGGAACGGATTATCACCTAGAGGGCCATCAAGCCTTGTTTACCTCAAGTCTTAGTCGTTTCCAAAATCAAAAACAATTAAAGCTAGCTGATCAGACTTTTGATTTAAAACACTTAACAATAGATGATATTCCTACTAATTTGGTGGGCAATATTTTCTATTTAGTGGTGGCAGGACCAGACCAATTAAAGCAAATCCAATCGGTCGTGACAGATTTAGATTTAGAAGGAAAGCCGGTCAAAGCGCCCATTAAATATTCACTTGATTTTAATTTAGGGCAAGATCAAGACTTCAATGAAGCTGACCTAGAAGCTTTACAAGGGCCTGAAACTAATCTAGTCTTAACTAAGCGTAAAGAATTATCGCAAGAAATCTATGGCTACTATGGTGGCTTCTTATTTTTGGGGATTGTTGTGGGTATCGTCTTGTTTGTTTGCATTACCTTGATGCTTTATTTCAAACAGTTATCAGAGGGCTTAGACGATCGGGCTAAGTATCAAACGATGAAACAGGTCGGTTTATCCCAAAGTCTAATTAAACAAACCATTCATCAACAAGTCCTTTGGATTTTCTCCTTGCCCTTAGTCGTGGCCCTAATTCATGCCTTGGTCGCGCATAAAATTATGTTCGAGTTGTTATCATTATTTGCTATCCGCAACCAAAAACTATTTTTATTAGGCTACGGCTCAGTCTTCATAGGCTTCATCTTAGTCTATTATATTATCTACAAATTAACCTCTAGTGTGTATTATCGGATGATCAACCAAGAATAATTATAAGACCCAATTTAGCTGCCGCTAGGTTGGGTCTTTTATAGTTCGAATTATTAAAGAATTTCTTTGAATCCCTGATTTTATTATGAAAAGTGAACTCAATGATTTGAGTTCACCGCTAAAAAAACAATAGAAAGATCATCTGTTCAAACAAATTTTTATTGCATTTGCCGCAACCTGTGCTATTCTATAAATAGCTTAAAATTTGTTTAACCATATTTTAGGTAACTAAGCAATTTTGAGCAATTTAAGAAAAAGGAAGGTTTTGGATGAATAAAGAACAATTGGATTTAATGAAAAATGGTCAAGGGTTTATTGCAGCATTAGATCAATCAGGCGGCTCAACCCCTAAAGCCTTAGTCCAATATGGAATTTGTGAAGATGCATATGATAATGATCAAGCAATGTTTGATCTAGTCCATGAAATGCGGACGCGAATTATGACTTCGCCAAGTTTTACAGGCGAAAAAATCTTGGGGGCCATTCTTTTTGAACAAACCATGGACCGTAAAGTCGACGGTCAATATACCGCAGACTATTTATGGTCTAAACATATTATTCCATTTGTAAAAGTTGACCAAGGCTTGGCCAAGCAAGAAAATGGCGTACAACTAATGAAGCCTTTGGATAAATTACCAGACCTATTAAAACGCGCCAATGAACGTGGTATTTTTGGGACCAAAATGCGGTCAAATATTCTTGAATTGAATGAAAAAGGGATTGCCGCTGTTGTTGAACAACAATTCCAAGTAGCTAAGGAAATCTTAGCAGCTGGCTTAATGCCAATTATTGAACCTGAGGTCAATATTCATGCTGTGGATAAAGAAGCTATTGAAGAAGTCCTTAAAAAAGAATTGTTACGGGGTCTTGAAAGCTTAGGTGAGGGGCAACAAGTTATGTTTAAGTTAACTATCCCAAGTAAAGCCAATCTTTACCAAGAATTAGTCAACCATCCTAAAGTGGTTCGCGTGGTTGCCTTATCAGGTGGTTATCCAGTTGACCAAGCTAATGAATTATTAGCCCAAAATCATGGTATCATTGCATCATTTTCAAGAGCTTTGGTCCAAGATTTAAATGTTGAACAATCTGATAAGGAATTTAATGAAAGCCTAGGTCAGGCAATCGAATCAATCTATCAAGCTTCAATTAAATAATTGAGTAGCCATTCTTTCTAAACAAAATTCTCTCAAAAACTCTAAATCTATATAAAAAATAATCCTCTAACCCCTTAGCTGCAACTATTGGTTAGGGGATTTTGGTATTAAAATAGCTACCGAGTATTCCGGAGCAAGCAAATGATAGGTAAGGAATTTTATTCCCAGATTACTTCGTAATAGTCCATGTGCTCTTTAAGTTTTAGGGGATAGTTGGACCGATAGTAACTACATTGGGCATCTTGTTCTAAATATAGATAAAAGTCTTTGGGATAGATGGATAAAATTTTGGAATAGGTATTACTTTGATCGATGATAATCGATTTAATTTCCTCATCGGATTGGAACCAATCTGTAGATAAATGGAAATAGCCACCGGGTGCAATTTTGGTTTCATATTTAAGAATTGAAAGAATATCATGCTTCATTTGATTACCACCCCTTATTTATTTAAGTTAAATAAATTATAGCATAAAAGCGCTTTCTTTTGTATTAGCATTATGAAAGTACGATAAAAATATGCAAAATTCTCTTGACCCTTTTTGAAAATTTGGGTAAAATAAATTTTGTTGTCTGGGGGCGTAGCTCAGTTGGGAGAGCGCAACACTGGCAGTGTTGAGGTCGTCGGTTCGAGACCGATCGTCTCCATTTATAGATTGTTAGTGGTTTCTAACAAGCTCTGAAGCTTGTTATGAAGCTATTTTTATTTTTTGACCAATTTCCAGTGAATGCCATAAATTACCCTAAATGGCAGTCATTCTTGAGGAGATTATCTTGACGTCATGACAAATCACTCAAAAAGGTATACAATGATTATTAAGTTGTCCTCGTAGCTCAGCTGGATAGAGCGTTTGCCTCCTAAGCGAAAGGCCGGCAGTTCGAATCTGCCCGGGGACGTATTAATATAAAAAGGGACTGGGCAAAAAGCCCAGTCCCTTTTTATTAAACTAAAAACCAGATATTTTAGCCCAGTAGTTTGCTGTGGTTCTTAGAGTGAAACGACTTAGAACTACTGTAGTTAAGCAAAGTGATGAGCTTAACGTTTATGTTGCAAAACGACTTGTTCCATCCTAGTCAAGAGTGCACTGGGCGGGGAATCAAGGCAGCTGAGCTCTAGGTGATAAGGAAGCTGAGTGCGGAGGTGCACTCAGCTATTGAAAAAGTAAGTCGTTCCACTCCAACTTTTTCAACAAGCTACTGGATCACTTACTGGGGCGCTTGGAATGAAACAACTTAGCGCCCCAGTAGTTGAGTGAAAATATGAGCTCAACTACATTTATCCGAGTGCTCCAGCAAGCGAAAATCACAGATTCTCTACTTCTTGTCCGCTCCCTTTTATTTTTGCCATTATATATGCTTGATCATGCTGTATTAATGAGCTTGTTCTTATCAGCTCATAGTCAAAAAAATTAATTTGTAAAAATAAAAACAAAGTGTCAGACTTTTTCTATTCACTTGTTGCACCAAGATAGACCGCTTATTTTAGGAATTAAATCACAATAGAATTGAATATATTTTGCTAAAATTTCGTTTTTATATTGAAAACCTATAATTAAACTGATATATTTAAATTGTGATAATTCAACTCTGGTTTAAATCAACCTAGATCACATTTGTCGTTTTATCTTTGCACTGAAGTTTTTGTATATTGTGTCACTGTTTTGTTTTTAGCGATTGAATATATTTAACTTGAGGAAGTGATGATATGAAAAAATGGTTAAAAGGTCTCTTGGTGTTAGGTAGTTTGTGTCATGGCTTTGGAACGGTTCTTGTCTCAGCTGAAAATAAAGTTTCTTTAGAGGAATTTATTGAAAATGCTAGTCAATTGGATGAGGAAGAAAAAATTGCTGAGGAGGGACGACTCTGGTCAACCTTTAATGTAGATATTCCTGAGGAGGGTGAACTTAAAGGAACGGCAAATGTTGGTGGAGCAATTATCTTTGATCCTAACCAGCTAGAACCTACCCAATTAGCTGGGATGCTAGATTGTCAGGTTAGTGGAAGCTTGCTTGACCAAATGTTTCCTGAGGCTGACGAAACTGATGAACACCTAGTCTATAATATCTATGTAAAAGATCAGATTGGTTATGTAAAAGAAAATGATACCTGGCATGTTGAAGCCATCGAAGATGACATGGACGAAATGGCCAAGGATATAAAAGAATTTCTGGCTAACCGCCACCAATATCTACCTAAAATTAACTCTGATTGGCTGCCTTTTATTGAAACGTATTTTGATTATAGCAATGATGGAAACCAAGCAAGGATTGTACTAAAGAAAGATCGAGACGGTCAACAACTCCTGAATGATTTGAAGCCCTTAATTGATTATGATAAGTTGATAAAAGATGGTTTAGACCAATATCTAGCTGACCAAGCTAGCTTAGACGGTTCGAATAATGCCGCAGAGGCATCTGAACTATATAAAGAAATGGTTGACCGGGTTCTAGTTTACATTATTGATCGGGTCAATGACTTCCAAATGACTTTTGATGCTAAAACCTATCGTTTATTATCGGTTAATTCTGATTTTAAATTTGAGGATGATAGTCTGCGTCAATTATTTGCTGAAGTAATTCAAGCTAGCATGGAAGCGGAAGAACGATTATCAGGCTCATCAGGAAGTAGTAGTCAAGGAGAGTCTGAAGCCAGTGGTCTTGCAGCAGTTGAAAGACAGATGGAAATGATTCGAGCCATGATACCTGAAATTAATATTAATTTGCAAGCGGGGTATGAAGCATTAGCGACTGGTGAAGATGTTAAGATCGAACTACCAAGTGATGGACCAACCTATGACCCAGACGCTGAATCTAGTTCAGACATGGAAACCAGTTCAGAAAATGAATCAGTTTTTGAATCTGAGTAGCTCATCTTAATAATAGACAAAAAATGGAGCTGGGTAAAAAAGTCCAGCTCCATATTATTTATAATAGGATACTATCTTGCTTAGATAAAAGAATAAAATTCAAGTCACCCGCTTGCTTCATTTTCCCTGAAAAATTATCTACTTAATCAGTCTTAGTCAAATGCTTGACTGAGGATTTTAACCACTTGCTCTTGTTGGACTTTGGGTGTAATTGTAGCTTGGCCATCGCCTTTTTGCGGACCATAATTACCAAAACCGGCATGATTCCCGCCTTTAATCCTTATATAGGAGATGTTTTTGGGGAGGCGGTGTTTGCCATCTTCATAAGCATCTTTTTTAATAATTTGGTCTTGGTCGCCAACAAGGGACCAGACAGGAAACTGAGCTTGGGCTAGGTTCGTCTTGTGACTAGGGTAAGCAGCTAATAAGAGCAGGCCAGCTACAGTTCCTTTTTTCAAGCTTAAAGAATTTTGTGCCGCCATGACGCCACCAAGGGAGTGACCAGCTAAGATGACTTGACTCAAGTGTTTGTCTTCAATTAACTTGATTGCTGCCTGGGATTCCAAGATAGGTAGGTCAAGATTGGTTTTAAGTAAATAAGTGTCAAACCCAGCCTGAGCCAATTGGAGTGCCAGTTGGCCGTAGGCCTGACTATCAACTAAAGCACCATTATAGAAGACAACCGTTTGGAGACGTTTCTTCTCTGGATTAGCTGGGAAGTAGAAGGCTTGGTCTTGATTTTGGACCTGCTTAGCGGCGGTGATTTGCTGCAAGCTTTCTTGGTTAGCGGGGTAAGCTTGACTCTTTAAAAAGGCTAGGCCGCCTCCAATGATCAGGGCTAGGATAATTAAAAGAGATAAAAGAATTTTTTGATATTTTTTATGCATATGATAGGTCCTTTCTGAGCTTTAGTATAGCATAGAAATCAGACCTAAGACCTTGGTGGTGCACTCTGACCTAGGGTATATTAAAATAAAGTAAAAAGAAAGAAGGATTCTTATGACATTTCTAGGAAATTTAATTTGGCTGGTCTTTGGTGGTCTACTCTCAGCCATGGCTTGGTTTTTTGTGGGCTGTGTTTGGTGTCTCACGATTATTGGGATTCCCATAGGACGGCAGTGTTTTAAGATTGCTCATCTCACACTGGCCCCCTTTGGTAAAGATATCATGCAATCCACAGATAGCGGGTCTCTCTTATTGAACTTGATCTGGATTATCTTTGGGGGCGCAGAATTGGCAGTGAGCCACCTCATATTAGGCTTAATTTTGTGTATGACAATTATTGGGATTCCTTTCGGTAAGCAGCATTTTAAGTTAGCTATCTTATCCTTGATGCCGATTGGAACGCGGATTTATTAGTCGCCAGCTTAGGAATCCTTTCAAAATAAATAAGTCTTTAAAAAGCTTAGCATTTTGTTCTAGGATTTTTTTGTGGTGTTTTGGCCCAAGTGACTTGCTTTATTCTAATAACCGTAGGAGGCCTAGATCCTTAAATCAAAACCTCTCTTGTTTAGACTTACCCCGTAAATTAAAAGCAATCAGGGATAATAAACCTAACTTCAATTGACGCCATCTAAAAAAAGATTTATCCTAAATGTACACTTAAACTACCTCTGATTGATAGGGATAAAGAATTTTCTAGGGGATAGTTTAGGGGTTCATTGTAGTAGTAAGTCTTGTTAAACTAATATGATAGAAAAGAAGGGATTTCATTGACAAAATATATCCATGCTAAAGCCATCGTACTAGATACTGAAACGGTTGAAAATGCCTATCTAGCCATAACTGACCAAGGCCTCTTTGGTGAGATTGTAAAAGATCTTCCTGCAGGAGGAGAAGTGATCGATTACAGTGACTACACCCTCGCACCTGGCTTGGTTGATACTCATATTCATGGCTATAAATCCCATGATGTGATGGACAACGACTTTGAGGGGATTAAAGTGATGTCAGAAGGCCTACTAGCCTGTGGGGTTACTTCATGGTTGCCCACGACCTTAACCGATTCGGTAGAAAACTTGAATGCAGTATGTAAGACCATTGGCGATCATTATCAAGAAGTAACCGGCGCCAAAATCCGTGGTATTTTCTTAGAAGGACCTTACTTTACTGAAAAACACAAGGGGGCCCAAAATCCTAAATACATGGGGGATCCTTCTATTGATCAATTAGACCAATGGAATGACTTATCAGGTGACCTAGTTAATAAAATAGCGATTGCGCCAGAACGTAAGGGCGTGACTGACTTTATTAAATTTGCCTCAAGTAAGGATATCCGCACTGCTTTAGCTCATAGTGATGCTACTTTTGACCAAGCTAAAGCGGCTGTTGATGCGGGTGCCAATATCTTTATCCATACTTTTAATGGCATGTCTGGCTTGCACCACCGTGAACCCGGTATGGTTGGGGCAGCCCTAACGCTGAAAGATGTTTTTGCTGAGTTGATTTGTGACGGACACCATGTTCATCCCGTTGCGGCTGATATTGTGATGAAAACTCGGGGTACGGATGAAACGGTCTTAATCACTGACTGTATGCGGGCTGGTGGCTTGGGTGAGGGGCCATCCCGTCTAGGTGAGTTTGAAGTTGAAGTTAAAGATGGAGCAGCACGCTTAAAAGAATCAGGTAACCTAGCGGGTTCAATCTTAGAATTAATCCAAGCGGTGCAAAATGTGGTCGCCTGGGAAATAGCTTCCTTACCCGATGCTTTGAGAATGGCTTCCTTAAATCCAGCCAAATCAGTTAATATTGATAATGTATGTGGACGGATTAAAGCAGGTTATGCAGCTGATTTTATTTTAGTTGATGATCAAGGCCACTTGCAGGCTACCTACTTGGATGGTCAAGAACGATTCCACGCCTAAGTAATTTTCTTCATATAAATAGCAAATCAGAACCCCAAAAATTGTGTACTGACCCCCTAAAGTTGGACCAAAAAATCCAACTTTAGGGGGTCTTTGTATGGCTAAATATAGCTTAGAATTCAAAATGAAAGTCGTCGCAGAATATCTTTCGGATACGATTGGATACAAACCGTTAGCTAAAAAATACAACATGAAGGATACT
>NZ_AUAT01000033.1 GCF_000428865.1 Eremococcus coleocola DSM 15696
ATTCAAAGATTGATTGATAGTGATATCAGTGCTTACCAAATTACAAAAGATACAGGCATTAGTGGGAACGCTATAAATTCTATCAGACGGGGAGAACGAAAACTGACTAACCTAACATTAGAAACCGCTAAGGTTTTATATGACTATGCAAAAGATATTTTTGCTTAGAACTATTAAAAAATTTGCCTTACTCGTTCCTTCTTTAAAAGGGGCAAAAAAGGGAAAAAATTTGTGAACTTATTGAAATTAGTATAGATTATTAGTTTTATAAAATGGCTTTAAATCAACGTTTAGGTACTATGTGATATTAACTGAAACCGTAGTCAATAGTTACCGTTTAGAATTAATGGCGAATAAATAGGTTATAAATAAATTAATAGTAATGATAAAAAAAGAAAGTCCAACATGACCTGAACCCCAAAATCCGGAATACGGATAGAGGGGTTTTTGTATGCCAAAATACACAAAAGAATTTAAAATAAAATTAGTACTAGAATATTTATCAGGAGAAACTGGTGGCCGAGAAAAAGTAGCTGAAAAATATGGTATTCCAGACGCAACATTGAGAAACTGGATAAATAAATACAAATCTAAAGGCTTTGATAACTTATCTAAAAAGTTAAAAAATAATAATAACACTAGTGAATTCAAGCCATCTGTAATACAATATAGGCAAATTAATAAAACTACGCTTAAAGAGACTGTAGAGCACTTCAACCTTGTAAATGAATCTATGGTATAATGATAAAACATTATTGTATATTATGAATATTATTGAGAAACGAGGAATTTATGAAAAAATTAAAAATCATTTTATTAATAATTGTCTTGCTGATTATTTTTCCGATAGGTTTTAACAAACTTTTCAAGACTGATTATTCTAGTTTGAGTGAAAATAATAAACAAATTTTATCAGAATACGATAAATTTTACGCGAAAAATCCTAATCTTTGGAATAATTATGATTTAAACAAAAAAACTATTGTTGTGCTTGATAAAAATTTTATGGGCGACTTGTTCATAATCAATCCACAAAAAGAAATCAGAAGTTTGTTTGCAACAAGAATCAAATTACCTGATTCTTACAAAATAAAAGTGTATCGTGTATCAAAAAACTATCCAAAAAGAATTCAATATATAATGGGTAATTTTAATACAAAAGATAAAGTGTACAATATTTTAGGGGAAAAAAACATTTTTTATGTAAAAACAGATGAGGATTCTCTTGCCCCTAAATTCAATTCCAAAAGATTTGTTCCTTTTTTGTCACACGAAGCATTTCATTATTATATGCAACAAAATTGGACTGACTTAACTTTTAGAGGAATGTCGTATTCCGATTCAGAAATCGCTCTATTAGATGAAGAATATAAAATACTAGACAAAATCAAAGACGAAGTTGAGAAGGAAACAAGCGATAAAGATTTATTGGATTCGCATTTGAAAGAATATGTGTCGATAATGAAAAAGCGTAAGGAAAACACCGACAAAGAGAAATTAAAAGCTGAATTGGCCGAAGAAACTATCGAAGGTACTGCTCAGTATGTAGGTATAAAATCTGCTAAATCTGTGGACTACGATTTGGGAATTTTGTATTTTACTAATACAAATAAAGTGAAATTTTCAGAAATTGTTCCTACAATGAAACAAGGAAAAGTCGACCAATCAATTATCGGATCTCACATTGTTTACGACAGTGGTGCATTGTTGTGTTTTGCTATGGATAAGCTGGATTTTCTCGATTGGCAACAAACTCTTATTGAAAACAACAACAACAGTATATATACTATAAACGATTTGATAGAAGATCATTATAATTAATCAAAATAAGTTAATGTATAATGTTGATTATAAAGGAGATTACAATGCAACTTTTAAATGAAACTCAAAGGCAAACTTATTTGGAAATGTGGCACAGAGACAAGGGAATATCAAGTTCTGGGCTGAAGGTTATAGCATGTATTTCCATGCTTATAAGCCATACTGTGCAGTGCAATATGCTCCAAAAATTCAACATTTATCCGACGATGTCTCTCTCACATCATCTTAAGATATTATTAAATTATTCTGTGTTTACGGGTTCAGGTCAACATTCAGGATGGCCTTTCTTTTTTATTAAGTAAAGATTTAACTTGTCTTTTTGTCTTTTCCTTGTTATGATACCTACATGCGATGAGTCGAGTGACCGGAAGGTCATTTGCGCGGCAAACATCTAAGGTTTCGAACCAAAGTCAGGATGACGATGTCGTTTAAGTTTGCTGTGAACAAATTTAAACCCTATTTTACTAGGTTGCCATTAGGTCTGGATGCAAATCCAGGCCTTTTTATTTTTAAGAATTCTTTGATTAAAGGTTAGAAGAAAATGTGAAAAAATTAAGAAAAGTGGGACCGATTTTAGCTTGTGAAATTTGTATTTTATTGGTAAACTGTAAAAGAAATAAATCATAAATTGAAGGAGGATAAGAATGAAAAAGAAAATTTCTTATTTATTTATTTCAATGATGTTGGTACTAGCTGTTTTAGTGCCTAGTCTAAGTGTCTTTGCGGAAGAATCAACATCTGAAAGTGAAGATGCGGTCTCAGGAGCCTCTCAAAAAGAATATACCGATCCAGCTGAATTAGCCGAATCATATGATATTGTTATTGTAGGTGCTGGTGGTGCCGGTATGGCTGCTGCAATTGCTGCTCATGATGGTGGTGCCAATGTTGCTATCTTAGAAAAAATGCCAATCGTTGGTGGTAACTCTAGCAAATCATCTGCTGGTATGAATGCGTCTGAAACTAAGTTCCAAAAAGAACAAGGGATTGAAGACTCAAATGACAAATTCTTTGAAGAAACTTTAAAGGGTGGTAAAGAAACCAATGATCAAGAATTACTTCATTTCTTGGTTGATCATTCAGCTGATGCCATTGATTGGTTAGATTCTATGGGAATCACCTTAAATAACATTACGACCACTGGTGGTATGTCAGTTCAACGGACTCACCGTCCTGAAGATGGTTCTGCTGTCGGTCAATACCTAGTTGAAGGTTTATACGCTAATGTGACTGAACGCAAAATCCCTACATTTGTGAACGCTGATGTTAAAGAATTATTAGTTGATGATAATAATGCCGTAACTGGTGTTAAAGTGAACATTGAAGGTCAAGAAAAAGAAGTTTCTGCTAAGAAAGTTATTTTAACAACGGGTGGTTTCGGAGCGAATATGGATATGGTAGTAGAAAACAAACCTGAATTAGAAGGGTTTGTTACAACGAACCAAGAAGGTTCCCAAGGTGACGGTATCAAGATGGCGCAAGCCATTGGTGCTGCTACTGTTGATATGGACCAAATCCAAATTCATCCAACCGTTGAACAAACCACTTCATTCTTAATTTCTGAAGCGGTTCGTGGTGAAGGTGCTATCTTAGTGAGTCAAGAAGGTAACCGTTTCTTCAATGAAATGGAAACCCGGGATAAAGTATCTGCAGCCATTATTGATTTACCAGAAAAATATGCATATATTGTAGGGGATTCAGCTCTTAAAGAACGTGCCAAACAAATTAAGACCTATGAAGAAAAAGGTTTAGTTGTTGAAGCAGATAGCTTAGAAGATTTAGCTAAAGAATTGGATATGCCTGCTGAAAACTTAACTGCAACCTTAGATGCTTGGAACAAGTCTGTTGAAGCTGGTAAGGATGAAGAGTTTGGTCGTGAAACTGGTATGGAAGAAGGTTTAGCAACAGGTCCATTTTTCGCTATCAAAATCGCACCTGGTATTCATCATACTATGGGTGGTTTGAAGATTAATACGAATACTGAAGTATTGAACGAAGAAGGCCAACCAATTGCTAACTTATATGCAGCGGGTGAACTTACTGGTGGTATCCATGGTCAAAACCGGATCGGTGGTAACGCCGTAGCGGATATCATTATCTTTGGTCGTCAAGCTGGAACAGTTGCAAGCGCTGCTGTAGCTGAATAGATTAAAGTCTAATAATTAATTTATTAATAGTAGGACTGTATCAAAAGTAATATTTGATACAGTTCTTTTTTACTTTCTTTATGACTTAAAACTTTAGTTCGGTGTGCATTGACGAGTTACAATGCACAAAATTAAGGTATCGTGTGCATTTGCGCATCTCAATGCACAAGTCTTAATTAATTTGATATTTCTGGTCATAAATAAATCATATTTTCCTGGTACAATATAAACAATCTAGCTAAATCTAGTTAAATCTAGTTAAATCGGGCCTAAGGCCCATGTATTACTTCTAAGTTTGACTTAGACTCAGATTAACTTAGAGAAAGGTGACACAAGTCTCATGCAATCGAATCACAAATGGCGGCAAGCTTTCACTAATTCAAATTTTTGGCAGTCTTTTAAGACCCTTTGGCATTATTATCGGGGCTGGAAGGTGCTTATTTTTGCGGGGATGTTACTAGCACTTATTCTTTCCTCATATATGGTGCTTTTGGCAAAGACAACGGATGTTTCAACCTTACAAGAGGCGTTAAAGGCTCAAACTGTTATTTATGCGGATGACGATACAGAAGCTGGTAAATTAAATAGTCAAAAAGGATCTTATATTACCTTGGATCAAATTGCTCAACCTATGCGTGAGACCTTAATTGCCACGGAAGACCGGCGTTTTTACGAGCATAATGGTTTTGATACTCTAGGGATTGGCCGGGCCTTTGTCCGCCTCTTGATTAACCGGAATACTTCGGGAGGGGGAGGGTCAACCCTGACCCAACAATTGGCTAAGAATGCTTTCTTAAGCCAAGACCAAACCCTCCAGCGGAAATTAAAAGAATTGTTTCTGGCTATGGAAATAGAGAAAGTCTATGATAAGGATCAAATCCTGGAAATGTACCTCAACCATGCTTATTTTGGTAATGGAGTCTGGGGCGTTGAAGATGCTAGCCAAAAATATTTCGGCCACTCTGCCTCAAGTCTGGATTGGGATGAAGCGGCTGTTTTAACCGGGATCCTTAAGGGTCCATCCATATTCAATCCAATTGATGATTATGAAGCAGCGATGGACCGGCGGAACGTCGTCCTTGGTCTTCTTGATGATCAAGATCTTCTGACGCAAGAAGAAGTAGCCTATTATCAAGGGCAAGCGATTAACTTACTGGATAATTACTATGCGGTCGATGAGTACGCCTATCCTTATTATTTTGATGCGGTTATTGATGAAGCTATTGCTAAAGCAGATATTCCTGAGACAGATTTATTTTCTAAAGGCTATCGGATTTATACGAATATGAATGTTGCTTACCAATCAGCCTTGGATCAAGCATATGATAATGATTGGATGTTTCCACAAGACCAAGGCGACCAGGCCTTAGTTCAGAGTGCCTCCGTGGTGATTACCCCACAAACTGGCGGCGTGGCAGCTATTTATGGTGGCCGTGGTCAATATACCTACCGCGGTTTTAACCGCGCTACGGATATGAGACGAGCACCTGGTTCAACAATTAAACCTCTAGCCATTTATAGTTTAGCCTTAGAAAATGGCTATAATGTTCATTCCCAAGTACCAGACGTGGTGCAAGCTTATGGTCCTGATAACTATGCACCTGAGAACTATGACCGTCAAACTGACCCGTCTGGTCAAGTACCTTTGTATTATGCATTAGCTCAAAGTAAGAATACTTCGGCTGTTTACCTTTTGGATCATTTAGGGATTGGTCAATCTGTCAAAAAATTAAAACAATTTGGCTTGACTATTCCTCAATCTGACCAGAATTTGACCATGGCCCTTGGTGCCTTAAGTAAAGGGGTGACCGTGGAGGAAATGGCCTCAGCCTATGCGGCTTTTGCCAATAAGGGAGTACGGACTGATTCGTTCTTTATCCGTCGGATTGAAGATGCGAATGGGAAAGTTGTTTATTCCAATGAGAAACCAAGCAAACATATGGCCATGACTGCCAATGTAGCGGCTGATATGACCTCCATGATGTTAGAAACCTATGGTGCTAATGGGACTGCCTATGGTGCCGGTCCTTCCAATGGCCAAATAGCTGGTAAGACAGGGTCTACCGAAGTATCACAAGACAATATGCAAACCCGGGATAAATGGATGATTGGTTATACCCCTGATTTTGTCATTGCTTCTTGGGTTGGTTTAGACCAAGAGGAAGAGGGGCAGTCCCTCGATGATTTAATGCCTTCGGGTATGGGGTCTTTCTTTAACCAAGCGACGACTAACTTAATGGCTGCTTCTCCGCAGACCGCCTTTACAGTCTCCCCGGCTTCCCAAATGACCGTAGATACCAATGATGTTTCGGATATTTCTTTACAAGATTCAACTAGTCAGTGGTTAGACCAGGCCCAATCTTGGTGGCGAAATGAAGGCAGCCAGTATGTCGATCAAGCCAAAGAATGGGGGCAATCTACTTGGTCCCAAGTCCAAAGTTTTTTTGAAAATATTCAACTACCATTTTAGGAAAAACAAGGGTCTAGCATAGAATTTAAGCTAGAAATCTGCTAAGATGATAGTTAGTGAGGTGGAATAAAATGACAGAAATAAATAATATTTATGATACAGCGAATCAATTAGAGAGAGACTTACGTGCTTTACCTGCTTACCTTGAACTCAAGGCTGATTTAGAAGCTATTCAGGCAGATGAAGAAGCAAGCAAATTGTTTAATGAATTTAGAGATATGACTAAGCAAATGCAAGAAAAACAAATGCAAGGTCAAGAACCGAGTGAAGCAGATATGACAGGCTTACAAGAGTTATCTCAAAAGGTTTCTGCCAATGACTTGATTATGAAACTAATGCAAAGTGAACAAGCTGTTAGTCAAACAATTAATGATATCAACGATATTATTATGAAACCATTGAGTGATATCTATAAGTAGAACTGACTGTGGCTGCTTTCGGGCTTAAATATAGCTGACGATTGCCGCTTCTTTTTGACCAGCTCTTCTGTGTATTTGTCTAATACGGAAAAGTTGGTCTCTTTTTGTAGCATCAATCAAGCATTGGAGGAGAAAAACATGAGATTTATGCATTTAGCAGACCTACATTTGGACAGTCCTTTTGTAGGTATCTCTAAACAATTACAAGAGCTACAAGGTCAGCTCATCCAAGCTCCTTACCGTGCTTTTGAGCGGGCCATTGGCCGAGCTATTCAAGAAGATTTGGATTTTGTCCTTATCGCGGGTGATATCTACAATGCCGATCAACCCTCCATTTATGCTCAACATTTCTTTCTTAAACAAGTTGAACGTTTAACCAAGGCTGGTATTCCTCTCGTTTTTTGTTATGGTAACCATGACTATTTAAAAACAGATAAGTACCCGTTAAGCTTACCTGACAAAGTTCAGGCTTTTACCAGTGATCAGGTTGAAAGGATTCAGCTGAAGACTAAATTAGGAGAAATCGTCGATATTGTAGGTTTTTCTTATCGGAATCGTTGGATTGACCAAGACAAAGTAAAGGAATTTCCGACAAAAAGTGACCAGTCCGATTTTACGATTGGTCTTTTACATGGTGCGGTTGCAGCTGGCAATCCGCGTCAAGATCACTATGCCCCTTTTAAAGTGGCTGATTTACTGGCAAAACAGTATGATTATTGGGCCTTAGGCCATATTCATCTACAGCAATTATTACATTCTGAACCAATTATTCAATATGCTGGCACCATCCAAGGTCGCCACCGGAATGAAGCTGGGGATAAAGGGGCTTATCTAATTGAATTAAAGCAGGGGCAACCGAGTCAAAGCGACTTTATTTCCTTAGCTGATATTATTTGGGATGCAATTACCATCGAATGTCAACCAGATTGGCAATTAAATCATGTCACTGATGCTCTTCAACAAGCAATTCATAATTTTAAAGATCAAGCTCAAGCCAGTAATCAATCTTACCTATTAACAGTAGATTTAAATCATATAGAGAATTTGGAGGATGGCCTCGTTAAGCAATTGGAAGCTCATCAACTAGAAGATCTTTTACCGACCATCAATGATTTAAATGCACCTTTTGCTGCTATTGTTAAGATTAATTATTTAGCTAATCGGGATGAAGCGATTTTTGATTATGATGAACGGCTTAAAGAATCATTTAGTCAAGCCATGGCTTGGGTACAGACACCTGATACTTATCAGGATTTGTTAGCCGATTTCTTCAACCATCCTACCGTGAAGGCTTATTTAAATGAACTTGCACAGGATTCAGACTTAAAAGCAGATATGATCGTCCATGCACGAAACTATATTATTGGCAACTTTGGTTTAAGTGGGGAGGTGGACAAGTATGAAGATTAAGCGTCTTGAAATATATGGCTATGGCAAATGGGTTAACCAGACTTTTGATATTAATGATCATTTGCAATTATTTTATGGAAAAAATGAGTCAGGTAAATCCACTCTCCAATCATTTATTCGGTCGATTTTATTTGGTTTCCCAGATAAAAGACGCCGTAAAAATCAAGTAAACCGGTATGAGCCCCGTAAAGGGGACCAGTATGGCGGTCGTATCCTTCTTACCCAGACGGATATGGGCGATTTATGGATTGAACGAACCAACCAAGGTTTGTTCATAACTGACTTAACAGGAAATGAGCAAGCTGATCAGGTTATGGACAAGTTATTATCAGGTATCGATGAAAATTTGTATGATACTTTTTATGCCTTCAATCTACAAAATTTACAAGAATTAAATGGGATAGGGGCAGATCAATTAAATGATTATTTCTTAAGTGTTGGTACCTTGGGTTCAGACAAGTTCCTTGCCTTGTCCCGGAATTTAGATAAGGAAGCTAAAGCCTTATTTAAACCGAGAGCATCTAATCCCCCCCTAAATGAATTGTTGGCAGATTATGAGACAATGGCACAGGATTTAGAAAATAAAGGCGAAAGACTCGCAACGTATCAGGATCTTTTGAATAAAGAAGAGTCAGAAATTAAATTAATTAAAGAATTAAATCAAGCAATTGGAAAGTCTGAGGAAGATTTGCAAGCCAAAGATCGCTTGCTCAATCGTTATGATATTTATTTAAAAGATCAAGCAGCCCAACGCCAATTAAATGCTTTGACCTATACAGAGATTCCGGATCAAGCGCCTGAAACGGTCATCCAGAATCAAAAACAAATAGATCAAAACCATTTACAATTAATTCAATTGCAGGAACGTGAGTCCCATATTCAAGCCCAACTCAAACAAGAAACTCGTTTAGACTGGGCCCGACGCCATAAAGAAGACCGGGCTAAGTGGCGGAGTCATACCCAAGCTGTTAAAGAAGTTCAAGCAAAAAATGAGCAGTTACAACGATTAATCTTTGAGAATCAGGATTCGATGGAACAATTAGCCAAGCGGAACCAGTTTTATCCGGATAAAATTCAAGATTCCCAGTCTTATCAAGCTAAGCTCCAAGAAGGCTTAGTTTTTCAAACCAACCTCGATCAAGTTCAGGCTGATACTGAAGAAATTGAGGCGCAAAGACGGATTTACCTTGACCAACGTAAAGAGCAACAGAATTACTCGATGATTGCCCGACAACAAGTAGTTAGTCTAGAAAATCAGCGGATGAACGCTGAAGAGCGTTTAATTCAAGCAACGAGTTTAAAAGATTATTTTTTTGGTGGACTATTCTGTTTTATTGGGGTGGCAATTATTATTTATTGCTTAACTAATCAAATTGGTTTTCAATCACTTTATTTCTATTTGGGTGTGATTATCGCTGTCCTAGGTGCAGGAGCCTTAATTATGGTTTTTTCGAGTCATCGTCAGGCTTTTAAAGAATTTCGTAGTAATCCAATTTTTGAAAAAATTGACCAATTGAAAGAAAAAGAAGGTTTTGCCCAAGACCAGGCTAGAGCCCTAGGCATGGAAATTAATGACCGAGAAGAAAGATTAGAAGCACTTAAAGAAGACTATCAAGCTATAAAAAACCAACAAGCTCATTGGTTGGTCGAACTTGGTTTCTATCCTACAGCAGATCCAGAAATTGTACTTAAGGCTAATCCAGTCAAAGATTATTTTGAAATGAAAAATAAAACCCAACATTATCAGGCTGAATTGGGCCAAACTGAAGTTGCGATTCAAACCTGGAAAACTGCTTTACAGCCAATGATAGAACGCTTTTCAATGCCGGAAAACGATCCAAGTACACGTCAAATGATTCGTTTTGTGGAAGAAACAGAAGCAGATCTGACTGAAGTTGAAAGAAGGGCTCAGAAATTAGAGGACTTATTGGCTGATATCAAGGTCAACCAGGAAAGGCTCAAGCAAGAAAATGATAAGCTTGAGGCTGAGCGCCAGATGATTTTTGCCCATGCTGGGGTTGAAAATGATCAAGCCTTCCAAGCTTGTCTTAAGGAAAATCAAGAAATTAAAGAATTACGGCAGCAAAGAGATTTGAATCAGACTTATATTGCCGGACACGAAAATGCTTTAAGTCAAATTGAGAATAAACAAGCCCTAATGAGTGATTATGATACAATTAAACGCCAACTCAAAGAACTCAAGGAACGAATTGAACCCCATCAACAGCGTAGAGCTAACTTGGCTGTAGAAATTTCGCGGATGAAAGAGGATGGGTCTTATCAAGAATTAAAACAAACACTAGCAAGTAAACAAGCCCAGATTGAAGAAGTTTTTAAAGATTGGGGACAAAAGCAATTAGCCAAGGCGATAATTCAGCAAACTTTAAACCAAGGTTTGGATGATCCACTACCGCAAATGATTGAGCAAGCTTCTGAGATTTTTGCGACCCTAACTTTTAATCGATATCGTCAGATTAAAGCCAATAAGAATAGCCTTAGGGTAAAACATAATTCAGACTTATTATTTGCACCACATGAATTATCCCAAGGAACTCTTGAACAATTGTATGTTGCTTTACGGTTGGCCTTTATTATGTCAGCCCAACATATGGTTAAGATGCCGATTATTATTGATGATGCCTTCGTGAATTTCGATGAGTTACGTAAGACGAGTATGAATCAAGTTTTGGAAGAAGTGGCTAAAAGTCATCAAATTTTATATTTTACTTTTGACCAACAGACACGGGATTCCTTCTCAGACCAACAGGTTATTGATTTGGAAAATATAGGCGAGCTAAGCTCGGATTCAGATGCCTAGATTCACTCTCCCCAAGTTTAATAGATAGGATGAAAATGAATGACACAACTTTATGATTTACATGATGGTGAGAATTTTGGCCTATTTGTCTTAATCAAGGCTGCTGATAAAAGGGTGGCTCGGAACGGGAATCCATTTATTGCTTTCCGTTTTCAAGACAAATCCGGCTCGATGGATGGGATGTACTGGTCTGCGACTGACCGTGAAATCCAAGCCTTCCAAGCAGGAAAGGTGGTCTATCTTAAGGGTCGGCGCGATACCTATAATGGAACCCCTCAAGTAAAAATTGAAGCCATCCGTTTGGCGGAATTGGGTGAGCCCAATGATCCAACCTTGTATGTAGAAAGTATTGGTATCCGTAAAGAAGCTATTCAAACGGATATTGAAAATAGTTTACTTCTAATTAAAGACGGAGAGATTGCCCGTGTTGTGCGGCGCATCCTTAAAGATCATCAGGATGCTTTTTATTCCTATCCAGCGGCTAAACGACTCCATCATGCGGTTGCGGGTGGTTTATCCTTTCATACAATGACTATGCTTAAAATTGCCCAGTCACTCTTAGAACTTTATCCTCAATTAAATGCTTCTCTTTTAATTGGAGGAATTGTTCTACATGATATTGGTAAAACCATTGAATTATCAGGACCTATTTCAACTGAATACACTTTGAAAGGCCAGTTGATGGGACATATTGTTTTAATTGATGAACTAATTGATCGGGCTGCACGCGATTTAAATATTGATCCAGACCAATCGGAAGCTATTATCTTGTTAAAACATATGGTCTTAGCCCATCATGGTAAACAGGAATATGGCAGTCCTGTGGTTCCCCGTTTGTTAGAGGCCGAAATTATTCATTATATTGATGATATGGATGCTAAGATTAATATGATTTCATCCGCTCTTGAACAAACCGAACGCGGTGCTTTTAGTCAGCAAATTTTTGCCTTGGACCGTCGTGAAGTTTACCGACCAAACTTTGATTAGGAGGGGAAAAGTTTTATGACGAAAAATCAAGCAGATCACCATAACCATGCTCACTGCCATAATCATACCCACGACCATGATCATGATCACCACCATCATGAGTCGGTCCTCGACCATTTAGACCATCAACATGGGCAAGAATTCTCTTTAGTTGGAGAAACCCAAGCTGCTTTGTCAGAAGTTTGGGCTGCTTTAACCCAGAATGAAAAACTTAAGTTTTGGTTTCCTGAACTGACCTTTGAAAATGAAATTAAAGCGGGTGCTTATTTATTGGTTAAGGGTAAAGGGAATCAGATTCTTGAACGTAATTTGATTACAGATGTAGAAGCACCTACCTATTTATCATTTATGTGGGGCGTCTTTGGCTCTAATGTAGCGATTGAATTAGAAAATATTGGGGACGGGATGACTCAAGTTCGTTTTACCCAATGGGTATATGATTTAAACGATCAAGTAGCGGTAGACATTGCTACTTGGCATGTTGCCCTCCAACAATTAGGTAGTCTTTTGGAAGGAACTGAAACAATTGATCGCCAGGCTGCAATCGATGCGGTCTTGCCTCAAATTAAGGAAATGCTAGCTCAGTCAGTTCAAGCAGACTCCCATCATCACCATTAAAACAATTTTTGTAAGAATAATAGTAAAAGAGGCTGGGCAAAAAGTCTCAAAAATAACCGACAAACATTTCAAAAAGATGAGATGTTTCTCGGTTTTTATTAATTTTAATAAAATATAAGAAAAGAAAAGAGGTCCCCTTCCTTTTCTTCTTATCATTTCTGCTAATCTGGTTAAATTCATTGCCATTAACAGGATTCCAATATCATTTGAAACCCCAATTTTTCCTCTTACATGAACTCTTCGTACACCAAAATTGCGCTTCATTTGACCAAAAACAGGCTCAACTTCTATTTTACGTTGAGCATATAGTT
>NZ_AUAT01000034.1 GCF_000428865.1 Eremococcus coleocola DSM 15696
TACACTTAAGTCATGAATCTCTTCCAAACCATCATAATCAGATTCTACATATGAACCAGTTAAATATCCATCTTCAAACAAATTTCTATATATATCCATTAAATACGGAAGATTAATCCCCAATTTTGCTGGCGTGAGGTCATTTTGATTGATTGATTCTCCTGCTTTCATTTTCTGATAAAAATAATTTAGTAGCTTAAATACAACCACAAAATAATCATCGTTTGCCATGGGGCACGCCTCCTATAAGAATTCCACTCGCTCAACTCTATCTTCAGTAATCAATCGACCTACTGTCGTATCGCCGTCAACATCCAAGATAAATCCGTCACCTTCATCATTGTCTTCAATTGGGTCAAATCCCAGGAAAACCCCAGTTTCTATACTTCCATCACGCATATAGAGCTTTATAATTTTTTCTCTATTCTCCCATGTATCAAAGTTTGCAGCTTTCACCATTACATTCACCTCTTTTTAGCATTTGGAACACCATGTATCCCACCTTTGCTTTGATGCATTTTTATTTGATTAGAATTAATATTTTGCCCACTCGGCAGAATGTGAACACCGTTAATACCATCAGTATTAATAAATTGATACTTTTGATATATCTTCTTCATATCCATATTTTTCAGCATATAATTATAGAGTTTTCTTTCAGTTATATCTTTAAAATAACTTTGTCCATTATTCCTGTTGTTATACTCTTCAGTACCATAAATATGTTCTTTTTGCTTAAACTCTTTTAATTTTAACCGATTACCAAGCTCTTCATTATTCAACATAACCTCTTTAATTCTATTTAGATCATGTGAAGTTAAATCCTTAAACTGATCTTCAGTTATCTTTTCAGTCAACTTATCGTTAAAGCTATTATACCGCTCTTTGAAATCAGCTTCCATCCACTTTCTGGTACTTGCAATCGATTCAATATCTTTGAATAACTTCTCCCGTTCCTTCAAACGAACCAAGAAATCGTTTTTATTAAGATGGTCTTTCATGGCCATTTCTAAAGTTTTACCTTTTAGCTTATATTTATCGATTAACTCTCGGTCACCTAACTCTTTAGCCATATGCAACCGCTCTTTATTCTGACTAATTTGACGTTCTAAGGCCCGTTGCTTCTTCTATAACAGACACGTTAAAAATACACCAGAGAGCGAGTATTTGCTAACTAAAATGACACTTGTTGACTTCCAACGTTTAGTTGACGGAGTTCAAATTGATAAAGGTCTCACTAAACTAACAAAAATAAATTTTAAAGCTTTCCTTAATAGTGTTCTTGATTATGTTGATTACACCTATCATAACCAAAATAATATCCGTCTTGATAAAATTAAGCTAAAGCAAGGTAAACCATCTGATAGAATTAAATACCTTGAACCGGAAGAAATACAGCCATTCTTAAACTCAATCTATGCTAATCTGAATGAAACCTATGCCATGGCTTTGGAAGTGCAGTTGTTGACCGGAATGCGTATCGGCGAGGTAAGAGCTCTCACGGAATTAGATTGGTTGATAAATGATACTGGTCCAAACCAAATTCGCACCAATAAATCGATTGAACGAAGGACAAATCGTGTATCGGTGGTAAAGAATAAATTCTTTAATCGGACAATTGAAAGTTCCGACCGCATCGATGACATATTCCGCCAACGGATTCAAACAAATCATTTATTGTTTGGTGACGATGCTAGTTTCATCTTTACTAGTAAATTAAACGGACCAATCACCTATACATACTTAGCTAGTACACTCCCTGACATTAATCCGCATTATTCAACCCACATGTTGCGCCACACCCATATATCACTCCTGGCACAGAATGGAGTCAGTTTAAAGTACACCATGAATCGTGTGGGTCATTCAGACCCTAAAACAACTCTAAAAATATACACCCACGTTTCAGATACGTTAAAACAAAAAGAAGCAGAAAAGTTAAACAACTTGTTTTAAGTTGCCTCTTTTCTGCCCCTTATTTAATTAAATGATTTGCTAACCCCTTGAAGTCATTGACTTAATAAGGTTTATTTATTCGCCATTACTTCTAAACGGTACCCATCTGGATCAGTGATAAAGAAGTAAGAATTACTTGAACCGGATAATGATTTTAATTCAGTGGTCTTGTATTCAGATGCTTTGGCTTTTTCATAGACCGCTTCTAAATCATCCACACCTAAAGCCAAGTGAGAGAAACCATTTCCAATTTCGTATGGATCCGCATCATAATTATAAGTCAATTCAATTTCAAAAGGACTACCTGGTACCACTAAATAAACTAAAGTGAACTTATCTTCTGGATAATCTTTTTCCCGTGAAATTTCGAAATCAAATAAATCCATATAAAACTTCTTACTTGCTTCTAAGTCATGGACGCGAATACATGCATGTAATAATGTTTGTGCCATAAATAATTCCTCCTAATTTTATCTTATCCTTATTATAACAAAGACCTGAGTACCTGGCACTTGATATGCTTATTATGAAAAAATTACATATCTAATTTTTCAAAAGCATAAGGAACTAATCCACTTACTGAGGTTTCATGGATACTTTGATCATGCCGGGTTAAATAGACGGGTGTATCAGGTTCACAGAATTCTACCATGACTTGACGGCAAATGGCACAAGGTGGTAAATAATCCTCTGTTTCCCCCGCAACTGCAATAGCTTTGATATCGCCCTTTTTATAACCCTGGGAAATAGCCGTAAAGATGGCAGATCGTTCGGCACAATTAGTCGCTCCGAAAGAAACATTTTCTACATTAACCCCAGTAATGACTTTACCATCCTTCATTAAAAGACTGGCTCCTACTGGGAAATGCGAATAAGGGACATAGGCATTCTTTAAGACGTCACGCGCATCATTCATGAGTGCCTCTACAGAATCTCCATTAATCTTGTGATGTTGACACATGAGTGTCACCTCCAAAATAAGTATTTAATTCATCAATAGTAAACAAGAAATCAGTTTCAGATACTTGGAGTGCTGGCACCCCGACTTGGCCTAAGTTCTTACGAGCTTGGAAGGCAGCCTCATGGTCGCAATGGTTTAAGAAAGATTTTAAATTTGGAATTGATTCATTAATATTGAAGGCTTGATAATCTACTTGTAGCTCTTTTAATTTTTCTACAAATGCCGGTGTATCTGGACACACATCTGAATAATAAAGTTGAAAGGCCATACAATCGCTCCTTTATCTATTTTGTGAGTAAGTTTAATATACCATAATATTGATACTAAATGGATAATTTTTGAAGTAATCACTTATTTCTACCTTTTTAGTATAGTTTAGTTTCGCTAGCTATACTACTTTCATCAACTAAGAAATTGGTGAATTACTTATGAAAAAAATACAACTTAAACAAGTGTCAAAATATATCGTCTATACTAGCTTAGCCCTTAACCTAAGTCTAATCCCCGTCCTCATTGAATTCTCACCTGTCTCTGTGACTGCCCAAGAAAGTCAGAAACAAAGCACCAGTGAGTCAGACATTCAAACAGCCTTAAGCAAAGTCGATAAGTCCAATGGCTCTAAAATAGTGATGACGATGTCTATTATCAAATTGGATTAACCAATGTGGAAAAGCCCAGTGCGGATAACCAACAAACTTTCAGCCCTCCCATTTTGATGCAACCATGGCCGGGCTCTTAAAAGGAACCGACACAGTTTGGGGGCTAGGTCACACCCAAGCCGAACGGACTGGGACCGCTAGTGATATTTTTATTCAATGGATCAAAGACTCACCAAAAATGAATAAAAAGTTATAAAATCCAACCTAAGGCCCATTACACTTTAATTAAATAGGCGTATACTCTTTCTAACTTACGTTTGTCAACAAGCGAATTCTTTGCTTATCATATTGATTTTACTTAAGCTAGAAATAACTTTGATTATATTAATTTTTAGAAAAATCTCATTACCGTATTTTTAGGAGGTCTCTATGGCTGAAATTAATCTTAACCAATCCCAAGAATCCTGGTGGTTCCGGGTCGTCAAGGGCATGTTTGTCGGTTCTGGCTTTATCATCCCTGGCGTATCAGGTGGAGCCCTTGCTGCTATCTTCGGAATTTACGAACGATTAATCCATTTTTTAGCGGATATCCGCAAAAATTTCAAAAAAAATATTCGCTTCTTTCTTCCAGTTGCTATAGGCGCCCTCCTCAGTATTGTGATCTTGTCTTGGGGTGTGTCCTTCCTCCTAGGAAACTATGAAACAATTATCCTCTGGTTCTTTATTGGGGCCATTCTGGGCACAGCCCCCGCTCTCTGGGAGGAAGCTGGGAAAGAAGGCCGGAATAAATCCGATGTCCTCTTAATGGTTGCAGCCTTTATTGGCGGACTTGCTATCATTGGTCTATCCACCCAACAAATTCAAGGAGCTGTCCCAGCCAATTTTCTCACTTGGACCCTTTGTGGTTTTCTTATTTCCCTAGGCACCCTTATTCCCGGACTCAGCCCGTCCAACTTTATCGTGATAATGGGGCTCTACCAAGCCATGGCTGATGGCTTTAAAACGCTTAATCTCAGTGTAGTCCTCCCAATTCTCTTAGGTATGATTCTGACCCTAGCCCTCTTATCCAAAGTCATCAAGGCCATTTTCGTGAAACACTATACCAAATTCTTCCACTTTGTGGTTGGAATTGTTGCTGCCTCTACCCTCTTAATTGTTCCTACCAACTATTCTGGTTTCGGTTGGCTTCAATATGGTCTTTGCCTTTTAATGCTCATTCTAGGAATTGGAATAGGTGCTTGGATGGCTAAATTAGAAGCAAAATATAAATAATTTTTTGTTGATTCTCATCTTAAAATAATGGATCTCACTTTAAAAATTTCTTGACATTTTATACAATTAGCATAAGATATAAAACAGATTTCAATAAAGGAGGTCCTTTAAATGCTCCATTGGTTAGGTACCATCGTCGCCATTATAATGTTAGTTTATGGTGGCTATTTAATAATATTCCCCAAACATGGCTGGAACCATTTTGAAGGAAAAAGTTTCAAAGGACGGGAAGCCAAACGTCCAGAGCTTGCTTCAACTATCTTTACCGGTATTGGCTTTATCATAGTGGCTTTAGTTATTCTTTTCAAAATTCATTTCTAATTTTAACTATTAAAAAAGCATGGGCTTGGCAAAATCCAAGTCCATGCTTTTTTATTTTTTTCTAAGCCTATGGCAAGGGTCTACCCCCAGCTCGATAGATTTCATACCAGTCTTTCCGGCTTAAGTCTACATTTAGTCCCTCAGCACTATGTCTAATTCGTTCGGGTGTCATGGTTCCTACAATCGGTTGCATCTTGGCAGGATGACGAAGAATCCAAGCCATAACCATCCCTTCAAATGAAACTTGGTATTGGTCTGCTTTTTCCTGGATTTCCTTGGTTAATTCTTGGTAATCAGGATGTTTCATAAAGAGTCCTTGTTCTAAATCAACCTGGAAAGGAGACCAGGTTTGGATGGTAATTTGATGAAGCCGACAATATTCTAAAATATCTGCGGTCCGGTTGCTTCCAAGGTCATTTGGCATATTAAAATTGAAGCCCGCATCGAGCATCAAGGTATGGGCTGGTCCAAATTGTAATTGATTAAAAACTAGGGGGATCTCAGTCGCTGCTTGTAATAATTTCATTTGGCCCACACTTTGGTTGGACACCCCAAAATAACGAACTTTACCGGAATCCTTTAAAGTTTGGAAGGCTTCAGCAACTTCCTCAGGTTCCATCAAGCTATCGGGGCGGTGCAATAATAAGGCATCTAAATAGTCTGTCTCAAGACGTCTAAGGATACCATCGACCGATTTAAGAATATAGTCTTTAGAAAAATCAAACATGCCTTCTTTAGGCCGGATGCCAACTTTAGATTGAAGATAAATTTGTTCTCGGTCACAATTAGTTTGTTTGAAGGCTTGAGCAAAACGTTCTTCTGATTGGCCCCTGCCGTAAATATCAGCATGGTCAAAGTAATTAATACCTACCGCTAATGCGGCCTCAATCACTGCCTGAGCTTCCGCTACCGATTTACCTGCCATCCGCATACAACCTAAGGCTAAGCGTGACGTTTGAATATCTGTTCCTGGATAATGATAGTTTTCCATAATACTCTTCTTTCTATACTAAAAAAATAGTGTACACCCTTTATTTTAAGAGTCTACACTATTTTTTACAAGAATTTATAGAGCGTTTGCGCTAAGTCAAGTTTACTTGACCATAGCTAAGGCCCCCATTGGATCCCAAGGTTCTAATTCAATCACATCTTCATTGAGAGCTTTTAGATAGTCTGGACTGACAAATTCACTTGGTACCGCGATTTGATAAGTGAATTCATCCATCCAAGCATCGGACATAGAGAAGATACCTTTGTCTCCGACTTTTTCACCCCAAGAATTTTCAACTTTCCAGTTAATCGCATTGCCATCGGCATCAAGATCGACTCCGACTAATACCATGGCGTGAGTTAATAGCGATTGACCATAGTCTAACCGACCAGCCTTGTCTAAGTGATCATAGCCACCAATTACTTGGTCATAATTATAGATATCTAAGTCCATAATTCCTTTTTGACGTTCCGATAATTTACCCACATCACAACCAAACCAAACTGGATGTCCAGCTTGAATAGCTTTAATGGCAGCACCTTTTAATTCTTCCATTGGCACATTGATATAACGAATTTCCTTGGCTTCTTTAATCGTTCCTAGGTATTTCACAGTATAAGCCTTACCAAAAGGCTTATCTGAAGTTGGAGCATTAATTAGAGAAATGCGGTCATCTAAGTCCCAAGCCACATACTCTTTAAAGAAGTCTTGAGGGGTAATATCTTCAATCCGGTGGAATTTTTTGTCCTTGTCACGGAACTCATATGTAAATGTTTCTGGCACTTGGCCTAAAGCCTTAGTTAAGACATTATAGACATAAGCTAACATATCTTCTTTAAGAGCTTCAAGGTCTGCTTTACTTTGGCCTGCTTGGTGGGCGTCACGAAGGGTCTTAGCGAATTCGCGGAGTTTACCCGTTAAAAGAGAAACTAAAACGTTGGTATTTGAAGAATGGAAGGTTTCTGGCATCACTGCTTTTGGTACCGCACCATATTTCTTTAAGATACCCGCAAACATATCCCATTGGCCACCATCTTGTAATGGCGCCATTAATAAATGTTGGACTAAACGACCTGATAGAGATTCATCTACAGTTTCAATAATTGAATCTAAGAAATAATTGGCTTTTTCAAGCTTATCCCAGAACAAGGTATAGTTTTGTGAAAATTCAAAAGTTTCTAGATTTAATTTAGCCATGGTATCTACCCGGGCAGTATTTAAAGCCGCAAACATCCAGCAACGACCAGACGATTTTTGGTTGGTAATTTTGCCTCGTTCGGTTTCGTCAGAAAATACAAATGAATGTTTCTTAATCGTTTCGTTATTTAAAGCCGCATCATTAATTCCCACCTTTGCCACAGCCCCAGCTAGGGCAGTATTGACAGGGTCAGCTTGGTATTGTTTAGCTAACTTTTAAAGGAGTACTTTATCGATTGTCATAGAATCTTCCTCTCATAGTTTTTTAATATACCCCCTATCATACTCCTTTAAAGAAAAAGTACAAGGGTTTTTAAGAAAAAATTAGGCTAGCCTTAATTTGATAAAAAGAAATAAGAGACTAATACTAAATACAAACACAGTACTATTAAAATAGCAAGCAAAATTGTTGCGATGAGCCGCGGGCCCCTGGTCTTAAACTGATCATAAAAAAGATCTAATACGGAAAGAACCGCAGTTTCAAATAGGATTAAAATAGGTAAACTGACTAACCATATCGCTAAATTCGGATAAAGAAAGTAAAATACTAAGCCAAGGCTGACCCAAACTAATATGGATAAGAATAAATTGGTAAATATCGTGCGCATATATTTCCTTTCAGGATTCTATTTTTCTTAACGCTATATTAAAACAAAAAAACCATCAAATCTATGAGGAAATGATGGTTTTATAAACAATTGAATAATTTAGGCCTATTCGACGGTCACACTCTTGGCCAAGTTCCGTGGCTTATCCACATCCAAGCCGCGACCCAAAGCGGTATAGTAGGCAATTAATTGAGTGACTACAACAGTTGCTAATGGAGATAATTCAGCTTGAATAGACGGTACCACAAATTGATCTCCTTCTTTAGCTAAGTCTTGGGTGGCAATGACCATAGCATTAGCGCCCCGCGCCTTAACCTCTTCTACATTTCCCCGGGTATGGCTTGCCGTTGTAGGATCAGACACAACGGCAATGACCGGCGTTCCTGATTCCACCAAGGCAATGGTACCATGTTTCAATTCACCGGAAGCAAAGGCTTCGGTTTGCACATAAGAAATTTCTTTCAATTTGAGGGCGGCTTCCATGCTGACATAGTAGTCTAGATGACGGCCAATATAGAAGGCATTGCGGGTTGCCATTAAGTTGGCATCAACCCAAGCTTTAATGGTGTCCTTTTCTGACAAAATACTTTCCATAGCGGTCGCAATGATCGATAACTCATGGCCCATATCAAAACCATAGTCATGATTAGATAGGACATCCGCTAAAATTGCCATAACCGTAATTTGAGCAGTATAGGCTTTGGTTGAAGCCACGGCAATTTCAGGTCCAGCATGCAATAATAAGGTGTAGCTTGCTTCCCGGGATAAGGTTGACCCCTTCACATTAGTAATTGTTAAGGATGGATAACCTTTTTCATTCACTTTGACTAAGGCTTGACGACTGTCTGCTGTTTCGCCCGATTGGGTCAAGAAGATAAAGAAGGGTTTGTCACCTAATAAAGGTTGATGATAAGCAAATTCTGAAGCCGTATGAACCATGGTAGGTATACCAACCATGCTTTCAAATAAGGTCTTACCAACCCAGCCGGCATGGGCAGAGGTTCCACAAGCTACAATATGAAGGTTGCTAGCTTGCTGCATAGCTGCGATTAAGTCTGCCGGCACTTCAAATTGACCTTGATCATTTTTATAGGTTTGAATCAAGCGGCGTATCACTGCCGGTTGTTCATCGATCTCTTTAATCATATAGTAAGGATAAGCACCCTTATCCAAATCATTGGCATCAATTTCAGCTTTAAACGGTGCCCGGTCCACTTGCTTACCATCTTGGTCTTCAATAATCACCTTGTCTTGGGTTACAATCACCACTTCTTTATCTTTAATTTCAAGATAATCATGAGTTAATTGGATGGTAGCCATAGCATCTGAAGCAACCACATTAAAATCTTGCCCCAAACCAACTAACATTGGGCTCTTATTCTTAGCCGTATATAAGGTTTCAGGATCTGCTTCATCAATTAAAGCAAACGCATAAGAACCTTCAATCCGTTTTAAAGCTTTATGGAAGGCTTCTATGGTTGATAAACCTTCTTGAGCATATTTAGCAATTAAAGCCACCACAACTTCGGTGTCGGTTTGAGTTTTGAATTGAACCCCAGCTAGATCTTCTTCTTTAATTTCTTTAAAGTTTTCAATCACACCATTATGAACCAAAGCATAGCGGTTATCTTGGGAAAGATGGGGATGAGCATTCGTTACATTCGCTTCCCCATGAGTTGCCCAACGCGTATGGCCGATGCCTACTTTAGCAGGTTTATCAAAATCAACGGCTTCGCGTAATTCCTTAATCCGACCAGCTTGTTTGACTAAATAACCATCATTTGGATCATTTAATACAAAAATTCCAGCTGAATCATAACCACGGTATTCTAACTTTTGTAAGCCTTCGACTAGGGTTTCTTGGACACTACCTTGACCAATAAATCCGACAATTCCACACATAATTTAGTTCCTCTTTTCACGATAATAGTTTATCGCTTCTAGGTGCTTAAACGAGTCTCTGTTATAAGCTCACACTTACTTTTTTCACTCATCCTAAGGGTCGCACAACCCTGAGCCATCCGCCGAATCTTTCGATAAGCTCAATCCTCGTCACCTTTTTATTATCAAAGGCCTGGCGCTATCCCAATTTTTATACTCCTTTAAAAAATTTTCTAAAAGCTTATTTATTTTATTATAATTTAATAGGCTTGTCAAAAAGACAGGTAATGGCAAAAAGGATATACAAGTAACTTTTCTCATTAAAGAGAGACTTGTTTATTTGACATAATTAAGGCAAGATAAGGACAGTAAAATTCAGAAAGAAGGTAGCTTAATGTTAGCAATCTTAATTAATTTAGTTTTAAGTATCGGAGCCTATCTTAATCGGAAATTAACCGGTTTGGGTGCCATAACGGCTTCGATTGTGGGCTATCTTTATGTTCTTTTTGGGGGTTGGCCCGCTTGGTTTCTTCTTATTTTCTTTTTTGGAGCTTCCATCATAATTAGCTTAGTAAAGAAAACCCTAGCCTTAAATCACGATGATAATAGCCTGACCCAAACTGAAGTCAGTAAGGGCCGGTCTGCCAAACAAGTCTTAGCTAATTCTATCCTAGGTTTAGGCTGTTTAGCTGGTTATTATTATCAAGGCAACCCACTCTGGTGGGTCTTAATGGCCGCTTCGATTGCTAATTCTTCAGCAGATACTTGGGCCTCAGAAATTGGAATTTTAAGTTCTAAGTCGCCATTATACCTAGTCGGTGGCCAAGAAGTGGCTCCCGGTTTATCAGGAGGTGTTTCGATCCTTGGTAACCTGGCAAGTTTAGGTGGAGCCTTTTATATTGCTAGCTTAGCTGGTCTTTTAACCAATTTCGGCATTTCTTTTTCAGCCTTTCTTTTAATTTTTCTATCAGGCTGCCTTTGTTCTATCATTGACTCTCTAATGGGACAATTCTTACAAGCAATTTACCAGGATGACCAGACTCAAGTCCTCTATGAAAGTCCCGGGCCTGACCGCCACTTAATCCGAGGCTATCCTTGGATGACTAATAACTTGGTCAATCTATTATCAAATTTATTAGTACTAGGGCTGGACTTCTTACTCATGTTTACTTTTTTTAACTAGAAAAGTAACATTTCCCAACTAAAGAAATTTCTCTTTAATTCTTTAGGATATAACTTGATTTTTAAAAATTACTTGCCGTATAATTATGGCTTGAATGATGTTTATTGGCAGAAATTTTAGGAGGTAAATTCGATGAAAAAAGGTTTCGACAGTGAAAAATATCTAGAGTTACAAAGTCGTTATATTCTTGAACGCGTCAACCAATTTGATAAATTATACCTTGAATTCGGAGGCAAACTCATTGGTGACTTCCACGCCATGCGGGTGCTACCTGGTTTTGACCCCGATGGCAAAGTTAAATTACTTTATAAACTAAAAGAACAAGCCGAAATCATTATCTGTGTCTATGCAGGTGACATCGAACAAAACAAGGTTCGGGGAGATTTCGGCATTACTTATGACCGGGATGTCCTTCGTTTAATCGATGATCTCCGTCATTGGGACCTACAAATTAATTCTGTCTTAATTACCCGGTTTACAGGTCAACCCTCAGCGGTCCAGTTTAAAAATAAACTTGAACGCCGTGGACTTAAGGTCTATACCCATGGCCATACCGAAGGCTATCCAATGGACGTAGATACGATTGTCTCAGAACAAGGGTACGGGCAAAACACCTACATCGAAACAACTAAACCACTGGTGGTGGTCACAGCACCAGGGGCTAATTCTGGTAAACTAGCAACCTGCCTCAGCCAACTTTATCATGAAACTAAATTAGGCCGTCGTGCCGGCTACGCCAAATTTGAAACCTTCCCCGTTTGGAATTTACCTTTGAAGCATCCCGTCAATGTGGCCTATGAATCAGCAACCGCTGACTTAGAAGATGTTAATATGATTGACCCCTTCCATTTGGAAACCTATGGTAAATACACCGTCAACTATAACCGTGACATCGAGGCTTTCCCACTCCTTAAACGAATTTTGACAAAGATTAATCAAGACCAAGCCACTTCTTACCAATCCCCAACTGATATGGGTGTCAACCAAGTTGGCTTTGCCATCACTGATGATGCAGTGGTCCAAGAAGCAGCTAAGCAAGAAATTATTCGCCGTTATTATACCCTTCAAGCTGACTACAAACGAGGCATTGGTAGCTTAGAAGCGACACAACGGGGCAAATATATCATGGATGAAATGGGATTGTCAGGTAAAAACCGACCGTGTGTAGCTGCAGCCCTGGCCAAATCTGAGCAAGAAAATTTACCTGTTGTTGCGATTGAATTAGCCGATGGTAGACTTATCACTGGTAAGCAAAGCAAGGTGATGACAGCTGCGGCTGCCTGTCTTTTGAATGCTACCAAACTATTAGCCAATATTTCAGATAAAATGCATCTATTACCCCCTATCATCTTAGAAACCATTGACAAACTCAATCAAGATGTCTTAAACCACCGCCATCAATCCTTAGATTGTAAGGAAATTCTAATTGCCCTAAGTATCTCAGCCGTCACAAATCCTTCAGCTGATGCGGCCTGTCAACAACTTAACCATCTCCGTAATTTACAAGCCCATTCAACCGTGATTTTATCGCATTCAGACGAAGAAACCTTCCGCTCTCTCGGCATTATGGTTACCTCTGAAGCCGAATTCCAATCCCAAAACCTTTATTACGGAGCCTAATTCAAAATTATCATCAAAAAAGAGGCTGGGCAAAAAGTCCAGTCCATAAAAAGACAAGGCCATTATCGCAATCGTGATAATGACCTTTTTTTATTATTTTAGTAAACATGAAAGCACTCACATGATATAATGTAAATAAGCACAAATACATTTAAAGGAGTGGCTTTCATGTATAAACATTATAACACATCTGATTGTTCTTTAGTATTAAATTTAGATTTTGATATCGCTAAAAATCACGATGCCCGTTTCATTAGCTTATTCGTTGATTCAATCCCTGATAGTGAATTTCCTAAACCTACTTCCACAGGGCGTCCAGGCCATCATCCTCGGATGATGTTAAAAATGATTCTCTTCG
>NZ_AUAT01000035.1 GCF_000428865.1 Eremococcus coleocola DSM 15696
AACCTCTGGAAATTTCTCAAAATCAGGCACGAGCTGATATAGGACATCTTCAACCACTGATAGATTGTAGCCAAACTTGACCAAGACTTTTTGAACGATTCCGCAAATAGCTTCAAAACTTATTGTGTAAGTTTCACCCGCTTTAAAACCACCGTCATTCGCCATGACCTCAATTCCGTCAAGGTCTCGCATTTCTAACTTACGGTCAAACTCGCCAATCAGTAGATTTTTGTTATATCGTGTGATTCCGTCATTCCCAATCATTTCAGCGTTCACCTTTGATGTTTCTCGCACCGCTTCAATCTCGGATTTTAAATCATCGAAGTTAGGAATGCTTGCCTTGATTTCGTCTATTTCTTTCTTGGATAGTCCTGCTTCTTCTAATTGATTGATAATGCTGTCAATGTCAATGGTTTTGAGTTGTTCGTCAATTTCAGTCATACGCTTTTTGAGGTCTTCCCTCGCTTGCGCCATTTCGGCTTGGGCTTGATCTACCTTAGCTTGCAGTTCTCGTTCAAACGTTTCTGTATCAAGAACGTTTGCCCATTTTTCTCCGTCCCATTTTTTGATACGATAAAAATTACCATTTTTTTCAAACCACGTATCGTCAATTTTATGTTCCATATTAGGGTCTGGTTCTTCATACCAAATACGATTACCAAAGCCATTCATTAAATATGGAACAAGGTTATTGACTGCTTTTTTAGTTTCAGATTCGATATTATCTAGGCGTTCTTGTAAATCTTTGTTAACTGTACTCGCAAACGACTTGCCAACCATTCCAAGTTCGATTGATTCGTTTCTATCCAATAAGCAGTTATATTCGACCACAACCACCTTGGCATCATTGTTTGTGATACCAATCTTTGGATAATAAACAGGTACTATGTCACATAGTTCAATCTCTTCTAAAATCGCTAAATCTTTATAATCAACAGTGGTTGCTAGATCAATATATTCAATCTTGGTGTTAATCTTTGGTGCACCGATTTTATTATTCTTAACATACGTTTCTGCGTGTTGTCTTAATTTTTCAACTGTCGGCACTTCTTTTTCGCCAAATTTATTAGATAAATCAACCATCTTAATTCGGCGGCTGGCGTATATTTCAACGAATTCACTATCGATTATTTTTTCTGGCAAAATAACTGTAACTGTTTCTTGTTTTTTATCAGATACCACTTCGCTATTTTCGCTAGCTTCTTGTTGTGGCGTGTAAGATGCAAAAGGCATAACCGAGGTATATGCCCCAGTTATATCCTCATCTTCTTCGGCAGAAACAATATTCCGACCATATTCAAGAACAGTGGGCACTTTACGTCCTAACTGTTTATGTAACCTAATCCGTTGGTTATCGAATTCGTATTCGCCACCGAACACATCAAGAATTGAGCCAGCCATTCCGCCTAGCACCTTACGAATGTTTTCTACTTTGGTTATATCCCAAGTCACATTCCCAGTGGTTTGAATATCTGACCAAACATCAAATTCAGTATCACCAGTGGAATTAGCAATCGCTAACCTTAGTGCACCTTCCGCATTAATGCTGTCGGCTTTCAGTGTCTGACTTAAAGTCATATACTCCAGCTTACCGCTAATATGATTGGCATAAATCTTAATTACATTCTTGCTATCTCGATTAATCCGAGTAATTTCAAAAGTCTGATTCTTGGTCAAAACCCCAGCGTCTGCTTTAATCTTCATTTCTTTCTTAAACAAATTCGCCATTTCGCCATGAGCAGGGTATTCAATATATAAAGAATATTCGCCATTGCGTTCTCGTCTAGCTATGGCTTTAGTAGCGTTTATTTCGCCAAAACCATAGGTTAGAAATGTTTTTTCTTCCGCACCAAATAAAATAGGTTTCATAGTTTAACCCCCCAATATGGGGCGATTTTCATCTGAAAACTACCTGTCATGGATATTTCATTCTTTCCTAAATCAAGATAAGGCAATTGGTATTGTTCCGACCGAACAACATTATTCCATTTAGCGGTTTGACTGTAATAAATCATGTTGCGTTGCATATCCAAAGTAATTCCTTCTTGGACGCCTTGTAATTTAGTTTGCCGACCATTAATCGTTAGTACGCCATCACCAGAGCCCACTAACTCAATAATAGGCTTGGCAATCGTGTTTCCTTTGTTTTCTAGTGTTCCACCAGAAAAAGACTTTAATTCGATTGAATCCGTATAGATTTTAATCGGCTTGCATAAGAAATTAACTTTAAGATTACCAAATTGTCGCAGTACTTCTTCTATTTCAAAGGTTTCGATGACAGTAGCAAAATAAATGAACTTTGGATCCCAAGAAAGCTTTAAATCCTTATATCCAAGTACATTTAACCAATCACTGATTCTGTCTTCAGCTTTTGTGAGATTATCGTTAGGTTGTAATCGCATAGGAAAGGATTTAACGACTGATTTGAGCCGGTTATTACTTAACAACAAATCACCATCTCGCCCCGGAACCGTTACTGTTTCAATGTCCCATCCAGTCGACTCATGGCTAACTTTATTAATAATACGGAGCCCCAAGCTTGAACTTGAGACTCCGTTAAATTCAATGTATGCTATCAAGCCATCTGACCTCCTTCCAAATTAATGTAATAAGCCATTTCCTTAATTAATCTCCGCATATTTTCAGGAGAATAAAAATCAGAATTCGCCTGTCCATTAGCATTTAATGTATACGAATTGTTATTAGTAACTGAAGAATTACTATTTCCAATAGCTAATCCACTCCGACTTGTGATTGCTGAACGTTTAGCAAAGGTTCTACCATTCACACCAATGATATCCTCCGGTGTTAGACGATAATTAGACATAGTATCTATCATGTTATTCATTGAGTTTTCTATCACGCCTAAATTATCATTAGAGCCTTTCGCAATCCCCTCTGGAATATACCTTCCGACTTCTTTTGCGAACAGACGTGAAGGTGAATGAATCATAGCCTTAGCTCTTGCAGCCCTAAGTGCTTGAGCTACTAAGGCATTTGCAGCCGCAGTAACCGCCCCCAGTGCAGACCGCATACCAGCTGCCAAACCGTTACCGATTTGAGCGCCAGCTGCACGCATGCCACCGACTGCACCCCTTGCAGTACTAATCGCTGCTTGAGTTACAGAACGAACTGCACCAGTTACCGCACCGCTAGTGCTTCTAATACCTTGCGCAAGTGCTTGACCTGATTGGGTACCAGCTTGCCGCATAGTTTGAACCATTTGTTGACAAATAGATTTAATCTTGCTTAATAGTGATTGCATCGTGCTTGAAACTGAACTGCTCATCGTACTAAATGCACTTGATACACTTGGTAATGAATTTGCCAAAGTAGTCAAGGCTGTTTTAGTTGTATTAATTGAAGTAGTTACTATGGCTAAAGTAGCGCTTAATGCCGTAATTGTAGCACCTAGAGCAGTGACTGATGCAGATGTGGTTATAAAACCAACACTTGCGGTTAAAATGCCAGCGCTCAAAGCTACTACAGCAGTTGAAACATTGGTAAAGCTAGTTTGCAATGTAGTCAATGCAGTTCCAGCTGTGGTTGCACTTGTACCTAATGCGGTCAAGTTTGTTCCAACGCCTGGCAACGTCGAGCCTAAACTACTTAGAGCATTTTTGGTGTTATTAATGTTAGAAATAACCCCATTTAATCCAGAACCTAACGTGCCGAAATTGGTAGACACAGTGGTTAAGGTTGTCCCTAATGTTGTGGTAGCTGTATTAATTGCAGTAAAAGCATTCCCAATATTGGTTAGTCCACTTGCTATTGAACCAGTATCCGCTTTAGCTAAATCTTTAACCGCTTTGGCTACTCCAGTCAAAGTACCAACTAAGTCTAGACCAGCCATATCTGCCACTCTTTGTAGAGCATCAGCCATTGAGTTTAAACCTGTACCCATATCGATGGCGGCTTGACCGATTGAATCAAATACTCCAGCAACACTTTCTAAAATGCCTTCGACAGTTTGCCCGAAAGTTTCGATGAGTTTCCCGGCGCTATTAAATATTTTTGTGACCGTATCGCCAAATTGTTTGATAGCACTAGTCACAGAGTCAATGACTCCTTTTACTCCTCCTAATAGACCAGAAAATGCTCCGATAATTTGAGATACTCCACTTGCTACAGCGCTAACTACTTGACTAATCGCTGAAGCTATCATCATAGACATTTGACCGAACGATACTAACACTTGCGAAATAGCCGAACCAATCGCAGTTGCTAAACCTGCAAATGCCGTCACAATTTGAGCAATACCACCTGCAATAGCAGAAACCAATCCGGCTAAAGCATTAATAATTTGAGCAGCCCCACTTGCTACCGCTGAAACTACTTGAGCAATAGCAGAACCGACTGCCGAAGCTAAATTGGCAAATGCCATAATAATCATTGGTAATTGAGATACACAATAGGCGACCATTTGAGCGATGGTTGGAATAAATGGAGCTAACGCTTGAACCACTTGAACAATGGTATTTCCGACTATTTGTGCGAATTGAAGGAAGATATTTCCCACAACACTTACAAGAGGTGTAGCTGCCGTAATGATCGTGGCTACCCCTGTGGCAATAGCAGTAACTATTCCAGCTATAGCGGTACCAACGCTTTCTACAATTCGACTGATGCCCTCACCAAGTCCAATCATAGCGGTCGCAACAGCAGTTCCTAAAGCAATCAAGATCGTCTTAACACCTTCACTTTGTGTGGCTAATAAAGCCAGTGAAGCTACCACAATGGCAATTGCAGCCGCAAAGGCTAGCATATTTACAGGATTCATAACTTGGGTCATTTGACCTAAGCCCATAAGAACGGTTTTAATTCCTTGACCAATCCCTTTAAATGCAGTTGAAATTCCTTGACCAACTCCTTTGAAGGTTTGAGAAAGACCAGCCCCTATACCACGGGCCATTGTTCCAATACCAGAAAACGTACTTTTGAACATGTTCCCCATTCCTTGGAATGTACTCTTTAAGCTCTTTCCAGCTGATTCAACAAACTTTCCAATTGCATTTTTAGCAGTTCTTGACCCTTTCGTTGCTTTATCAAATGGATTCAACCCTTTAATTACATCAAAAACACCTTTGATCTTGCTCGCAATATTTAAAGCTTTAATCGCAACAACCGCAGCTAAGACTCCTTTTGCGAAATTCTGAATTGTTGATGGTTTTAATTTAGAAACAAATTCTGCAACTTTAGAAACCGCCTGAGCTGCTGATTTGGCAAAATTACCAATCGTTGAACCTAAATCCTTGAAATTACCATTGAATCCAAGCAATGAACCAGCCACATGGCTAATTGCTTGTCCGATCGAGCTGAACATTGTCTTGATTGATCCTAAAGCACCAGTACTTGCAAACCCCTTAAATACCGCTTTCATAATCAGACCAGCCTTCTGAACACCTCTTGTTAAAGGAGTAAAATCAATGCTGTCTAATCCATCAGCTAGGTTTGAAAAGGCTTGAATACCAAGCTTATCTAGTTCTTCAAACGCTGGACTTAGTTTGTTTACGATCCCTTCTTTTAAACCATCAATTGCTTCACCTGTTGACTTGAACTCAGTCGCCATTTTAGCGAAATTTCCAGTAGTACCTACTTTTTCAACAGCATCAGCGAAATCACTTGAAGCAATTTCACCATCTTGAATCTTGCCGACCATTTCGTCTAAACTCATACCCATTTCTTTAGCAACCGCAGCCATACCAGCTGGAGATTGTTCGAGCATCAGTCTAAAATCTTGCCATTGTAAGTTAGGCTTAGTCAATGCTTGGGTCATTTGTTGAGATAATGTCTTCATCGCTTGCTTTGGATTTTCAGCCGAAGCCGCAATACCAGCCATACCTTTTACTAGTCCTTCTGCTCCATCACGACCAATCGCAGTCATCTGTGAATAAGTAGTAGCCATATCTGAAGCAGAATAAATAGATTGAGTGGCGAAATCTTGTAAAGTATTTTTTACTCTATTAATTTCTGAATCAGATTTGCCTAGCTGTTTCATATTCCCGTTGAAGGTCTTCCATGTTTTACCAGTACTAACTAGTTCACCACCTATTTCCCGGATACCGTTCCCAACCGAACGTACACCGCTCATCAACGCAGCCGAAACTAAGTTAGCACCTAATACCTTTTTGAAAATACCACCGGTTTTATTTGCTGAGTTACCTAATGAGCTAAATAGAGATTTTAAACGACTAGCACTTGACTTAGCCTTGCTATCCTCCATTATTGTCTCAATTGTAACCGAACCATCTGCCATCTTATCCCTCCTTTCTACTCTTCTGGAGGTAATTCATATTCTCTCTGTAGTTCTCTCATATATCGTTTGTATTCACTGGACTCACCTTTAGAAGGTTTCCAACTTCTTATCTGAATCACTTCAGAAAGTTTTGTATCCTTAGGCAATCCAGTGATCAATGCATTAAACTTCTTCCAATGGAGTTTTCCTTGTGCTTCAAATAAGTCGATATTATAAGCTTGCAAAAAAGAAGCATAAATATAATCTGAGTCATATCTCAAACTATAATTACGCTTCTCCTGCTTATCATCGGATTCTTTTTTAGGTAGGGGAATAATATTCCCGCTGATATCTCGCACAACATCTTCCGAAGCATTATCTAAAATATGTTCATCAAGAATGGCTTGATAAATTTCAATGGCTTCTTCCAATGTTAGTTTATTTGCGAAGTCAACCCCAGTGAACATGTTGATTATCATAAATGGTTTAATAACATCTGGTATAGATTTATCTCTAAGTAACTCGAACACCTTAAGTACAATATCAAACGATAAATTGAGAGGATAGATTTGATCATCAAGAATTAGTTTGTCATCTAAAGGTCTTGATAAATCTAACATCGCTATTGATTAATGTATTTAGCCAATTTTTCGTGTTCCATTTGGCTGTTATACTCATCGCTAATACCTTCTACAGTTTCCAAGAAGTAAATCATGGTGGATATTGAGGACTCACCTGCAAAAGCATAAACTTTATCAAAGGTTCCAGCTCCAAATGTACCATCCCAGGCTTCATGAAGTACTCCTTTCAGCTTATCCAGTGCTTCAATATCTGTTAAATCATTAATACCTTCAGCATCTTGTTTTATCTTATCAGCAACTGCTTGCATCAATTTATAATTTTCATCGTTAGCAACAAATTGTAAGCTAAAAGTTTCAAAATCAACAGGGATAACATTACTTCTCTTCTTAAATTGAACCATTTTATTTCCTCCTATTTGATAAATAAAAAGGGAGTTTAACACTCCCTACATAATTAACTCTTACACACCAGGAACTACATCAGAAACTTTAGTTTCTTTAGGTAGGGAAATCCATTTAATTGTGCATTCAAAGGCTTCAAACTCAGTTGCATCACCGTCACCGGTTTTAATACCAGAAACATTAGCAATAGCTTCCCATTGAGTCTGTCCATCTGAGGATACCACCTTAAACCATACTCGACGATCTTCACCGATTTTATATTTCATATCACGAATTAATTTTTGAGCAGCATCAGTAATATCGTGGTAGCCTTCAAAAGAGTAGCCTGCTGCCACAGAAATTACAGTTTCTTCAGGGGTTCCATCTCCATCATAAAAACCTTCATCATCGGTTTCTTCATCTGATTCATCACTCACAGTTACAATATATTTTGCTAATGGTAAATATTCTTTATCTGATGGTTTAGTATCAGGAGTTTCTGATTTCCAAGGAGCAATATAATGTTTCCGAAGTGCATTTTTTAATCTTGCCATTTAATCTTCCTCACTTTCAATTTCTAACTTTGCGACAATATCCAATAAATAAATGTAATAACCATGTTCATCCCGCTGATTTAGAAAAGGCTCACTGATACTAAGGTCAATAAAAGAATACGACCCATTTTTGCTTGGTAAATCTAAACTAAAATCAGACAACGCCGTATTAATAGCCATTAGATAAGCATTTGCTACCTCTTGGTTTTTAAGTTTAATAGCAATCTCATAAGGTAGACTCACTTCTTGAGAAGTGTCCATAAATACCTTTTCAACTTTACCTCCAGGCAAAGGATATAAAACCACATCTTCCCCTTCAGTTAAGTAATCTAAGCGAACCTTTATCGTATCATGTTGAGCATTTAAAAAATTTTTTAGAACGATGTTAAAATCATGTTTTTTCATGTTTTAATCCCCATTCCTTTTAGACCAGCTTTTCCAATCTTTTTCAGTTGACCTTCATTCAGTCGCTTATCCCAACGTTTCCCAGTACCGGCTGTTGTGTACTTTCTAAACGTAACAATTCCGTTTGTACCATAGAAATGTGCTCTACCATAAGGTCCCGGATAAGTAACACCCCTTTGGTCAGCGACAGCACCCGCTCTTAAAGTACCTTTTCGCATTGGTACATACTGTTCCATTTCCATCAAGGCTTGGTTAGCCATAGCAAACTGACCTCGTTTGATAGCTCCTGGTGAGAGCTTTTCTTCTATTCCAGAGAAATCAACATCCACTTTAATCAAAGGCTGGGGCATTAAATCACCTCGATTTCGTAACTAAATACCTTATTATTAAACGGATTTCGATTAATAATGATATCCCGAATTAAGTAAGTTCCAAATTCATCCTCTACCAAGGCATTCATCCATGATTTATCAATAGTCACCGGACAGTACTGAGGGTAAACATAAATAACACCAATTTTACTCTGTGTCCTGTTATTCTGGGATCCATCATTCTTGATTGACCTGTCAAAACGAACATTACTTAATGAAATAGGACCACCAAGTACTGGCGACCCCCATTCATCTTTTTCTAACTCTAACTTTACTGCAACAGTATCTACTAACAGCCTTTTATCGATCATAACAAACCCTCGCATATCCAAACCCAGCTAGCTTTAACCAGTTTAGAGCGTCGAGTGACAAATTAAATCGGTCAGCTCCTGAATCTATTTTAGAACCTTTACGAGTAATATCTGTCCGGCCAATACGGATACTCGATAATGCTTGGCGATTATCAGCACTTATAACCCCACTCTCGTGGTAATAAGCAATCTGATAAGCCACAGCATGTTTTACCGCATCTCGGCGAATAGGATTATCTATATCAAAATCAACAGTTTTATAAAAGAAGTTAGTATACAAATCCACTGCATTGCTCGCTTGGGCCAGTAACTTATCGAAGTTATCTACAGGTTCGAAGCCAAATTGAGCAAACTCAACTTCTGTAAGGTAGCTCATCGGCTCCCTCCTTATCTATTCCTCGGACGCTTCAGCTTCCTTTTCTTCAATCCGTTCTAAGAAATCACCTAAGTTAGGATATTTCTTATTCGCATTACGATTCGTAGCTTCCGCATCCTTTACAGTCATTTCTACTTCATCATCTTTTTGAACACGCCGACCTAACTTTTCTGAATCAAAAGTTAATAGCGCTTTAAACTTAGCCATATAGAACTACCTCCTATGCACCTGGCACAGTACCAGTTACTTTAACAATCGCTTTCTTATTGTCATCTAAAGTAAATGTACCGCCTTTAGCAGCCGCTTGTAATTGAACCCCATCAAAGTCAATCGCTTCAATCGTACGAGCAGTATTAATACCAATGAACGGAATAATGATTCCGTCTGGCACGAATAACGCCACAACACCTTTTTCAAAATACTTGGTAGGCGTTTCTTCAATAGCGAAGCCTTTGTAGCGTACTAAGCCATTATCATCAATGGATACACTAGAGCCTTTAGCGTTTGTATTAGCTGCCATATCGACAATTGAGTTATAAACTTCTGCAGATACATAAGCAGTCACAGGAGCTACAACTTCATTATCGATATAGAACTTACTTAACTCATTGAACAAGGCACGGACTGTTGTTTCTTGGAAATCTGCTAGAGTTTTGGTTTCAGCAGCATTATCAGAAATAAACTTACCATTTGCTTTATTTGCTCTACGAGTTTGAGCTTCAGATTGCAATTTCAAACGGTCAGCAACAGCAGCATTTAAGTCATTATTAACTGTAAAACGATCAATACCTTCGTGGATTGCTAAAGAATAATCATATTCCACATCTGTATCTGCATAAATAACCTCTGTCATATTACCAAAGCGAGTTGATTTTGCTGTGCCATCTCCGAATGCTGCATTTGCATCTGTTGAATATTCTCCAATAACGACTGGAGTATTATTTGTTTTGACAGAGAATGCCTTTTGATTATGTTGTACACCATCTAAGATTTGTAAAGGCGCCATTGCACGAGAGAATGCCTTACGTGCTTCGAATACTGTTTGTAACATTTGACGATATTGCGGTTGATACATACGTACCGCTAAGTTTTGATTTTCAGTTGTCATATTTTAATCCTTCTTTCTATTTATAACTATCGATAATAGCCTTGAATGGATCATTTTTACTTTCTCCTTTAGCTGAAGGATTACCACCCACAGTAATGATGGGCTTTTTGGGTTCCTCAACCGTTTCGTTCTTGAACTGAGGATACTTTTCTAAAACTTCTCCGATTGCTTCATCGATTGTTTTGTCTTCCGTAACTAAACGTTGTGCCAAAGTAATAACATCTTCGACAGAATCACCATGCACACCTGCTTTTAACGCTGAAATTTCAGCAAGTAAAGTCTTATTTTGACTTTCCAAGTTTTCATTAGCTTTTTGAGCTTGTGCCAATGCTTCATTCTGTCGCTCAACCTCCGTCTGTTGAGACTTTTGCCATTCTTGATACTTTGTTATCGCAGCTTTAGCATCTTCTTCAGTCTCAAAGCCTAGGTCCTTTAACATCGAAGAGCGTCCACTCGCTTTTTCCTTTGTACCAATCCGGTTTAAATCTTCTTGAGTGAAGATTGCTTCTGGTTTTCCTTCTCCACCAGTAGAGTCAGTCCCGGTCCCCTCTGCCGGGTCAGCTTCGCCTTCAGCGAACATTTGTAAATCCAGTTTCAACATTTCGTTTTCAGTCATTGTATTGTCCTCCAATGTAAGGTAATTTCCGTTCTTTTAGGTCTGCGGATAAAGACCAAAATAAAAAGGCTACTTGCTAAGCAAATAACCTTGTATTTTATATTCAGATAGTAGTCTATTCCTACCCGTCAAGATAATTGGATCACCGAGCCTTTCTATCAGTTTTCGTTGGTTTCAAGTCAGACTCACCCCCTTTAATTTGGGTATAAAAATACCACTCACCCATTTGGGAAGTGGCTACATTCCTGGAATCCATTCTTTGAGTTCTTTTAACGTTTTGTACACTTGTTTCATTTTGGAATTGTCTTGCAAATATTCAACACCTTTTGTTGTGATACGAACTACACTTAAGTCATGAATCTCTTCCAAACCATCATAATCAGATTCTACATATGAACCAGTTAAATATCCATCTTCAAACAAATTTCTATATATATCCATTAAATACGGAAGATTAATCCCCAATTTTGCTGGCGTGAGGTCATTTTGATTGATTGATTCTCCTGCTTTCATTTTCTGATAAAAATAATTTAGTAGCTTAAATACAACCACAAAATAATCATCGTTTGCCATGGGGCACGCCTCCTATAAGAATTCCACTCGCTCAACTCTATCTTCAGTAATCAATCGACCTACTGTCGTATCGCCGTCAACATCCAAGATAAATCCGTCACCTTCATCATTGTCTTCAATTGGGTCAAATCCCAGGAAAACCCCAGTTTCTATACTTCCATCACGCATATAGAGCTTTATAATTTTTTCTCTATTC
>NZ_AUAT01000036.1 GCF_000428865.1 Eremococcus coleocola DSM 15696
AAAGCCAAAGAATACTTAGAAAGCGATTCAGGTTGCCAACTATATGCTCAACGTAAAATAGAAGTTGAGCCTGTTTTTGGTCAAATGAAGCGCAATTTTGGTGTACGAAGAGTTCATGTAAGAGGAAAAATTGGGGTTTCAAATGATATTGGAATCCTGTTAATGGCAATGAATTTAACCAGATTAGCAGAAATGATAAGAAGAAAAGGAAGGGGACCTCTTTTCTTTTCTTATATTTTATTAAAATTAATAAAAACCGAGAAACATCTCATCTTTTTGAAATGTTTGTCGGTTATTTTTGAGACTTTTTGCCCAGCCTCTTGTTCTTTTTATTATTTTTAGACTGTTTTCACTTTGGGGATAATTGATTCAAAGCTTCTATAGAATTACCCCTCTCATATGATCTACATGGTAAAATACACAAAAAAGCTGAACTCAAATGAGTACAGCTTTTACAATTTTCTTCATATAAATATTAATTTCTCTAACCAATATAAATTGGGTTAGTAAATAATTTCAGCTTCCCTGCTTGGTCTCTTACCTCAATTCTAAGTAAAGACTCCTGTTCTAGCTGAAGGGTTTCCTTAATTTCAAAGGATCCTGCTTGGTGACAATGAATCTCCTTAAGTAAGTTCTGACGGCCATAAATTAATACCTTGTCGGCCGCTTGGAGTTCATTAATATTGACCAACAAGTTATAAGAATCCTGCTTAAGAGGCACCCGATCTCCCAATTGGTATTTACCGTCTAAGATACAGCTAGCAATAAGCGGACCTAAGGAAATATATGTCCGGCCTAACTTTAAAGCTTGCAGAATCTGGTCTAGATCGGCTTCTTGTGGGGCCAAGACATAAGTATAAGCTAATTGATCTTCTGAGGCTGCTGGTGTATGCCAGTCGCGGCCGGTTGAAGCATTAATTTCGTAACCCATGGCTAAGAAGTCTAGCCACTTAGCAAAACCTGCCTGGTTATAGGCATAGTTATTGGGATTCTGCCGATTCCAAACTTCCAAAGTATCAACATATTTTAAATCATGCAGAAGGTAGTCCCAGCGACAACCGGTACAATAGGGATTGCCTTCAACAAATGGATGGGCGACCGTGACATTCAAACCTTGCGCCTGTAATTCTTCCGTAATTTGGTCAATATTATACGGATTTAATTCAGTCCAGTTGCGGACAATATCATTATAGGCTCCGTGGATTAACATATGACCATGGAAACTAGTATATTCCATACCCGGTATTAAGTAAACCTGAGTATCATAATTCTGATGGGCAGCTGCTTCATCGTGGGCCGTCGTCGTATTATGGTCAGTAATAGCTAGCCAATCAATGCCTTGCTCTTGAGCTTGCTGTAATAAATACTCAGTTGATTGTTGGGCATCCGAATGCAGAGTATGGCTATGGAGCTCAGTTTTGTAGAAGCGGGCTTGGGGGTCAGATAAGGGACGGTTTTTAGCTGGTCGAGCTAGGGGTACCACACTAGTCAAAGGTTGAGGTTGGGACTTGGCTTGGTCAAAGCTAAAATCCGCCAGGACTCGTAGAGAGCCTGTTACAAAGTCAGAAAAAAGACCATGACAAGAAATGGTGAAGGTCCAAAGCCCCGCATCAATGGGGTCAGGTCGAAAGCCTAAAGAAGCTTGGTCCGGAGCCAGAATAATTTCTTGTTGCGTATTAAAATAATGGTGAGCCCCACGGAAACCTTGATTATCCTGGATGGTTATCGTTAATAGATTGCGAAAGCCATCCTGATCTTGGGCCAGTTCAGCCGGTAAGCCTTCTTTAAGAAAGGCTCTTTCCAAAGCTTCTAATTCAGTTTCCAATAAAGGTTGATAGTCAAATAATACTTTTAACTGTTGGACCCCCGCTGGCACCTCAACCCGGTAGTCAAGATGACTCTGATGAGCCGACGCATAGAGCTTAAAGTCTTGCTTGAATAATTCAATCGTCATTCTATCTTCCTTCTTTCTTAGCTTTAAGGTAGGTTAAGGCTTTACGGCTAGTAACATTCACACAGCCCATATCTAAATAATAATCTATCTGTGTAAGATCATTGACAGTCCAAACTGAAAGACCTATCCCCTTTGCTTTCAAGGCCTTTATCAAAGCTGGCGTGGCTAGTTCATAATACACTTGGACTACAGTCACCCCAGCCCGGCTTAAGTCCCCTAAGGCTTCAAAATAGGACTGTGCTTCTAATTGTTCTAAACTAAAGTGATTTTCAAGATTATAGAAAAGTTTGTCACGGTCAGCTACAGCAAAGTCTTCTAGAAGGATTGATCCTGAAAATACCAAAGGATTAGCTAGTTCTTGCTGGCGAGCATAAGCTAAAACGGCAGTTCCAACTGATCGACTTTTGCAATCAATATTGACAATTAAATCAGGTCGTTGACCCAGTAAAGTAAAACAATCTGCCAGGCTCACCGCCGCATGATAATTCGTAAGCATATCATGGGCTAAATATAAGGTTCCATCATCAGCTAGTTGAACATCTATTTCCATGGCAGAGACCGAACTATCTAAACATGCTTGAATAAATTCTAAACTATTATCAACATAACCATCACTACCCGTATGTGCTGTAATCATTTTAACTTCGCTCCCATTCTGCTTCTTTTAAATTGGACATGATATAAACTACTGCTGCGAAAGAACTCAATAAGAATATGATGACCGATAAGGCAGCTGCCCGTTCATAATCCATATATGAATTAAACTGATCATATAAACCAACCCCTAACATTTTAGGATGATTGGCTCCCATCAAAAATGGTGTGGTAAAAGAACCAATGTTACCCATATAAACAAAAGTCATCGACATAATGATAGTCTTATAAGTAATTGGGAGTATCAACTTGTTTAGGATATGCAATTTACCTCCACCCACATCTCTTAGACTTTCGATATAAGAATCCTTCACATTTGATAAAGCAGATAAAATAATTAACGTAGAAAAAGGAATATTAAACCATAAATTCATAGTGATAATACCTTGGACATTGTACATCCAACCCAAAGAAAATTGAATTCCAAAAACCTGATCTAAAACTCGGATAATAACTCCCGCATCTTTAATCATAAGAATCATACTATATACTGCTACCATGCCAGGTACAAATCGTGGTAATAAAACTAACCAGCCCATAAATCCGGCTAGTTTTGATTTAGAAAATCGCAAAAATAAGGCTAATAAGAAACTAATGATAAAAGTTAAAATCACGGTGATCAATACAACATATAAAGTGTAAAGAATGTTTTGAATTTGGATGGGATCTGTAAAGAAGTAAGTATAATGTTCTAAGGTAAAGCCCCCGCCGCCTTTAATAGAGAACGAACGGACAAAAGCAGAGAACATCGGATAAATCACAAAAATTAAAATGACCAGAAAGGCAGGCCCTATTAATAAATAAGGGGGCCAACGGTTATCCTTATTTTTCATTGAAGGGCCTCCTTCTTATCATACATTTGATATTTAGCAATTTGATAAGAAATGGCATTCCCTTCAAGATACTTGGCCGACTCAGTCCGGGTGACGTAAGATTGTAGATGTTGATTATTCTGCGTCTTTAATGAAAGAATCGCATAATGTCCTACTAACATAATGGCTTCAACCTCTGCCTTTTGCTCATACATAGATGCCGGTCCCACTAAGACATCTTCTAGGCGGATAGCCATAATTTGACCCGTTTCTGTTGGCAAGAAATTCATCGCACCAATAAAGGAAGCCACGTATTGAGATTGAGGATTATCATAGATTTCATTTGGTGTTCCTAATTGCGAAATGTGCCCCTTATCCATAACTACAATCCGATCCGAGATTGACATAGCCTCTTCTTGGTCATGGGTAACAAAGACAACGGTTAGGTTAAGATCTTGTTGAATACGCTTCAGTTCCAACCGCATTTCTTGACGAATTTTGGCATCTAAGGCTGAGAATGGTTCATCCAACAATAGGACAGCAGGCTCTAATAAAATTGATCGAGCAATCGCCACCCGTTGTTGTTGCCCCCCTGAAAGCTGGGCTGGATACTTCTTTTCGATGCCAGGAAGCTTAACTAGGTCTAAGACATTTTTTATTTTTTCTTTTATTTCAACCTTCTTAACCTTTCTTAATTTCAAACCAAAAGCTAAATTATCATAAACACTCATATGCGGCCACAAATTATAACCTTGAAAAACCATCCCCGTCGGCCGGTCTTCGGGTTCTAAATTAGTAATTTCTTGATCATCAATTAAGATGCTCCCTTGGGTCACTTTATTGAAGCCACCAATGGCTCTCAAAATTGTAGTTTTACCACATCCTGATGGACCTAAAAGTGTTAAAATCTCATTTTCATAGATATCTAAATTAACATCACGAACGCCGTCACCATTATCATAAATAATACTTAAATCTTTCACTTTTACTTTAACTGTCATTTTATGCTCCTAACTACATCCTAAAGCCTTCACCCAGTGTTTTGGCACTGAGATATTTACGGAAAATAACGATTAACACCAAGGATGGCAACATCAAAATCAATGAGAATACAGCCCCAGCCTGGATAGGATAATCCAAAATAACCCCATACATGGCTGTTGCCATGGTTGAAATTTCTGGAAATCCTACCAATAGAGTCCCTTGAGCTTCTTCTAAGGAACCTAGAAAGGTATAGATACTAGCCACAATAATACCTGGCATAGCTTGAGGTAAGGTTATTTTCCGAAAGACAGTTAAGGGTTTGGCCCCGATATCACGCGCCGCTTCCTCCTGTTGGAGTGGTATAGCTCTAAAAGAAGCAGACGGTATCATAATCATCAACATCATGGAATTGATCATATGCACAATAATGACCCCTGGTACGGTTCCAATTAATTTCATTTTATAGAATAAAATGGCCATGGATACATAAATCCCCATCTTTGGAAAGGCATTGGAAACTAAAAAAGTAAACATCACACCCTGACGACCTTTAAAACGATAGCGGGCTAAAGCGTAAGCTGCTGGAATACACACTAATAAGGTCGCAATTGTAGTTAAGGTGGCAATGATAAAGGATGATGCAATTGAAGACACTAGTTGGTCTTGCCCAAATACAAATTTCCACCATTTAAATCCAAAAATAGACGGTAAAATATCTGGAAAACGGTAAACATCCCCAAAAGCTACAATCATATTATTTAACAAAGGGGTGTAGAAAAAGGTTAAAAAAATGATGAAAACAATCCAATTGATGAGATTACTGCGGCCATATTTATAATAGCTATTTTTAATAAATTGCATGACAATACTCCTCGTCTGTCTGATTAAACTCAAATGCCTTAAAAAACAAGAGGCTGTGACTCCTGTCTCAGCCTGCTTTGTTTTTAAATTTTATGATATTACTTAGTTAAGGGTTCCAATTTCTTTATCCCAACGTTCAGTTAATTGACCACCTAACTCACCTAGACTTGTGCGTCTGAAATTAGTCACATCTAAGTCTTTTAATAATTCAGCATTTGCAGAATCCATATTAGATGAATCAATCAATGGAATAGCTGCCATATTATCTAATAGAATTTGTTGTGCTTGTTCAGATAACATGAAATCAAAGAAAGCATAAGCGCCTTCTGGATTTTCAGCTTGCCGGCCAATCGTTGGAATCGCGAAGGTTACTAATCCACCAGTGAAAGCAGGATCGATTTGGGTAATTTTGGTGGTTTCAGGAAGGATTCCTTGATTAATTTGTGAAATAATTTGATCTGCCCAAGCAGGAATCATATCCACTTGTTGATCAATTAATAAATCAATGGTTCCTTGATTTTTATTTGGATAAACCGTCTTACCACCTGATTGATAAAGTGATCCATGTAGGTCTTTTAATAAATCAAAACCTTGATCCCATTTCTCCATATTAGCAGGATCATCAGAAACAAGTGCTTCTTCATCTAGGTTATTATAGATTGCAGTCGTTACAAATGAACTACCAGCCCCGCCTGAACCTGGGGTATTATATGCGAAACGACCTGGATGGTCTTTAATCCATTGATAAAGTTCTTCAGAAGTAGTTGGTACTTTATCAACACGTTCTTCATCATAAGCTAACACAACGGTTGTTCCTCGGAAAGGAATTAGATACTCGCTACCCTCAGCTACTTGAGCTTCGACGTTTTCAGAATTAGGTATTTTCGAAAAGTCGAGTGGAAGAAACATATCTTCAGCAGAATTATCCGCTGTATAGGAAACAAATTCGTCAGCTCCCATTTCCACAATATCAAAATCTGTTTCTTTTTCACCGGCTGCGGCTGCTGCAACAATCCGATCACGAACACTTTGAGCCCCAGATCCAGATAAGACAAATTGAATTTCTAAATCATATTTTTTACCATACTCTGATGAATCAAAAGCTTTTTCTAATTCCTCATACACTAAACGGATATTATCAGACCCACCAGTCCATAAAGTAATGGTTTGTTTATCTTGCGCAAAAGCGGTTGGTGAAATTAAACCAGCAAGAGTTCCTAAAGTTAGGGCAGCACAGGTTACTTTTTTCAAGAATTTTTTCATAATTTCCTCCTGAATAGTCAATTTTTTAACAAACAAATTATAACAATCAGTTATTAATTCAACGTAAATTCAAGGTAAATTCAACGTAAATTTTTTCGATGCTATATTAATTTTATGTAAAGAAAATAAGCAAAATCTAAGCTTTTTTGTCCTTTTCATTAGTGAAACCTTGTTACTATAAAGAAAGGATTAATTAGTAAATTATTTGTAAATAATTTATTCATTAGCTAACTTACAAAAATAAGCATATATAATTTTATGTATAGTAATTCCATAAAAATAACGCTCCTATCTTAATGAATAGAAAGCGTTTAATCTAATTTAATTTGTACCAATTTTCCTATAATTTCCGGTCTAACAAGTCTCGATAATCCTCCACTACTTCATCTGCTAATGAAACATCTTGGGCGGGTTCATGAGGATCAACATAAGCAATACAATACATGCCAGCTAATTTGGCTGCTTGAACCCCATGACTTGAATCCTCAATTACGATGCAATCTTTAGGTTCTAAGTTCATCAACTTAGCCGAATATAAGAAGATATCTGGGGCCGGTTTAGACTGGGCAACCGCTTCACCGGTCACTAAATGCTCAAAATATGACCTTATTCCAAGAGCATCCATAGTACGTTCAATTTCTGACATAGGTGAAGATGAGGCCACTGACATTCGGTAGCCCTTGCCGTGCCAAGCATTTAATAATTCTAAGATATGGTCACAAGGAATAATCCCATCCCGAGCCACAATTTCTTCACGGTAACTAAAGACGCGGTCAATATAGTAGTCCGACGCCTGGTCTAAAACGCTAAAGTCAGCAATAATCTCCTGCCAAGTTTCTGGATTCGACCGGCCCCGATACTGGTCAATATATGATAAATCTACATCCACTCCGTGGTCTGCCAAGACTCTTTGAATAGCTAGAGAGTAGGCATATTCTGACTTAATTAAAACCCCATCCATATCAAAAATTATATTCATGTCTGCACTCCCTTTCCTTTTGTTACTAAATAGTATAACTAATTTGTCTTGACTTAAGCAAACTTAACCAAGTTTCATATTTTATCAATTCATTCATGATTTCAGCCAAATGATGATTTTTCGCTTGACTTTATTACTTAATTTTAGTTAAATGGTAATTATTACTATTTACATCAAATTTATTTTTAGGAGGATCGACCTTGCTATCATCACTAATCTTTAAATTGACTTGTTTTATCCTTATGTGGCCCATGCTCTTTTCGGTGCCAGTCCTCTATGCCAATGCCGCCCCTGACCCTCAGGTTGATCAATCTTTGACCATGATGACCATGGGCCTCTTGACGGCGATCCTAGCCTGGTTCTGCCTGGGCTATCCCTTAATCTATGATAACGGTCACATAGGGTCCTTCTGGCCTAGCTTATTAAAGGCTGAACCTAATTTACTGGCTGACATGTGTTTACAGGGGGCTTTTTTTATTTATGCTGCAATTATGTTTATGGGAACCCTCAATGGCCGAGTGGCCTGGCCTTACTTCGTGGTTTTCACGCCCCTTTGGTTAGTATTAGTTTATTCCCCCTTAGCTTATTTACTCTGGACAGACCAAGGTATCTTAAAGGCAATGGGTGCCCTTGACTTCTCTGGGGGGTTAGTGGTCCATTTGTCTGCAGGCTTAACCTCCCTCATTCTAGCCCGGCGCTATCATGACCGTAGTCCAGACCTAGGAAACCGTCCCTCTGACCTCATCCCCAATTATATGGCAAGCTTTTTAATCGCCTTTGGCTGGTTTGGATTTAACCTAGGACCTTTGGGAGACTTTAGTCAGCAAGCCCCCTTGATTATAAGTAACACGGTCATTGCCGTTCTTTCCGCCAGTTTAGGTCAGGTTATCTATCATTATAAGCATTTAAAGAGCCGTCATTTAATGACCGGGATGATGGTGGGGCTAGTGACGTCCACAGCAGGTGTCGCTTTTCTGCCCCTATGGGCTATGTTGATCCTTGCTATGGTCTCGGGTTATTTAATTGCTTGGGCCTTAGACCGTTGGTCCATCCATGATCCGGTGGATTCCTTTATTATCAACGGCTTAGGGGGCTTAATCGGCGCCACTGGCCTCATCTTCTTGGCCGCCCCTCAACTAACGCCTAACCATGAAACGGGTTTATTTTTCGCTTTTAAACCAGATTTTATCGGGGCGCAAGTGCTTGCCCTGGGGCTGACCATGCTAATCACCTGGTTAGGAACCCATCTTACTCTCTATCTCTGTCAACTAATTCCATTCAGCCATAAAGGAGGCACATTTTCATGCAAAAATCATTAATCACTATTCTCGGTGCCGGCGCAGCTGGAATCGGGATGGCCGCAACCCTAAAACGTTTTGGCATCACTGACTTCCAGGTCATTGATAAGGGTCAGGTGGGTCAATCCTTCCGCCAATGGAGCCCTTATACCCATTTTATTTCACCCTCCTTCAATACGGCTGGCTTTGGTTTTCCCGACCTAAATGCGGTCACACCGGATACCTCACCAGGCATGTTCCTTCAAAGTGAACACCCTTCGGGTCCAGCCTTTGCGGCCTACCTACAAGCCATTGCTGATGAACTCCAATTGCCTGTCATCTGTGGTGAAGAAATTTCTCATATTTCTTATCAGGACGGCTACTACCACTTGACAGGAAAAAAAGACTCCTACCAAAGTCCCTATTTAATTTTGGCCCTGGGTGACTATGCTTTTCCTTATGATGGCGGGATTGAAAATGCCTACTTAGGCATTCATTATAGTCAATTAGGGGATTACCAGCACTTAACTGAAGCCCAAACCTATAGTATCATTGGTGGCAATGAAGCTGCTTTTGATACCGCCATTGCCTTGGCGCGGCGTGGCTACCGGTCAACTATTTATACGGATCGTTCTGCCATAGACTCTCAGTCTTATGACCCCAGTCAAGGCCTATCGCTCTATACTAAACACCGCTACCAACAATTTGCTGCGGCCATTGAAATCAAACGCGGCGTCCGTATTCAAGCCATCCAGAAAAAAGGACCCCTTTTCACTTTAATCAGCCAAGACGGATCACACTTCGACAGTCCAACTGCCCCTATTTTGGCCACTGGCTTTGCTGCGGTTAAATCCCCCCTTATTCAAGACCTCTTCGAACTGGACGGGACGCGGCCGGTTTTAAATGAGTGGGATGAATCAACCCTCTTGCCTGACCTTTTCATGGTGGGACCCCAAGTCCAACACCAAAATGTAATTCTTTGTTATATTTATAAATACCGTCAACGTTTTGCGGTCCTAGCCGAAGAAATTGCCCGCCGGCAAAGTCTTGACCTCAATCAAGGGCAAGTCCAACACTACAAAGATAACCAAATGTATTTAGCTGACCTATCTTGTTGTGGCACTGATTGTTTCTGCTAATCATGACTCAAACTGAAAATAACTTTTTCATTAACAAAATTTTATGCTATAATACAGCTATCAATTATTCCACACGTACATAAACAAGGGGTGCCACTTTGGCTGAGAAATACCCTCATTATTGGATCAAGTTCGTACTTGCGTCAAGATGTTTACTCCTTTTTGTGCACGCCACACTGAAAGGAGTTTTTTTTATGGCAAAATTATCAACCCGGGTCTGGCTTGAAATCGCCCTCTGTGCCGCTATTGCGACGGTGCTAGACTTATTTATCCCTTCCCCAACTTTCGCTGTTGAGGTCTCAGTCAAAATGCTACCGATTATCTTCCTCAGCCTACGTCGTGGCTGGCCAGCCGGCGTGCTAGGTGGTTTCTTATGGGGACTCCTCCAAGTCCTACTTGGCGACGCTTATTTCTTATCAATTATTCAATTTCTCTTAGAATACTTCGTCGCCTTTGCCCTAGTAGGTCTTGCTGGCCTCTTGGTTCAACCCATGCAAACAACTTTAGTTGATCAAAGTCAGGCTTATGGTAAACAAATTAGTCTAGCGATTGCTGCCCTTGTTACAGGTTCTTTGGCTCGTTATCTGATTCATTTTCTAGCCGGTGTCTGGTTCTGGGGATCTTATGCCCCTGAAGGTCAAAGTCCATACCTTTACTCATTTTTAGTTAATGGTGGAGCCTTCCTTTCTGAGACCCTCACCTGTGCCATCGTTATAGCCCTCTTAGTTAAGTTCTACCCACGCTTGATTTTGGTTAAAAACCACGGCAAATCTTGGACCTAATCCATTAAATAAATTCAGAGGCTGGGCAAAAAGTCCAGTCCATAAAAAGACAAGGCCATTATCGCAATCGTGATAATGACCTTTTTTTATTATTTTAGTAAACATGAAAGCACTCACATGATATAATGTAAATAAGCACAAATACATTTAAAGGAGTGGCTTTCATGTATAAACATTATAACACATCTGATTGTTCTTTAGTATTAAATTTAGATTTTGATATCGCTAAAAATCACGATGCCCGTTTCATTAGCTTATTCGTTGATTCAATCCCTGATAGTGAATTTCCTAAACCTACTTCCACAGGGCGTCCAGGCCATCAT
>NZ_AUAT01000037.1 GCF_000428865.1 Eremococcus coleocola DSM 15696
AGAACGAATCAAAGAAAAATTAAACTGGATGAGCCCAATTGCTTATCGCCATTCACTTCAAGCTGCTTAGAAAACAAAAAATAAGAGAGACAAGTACATAAAATATGTACTCATCTCTCTGGTCCAACTTTTTGGGGTCACTATAGACCTGGCTACAGGTACGAGGAGGGTGCTTTTGAATCGCAATGATTTAAACACGCCAAAGTTCTTCCCTATTTAAAGATAATCATTAAGACCAAACTAATTAGATAAATGACTGAGAATAACATAAAGGCTTTGAGCGCTTGGGGAAAGGCAGCTTTGCGTGTCTCGGCTAGCTTAATTTTTTGGACAAAGATTTGGACAATTTGATAATGGGGATAGATTCCAATTAAAGCCACTAATGCCCAAATTGGAAATTGACCGGAAATAATATAGGTGAGCCAAAAGACCCAAGGTAAGGCTGACAGGAGCATATATAATTTAACACCTAAATCGCGTCCAATATATGATACCAAGGTATAGCGTTGATTTTCAAGATCGCGTTCTAAGTCTCTTAAATTATTAGCTAGCATAATATTAGCAATTAAACAGACTAAAGGAATACTCATTAAGAAAATTCGGATGAGCTCAAACCAATTAGCTATCAATATCACTTTATGTCCGGTCCAATTGGTATACAGGATATCCTTATACATGGTCATAAAGACAGCCAAAAAGAAAATACCAAAGCCCATGGTTAAACCAGATAAAAATTCGCCATAAGGAGTCCTAGAGATAGGAACTGGCCCAAAGGTATAGAGGATACCAATGACATAACAAACTGCCCCAATCGCTAATAAAATGGGATCTGTTAAGAAAACCAAGCCAAGATTAAAAAGCAATGACAAAGCCAAGAGAACAAAGACAATTTTGACCATGATTTTAAAGTCTAAGCCATTACGCCCAATCACATTTTCTTCATTTTTATAATCAAGGGAAATGGCTTTATGAAAGTCCATGGTGTTATTGATCGAAGTCACACACATATCAAAAACCAGAGCACCTAGGAAGAAAACGAGGCTGTTCAGCCAGTTAAACTGACCATAAAAGTAATAGGTCCAAAGAAAACCAATCAGCATTGGAAATAAGGAAGCCAACTTGGTCCGAATTTCAACAAATTCTAGAAAAATAGGTAGGGTAATTTTATTTGACAATGTGATACTCCTCATTCGTTAATTCAAAAGAATCTTTTAATCCTTCAGATAAGTGAAGTCCATGGTCCTTATCAATAAAGACCGCTTCTACCCCATCCAAATGGTTAACAAAGTCTAAGCCCTTATCAATCCCCATTAAGAATAAGGAGGTTGAATAACCGTCCCCATCTACTGACTCCGGAGCAAACACTGTGACCCCAGAAATATTATTCTCTAGAGGATAGCCAGTTTTAGGGTCCAGGATATGGTGGTATTTCTTACCATCAACTTCTAAATAGCGTTCATAAATACCCGAAGTAATTATAGCGTAATCCTTCATCCGCCGAGCTCCAACAACGGTTCCCCGAACCTTATCCGGATCTTGAACACCGACATTCCAACCTTGATCATTAGATGGTGAGGTTCCCATAACAATCACATTGCCACCCAAGTTAATCAGGGCAGTGGTAATTCCATATTTTTGGAAAATTTTCTTAACCCCTGAGCCAATATAGCCCTTAGAAATGCCCCCCATTTCCAAGACCATCCCCTCTTCTTCCAACTTAATAGTTTGAGCTTTTTTATTGAGGGTGATTTTATGGTAGTCAATCTTAGGGAGGGCTGCTTCAATTTCTTCAGGGCTTGGTAAACGCTCTTCATCCACATCCCCAATCCGCCATAAATTGGTGACCGCACCGATGGTCACATCAAAGGCCCCATCCGATAATTTAGCGATTTCTAAGGCTTTTTCCATTAATTCAAAGGTTTCGGGTTGAACTTTGACCGCTTCTTTACCAGCTGCCTGGTTGATTTTATAAATATCTGATCCCTCTAAATTGGTTGAAAGTAATTTTTCCATCCGTCGCATATAATCAAAGGCCTCATCCATAGCAGCTTCTTGCCCCTTATGGTAAATGGATAATTGGACCGCTGTATGTAGTAGCGTTTCAGTCCGGGTTTCTGGATCTTTGACAATTTCAAGTGCTTCTTGATTTTCAGTTTTAGGACTGGCGCCTGTGGTGACTTCGGCGTTAGATTCTTCAGCCTTAACGGGCTGCATCGCTAAGGGAGTCAGCAGGGTTAAAACTGAAAGGAGAGCTATTTGTTTACGCATTATGTTCTCATTCCTTATCCAATCAAACTTATAAAAAAGCTATAATAATTTTCTTCCAATACTTTAACACAGTTTTCATAAAATAGTAAGTAAGTTCACAATTTATTTAAAAGCTAATTAGAATTACCAAGTAACTACTGTATTACTATATCCTGTTATAAAAAAGTAAGGGGTTGGGCTTTTTTGCCCAATCCCTTACTTTTGTTTAAGTTCTTAATTAATTATTATTCTTCACTAGATGATTCGTCAGTTGATTCTTCTGAATCACTTGCTGATTCTTCTGAACTTGCAGCTTCATCTTCTAATTCATCAATATTAATTTCTTCAGTGTTACCTTCTTGGGCTGCTTTAATTAAGGCAGCAGCAGCTTTCTTGAAGACATCAGATGAACTTGATGCACCAGAAACAACTTCAACGTCATCTGCTGATTGTTTTTCTACTAATTGATCATCTAATTCTTTTTTAGCATCTGCAAATGAAATACCATTTTTTTCCATATTCATATTATATTCTTCATTTTCTGATTTTAATTCATCATCAGCATTTACATAATCAAAATCAGATTTTTCAATTTTACCATCTTTAACTTCAATGGTAAATTTCAAGGTCCAACCATGTTCATCTTCATTTGAAACAGCAGTATAAGTACCATCTTTTAATTCGGCCATTTCATCTGCTACAGCACCCGCTGCGCCTGATTCTTCTGATTCGCTGGCTTCTTCTGATTCTTCTGAACCGGCTTCTTCTGATTCACTAGCTGCATCTGATTCTTCTGAGCCTGCTTCTTCTGATTCACTGGCTACATCTGATTCTTCTGAGCTAACTACTTCAGAATCGCTAGCTGCGTCTGATTCTTCTTTAGAGACAACAGATTCGACAACAGATTCTGCAGATGATGCAGCATCTTTAGCTTTATCAGCAGCGTTATCAGCTTGGGAACAAGCCGCTAATAAGAAAACTGATGCAAACACTAACGAACCTTTTAGTAATGATTTTTTCATAAAATCTTCCTCTCCTTTAAGAAAACAAATTTTTGATACGCTTTTATTTTAATATAATTTAGAATTTTAGTCTAGTTATATCAATAATCACGCGTCATTAAAGTCTGAATTAAACTTAAAATTTCAGAGCTATAATCATTTTGATCGAGCTTTTGGATACGTTTAATTGCTTTATTTAAGTATTTTTTTACCAAGTTTTCCACATAGACATCCGCATCACTTTCTTCAATCAAATCTTGAATCTGTTGTAAATCTTCCTCATTTTCAATGGAAAGTATCAAATTCTTAAGTATGGGTTTTTGATAAATTGCTCGGATTAACGGTGCTGTATAAATCCCGTTCATTACATCTTGTAATTGTGGTTTTCCAGTTTGTTCTTGCTTTTGAAAGAAATCTAATTGATCATCAATTAATTGAAAAGCCATCCCTATTTCTTCACCTGCATAATAGGCTTGTTTTAATTGTCGTCGACTGATAGATTCGGTTTGATACCCCCCTACTGTTGCTAGGCCAAATAAAAGTGCGGTTTTCCCTTTAATCTGGCGAAGATAACGGTAGATTGTCATCGTCGGATCAGCTACATTTTTTAACTGATTCAATTCTCCATTCAGAATCAATTCAATGGTTTTTTGTTCAATTCCAGAGAAATCGTTTAAGCCTGACTGATATAAAAACCGCATTGCATAAGCCAATAAATAATCTCCTGCATAAATGGCAATGCGATTGGACTCAGCCAAGTGAAAGGCTTGAATCCCCCGTCGTTGATCTGCCTCATCTATCACATCATCATGAATCAAAGTCGCCAAATGAAATAATTCAATACCAGCGGCAATATTTAACTTTTCTTGACTTATCGTCTTTTGATTTAAGCGGGCAAACATTAAAACCAAACCGGCGCGCGCAAATTTACCCGATGCATTGATATAATCCATTATTTTAGCCTTAATTTCTGGATTTGACACAGATATTTCAGCTATCATCATTTTTTTAACCCGCTCTAAATCTGATTCTATTTTGGGATAGGCCTGCCATATTGGATGTACCATAATTAAACTCCAATCTTTTTATAATAGAAAACTCGCTATTCCTATTAAGAATAGCGAGTTTGGTTAAAAATTTCAACTTAACTAGGCTTTGTGTTCCTTATAAATATGTTTTGGTTGTCCCCAAATCCACTTATCAAAAATTCTACCTAACCAAGGCATTACATAATAGTCTAGACCAAAGGTACGGCCTGCACCTGCCATTAAGGCAATAGCAACTGGAATAAACCACATATTAGCCCAGTAGAACATACCAGATAGACAGAACATTGAAACTAAGACAACTGTACCTGCAGAAACTAACCAAGTAAAGAGACCCACAATTAGAGCCAAACCAATGGCTAATTCAACCACTGACATGAATTTTTGCATGAAGAAGGCAACTTCACGGTTTGGCATAAAGAATTTCATAATTGACGCAAACCAATTTGGCATTTCTTTAAAGACTAACATTGGTTCTTCACCATGAGTATAGTTAAAAGCAAAGACTTGTTTAACGGCTTCAGTTGTTGCTTCAGCACTTTCTGCTGTTGAAGCTGAAGAGACAACTTCTTCTTTCAACCATTCAAATGGGAAAACAAGTGTGTCGCCGAACCAAGAAGAACCACCAAACATACCAAAACATTTCTTCAAACCTTCTATTAACCACATTCCTCCGTAGTATAAACGAAGAGGTAATATCCAAAGCATGTTACCATGGGCAGCCAAGTGACCACCAAACATGTTTTTGCCGCCTTCAATTTTAAAGAATTCATGACGTACATAGGTCCATGCATAGTATAAAGAGCCAATGCTTAAGAAATATTTAACGTTTGCAGCATGTTTTACTAAGGTTGAGAAGAAACCTTGCAAATGGTATTTATCATATAATAATGAAACTGAATGACGGCCACCAATTGAAACCATGTTTCCATCATATTTACCCTTATAAGATTTTAATTCACTACCGTTCATTAAAGCAATCACATTTTCAGCAGCTAAATCAGCTGTTTGTTCGGCTGCTTGAACGATTTGTGGAATTGGACGCCCATCTTGATTAGGATCTTCATAATAAGCAATATCCCCAGCCACAAAAACATTGTTATGGCCATTTGCTTGAAGATGTTCATCCGCTAAAATACGACCAGCACGGCCATATTCAAAGCCCCAAGTAGAAGCATCGGTATTTGCCTTAACCCCAGCTGTCCAAATAGTACAATATGAAGGAATTTGTTTACCAGAAGCTAATTCAATATGATCTTTTTCAACTGCAACGATTCCATCACCCAAGGAGATTTCAATGCCTTGTTTTTCCATAATTTTAACTGCACGTTCACGTTCAACTTCAGTCACGGTATTTAAGATAGAAGGGGCTGCTTCAACTAAATGATAAGATACTTCATCGTAGTTTAATTTATGTTCTTTACATAATTCTGGCAACCATTCAGTTAATTCACCAATCATTTCGACACCAGTGAAGCCAGCTCCACAAACTACGAAAGATAATAAAGCAAGACGTTTTGCTTCATCATGTTCCCGAGCTGCAGCATAAACACAGTCAATCACGTGTTCGCGAATCCGTTCAGCAGCTTCAATCGACCAAATAGTAAAGCCGTTTTCTTTAACACCTTTTACTCCAAAGTCGTTTGCTTCACCACCGGCAGTAACGATTAAATAATCAAATGGATAAGTACCATGTTCACCCTTCACTTGTTGGGTTTCATGATTTATATCCATAACTTTATCGGTTACTAGGTGAACATTTTTTAAACGATGGAAAATACGTTGTAAATCATATTTCACCGCATCAGGTTCAACCCGTCCACCAGCTACTTCATGTAATTCAGTCATGTAAGTTAAGAAAGAATTTTTATCAATTAAAGTTATATTAACCGACTCATCTTTCTTAAAATGTTTGCCTAGATTTCTGGCTGCGCCAACACCGGCAAAACCAGCTCCCACAATGACAATATTCTTAGTCACTTTATTCACATCTCCCTTTGGATTTTTATGCACGATAAAGTATAGCTGTTTTTAAAAGCTATTTCAAGCAATTTTTAGACTTTTTTCACAAAGATTATTTTGTTTATTAAATAGACCTTTTAACCTCTTCCCATCAAGCATATAGGCTAACTGCTTCCAAAATAAAAAACTGGCCAAAAATTTGCCAGTTTTTTTATTTAAATTCTAACCAATTCTGTTTTGCTTGTGAAAGAACTAATTCTTGGTGATACAAACGTAAACTTGCCACCCGGGTTAATAGATAATTTCCAAGTGTCCCTACCGCAAGCCCTGCTAAAATTCCTGAAAAAGACAAGACAGGCAAATAATTTAAGACAGACCAAGATTTGGCAAAGAAGGCTGCGACAAAAAGTTGGCCAACATTATGCATAACTCCTCCAAGAATGGAGATACCGATAATTGACACCCGTTTGGGTCCCAATAATTGAGCTAAGCACATGAAAATATAAGATAAAAAACCCGCTACCGCACTGTAAAAGAAGGTAGACATATTACCGCCTAATAAAGCAGTTAAGAAAATCCGAATGACCAATACTTGGAAACTCTGAGTATATGGCAAGGTAAAAATTGCAATCACAGTAATAATATTAGCTAAACCTATCTTAGCTCCTGGTGCAAATACAAAAGGAGATGGAATGAATTGTTCTAATAAACCAATTATAATAGCCTGGGCTGCAAGGACAGCCACATAAACTAAGATCTGGTAACGACTTCGCAGCATAGGTCACCCCTTTCATTCGAATAAAAAAGAAGAGGACTTTATCATCGAAAGCCCTCTTCTTTAACTTTGATGTTACTAATACCGCCAGGGGGAGTCGAACCCTCATTACAAGAACCGGAATCTTGCGTGATATCCATTACACTATGGCGGCCTAACTACTATAGTATAAGAAATTTTATAAAAAAAATCAAGCTTAATTTTAGATAAATATTTACAACCCTACTAGCCCTTTAACTAACTCCCTTAGCTCAAAATTATTAATAAGTAATTTCCCCATCAATACTATTTAGTTGGAGCACCGTCACAGCCTGACCACTTTGGTCTACTATTTGTACTGCAATCAAGCCTGCTTTAGGGGCATAGTATTTGACTAAACTTGCTTGGTTAGGATTGGATGTATCTGCTTCCCTCACCTTTACCACATTTTGATAAGCCACCTGGCCTAAATAAAACTCATCAATGATATCCTCAATGGTGGCATTAATTTCTTGATTATAACCTGATTTAAATTCTACTCCTATTTGAATATTCCGGGGTAAAATTAAAGAACGGCGATTAGGATCAACTTGGTCAGAATAGCGTAAATCTTCAACATTCAAATAATTATCAAATGTTGCTAATTGATAAAGTCCTTGGTCAGTCACTTGATATATTAAAGCTTGGGCATTGTCACCTACGAATTTCACAGCTTGAAATAAACCATTTTGATCTTTGGCGAATTCTAAAATCATATTATAAGAAGCTATTTCTTGCTCGTCGCCTTGGTAAACATATTCAACATATTGGCAAAAAGGTAAGAAGGACTCAAATGAAAGCATAGGTTGACTTTGCTCCGCAGGTGTTTCTGATGGACTAGTTTCACTAGTCTCAACATTTTCGTCTTGACTTTCAACCTGACTCTCAATTTGACTTTCAGAGGAACTAGTCTGATCTTGTGCAAAAGCCGTATGGATCGGTGTTAAACAAAGACCTAAGCCAAGGCCAAGTATAAGAAGTTGTTCACTCTTACTTCCTCGATTATAAAACATAGCACTGGCTCCTCTCCCTTTTATCTTACTACTTAAGTAGCTCTATTATATCACAAGCCACATTCCAATCTATGAGATAATTTGGACTTATTCTTGAAATACAAAAGGAAAATTTCATATCTATGATAATAGTGTGAATTTTTTGTGAAGATAACTAGGAAATGAAATAATTCGTTTTATCTAGTAATTGTGGTATTCTAAAAGGGGAAAAGTAAACTCATTACAAAGAGCAAAATCATTGTTACTTAATGATTCAAAAAGGAGCGATAATCATGACTGATTGTATTTTTTGTAAGATTATTGAAGGCCAGATTCCTTCAGCTAAAGTCTATGAAGATGACAAGGTATATGCCTTTCTAGATATTACCCAAGCCACACCTGGTCATACCTTGGTTATCCCTAAGGAGCATGTGTCCGATATCTTTCAATATGATGCTCAACTAGCAGGTGAGGTTTTTAGTCGGATTCCAAAAATTGCTAAAGCCATCATGGGCGCTTACCCCCAAGCAAAGGGAATGAACCTAATTAATAATAACGGTCAAGTTGCCTATCAATCTGTATTCCATTCACACTTTCATTTAATTCCTCGATATTCTTCAGATGATCCTGGTTTTGCAATTAAGTTTGAAGATCATTCTGCTGACTTTCCAAGTGAAAAATTACAAGAAATTGCTACAAATATAGCTAAGCATATTGACGAATAAGAGATAATATACAAAGGAGGAAAAACAATGTCATCATTTAAACAAGGACTATTCTGGGGTGCCATATTTGGTGGAATTGCAGGACTCATGAATGCCAAACAAGAAGGCCATAAGACACGCCAAGAATTAGCTGGTTATATTAACCAAGCTAGCCAGGATATTGACGATATTCGCTTTAAATTTGAAAACCTTAACCTCGCTATTCAAAGACTCACTCATGAAGGCCAAAAGGTTGTTGAAGAAACCAGCCAAGAATTACAAACTACTTTAAAACATTTCCAAGAAGAAAACCAACCCCGTCTTCGCAGAGTCCAAGATAAGGTTGAAACCCTAACCCAAAATATTGAAGAGCAAAGTCAAGCCATTCAAGCTAGCTTGCCTCAATCGAAATCTGAAGACGAAGAATGAACTTGAGTTTTTTGTGTAAAAATTGTTAATTAAACACTTTTTAGTCTCAAATATGATATAGTGGGAGCTGTATTAAAAAAAGAATAGGAGTAATTACTACATGAAGAAAGCTTTACTAAAAACTATCGGTCTATCATTCACTTCCCTTGCCCTAGCCTCAAGCTTAGCAGGTGCTTTGCCAGTTATGGCCCAAGATGATGTGATTGCTACAATTGGTGACACAAAAATTACCAAAGAAGACTTTTATAATGAAATGAAAAGCCTAGCCGGTAAAACTACTTTGCGGTCAATGATTTTGGAAAATGTTCTAAAACAAAATGTTAAAGATGCAGATGCACTTAAAAAATCAGCCGACGAAGAAGCACAAGAACAATTAGACAAAGTTGGTGAAGATCAATTCAATGCTTATCTAAACCAAATGCAATTAGGATCTATCGATGAATTCAAATATCAACTTTATATTCGAAATATGTTCCAAGAAGTAGTTGAAGGTAAAATGGATCTTTCTGATGAAGCCATTAAGAAATTCTATGATGAATCCTATGAAACTCCTATGGAAGCTCAACAAATCTTAGTAAAAACTGAAGATGAAGCTAAAGATGTCATTAACCGTTTAAATAATGGTGAAGAATTTGATGCTCTAGCTAAAGAACTTTCAATTGATGAAGCAACTGCAGCCAACGGTGGGCTATTAAGTCCCTTCACTTCTGGCCAAATGGTCCAAGAATTTGAAGATGCTGTTAAAGCGTCTGAAAATGGTTCAGTTACCCAAGAACCTGTGAAATCGCAATATGGTTTCCATGTAATTAAGACCATTAATAATGGGACAAAACAAGCCTTTGAAGACGTTAAAGATGATGTGGTCAACCAATATAAACAAAGTAAATTTTCTGATTCCAACTTCTCTTATGGTGTGATTGGCCAATTAATTAAGGATGCTAAGGTAGATATCAAAGATAAAGACCTTAAAGATGCCGTGACTGATTTAACTCAACTAACAGAACAAACGGCTGAGTCAACTGAAGCAGCTAGCTCTGCAGAGGGTGAATAATTTAACTTTTTATAAAAGAAGCGATTATAAAGAAGAGGCTGGGCAAAAAGTCCAGTCCATAAAAAGACAAGGCCATTATCGCAATCGTGATAATGACCTTTTTTTATTATTTTAGTAAACATGAAAGCACTCACATGATATAATGTAAATAAGCACAAATACATTTAAAGGAGTGGCTTTCATGTATAAACATTATAACACATCTGATTGTTCTTTAGTATTAAATTTAGATTTTGATATCGCTAAAAATCACGATGCCCGTTTCATTAGCTTATTCGTTGATTCAATCCCTGATAGTGAATTTCCTAAACCTACTTCCACAGGGCGTCCAGGCCATCATCCTCGGATGATGTTAAAA
>NZ_AUAT01000038.1 GCF_000428865.1 Eremococcus coleocola DSM 15696
ATAAATTGTCGCCGGCTTTAACCGTGTAGAGTTTTTCTGGACTTGGCTGCGGTTCTGGATTAGGCTCTGGATTGGGTTCTGGGTCGGGATCTGGTACCGGATCTGCCTCTCCTTGACCAGAATCAGGAATGATTAAAATATCCCCTATTTGGATAAAATCAGAATCTAAGCCGTTAATCTCCTTAAGATCTTGCAAACTTATTCCAAACCTAAGGGCAATTTGATAAAGATTATCCCCCGCTTGCACTTCATAAGTTGTTTGACTTGATCTGGAAGTTGTTACTTCATCCTGTGATTGATTGGCATACACTAGGTCATAATCCGAAGGACCTATGGCTAAAAAACTTACAAGTGCAATACTCGCTAAACTCATTGAAACATATGTCTTTTTCATTTTCCACAACTCCTTCTATAATTTTCAATTTTATTTCCCTACACTTCAATTTTAACGGAAACAATTTGTAATGTAAACGTAATAAACAAAAATTCAATAATTATTCAAAATTGTAATGAAATAAGCGTTTTTCTTAATGAACAAATAACAATTATTACAAATAAATTACATTAAATCGTTTTATTATCAAAATAAATAAAAATCATAAGTCAACTTTTATCATAAATATAAGACAAATTATTGGTAGATTTTAATTTTATATGATCAATAAATTGGTAAAGCTTTCCTATAAGTCAGTCTAATACCCTCCACTAATTTTTAAAGAATATTCATAATTAATCCTAAATTTATAAAATATGCCAGACGAGTCATTTCAGTTAGATTTTCAAACATAAAAAATAAGCCTCGAAAAGACTCTAAACTAGTCTTTATCGAAGCGTAATTTATGGTGTTTTCACAAAAATTATTTAAACAATACCTTTTCTATGCTTTTTCCCTTATACAAGTTATCTACTAACTTATCCAAATACCGAACATTTTGCACTAAAGGATCTTGAATTTTTTGAACTTTCACCCCACAGATTGACCCTGTAATCAAACTCCGATTAGGATTCATTTGAGGAGCTTGGTCAAAAAAGCTTTCCAATGTTAATTCTGGGTTAATCTTCATGGCAGCAATCTCTGCAGGACTATAACCCGTTAACCATTGAATGACTTGGTCTAATTCAGCCTGGCTCCGATTTTTGCGAGCTAACTTAGCTACATACAAGGGATATACTGTCGCAAAAGTCAACTGGGCCATTTTATCATCTTGGTTCATAAACTTCTCCTAATCTACCGGGACTTGCCAGTGAGGGTCATGGTGGGCTTGAAAACACAGTTGGATTTGCGCTGCCGTAGTCTTACCCACTGATAAGTTAGGCAACTTATCTAAAGCAAAATATTGGGCATCAATAGTTTCACTATTTGCTTGAAATTGACCGCCTAAGGACCGACACTCAAAGAAAACTTTTTCGATATTGTGCATGGTTTTGACGGGATTATTTTTGGCATGGTCTTGAATAGCAATTAAGCGCAGGACTTCAATTTCAAGACCAGCCTCTTCATGAGCTTCTTTAATCATGTTGGATACCAGGGTTTGATCCACATCAACCCAACCACCCGGCAAGGACCAGCGTTCGTCTTTTTCTTGAACTAATAAAATTTGGTCTTGGTCATTAAAAATAGCGGCTCGACAATCCAATTTAGGGGTCTGATAGCCCGTTTCATTCGCAAAAACCGCCACCAATTGATCGCTAGGATAGTCACTCTGGCTAGCTAGCATAAGGCTTGCAATCTGCCGAATTTCTTCAAACCGTTCCTGGTCATAAACATCCTTGGTGTAGTGTAAACCTGCTTGGGCCAAGGCTTGTAGACGAATAGCCCATTCAGATAATTGATTACGTTCCATTGAGAAGCCTCCTAGAAATTATCCCGTAAATCACGTAGCGCCTTAAAAGTGTCCACTGATGAAGCCCGCATAAAAGGATTACAATTTAGTTCAATGGCAATCGTGGAAGGTAAGGATGGAAATCCTGCTTGGATGCGGCGGTCCACTTGTTGACTTAAGGCTTTGACATTGGCTTGGAACTCCTCATCATCTAGGTTGACGGTTTGGGCAAAAGCAAGATTCGTTTGGGTATATTCATGACCGGCAAAAACTTGCACGCCCCCTTCCATGGCCGCAAATAATTGGAGGGTCTCAAATTCCGCATGGTAGTCCCCAGTAAAAACTCGACCACACCCAGCCATAAACAAGGAATCCCCACAGAAGAGGTTTTTGTCATCAATTAAATAGGAAATATGACCAGAGGTATGACCGGCCGTCAAGTAGACAGCAAGCTTATGATTTTTGAGGGTGATAGTGTCCATAGGTGCTACTTGAACGCTATTAAAATCAGCCGTTTCTTGAGGACCATAAACTGGCAGGTCCGGAATTTGCGCAAGGATTTCCCTAACCCCACCCGTGTGATCATCGTGATTATGGGTCAAAAGAATAGCATCAAGTCTTATATTTTGATCTTGGATATAATCAAGGACAGGTTGAGCCTCACCGGGATCAACAATAAAATTAAGGTCAGGACTTTGATAGACCCAAATATAGTTATCAGATAAGGCTGGAATTGGATGAACTGGCATAAAAATCTTCCTTTCTTCTTATGTGGACTGACATCTTAAAAACGGAGCTTAACATTATTGGTTATGGTCATAAGTCCAAGCGGCAATTTGGGTCAATAAGTGACGGGGGACCAGCTGGTCATAAGGAATTTTAATCGTACCTTTGGACAAAGCATAGTCTTGGAACTGGTCTTTAAAATATTCGATGGCAGCAGCAGCCGGATAGATACCGATATGTTTACTTTGGGCAGCAAAGTGAATCAAATTCTTCCGGTCCCGGTAGGTTGGCATTTGATAAGCTAAAGTAGTCGTAAATTGTGGTAAGCCTGCCTCAATCGCTTGGCGCACTTGCTCTAGCGCTTCCTGATGTTCCGGCTTTTGGTCGGCTATATATTTGTTAATTAAATCCATGGCGCCCCTCCTCATCTGTATTATTATACCATCTAAAATTTTTTATTAAAAAAATTCGTTTAAAAAGACTTTACTTTTTAGAACTTTATATATAATTATCCACAATATTATCATACTAACTCATCCTTGGCCGCCATGCAATTCAAGGTTATGCTAGCTCTAAGGTTATCGAAACTCTTGGCTTAGATCCTAATCGCTATGTGCCAGGTATGGCCATTGCCATCGGTAAAGAAGATATGGAAAAACGTGGCGAAGCCATTCGTTCGTCCGCTACCCTGTTTCCAATGTTCTTTCTTTCATGTAGCCCATCTTATTTATATGCAGCGTCTGGTCTTTAGCTAGACGCTTTTTTGTATTTAATATAGAAAGGGAGCGGGCAAGAAGTAGAAAATCTACGATTTTCGCTTGCTGGAGCACTCGGAGCAAAGCGACATAGTGATCCAGTAGCTGAGTGAACAAGTGAGCTCAGCTGCCTTGATTCCCCGCCCATCGCACTCTTGACTAGGATAGAACAAGTCGTTTTGCGACGCAGTTTCCATCCAGTCAACCACAGCTCAAAAACATCTAGTATTTAGTGAAAAGCACAAGACTGTTTTTTCCCAAGACCCCTTTAATGTGTTGATAGGGGTGGATTGGCTTGGGCGAATCCAGGGTCCTTATTAACTGTAGTATAAATCTTTCCACTTTTTGAAAACTTGAATCTTTTTTGGATAAATCATTCTACTTGCTCTAAACTCGAATCTTTTGCAGCAAATTCATGCCACTTTGTAAAATTCGAATCTTTTGCAGCCAAATCATTCTACTTTTTCTCAACTCGAATCATCATTCAAAAATCACTCCACCGCCAACCACAATTGCATTTGGTAGTCCATGGCGGTACGGTCGCCGGCCGGATACACTTCCACACTCCACTTGTAATCCTCAGCTATACCTTCTTGGGGACAAACTTCATCAAAGAAGTAGCCATAAGCCATAGCTAAGCTAAATCCGGCGGGCCCTTCTAAATCAATGACCACATATTTGCTGGCAGGCACCACTTTAGCTTCCGCTTGGTCTACCGCAACGACTTGACCCAGCTGATAAATCACCGCACCATATTCTTTAATCTCATAAGTATAGCCATAAGTAAGACCGGCCTCGGGATTTTCCTCCAAATAGTCCTGCCACAAACCCAAATAATCAGTCTGGGCATTTGCGGGATAAAAAGGCCCGCTCACAGCAAAACTTTCTTTTTCTTCAATATGATAATCCATCTTTGTCCCCCTCAATCAAATTAGCTAGCCCGTAAGTCCGTAACTGGTCCATACTTTTCAAAGTTTGGGGTGGGTTAGCCAGGGGCGCTAATTCTTTATACATCCATAAAATATCAAACCATTGGCCAAACTTATAACCGATTTTGGGAAAATGGCAGATATATTGGTAACCCAAGGCTTCATGGAATTTAGGGCTGGCCCCAGTCACATAAGCTTCTTGCTCGTCGGCACCAGTGATACAGGCATAGGCGGTTAAGACCCCTTGAACCCGCAATAATTTCTCCAAGGCTTCATACAAAAATCGGCCTTTGCCCTGGTCCCTAGCATTCATGTCCATATAAATTGATAGTTCCACCACCCAGTCATAGGCTGCCCGGGTCCGGTAACGAGAAGCATAAGCATAGCCTAAAATCTGACCTTCTTCTTCCAAAACTAGATAAGGATAGTGCTTAAGGGTCGCTGCAATCCGGCCCTCAAAATCAGCCACCGTTGGAATCTCGGTTTCAAAGGTAATGGCAGTATTTTCAACATAAGGTTTATAAATCGCTAGGATAGCAGCCGCATCGGTGACTTGGGCATAACGAATCATGATTGAGCTCCTTCTATTTGACTAGGCAACTGATTCCAAACAAAAAACATCTGGGCGATTTCTTGAGTCGATTCTTTGCAACCCTTGCGGATCCAGTGCAAGATAATCCCAATATTGGAATTAATAAAAACCTCGCGGGCATACTCAGGGTTAAGTGCGGGACGATGGTTCAAGGCTTGTTCTAGCTCCGGCACCCGGTCAATCAATTCTAGTAGAAAAGACCGCAAAATATTAGAGATATAATCCGGGCGGGACAAAATTAATGATTGGACAAAATCAAAATCAGCTACGACTAAGTCTAAAACTGCTACCACCGATGGTAGCCATTTCTCTTTGGCTTGGCCAATCGGTAACTTGGACATAATTTCCTGTAAGATATCGGCAATAATTTTATCAATCATATCCAGTTTATCCAGATAATGTAAATAGAAAGTGCTCCGGTTGATGTCAGCCGTCCGCGTAATATCGGAAATAGTGATGGCTTCAAAATCCTTTTCTTGGAGCAATTTAACCAAAGCTGCCTTTATATCACCCTTGGTCGAGGTTTGTCTTGCTTGGGTCATGGGTTTTCCTCCTTAAATCAACAGATTGTTGATAATTGTCGCTTGTAATTTTCTCCAGTTTATTATAAAGTACTAGCAGACAAAAATCAACACGTTGTCTATTTAGTTAATTTTAAGCAGGGTCACCATGGTGACCACTTAATAATATTTGACGACGTTAAAGAAAAGGAGTTCAAGAAATTATGGCTTATATAGAAATGAAACACAGCTACAAACGCTATCAATCAGGCGAATCTGAAATCATCGCCAATAATGATATTTCATTTGAAATTGAACAAGGAGAACTTGTCATCATCTTAGGCGCTTCAGGGGCTGGCAAGTCAACCGTCCTAAATATCTTAGGTGGGATGGATTCCAATGATGAGGGTGACGTCATTATTGACGGCAAAAATATTGCCCAATTTAACAATAAGGAACTCACCTACTACCGGCGCGACGATGTCGGCTTTGTCTTCCAATTTTATAACTTGGTGCCAAACCTAACCGCCAAAGAAAACGTGGAATTGGCTTCTGAAATTGTTAAAGATGCCCAAGATGCCACTCAAGCTCTTGAATCTGTGGGTCTTGGTCACCGACTCAATAATTTCCCGGCCCAACTATCTGGGGGCGAACAACAACGGGTTTCCATTGCCCGGGCCATCGCCAAGAAACCTAAGCTTTTATTATGTGATGAGCCTACCGGTGCCCTAGACTACCAAACGGGTAAACAAGTCTTACAAATCCTACAAACCATGTCCCGTCAGGATAATGCAACCGTCATAATCGTAACCCATAATTCAGCCTTAGCACCCATCGCTGATCGGGTCATCCGCATGCATGATGCCAAAATCAAATCGGTTGAACTCAACCCTCATCCCCAAGACATCGCCAGTCTAGAATACTAGGAAGGAGGTTATGGTGAACAAAAAACAACTTAATAAAGAAATCTTCCGATCTCTTAAGGGCTCCCTAGGCCGTTTTTTCTCTATTCTTTTCTTAATGGCTCTGGGTGCCTTTGCCCTGGTTGGCTTAAAGGTGTCTGGTCCCGATATCGACCATTCAGCCTCCAGCTACTATGACAAATACCATACTTTTGATTTGGCAGTCATGTCCGATTACGGCCTAGATCAAAGTGACCAAGATAAATTAAACCAGCTCAAAGACCAAGCCAAGGTAGAGTTTGCTTACTTTGCTGATGTGGTCATTAAAGACACACCTAAATCCATGCGGGTTTTCTCAAACACTAAAGATATTTCCCAATTTGAATTGGTCCAAGGCGACTTTCCTAGCGCAAGTGATGAGATTGCCTTAGGATCAAGCTGGCAAGACCAATACAAGCTGGGGGACCAAATCGAATTAGAGGAAAACCAAAGCGGTCTAAACCTAGACTTGTCGATTGATCAGGACGAAGATGAAGCAGACAAAGAATCGGAAGCTAAAGACCAAGTCCTCAAAAAACATCGCTTCACCATTACCGGCTTCGTCAATTCTTCTGAAATTATTTCAACCGGAGCCATGGGATCTTCTAATTCCGGATCCGGGACTTTAGCCGGCTATGCCGTGGTAACTCCAGAAACTTTTGATATGGATGTCTACACTATTGCTCGCATTGCTTATAATGACCTCCGTGACCTAGAAGCTTACTCCGATGACTACACTGACCGCTTAGCCCAACATCAAACTGACCTAGACAAATTAATCGAAGGCTCAGGTCAAGCGCGCTTAGCAGATATTAAGGCCGATGCTCAGGAAAAAATCGATGACGGCCAGGCCGATATTGATCAAGCTAAAGAAGATATAAAAGAAGCCGAGCAAAAATTTAAAGATGGTCAAAAAGAAATCAACGACAACCAAAAGAAACTCGATGACGGTCAAAAAGAAATTGCCGACAAGGACCAAGAAATCCAAAGTGCTAGCCAGAAATTAGAAGATGGCCGCAGTCAGTTAGCTGCGTCTAAAAGTCAACTTGATGCCGCTGCCGACCAAATCAATCAAGGCTATGCCCAATTAGAACCAGAAAAGACTAAACTCGATGAGGTCGCCGCTCAATTAGCCGGTCCGCAAGCACAGTTAGATCAAGCCAAAGCTGATTTAGATTCTAGTAAGTCACAATTAGACCAAGCCCAAGCTCAGATTGATGAAGGCCAGGCTCAGTTGGATGCCTTAGCAAACCAACTTCAAGAGCAAGGGATTGACCCAGCGACTTCGCCAGATTATCAAGCTGGCCAAACTAATCTAGACTCTCAAAAACAAACATTGGCAGCTGGTCAAGCCCAATATGAAGCTGGATTAGCCCAATACCAAGAACAAAAAGCTTTATTTGACCAAGAAAGTGCCCCTTATCAAGAGGGCTTGGCCCAATACCAAGCCGCCAAGGCCAAGTTAGATGCCAGCTTAGCTGAATATAATTCAGGTTTAGCCAAGTATAACCAAGGTTTAGCTGACTTCCAAAGTCAAGAAGCTAAATTCAAAGAAGGTCAAGCTAAATTGCAAGCAGCTAAGGATGAGCTGGCTACAAACCAAAAGAAATTAGATGATGCCAAAGATGAATTGGCTGAAAATAAAGCGACTTTTGCTGACGAAAAAGCCAAAGCTAATAAGGATATCAAGAATGCCGAAGACGACTTAGCCCAAGCACGTGATAATATTGAGGATTTGGCCGAACCCGCTTATACCTCTTATACCCGCAGGACCCTGCCTGGTTCCGATGGCTATGTCAAAGTTTACACCGCTTCGCATGGGATTTCCCAAGTGGGTAATCTATTTCCAGTTGTCCTCTACCTGGTTGCTGCTTTAGTTACAGTCACGACCATGACCCGGTTTGTTACCGAAGAAAGAACCAATGCCGGTGTGCTTAAAGCCTTAGGCTACCAAAACAAGGATGTTTATAAGAAATTTACCGTTTATGGTTTTACCGCTGGTATGCTAGGAACCCTTATTGGGGTCTTTGCCGGGATGTATTTACTCCCTTATCTTTTGGACAAAACCTTAATGGCAGACACCACCCTGCCCGCTTTATCCATGCCTTTCCACTGGCCAATTACCTTATTTGCTCTAGTCTGCACGATTCTAGTATCAGTTTTACCACCCCTATATATTGCCCACAAGGAGCTGAAAGAAACTGCTTCACAATTACTATTACCTAAACCACCTTCTAAAGGCTCAAAAATCCTCTTAGAAAAAATTCCATTTATTTGGAACCGGCTCTCCTTCACCCATAAGGTAACGGCCCGTAACCTCTTCCGCTATAAACAAAGAGGCTTGATGACGATTTTTGGGGTGGCGGGATCAGTCGCACTCCTCTTCTCAGGCCTTGGTATGCAGTCCTCCCTCTCCACCATGGGTCAACGGCAATTTGGCGATATTATTAAATACGATGCCATTGTCGCCCTACAAGATGATATTAATGAATCTGACCAAGCTGATTTAGACCAAGCCTTAGCTTCAGATACCATCAAGCAAAAAGAGGCTATTTATACCGAAAACTTCAGCAAGGAAATTAAAGAGGTTGAAGACAAGCAAAGCATCACTTTGATGGCCATCGATAATGATTCCTTCGCCCCATATATTCACTTGGCTAACCGCAAGGATGCGACAGACACCGCCTTGAAAGTGACCGATGACGGTGCCATCATTAATGAAAAATTAGCCAAGCTCATGAAATTAAAAGTTGGCGATAAATTTACTATTGAAGATAATTTAAATAATTCTTATGAAATTAAGATTGCCGGTATTAGCGAGATGTACGCCGGTCACTTCATTTACATGAATAAAGGCTACTATGAAAAGGTCTTCGGAAAAGATTTTGCCCAAAATGCCTACCTCATGACTTTTAACGATTCTTCTGCTGATAATGTCCAAGAAGAAACAGCAGATTTCATGCGCTTAGATGCAGTCAAAGCTGTGGTACAAAACACCTCGGGCATCGCTCTAGTGAATTCAATTGTAAATTCCTTGAATACTGTTATGAATGTCTTAACCATTGCTGCCTCCTTGTTGGCCATTGTTATCCTTTATAACTTAACCAACATTAATGTCAGCGAACGGATTCGCGAACTGTCCACCATCAAGGTTTTGGGCTTCCTCAACCAGGAAGTCACCCTATATATTTACCGCGAAACGATAGTACTTTCCTTAATCGGGATTGCGGTCGGTATGCTGGGTGGGAAGGTCCTCCACCGGATTATTTTGGAAACCGTAGCGCCTGACAACATGATGTTCAGTCAACACGTTTCGACCTTTATCCATTTGTTTCCAGTGGTCTTGATCATACTAATACTGATTGCCTTAGCATTCATGGTCAACCATATCTTAAAACGGGTGGATATGTTAGAAGCTTTGAAATCAGTAGATTAATGCTCTATTAGAAATCCCCGGGTGACTTGCCCCGGGGCTTCTGCTTATTTAAGAATATGAAAACACTTCTAGCCTTAGATTATAGTGACCCCAAAAAGTTGGACCAGAGAGATGAGTACATATTTTATGTACTTGTCTCTCTTATTTTTTGTTTTCTAAGCAGCTTGAAGTGAATGGCGATAAGCAATTGGGCTCATCCAGTTTAATTTTTCTTTGATTCGTTCTGCATTATAGTACTGTATATATTTAATAATCGCAGTTTCTAATTCTCTGTAACTATGATAAATCTTATCGTAATACATTTCTTGCTTCATCACACTGAAGAAGTTTTCCATGGGTGCATTATCGTAACAGTTTCCTTTCCGTGACATACTTTGAAAGATTTGATTTTCTTTAA
>NZ_AUAT01000039.1 GCF_000428865.1 Eremococcus coleocola DSM 15696
TTTAACATCATCCGAGGATGATGGCCTGGACGCCCTGTGGAAGTAGGTTTAGGAAATTCACTATCAGGGATTGAATCAACGAATAAGCTAATGAAACGGGCATCGTGATTTTTAGCGATATCAAAATCTAAATTTAATACTAAAGAACAATCAGATGTGTTATAATGTTTATACATGAAAGCCACTCCTTTAAATGTATTTGTGCTTATTTACATTATATCATGTGAGTGCTTTCATGTTTACTAAAATAATAAAAAAAGGTCATTATCACGATTGCGATAATGGCCTTGTCTTTTTATGGACTGGACTTTTTGCCCAGCCTCTTTCTTTACATTGAATTTACAAAGGGATTATTAAAATTAACACTGAATTAATAATAGATTGGTATAGTGGGTAAGAAGTATTACCGAGTATCTGAATCTACCCAAGAAGCATCTATTCTAACCATCAAGGCAAAGGATGTTGCACCTACTTCCCTTTTACTCTGACCACGAAGGGAGTTGCAGGGTGTTTGTGGCTCGTTTTAATCCAGCCCGACTAGTAAAATTAGAAGCACTAAGGGTCTATCTTGTTATGTCAAAATTTTTACTCTTCGATTAAGAAAGTGGAATGTCAATTTAAGACCGTAAAATTGAGGAGGATTTTAACCTATGATACAAGAAATTATTGCACACCGGGGTTATACGGGAAAATATCCCGAAAATACCCGCTTAGCCTTTGAGAAGGCAGCTGAATTACCCATTTGGGGCATCGAATTAGACGTCCATTTATCTAAAGACCAAGAAGTGGTCATTATCCATGATGAAGCCATTGACCGAACTTCCAATGGCAGCGGCTTGGTTAAGGATATGACCCTAGAAGAATTACGGTCCTATCAATTCTATGGTGCCTTTCCAGAACTAGAAAATCAAGCGGATGACGGTTTAACCATAATGACCTTGGATGAATTTCTGGCTTGGATGCAGCCTTTATCTATCAAGGTGAATATTGAATTGAAGACCAATATTTTTGCCTATGAAGGAATTGTCCAAAAAGTTATTGATTTAATTAAACACTATAATTTAGCTGACCGAGTCTTAATTTCCTCTTTTAACCATCGGTCCATTCGGGAATGTATGACACTTGCGGGGGATTTACCTTTAGAATATGGATTCCTAACGGGCGCTTCCCTCTTAGAACCCGGCGATTACTGTAAAGCCAAAGGAGTAGGGCATTATCATCCTTTTTATGGTTCCCTAGTTCCGGCTGATATTATTAACTGCCACCAACATGGAATTCAAATTAATGCTTATACCATAAATGATAAAGCAGCCATGAAAGCAATGGTTGACCTAGGTTTGGATCGTTTGATTACTAATTTCCCTGAAGACGCTTTAGAAATGCTTCAATAAGCCTTACTAGTCTAAACGTCGGGATTAATTTTGCATGGAGGTTACTGATGAGAATTTTAATTGTCACTGAAACTTTTTATCCAGCTACGGATGGAATTTGTACCCGGTTAGCCCAGATGACTCCACGCTTGCAAGCAATGGGTCATCAAGTCTTGGTTGTTTCACCAGACCTAGGCATTCAAGAATACCAAGGTGTACCGATTAAGGTGATGGATTCCTTTACTTTTCCTTTATATTCCTCCAGACCTTGGGGTCTCCCTTCTAAGAAGATGAAGAAGGTTATTGAAAACTTTCAACCGGATGTGATTCATGCGGTGAATCCTTTTATGTTAGGGACTTCAGCAGTTAAATATGCCCAAAGCTTGGATATTCCACTTTTAACTTCTTATCATACCCATATGCCAAATTATTTAGACCATTATAATTTAAGCTTTATGAAACCACTCTTGTGGGATTATTTACGTAAATGGCATCAACCCGCTGATTATAATGTGACTGTGTCAAAAACCCTCCAAGCTGAATTAATCGACCAAGATATTTGTACCCAAGCAGTCTTACCACGGGGGATTGACTTAGACCTATTTCATCCCCAAAACTATGATGAAAAGCTCTACCGTGAATGGACCTTTGGTTTACCGGGACAAAAATTATTAGTCTATGTAGGCCGGTTAGCGGCGGAAAAAGACCTAGACCAATTAGTCCATGTTTTTGAAGGTCGGGATGATATTTGTCTCGCTATAGTGGGGGATGGGCCGGCCCGGCAAGACTTAGAAGCTGTTTTTGAAGGCACGAAAACCACCTTTACGGGCTTTTTGAAGGGGCAGGACTTAGCTAAGGCTTATGCAACCGGGGATGCCTTTATTTTCCCATCGACTTCGGAAACCTTTGGGCTAGTGATTTCAGAAGCCATGGCTTCAGGGACACCCGTCATTGCGGCCGAGAGTGGAGCGACCTTGGAGCAAATTATTCCTGGTCAGACGGGAACGACCTTTAAGACGGGAGACAAGACCTCGCTACAGGCTAGCTTAGCAATTTTAGATCATGAAGACATCTTAGCAAGGATGAAAGTGCAAGCTCGCCAAGAAGCAGAAAAATATTCTTGGCAAGCGGCCAGTCAGCGGCTCTTGGAATTTTATGAGTCCGCTCGGATTATTCATCAAGCCAAGCATGTAATGCGGCATAGCTCTTACCATTTATCACTGGGGCAACAGTTTTTAAGTTTGTTTGAATTAAATGAATAAGCTCAATAAAAAAGCATTCAAGCTAGGAAAAGTTGGACGATCAACTTGGATCGCTTGCTTGAATGCTTTTTTGCTTTGGTCAAATTTTTAAAGGAAATCATGTTCTTTTATGGATTCAGCATAGTAATATCCTTGTTAGGCTAATTACTTGTCTAGTGAGCTACAATGTGATTGAATTAAATTACAAAAAATTGGAGGTTGGGATATGATTCGTTTGGTGGCGTTTGACTTAGATGGGACATTTCTTTCGTCTTTTAATAAATATAATCGACCTCGTTTCAAGAAAGTATTTGACCAATTAAAAGCGCAGGGGATTAAAGTGGTTGCGATTTCTGGCAACCGGTATTACCGGATGGCCAAATTATTTAAGGATTATCTTGATGATATGATTTTTGTGGCGGATAACGGTGCCTTAATCTGGAACAAGGGTCAAGTTATTCACCAGAATACCTTTGATGCGGAGAGTATGGAGCGGCTGTTGGCGGAATATCATTATCCTGGCATGTCACTATCAGGGCTTAAAACCTCTTATATAGAGCAGGAGGTTCCCTTTACTCAACGCTTGATTTTAAAGTTTTTCCTAGGTCCGATTCGGCGGGTGCCGAGTTTTTCGCCCCTACCCGAAGATGAGTTTGTTAAGTTGTCTTTTCGAGTCAAAAATCAGGACACTGTTGCCTTAACGAAGGAGATTAACCAGCGTCTTGAAGGCCATGCCCATGCAACTCATTCAGGGTGGGGGACCATTGATATTGTGCCTACTGGAATTTCTAAGCAATCAGCTTTGGCTTTTTTAGGTGACCGCTTTGGGATTGAACCGGACCAGATGATGGTTTTTGGCGATGGGGGCAATGATATTCCTATGTTAGAGTATGCTGGTCATTCTTATGCTATGGCTAATGCTTCTGATCGGGTTAAGGCTGCGGCTAAGGCGGTGGCTCCCTCTAATAAGGAGGATGGCGTGTTACAGGTTTTAGAAGACTTTTTGACAAGCAGTCAGTGATAGAATAGAAATAGGAGTTCAGCATGAAATTACAAGTATCAGACCGTGCGCAAGCATGGTATGTGGAAGAAATGGGCGTGAGTCCTGACCGCGGAATTTACTTTTTCGGCAAGGTTTACGGTTCATCGCCCATTCATGATAATTATTCTTTAGGGGTCGGCGTAGCGGAACCCAAGGATCCCTTGGTTCTAGTTCAGGGAAAGGACACCGTCTTCTTTATCGAAAAAGCTGATGAGTGGTTCTTTAACGGTTATGATTTCTTTGTCGATTATAATCCCGAATTGGATGAACCCGTCTACCATTATCAACCAAGTGAAGGCTCATCTGCACCGGCACCCAAGGCTGATGTGACTTCAGGTCCGTCAGTTAAGGCCGATACCACTTCAGGGGCTTCACAATATTAAAAATTATAAAAAAAGCCGCGATAGGGCAGCCTTTGGCTAGCCAATCGCGGCTTTTTTGAGTAATGGGAGACATGGGGGGCTGCTAACCATCTGTGGGTGGTGCGAATAACTATTTTTGGCACTGAAAGGATGGGAATCGGTGCGAATAATTATTTTTTGCACTAGACGGCAAAGAAACGGTGCGAAAAATTATATTTTTCAGCATATTCGATAATTATGGAGCAGGAAGGATTTTTCACGTAAAAAGGCGACTTGAAATCAAGTGGCCTCTATATAAATCATATTAAGAGTTTGCCTCTAAGAAAGCCATCAGTTGGTCTTGGCTGATTTGTCCATTGATGCGTTGGCGGTTACCATCCTTGTCAAATAAGATAGTGGTCGGGAAGATATTCATCCCCAATTTAATTTGGGTGGACCGGTTGACATCATAGTAAACAGGCAGAGTTAAATTATTGTCGGCTAAAAAGGCTTGTGCTGTTTCCATGGTTTCAGAGGGTTTAGAAGCTAGACCATCGATGATAATAAAATTAAATTGGTCTTTGTATTGGTCGTAAGCCGTTTGGAAATATGGCATTTCTTCTTGACAAGGGGGGCACCAAGCTGCCCAAACGTTAATAATGGTTGGCTTGCCATTGGTCATAAGACTATGGAGGTCAACTTCTTCACCATCTGCCGTCATAACTTGGGAGTTAGGGATTTTGGGGACGGGCTTTGTCTCAGCGTCACTTTCATTACTCTGATTAGAGCCATCCTGACTGGTCTCTGAAGTTTGGCTAGAGCTAGCACTCGCAGCCTCCTGTATTTGACTTTCAGAACTAGCTTCTTGGCTGGCTAATTGAGCTAATTCCGCTTGACCAGATTCTTTTTGACTTTCTTGGATAAAAAAAGCACCTCCAAAAACAAGCAGTAGAGCTAATGCTAAAAATAATAAGCGTTTCATTAATTTCTCCTTTCTAGAGTCCTAACCAGGAACTGATTTTCCCGGTGGCCATTAAGATGCCAAAAACTATTAAGAGTATGGCTGAGAATTTTTCTAAGATGGGCAGATAGGGAGCAATACGTTTAATCGACCGTTTGCTTTCCTGAATCAGCAAAGCAGATAAAATAAAGGGAATCCCTAACCCTAAACAGTAGGCGACTAACATTAGTAAACTCTGCCCATAATTATTGGCGGTCATAGCCAGAGATAAGGCAGAGGCTAAATAAATCCCGACACAGGGCGTCCAGGTTAGGGCGAATAAGAAGCCTAAGCCAAGGGCAGACTTGGGCTGCCCTTGCTGAGAAGTGGACCGGGCAAAGAGGCGGCTGGAAAAACGGTGGCCCCATAGTTGGTCCAAACCTAAGCCTATAATAATCAGCCCCGCGACTATATTTATCAGGTTTTGATTGCTTATAAAAAACTGCCCCACATAATTTGCCAGCAGACTCATGGCCATAAAGACCAGGGAAAATGCTAAGACAAAGAGGTTAGCTGCCTGGAGGGTTTTACCCTTATCCGCTTGGCTATCCTGGGCTGCAAAGTAGGAGAGGTAAAGTGGAATCATAGGTAATAAGCAAGGCGATAAGAAGGTGAGAATACCCTCAACAAATAACATGAGATATAACATGGTTAAATCCTTTCACAAAATGTAGTTTAATCATAACAAACTTACCTAATTTTTGATGGAGATTTGCTTAGAGATTTCAATTTTTTTCTGGGACCTTATCTTATATAATAGACTTAAGAAAAAGGAGGCCTCCACCATGTATTATGTAAATATCTTGCTTTATGCTCTATTTGTAGCTTTAATGATCTGTTTTAATTATGGCTACTGGCTAGCCATCCCTTTGGTCGTCTTGATTTTAATCCAAGCTTCAGTTCATGCTAAACAAAAAGGTGGTCCAGTTCGCCTAATTTTAGATGGAGCGGTTCTGGCTGCGGTGGGTCTAGCTGCTTTTCGGCCGGACTTTGTTCTTGTACAAGTGGTGGCCATCTTTGGCCTAGTTTATACCTTGGTAAATTTTGCTTGGGATAGCCGGCTTAAGCCGGACCGTATGATTCCAATGTGGGAACAACCATTTAAATGGCTAGGGCGTCTGGTCTTTGCTGTGATTTTTATTTTATCAATAATTACGACCACTGCCTTTATCAATCCGACCTTATATGCACGGACCTTGCAACACTTGATGCCGGTTGAGACCAAGACCAGTCAAGAAACTGAGAAAAATTATAAGGTCTTTCGTAACCTTGAATATCCTAGTAAAAAAACTTCCAATTATTTAGACCTTTATCAAGCGAATCAAGCCAAGGGGACCATTTTCTTTATCCATGGGGGTGGTTATATCCTAGGAGACAAGGGTCAAGACCTTTACCAAAATTATTTCAAAAAGTTTGTCCAAGCGGGTTATAATGTAGCGGCTATAAATTATGAACTAGCACCGGTTAATGCCTATCCTGGTCCACTCGCTCAAATTAATGAAGCCTTGGCATATATCTTGGATAATGCCGAAAAATATGATATCGATAGCCAGAAAATCATTTTGATGGGGGACTCTGCTGGAGGTCAATTGGCTGGTCAAATGGTCAATATAATTACTTCACCCGATTATGCTTTAGAGATGGGACTTAAACCAGCTGCCCGGCCAGCAAATATTAAGGGTTATATTAATGTGGCTGGTTCAGTTGACCCCGCCCGGGTTGGTCAGGTTGATTTTCCGCCTTGTGACTGGCTCTTCTATACTTGGGTGGCGGCTTATTTTAAAGATATCGATTATGTCAAAGGCCAGGCTGTTAACCAAGCTTCAGTGATTTCCCATGCGACCTCAGACTTTGTGCCAACCTTTATTTCTGATGGTAATTGGGGGTCTTTTAGCAATCAAAATCAAGACCTAGCTCAGCGTTTAGAAACTTTAGGGATAGATGTCACCAGTCAAATTTATGACAAAAATCATAAAAAATCTTTACCGCATATTTTTGAAATATCTCAAGATAATCAAGAGTCTCAAGCTGTCTTTAAGGCCCAGTTAAAATTTTTGGAGAAAACTTTAAAGAATTAGGCTAAGCATTTTTCTCGTTAATCTGAAAAGAACTTGTTAAAATTAAAAAAACGTTTCCAAAAATATGAGGAGGTTTTATTATGGCAGGTTCTAAATTAGTAAAAGATTATCAAGTTGGCGATGTGGTTGAGTATGGAACTTATGAATTTACCCAAGACAAGATTATTGACTTCGCTAAAGAATACGATCCTCAGCCTTTCCATTTGGATCCTGAAGCCGCCAAGGACACCTTTTTTGAAGGTTTAGCGGCTTCTGGTTGGCAAGCTTCAGGTGTTGCCATGCGGTTGATGGTTGAAAGTCTCGATTTAGCCAAAGGCATTGTTGGAATTGAAGTCAAGGTTAAATGGTCTAATCCAATCCGACCTGGGGATGTCATGTCGGTAAAAACTGAATTTAAATCAATTGACTATACGGATTCCAATCCGGACCAAGCGGTGTGTAATTTAGTGACCACGGCTTACAATCAAGCAGGTAAAAAAATGATTATCCTTGATTCAAAGGTACTTTTGTCTAACTAAGTAAGCATTTAGGAGAAATTTGTTTGAGTATATCAGTAGGTGATTACCAGCGTCTATGCTATGATTAAGTTAACCAAGAAAGGTGGAATTAAAAATGGGATTATTTGATACAGTAGGTTCAGTTATTGATGTGTTTAACCAAGGAAATGGCAAAGATATTGACGCAATTGCGAGTAAGTCAGGTTTATCTGCTTCCCAAGTAACTTCAGTCTTAGCTGCTGCCATACCAATGATTTTAAAAGCGATTAACCGTAATAATCAAACAGATGAAGGTTTATCTAAATTTGATCAAGCCTTACAAGACCATGCTGAAGACAATAGTCATGATTCTTTAGAAGCATACGTACAAAATGCGGATGAAGAAGATGGTGACAAGATGTTAGGTCATGTCTTACAAGATAAAGATTCAGTAATCACTCGTTTAGCCGATGCCTTTGGTATTACCCCAGCTGCAGTGAAACGTGTGCTTGTATTGGTCGTTCCTGTTTTAATTTCTTACTTTGCTAAAGAAAAGAAAAATAAAAGATTAGATTCTGAACAAGTTCGTAAACAAACCCAAGAAGCTGCCAATGATGAATTAGTTAAGAAGAGTCAAGAAGGCGGTTTATTAGGTTCTGTTTTAGGTGGCCTATTTGGCGCTGATAATGCACCAGCCCACCAACAAACAGCTGATGACAGTGATGACAGTATCTTAGGTTCAATCTTAGATATGTTCAACCAAAAATAATTAGCTTGTTAAATATTAAAAGCACCGGGCGTGTGTACTGACCCCCTAAAGTTGGACCAAAAAATCCAACTTTAGGGGGTCTTTGTATGGCTAAATATAGCTTAGAATTCAAAATGAAAGTCGTCGCAGAATATCTTTCGGATACGATTGGATACAAACCGTTAGCTAAAAAATACAACATGAAGGATACT
>NZ_AUAT01000040.1 GCF_000428865.1 Eremococcus coleocola DSM 15696
TACACTTAAGTCATGAATCTCTTCCAAACCATCATAATCAGATTCTACATATGAACCAGTTAAATATCCATCTTCAAACAAATTTCTATATATATCCATTAAATACGGAAGATTAATCCCCAATTTTGCTGGCGTGAGGTCATTTTGATTGATTGATTCTCCTGCTTTCATTTTCTGATAAAAATAATTTAGTAGCTTAAATACAACCACAAAATAATCATCGTTTGCCATGGGGCACGCCTCCTATAAGAATTCCACTCGCTCAACTCTATCTTCAGTAATCAATCGACCTACTGTCGTATCGCCGTCAACATCCAAGATAAATCCGTCACCTTCATCATTGTCTTCAATTGGGTCAAATCCCAGGAAAACCCCAGTTTCTATACTTCCATCACGCATATAGAGCTTTATAATTTTTTCTCTATTCTCCCATGTATCAAAGTTTGCAGCTTTCACCATTACATTCACCTCTTTTTAGCATTTGGAACACCATGTATCCCACCTTTGCTTTGATGCATTTTTATTTGATTAGAATTAATATTTTGCCCACTCGGCAGAATGTGAACACCGTTAATACCATCAGTATTAATAAATTGATACTTTTGATATATCTTCTTCATATCCATATTTTTCAGCATATAATTATAGAGTTTTCTTTCAGTTATATCTTTAAAATAACTTTGTCCATTATTCCTGTTGTTATACTCTTCAGTACCATAAATATGTTCTTTTTGCTTAAACTCTTTTAATTTTAACCGATTACCAAGCTCTTCATTATTCAACATAACCTCTTTAATTCTATTTAGATCATGTGAAGTTAAATCCTTAAACTGCTTTTCAGTGATTTTATCAGTTAACTTATCATTAAAGTTATTATACCGCTTTTTGAAGTCCGCTTCCATCCACTTTCTGGTATTTGAGAGTGATTCATTATTTTTAAAAAGTTTCTCCCGTTCCTTCAAACGAACCAAGAAATCATTTTTGTCAAGATGGTCTTTCATGGCCATATCTAAAGTTTTGCCTCTTAGCTTATATTTATCGATTAACTCTCGGTCATCTAACTCTTTAGCCACATGCAACCGCTCTTTATTCTGCCTAATTTGACGCTCTAAGGCCCGTTGCTTCGATTCTATATTGGCATTCTCTATTGCCTGTTCAGGGGTCAAATTCTTAAGTTTTTCGGGCAAATCAGGCTTTTCATTCACGCCTACAATAAAAGGTGTCATTGTATGACCACAATTGATTCCACGACATCCACCGGGGGTTCCATAACCATAGTCAAGCACTGAAATAACCTTCTGACCTTCAATAATTCTGGTTTGCCCAGTAGTAACAATTTGATTTTGGAGTGGGGCACACATCTCACGAGCTGAAGCTTTAATAGAATAGTAAAAGGTGTCAATACCTAGCTCTCTAGCTGGACGCTCTCGCATTTCCTGAAAGACACGCCTTACTGTGGATTTAATAACCGTTCTAGCATAGACATCCGCTTTCCATTGCTTCCCTCCTTTATCTGTGAATCCATAGAAACCCTTATCAAACCACTTCATCACTGTTTCATTCAAAGCCTTATAAGTGGAGTACATACCTGTTGCTACTTTGGCTACTGATTCTTCCACAATAGACTGATAAACATCTCGGACTGATTGAGGCAGTGTTGTATTAATTAGATTGTCCATCTCTAACATGGTTTGAGAATAATAAGCTGATAGGGCATTTTGAACCGTGTAATTCTGGGTAGTGGGACCAGCGGCCATATCCTCTGCCAACTGTTCTTTCGTGTCTTTGTAGACCTTGTACCCTTCATTCTCAATCACATCTCTGAAAACTTCTTCAGCAATACCAGAACGTTCAACAATCAGTTTGATATTTTCTTCGTTCAGCAAATGCATATCATTCATTTTTTCGAGCTGCCAAATGTAAGGAGTTTTAACTAAATCCGCAGTCCCTCTTACCCTTAACCGACTAACCACGTTGTCGAACAAATCAAGTGTTAATTTATGATAAATATCTGCAGTTTTACCGATAAATAAATCCATTTGTTCATCATTAACTTTAATCTTTGACATTGCTATTCACCGTAGATATCAATTTCCTGCTCATTTCTCATAGAGCTAGACGTGCTTCTAGTCTCTCCATTAATTTCATTAATCATTTCTTGTGATTTTGCTTCATCAAAATCCAGAATCTTTTGAATCGCAAAGCTTTTACTTACCAAACCACTAGCCACTGCCTTAGTCCAATATTCTAACTCATTGTTACGATCGGTAAATACGCCATCGTCTAGATCAACCGTAATTTCAGTTAAGTCCGGAATCTTACCGCTATATAGATCATAAGCAGATGCTAGCTCGCATATAGAAACTATCAATTCTTTAATCGATTGTTCCACTAATGACACAATACTATTGCGCATTTGATAAGTGTCCGAATTCTCACTAACTACTTCAGTGGCCGTCTTCATAGATTTACCATCGAAGCTAAACATACCAGGCGACACACCAATCTGCATTTCAAAAAGAGATAGCCCTTTATTAATAGCTTTGATGTAATCATCTGAACGTATTGGTGTGGTTAAATCTACAATCCCTAACGAACCATCAATATCTCCAGAACCAATCTGCATAAATACGTTTTGGTCAGGGTCAAAGTGTTTTCTCAACGTGATTTTATCGCCCCGTTCGTCATATATAGTCCGTACCGTTTGCTCAGGTACTGCTACACGTCGTTGGCCCATCTTAATCTCCCAAGCAAATTCATCATAAGTCTTATTTATAAAATCAATTGAGGTCTTAGCATTGTCAAAGATAGATAATCCCAATGGGCTATTAATATCTCTGTTATTCATACCTGGAGTCTTCAGATAAGTAAAGAGTGGCCGTGATAATCCAGGAACAGTTACCGTTTCTTCCAGGTCTTCGTATAGCTCTTCTAGTGGTACTCGATAACCAACATCATTTTCACGGTCGGTCCGATACAATTCATTCGTAATCACATACTTACCATCATTCCACTCATGAAATTCGATAAGCGTATAAATAATGTTTTTCTTACCCTCTGTCTTAGTTGTTTTAGTTACAATGGCAGCACTTGATACATCCTGAGTATTTGATTGCAATGGGTAAAATACTGGCGCTTGAATAAAGGATACTCGCACATGATCATCATCTACATAAGGCCGCATAGCCATACCGCCTAAGGCCAACGCTGATTCTAAATAACGTTCAAAATTCTTATTAAACCGGTCATCAAACAATGTTTTCTGGATGAATTCATTTGCAACCTCATTCGTAACAGTTATCTCAGCCTTTTCGTTATAGACCAAACTAGCAATCTTCTTACTTACGGTCTTAGCAATCGGTAAATGATTAAAGCTACGTTTACATGAATCACCGTCCGAGTTTTTATAAATCACATTCGCAAACTCAGATTCAAAGTATTTTAGGTTTTCTTGTATTCGGCTATATTCATGTTCAGTTACCGCAATCTTAGGATGGTCAGTAATTTTAGTTAATCGTTGTTCCGTCACTCGATACGCTCCTTTCTTAAAAAAGTTCTTAATTCGTTCGAACATCGCACACCTCCTAGCGTTTCAATCCGAGTAGTTTGGCATTGTCTATACAGAAATACTGGAACGCATCGCAAGTGTGATCATCTTCTTTAACCACTTTTGGATTCTCATCCATGATTGTTTTCTCATCCCAGATATATCGCTTATGCTCTTCAATGAAATACTTCAAGTTATTCTCCGTTGGCAGATAACAAAAACGCCCATCCGCTAAAAGGGATTGGACGTATTCTGTCATTACTATTTTCTTTTTCTTAGCTACCGGGTGCCATCTTATTTCATAGTCTTCAAAGTACTGGTTACGAAGGGCCCCTTCAGCTGAATCAATGGTTCTCTTTTGTACCACAGCTCCAGGAAATAGCTTAGCTTGCTTTGTTTCAAAATCAAATAGCTCTTTCGATAATATACTCGGCGCCTTCTTGTTAACTTTACCTGCCGGGCTGTAGTAATAAGTATCTATCAAATAAACATTACCTTTATGACCTAATCCTAGGTGCAAACAGGTAGTGGCTGATTGTTGATGCCCACTATCAACTGCGAAGAATTGATAAATGATTCGTTCAGTATCAGGGATGGCTTTAACTAAATTAAATAACGATATATTATATACATTTGTTCCCAATCCTACTGGTTCACCTAAGTATATATAGCGGTAATAATCATAGTCATTCTGCTTAATCCGCTCAATATCAGCTAACATCTGATCAGTCACAAAACCAAGTTTATCATCCAAGTAACTTGAAGAGTGAACCAAATAATCCGATTCATTGGCCATTCTATCAGACCACTCATTGATCCATGAATATGGGTTTCTAGGCGGATTATATGACCAATAGAATTTTACAAATGGAACACATGCTGCTTTTTGACGCATAAAAGTTACATTCGTTTGGTCAAATTCTTCTTCAGACTTAAACTCAGCCGCTTCCTCGTACCAAACAGCAATAATATCGCCGATATCATTCGATTTCAGCTTGCTAAAGTCATCCTGGCCATAGAAGTAGAAGGTCGAACCAGTTGGCTTAAATGTTATCTTAAATGGCGATACGGTCATTGAAAATAATGAAGCTGCACCAAATAAATTAATGGCCCATTGTATCTTCAAGTAAACAGAATCTCGGATTGTGTTGGCCACTTTCCGAATTACTACTACATTTACTTTCTCCTCACTATGACTTAATACATAAAAAACAAGCTTTAGAGCTATGACTGATGATTTAAAAGAGTTCCGTCCACCTTTCAAAATGTTATACGGCTTATCAGAATACCAAACACTTCTAAAGTGCGGATTAATCTGTTTATTTAAATCAACATTAGTCATCATCATCACCTCTGGATAGAGGTTGGATATTAATCGTTACCAACTCGTTAGACTGACTAATATCTTTACGTAACTTCTCATGCTGAGCTGCAGTAATCGGATCTAATAACTCAAGTGAAATAATCTTTTCCAATGCTCCAAGGTAAGCACTAGAAGTTCCTTGTCTAACATAACCATCATCGATATGTATAATGGAATGTTTTGCCTGCTCAAGTAGCCACTTAGCATAATTAACGGCATCTTCACGCGTAAATAACGCTCTCTCTTTGAATTCATCCATTAACTCGTTGTACCTTGCCAAAACCTTGTCATGCTTTAGCAAATTAGATGCTTTACTATCTACCGTTTCGTGTTTCCAGTCCTTAGATGTAGGATAAGCATTAATATACGCTTGCCTTTGAGATAGCCCACTGACTAACCCTTGTACAAACTTTTCTTGCTTCGCTGTTAGCATTGAACCACCTCCAGTAGTTTAACAGCATAATAAAAACCACCCCGACTGGCGAGGTGGTAAAGAGGAATATATTTGTGGTCATCATCCACAATATAAGTATGTCATGCTTAGGGTGGTAAATCTATCAATAATCATACCAATTTAAATTATTTCCCCTATTTTTTCAGCCAATAACTTACATGCTCGGTAGCATGTCCGTTGTACTGTCATATGTCCAACTTCATGCTTCTTAGCGATATCTGTATAAACATAGCAATCTTCAAAGTAATATTCCTTAACCATTTCACGTTGCTTATCATCTAGCTCCGCTAACACTTCGTCTATGGATTTAATCCACAATTGGCGGTTAGCGATGTATGGATCAGACTCCCACTTAATCACTAGCGACTCTTGCGGATTGCTATTGCGGCCAATGGATTTAATACCAGCGTTAAAATCGGCCTGCTTATGTTCTAAATCCCACTTGCGGTATTGAATTTCTTTAAGATAGTTCGGATATCCTCTGAACCTATCTTCCATTCTTCGTTTGGTATCTTTATCCACTCAACCACCCCTAGAAAAAATTGTACCGAGTTGATTCATTTATCGTCACCGCAGTATCTTTAATTTCATACTTCTTAACATAATCTTTAAACTTATCCATAGCTTCCTGTTTTGTTTTAGCTGTCAACACTATCTCACTTCCACTAGCCATGGTGAAGCGGTATTCTTTAACTTTCAATCTTCCACCACCTCAATATAATTTCCGCCAAGCTTGTCATTGATCAACTTGACATATACTCTTCGTACCTTGCGCTTTTTAAGCGTTTTACCAAAAAAGCCCTTCGATTTTCCTAAGCTATAACTGATTTGCGCTTTACTCAAACCGTTTTGTTCCAACGCTTTGTTGATTTCTTGTATATCAAAGTCGATATTTACAAATTGATCGTTGCTCCCTATCTTGTCATCTGGGTAGAACACCGCTCTGAACTTAACGACCTTACTTTCATCAACTTCGCCATTGTGTCCTGTTTCAAATAGCACTTCTTTCCACAATTCAGGCGCTTCTAATGCTCTCATTACCCCACCTCTTCAAGTGTCTTTAACGCTTCTTCGAATTCATTAATTCTAATCGTTATTGCTTCAATCGCTTTGTTATTCTCTTTATCCACCAATAACATCATGCGCTCTAAACGTTTAGTCCCTTCAAGTAATAATTCATATGGTCCTTGTATAAATTCTAACCATTCATTATCAATCATCGCTCTCACCTAGCTTAGCTAGCATGTTCGGTCTAAATCCAGTAATAGGGTCATGGCCCTCTGCCATCACTACTGGCATTTGAGTTAGGCCTGCACTTCTTAACATCTCTAAAGAATCGGCATCTTCAAAGACATTTATTTCTTTAAACTCAATACCCTTATCCTTTAGGTATCGCTTTGACATTTCACATTGCATGCAGTTTGGTTTTGAATATACTGTGATCATAAATTAATCCACTCCTTTCGATTATTTATTTATTCCACCCTGAATAGGTACTTTTTAATTCTATCTTTACCAATTTTATTGATGGCTTTTTCAACTTCTTCAGCTGTGTCAAAGTAATAGTCGCCATAGACACACCTGCAATTTAACAAGCAGTTAACCGCTAAATCATCCTTTTCATTAAGGAAAAACCCCCAATTATCTCCACCCTCTACAAACGGTCTACCCATTTTCTCCAACTCTCGTAACACTTTTAAACGCTCTGCCTCAAATTTGGCTTCTTCTTTTGTTTTGAAAATAGCGTTATTTTTTAACGCTTTTTTGTCGCAAACATCTCCACTCCACGACATGATGATTGCGTCGCCAAAATAATCTATAACCCAATAACAGTCACCATTTTGGAAGCTAGGTTCTGACTCTTCAATCAATTCTGGAAAACGTTCCTCAATAAAATCAGTAAACATGTTGATTAATTCTTGTTTGTTCATGTTTTTACTCCTCCTTATTTTTAGC
>NZ_AUAT01000041.1 GCF_000428865.1 Eremococcus coleocola DSM 15696
AGGACCAATACCAAATCCTGAAATGTTAAAAGAATTCAATGAAGTTATTCCTAATGGTGCGGATAGAATTATGAAAATGGCAGAAAACCAATCTAATCACAGAATTGAAATAGAAAATAAAGTAGTTGATGCCAACAACAGAGATAGTTTGCTAGGTGTAATCTTTGCTGGAATTATTGGAATTATAGGATTGATATCAGGTGTATGTTTGATTTATTATGATAAGCAATTAATTGGGTCTTTTTTTGCAGGTGGTACTTTGGTTAGTTTAGTAACAGTTTATTTAAGAGGTACTCATCTAGATAAACAGGATTTAAAAAGAAAAAATGAAGATGAATAGTATTAAAGCACAACCCGTAAAAGAGTTGTGCTTATTTTTATGGCGCTGGCAAGCGATGTTTTGAATACGTAATTGAATACGTAATTTGATTTTTTTCTACCTTTTATATAGGTTTATATGGTGTATAAATTTTAAAGAACCTGTTATTATCAAGGGCTTAAGATTTATGAGAATTGATGTAAATTCAAAATCACAACAAATTAGGCTAATCTTTATTTTAAACTTACCAACCATAAATACTGACAAATCAGTATTTATGGTTTTTTTATTGTAAAAAAGGCATGTATATGTTGAATTGTTTATAAAAGATTTTCTAACAATATTAAATTCTAATTGACATTTGAATGAAGTGTGGTATATTATTTCTAATTCGAAATAAATTTTATAGAAAAGAAGGTAATTTATAATGTATCCTTATCAATCAGAATTTGAATTAGGTCCTGTCCGTTTAAATGTGGCTGGTCTAGACCGGATGAGTCGCTTTTACCAAGAACATTTGGGCATGGATTTATTAGCGAGTGATGAAAAGAGTCGAACCTTAGGTGTTCCGAGTCGTCCGCTAGTTATTTTAAACCAAGCAGAAGATCAAGTTGAAACCCAAGCCAGCAATGGCATTTATCATTTTGCCATTTTGCTGCCGAGTCGAGCTGCTTTAGGGAATGTTTTGCGCCATTTTATCCGGATGCAAACACCTTTAATTGGTGCTTCTGACCATGGCTACAGTGAAGCACTATATTTAGAAGATCCTGAAGGCAATGGTATTGAAATCTATCGTGACAAAGATCAAAGCGAATGGACTATTTATGAAGATGGAACAATCAAAGCCATCACTATTGAAATGGATGCTAATGGGGTATTTGCTGCTGCCGATAAACCAGACCAAGTTTTGAAATTAGAAAAAGACTCTGTCATGGGCCATTTTCACTTGTCAGTGACGGATACTCAGAAGGCCCAAGAAATATATGGTCAAGCCTTGAATATGAAAGATAAGACCCCAATGCCTACCGCCACTTTCTTAGCTTCTGGTTCTTATCATCATCATGTGGCAGCTAACCGTTGGTCAGGAAGTCATTTGTTAAAACGAAAACCAGGCCAAGTAGGCTTGGAATCAATAAGTTTCATCTATCAAGACCATGCCTTGTACCAGGCTGCCTTAGACCGGTTTGCGGCAATTTCAGACTTTAAGTCTGTGACCCAAGAGGATCAAGTAAATGAATTTGTAGATGGTTTTGGCATTAAAATTCGCCTGGAAATAAAATAATGCTTTTATATTCTAAATCACTCGGTTGATTATTTATAAGTGAAGAAAGTGCTTCCTTCAAATATTTTTCTTTGAATCATAGTCTATTAATGCTATAATTTAGTGTGATAATTTGCCCCCATAGGCTCGGGGCAGTAGAGGAGCGAAAAGATGAGTTTTGTAGATATCTTATTTATCATCGTCATCATCATAATTGTAGCAGTAGGGATTTTTTACTATTTAAAAACACAGCGCAAAAAAGAGATTGCTGAGTTGGAATTACGGAAAGATGAAATGATGAATGTGTCCATTGCGGACCAACTATATACCTTAAAAAATATGGAACTTTCCGGTCAGACTAAAAGACAATATGAAACCTTGGTGGCTAATTGGCAAACCATCACCAATTTCAAATTTACTGAAATTGAATCAGCCTTAGTCGGGGCTGAGCAGTATACTGAACAGATTAATATTGTAAAATCTAAGGCAACCATTGAAGAAGCTCGGGAAATTATTGAAGAGACTGAAGTCCAAGTTGCTGATTTGAACCAATCTTTAACTGATTTGTTGGAAGTAAGTAATCAAAATCATGAGCGGTCGGAAGCTTTGTTAGAACGATATAATACTGCCCGTCAAGCCATCATGAATCATAGTTTTGATTATGGTCCTGCAATTGAAACACTTGAAAAAAATCTGCAATATTTAGAATTAAACTTTAGTCGTTATAATGAATATACGAATAACGGCGATCATTTAGAAGCAGAGTCTATGTTAGAAACCCTTTCTTCTGATTTAGAATCATTAGAAGATATTTTAAAGAAATTACCTTCTATGTACGATAAAATCAAAAATGAATACGAAGATATGATCGAAGATTTACGTGATGGTTATGATCGTATGACCGCTGCAAATTTCAAGTTTGACCAAGAGGATATACTTGATCAAATTAATCAAATTCAAGAAAAATTGAATGAAGCCAAAGCCTCAATTAAGAATGCTGATTTAGCAGAAGCACAAACCCTAATGGATAAGGCGGACCGTGAAATCGACTCCATGTATGATTATATGGAAGCAGAGGCAGAAGCGAAGCATAGTGTAGGGCAACAAATTACTCAGTTAAACGCCTTGTTCGAACAAGTACATGAAAACAATCGGTATGCTGGTATTGAAGTTGATCGCATTGCTCAATCTTATATTTTACATGATAATGAACTGGAACGTGTGAGTGAATTTGCTAACCAAATTGCCAGTGCCCAGGAAGAGTTCAGTCAAATTAAGCATGACTTAGAAGAAGACAAGTTAGTTTATAGTCAAGTTGAATCTAAAATGGATAAAATGCTTAAACGTTTGACTGAAATTGATCAGAACCAGAAAGATTTGGTTAAAGAGTTGACTCAATTGAGTGTCCGTGAGAAGAATGCTAAATCATCTTTAGATTTATTTGAACTTGATATGCGTAACATGAAACGTCGATTGGAAAAACAACATTTACCTGGCTTAGACCAATCTTATTATGATCTTTTTTATAAGGTAACGGATCAAATAGAAATGTTATCAAAACAATTGAATCATGTCCGTATTGACATGGATGAAATTGATTTACTTGAAGATCAATTAGAGGCTCAAATAGCAAAATTAGATGAACTAACCGAAGAAATTCTAGACAACGCAACTTTAACAGAGTATATGATTCAACACTCTAACCGTTTCCGTTATGATTATCCTGAAATGGATCAAGCAATTCGTGAAACTGAATATCTTTTTTATGATCAATATCGGTATCGCGATGCTTTATCAGTGATTGAAAAAGCTCTCTATCGGGTAGACCAAGAAGGGCCGACCCAAGTTCGCCGCATGTATCATCATGAAAAACAAAATCGTATTTATTAATTAATTACATAAAACAGACTACTTTCTTGTTAACAAGTTCTTGTTACTGGAACCCAGTCTGTTTTTTCTTTGCAATAGCTAAGGAGGAATCTATGTATTATTTTGACAATTCTGCCACAACCCAACCTGACTCACAAGTAATGGAGACCTATTTAAAAGTTAGTCAAGACTACTTTGCTAATCCTTCCAGTGTTCATAAACTTGGAGTTAGGTCCCATCAACTCTTAGATGCAGCCCGAAAACAAGTGAGCGAGATTCTAGGTTTTGCAAGTAATGAAATATATTTCACTTCTAGTGGAACAGAATCTAATAACTGGGCGCTTCAAGCAATAGTAGACCATTATCATGATTTGCATCCGAATAAATCTAAACTATTGATTTCAAGTATTGAGCACGCTTCTATGACCAAGCAATTTGATTTATTAAAAGAGCGGGGCTATCAAGTAGAGCTCATTCCAGTAGATAGTCAGGGATTTTTGAATTATGAATGGTTACATAGCCACCTAGATAACCAAGTCTTATTAGTTTCTACTATGTTAGTCAATAATGAAGTGGGAATGATTCAAGATTTAGATCGATTGACCGCCTTATTAAAGCAATTTCCTCAAGTAATTTGGCATGTGGATGCTGTTCAAGCAGTCACCACGTGTCTAGATGAATGTCGCCATGAACGAATTGATCTCTTAAGTTTATCAAGCCATAAATTTCATGCGCCGCGTGGGGTAGGAATTTTGGCCAAGCGCAGTCGGATAGAGAATCAACCCTTCATCTATGGCGGTGGGCAGGAAATGGGGCAAAGGTCTTCAACTGAGAATCTGGCAGCAATTGTGGCAACAGCTCAAGCTCTAAGAAAGATGTCTGAGCAACAAGGTCAAATTAAACAAAAATTAGGTCAATTTAATCACAGGATTCGTCAGACTTTAAAAGAAAATGGTTGGCAGGTTCATAGCCCAGAATCAGGTGCGAGCAGTCATATTATTTGTGCTAGTTTTGCCCCTATCCCGGGTGAGGTTTTGGTACATGCCTTTGAGGCTGAAGAAGTATATATTTCTACAACCTCTGCCTGTTCTAGTCGCGTTAGAAGTGACCATGCGACCCTCAGAGCTATGGGCCTTGCAGACCAAGAAAGTGAGTCTGCCATCCGTATCTCTATGTCTAGTCAGACTGAAGCGACCGAAGTGGACTATCTCCTAGAAACCATTCATAAAATCAGCCGAAACTTAAAAATTGGTAAATAATTTGAAGTGAGAAAGGAAAATCTATGCAAGAAAAACAAATAGTCATTCATTATGGTGAATTATCAACTAAAGGACGCAACCGGAAAATGTTTCAGACCCGGCTAGCTGACCAAATTCGTCATAAAACAAGTAAAATTGAAAAAGTAAAAGTCGTACCGCAACATGATTTTATGTATGTTAAGTGGCAATTAATGACTTATGAGGATATGGTTGCCATTTTAAAGGATATTCCTGGAATTTCTCGTTTTGAACCAGTTTACGAAGTGTCTAAGGAGATGGGGGAAATTGAAGCAGAGGCCCTTAGACTTTTTGAAGAAATAGGACCTAAAGACGGCGAATCTTTTAGAATCGTTGCTAAGCGCCAAGATAAAAGTTTTCCATTGAAAACTTATGATATTCAAAGGCAAGTTGGAGCAGTCGTTGGCCAAGCCTTTCCGGTAATGAATGTAAATTTAAAACATCCCGATTATACTTTAACCGTTCAAATTGGAGTTAAAGACCAAGCTTTTCTCAGTCTACAATCATATCAAGGGCTACAGGGCATGCCTTATGGGTCTTCCGGCAAAGGCTTATTAATGCTTTCAGGTGGCTTTGACTCACCTATTGCAGGCTATTTGATGATGAAACGGGGGATGGAACTTGAAGCGGTTCATTTCGCCAGTCCGCCTTACACCAGTCCTCAGGCCTTAGAAAAAGCCAAGAAACTGACCGCTAAATTAGCCCATTATGGTTTGCCTTTAAAATTGCATGTGGTTCCTTTTACCAAGACCCAAGAAGCAATCAAAGAACATATTCACGATAATGAATCAATGACGGTTATGCGGCGAATTATGCTAAGAATTATGGACCAGTTATTAATTCGACAAAAAGCAAATGCCATTGTGAATGGTGAGTCACTTGGGCAGGTGGCTTCGCAAACAATTGATAGTATGAGGGTGATTAATGCAGTAACCAATAGTCCTATCTTGCGACCATTAATTGCTACAGATAAGAATGACATAATTAATTTGGCTCAAACAATAGATACCTATACTATTTCTAATGAACCCTATGAAGATTGTTGTACTGTCTTTGCACCAAGCTCCCCTCATACTAAACCCAAAGAAGCAACCATTGAAGAACTAGAAGACCGCTTAGATATTGATAGCTTAGTTTCAGAAGCACTGGCACAAGTCGAAACATTTGTCATTGACGAAGATTATATACAAGCGCAAGCTGCTGAGTTTCAAACATTACTCTAAGCATATATTTGTTATCTTAAAACAATCCTTGTTATACTACACTTATCAAGTAGAAAGGGTGTTGTTTATGTCAGTGCAAGAAGTTAAGTTTAAAGGTGAACCAATCGAAGTTAAGGGAGACCAACCCCAAGTAGGGCAAGCTGCTCCTGATGCCAAGTTAACTAATTCTAAAGGTGAAAAAGTTCAATTAAGCGATGTCCTTAAAGACAAAGTGACAATTATTTCAGTGATTCCAAATGTCTTAACTCGGACTTGTGAATTACAAACTAAACAATTTGCCGATAAAACAAAAGACAAAGGGTATCAATACATCACTGTTTCGCGTAATTCTGTCGATGAATTTAACCAATGGAATGAAGAAAATGAACTCGATGTGAATACTTATTCCGATTTGGATAAAGAATTCGGTAAAGCTTACGGCTTAGATATTGATTTAATGGATGCACCTTTATTAGCTCGCTCTGTTTTTGTAGTGGATAAAGATGGTGAAATTAAGTATAGCCAAATTGTTCCTGAAGTTTCAGAAGAACCTGATTATGAGCCAGCTTTAGCCGCTGCTGACGCTTTATAATCTAAACTAAAAGTAAAGTTAAAAAAGGCAGAGACCCTAGAGTGTAGTGCCCCCAAAAAGTTGGACCAAAATCTAACTTTTTGGGGGTATTTATATTGTCAAAATATAGTTATGAATTTAAACGAAAGATTGTTGAAGAATATTTAGAAGGAGCAGGCGGTTACAAATATTTGGCAAAAAAATATCAGGTTAAAAGTGATAGTACCATCCGAAAATGGGTTAATGCTTACCAAACCCTAGGTGAGGAAGGACTATTGCGTTGTCGACAAAATAAAGTTTATCCTGTTGAATTCAAGTTAGAAGTAGTACAATCTTACTTGACAAGTGAGAAAAGCTATCAATCTCTAGCGAATCAATATG
>NZ_AUAT01000042.1 GCF_000428865.1 Eremococcus coleocola DSM 15696
AATTGAAACAAACAATCGAAGACTATATTAAATATTACAACAATGAACGTATCAAGAAAAAACTGGACTTTATGAGCCCAGTAGAATATCGCATGAAATATGCAGCATAAAAGAATAAAAAATATCCAGAACACGTTAAAATGTGTCCTGGATAAAAGTCCAACTTTTGAGGGTCACCTCAGAGGGCCTCTGCTTTTTTACGCTATTTTTTCTTGTAAAAGGAGAAAATCTGAGATTTTTGTTAAGATAGCCCTATCCGGTTCTTTTTTGTGTATAATTTAATTAAGGTAATTTTGGCTTGTAAATAGGAATATCTTTACCAAGGAGGATCACCATGGCTACTATTGAAGCACTACAAACGGCGATTGACCGCAGTCAGCATCTAGTCTTTTTCGGGGGAGCAGGGGTTTCAACTGCTTCGGGAATACCAGATTTTCGTTCGGCCAATGGCGTGTATAGTCAAGCAACTGGTAATCATATGAGCCCTGAAGAAATAATCTCCCATGATTTCTTTAAGCAATATCCAGCAGAGTTTTATGATTTTTATTTTAAACATTTAGTTTATCCTGAAGCCAAGCCGAATGTTGTTCACAAATATCTGGCTCAACTGGAAGCAAGAGGAAAGGACTTGACGATTGTTACACAAAATATTGATGGATTACATCAAGCAGCTGGTAGCCAAAAGGTCGTTGAATTGCATGGAAGTGTCCACCGGAACTATTGTTTGGCGTGTGGTCGAACATATAATTATGAGAATTTAGTTTTAGACCAAGAGGGTATCCCTCGCTGTCCCTTTGATGGTGGCTTAGTTCGGCCTGATGTGGTTCTTTATCAAGAACAATTAGATCAAACTGCTATGTTAGCGGCTATGCAAGCTATAAGTCAAGCAGATATGATGATTGTAGCAGGAACCTCCTTGGTTGTTTATCCTGCTGCTGCTTTTATCCAGTATTTTCAGGGTCAGGATTTGGCAGTGATTAATAAAACGCCACTCAAGATTAGAACCGAAAAAGTCCTAGATTATATGGGAGATATGAAAGATATTTTTCAACAATTACACTAGTTAGTTTACTTTTATCTGAGCTATGATATAATTTAGACCATAATACGATAGAATGACAATGAAGAGAGTAAGTAGTCGATACCTAAAGAGAGGAAACAAATGCTGAAAGTTTCCAATTGACGAAAGTAGCTTGGAGTCTGGGATGCCAACGTTTTTGGACTAGTAGTTTCCTACGGAGTGTAGCTTCGTTAACAATCAGAATAAGAGAGAAATCTAAAATTAGGTGGTACCACGCCGCAGCGTCCTATGTGTCAGCATAGGACGCTTTTATTTTTGATTTTGATTAAATTGTCATTTTAGGAGAGAGAAAGGAAGTCATGGATGAAAAAAGAACTATCACCCAAATATAATCCTCAAGAAGTGGAAGCGGGTCGGTATGAAGAATGGTTAGACAAAGGTGTTTTTGCACCTTCAGAAGACACAGATTCAGAGCCGTATTCAATTGTGATTCCGCCACCTAATGTAACGGGTAAATTACACTTGGGTCATGCCTGGGATGTGACCTTACAGGATATGTTAATCCGACAAAAACGGATGTTAGGCTTTGATACTTTGTGGTTACCAGGAATGGACCATGCTGGGATTGCTACCCAAGCTAAGGTGGAAGCGAAGTTAAAAGAAGAGGGCTTATCCCGTTATGACCTTGGCCGGGAAAAATTCTTAGAAAAAACCTGGGAATGGAAAGAAGAATACGCCCAAACAATCCGCCAACAATGGGCTAAGATGGGGGTATCGGTTGATTATAATCGCGAACGTTTTACTCTAGATGAAGGCTTGAACAAGTCAGTTAACAAAGTTTTTGTAGACTTATATAATAAGGGCCTAATTTATCGCGGTGAATATATTATTAACTGGGATCCTGCTGCTCAGACTGCCTTATCTGATATCGAAGTCATCCATAAAGACGTTAAAGGCGCCTTCTACCATATTAATTATCCGGTGGTGGGTAGTGATGAATTGGTTGAAATTGCCACAACCCGGCCAGAAACCCTATTAGGTGATACAGCTATCGCGGTCAATCCGGCCGATGAGCGGTATGCTCATCTTCTTGGTAAGAAAGTGCTCTTGCCTTTAGTGAACCGGGAAATACCAGTTGTCGCTGATGAATATGTTGATATGGAATTTGGAACAGGTGTGGTTAAAATCACCCCAGCTCATGATCCCAATGACTTTGAAGTCGGAAACCGCCATGATCTACCACGGGTCAAGGTTATGAACCAAGATGGATCAATGAATGAAAAATCTGGTAAATATGAAGGTATGGACCGGTTTGAGGCGCGCAAGGCCATTGTCGCCGATCTAAAAAATTTGGGACTTTTAGTTAAGATTGTTGACCATGTTCATTCCGTAGGTCATTCTGAACGGTCAGGTGCGGTTGTTGAACCTTATCTATCTACGCAATGGTTTGTAAAAATGCAGCCCCTGGCGCAAGCAGCCATTAATAACCAAGCAAGTGACCGTAGGGTTGATTTCTTCCCAGATCGTTTCAATGATACCTTTATCTCCTGGATGGAAAATGTCCATGATTGGGTCATTTCACGGCAATTATGGTGGGGACACCAAATCCCTGCTTGGTATCATAAGGAGACTGGGGAAGTTTATGTTGGGGAAGAGGCCCCAGCGGATGAAGAAAACTGGGATCGCGATAGTGATGTCCTAGATACCTGGTTCTCATCAGCCTTATGGCCATTTTCTACCATGGGCTGGCCCGATAAAAGTCAAAATGATTACCAACGTTACTTCCCAACATCAACTTTAGTAACGGGTTATGATATTATTTTCTTCTGGGTTAGTCGGATGATTTTCCAATCCTTAGAATTTACTGGTCAAAAACCTTTCAAGAATGTACTTTTACATGGCTTAATTCGAGATGAAGAAGGCCGGAAAATGTCTAAATCCTTGGGTAACGGGATTGATCCAATGGATGTGATTGAAGAGTATGGTGTGGATGCCTTGCGCTGGTTCTTAGCCAATGGGTCTGCTCCAGGTCAAGATGTCCGTTACTCACCTGAAAAATTAGCGGCTGCTTGGAATTTTATTAATAAAATTTGGAACGCTTCTCGTTATGTTCTTATGAATGTGGGTGATATGACCCTAGCTGATGTAGAAATTGGCAGCGATACCTCTTTAGCTGACCAATGGATTCTATCACGTCTCCAAGAAACAATTGAAACGGTAACCCGTCTCTTTGATAAGTTTGAATTTGGTGAAGCCGGACGAGCCCTTTACCACTTTATCTGGGATGATTATTGTGATTGGTATATTGAGATGACCAAGGAAAGTTTACAAAACGACCAAGATAATAAAACTACTAAATCAATCCTAATTTATGTTTTAGACAAATTCTTACGGTTACTTCATCCAATTATGCCTTTCGTTACGGAAGAAATTTGGCAACAATTTAATCCAGAAGATGAATCAATTGTGGTTGCAGCTTATCCAACTGTAGTTGAACCATATCGGAAGCCAGAGGCTGAAGAAGCTATGAATCAATTGATTGAAATTATTCGGGCTGTCCGTACGATTCGTAATGAAGTCAACTCACCATTATCTAAACCGGTAGATATTTATATCAAAGTAGGAGACCAAGCGGCTAAAAATCTGTTAGAGGAAAATAAATCATATATTGAACGTTTCTGTAATCCAGATAAGCTTGAAATTGAAATAAATCCAGAAACCCCGCAAGAAGTTATGACCCAAACTTTAGCATTTGCTCAAGTCATCATGCCTTTACAAGGGTTAATTAAAATTGAAGATGAAATTGAACGTTTAAATAATGAAGTGACAAAATTAAGTAAAGAAGTAGCACGGGTCGAAAAGAAATTGGCTAATCAAGGTTTTGTCGCTAAAGCTCCTGCCAAAGTAGTAGACGAAGAACGACAAAAAGGAGAAAATTATCAAAATCAATTGAAGGAAGTAAATGCTAGAATCGAACAATTGAAAAAATTAATCTAACTTTATTGGATTCAGGATTAACTATTGATTTTGCTCACTTTATAATTGGAGCCAAATCATAGGTAAATTTTAATGCTGTCCGAGAGACAGATAAACAATCCTGGTAAGATAAGTGAGTAATAAATAAATCAGGTTACCTAAAGCCCAACTCGTGAGAGCTGGGCTTTTTATCTTTTATCTTAACCTATAAAGGAGCATAACATGGACTTTGGATCAATGATGAAACAAGTTTGTTCAAAGCAAAAGGTGGTTTTGGAGGGCTAGGGGGACCGCAGCGATTAAGGCCATTGCTTTAGGTAATGTACATGCCTTATATCAAAGACTTCGCCCTGAGATTACGATTATTGGCACAGGAGGCGATTCTAATGGACGTGATGTGTTTGAAATGGTTCTTTGCGGCGCTTCGATGGTTCAAGTGGCTTCTGCTTTGGCTGCGAAAGGTTCTGGTATTTTTACTAAGTTAAATCAAGAATTGTCCGAAATTATGAAGTTAAAGGGATACCAAACGATTGAAGAGTTTAAGGGGCAATTACGCCATTTATAAAAAGGAATTCTAGCTTGATGGGGTATTTATTACTAGTAAGCTAAGGAGGCTAGCAAAATGAAATTACCCCTTATTCAAGAAGTTCCTGTCGATTCTTTACCCCGAGAACGTTTGTTATCTTTTGGTGATAAAGCTCTTTCAAACCAAGAGCTCATGGCAATCTTATTAAGAACTGGTTGGCGCAAAGATAATGTCATTGTTTTAGCTGGGCATTTATTGAAACGGTTTGAGTCACTTCATGAGTTAGGTCAGGCAAGTATCGAAGAGTTAACCCAAACACCAGGTATAGGTCCGGTCAAAGCCATTGAAATAATAGCAGCTTTGGAATTAGGGCGTCGCTGTGCTAGTAGTCAATTACCTAAATATGGTCAAATAACCTCTACCCGGTCAGCTGGACAATGGTTAATGATAGAAATGGCAGACCTCCAACAAGAGTACTTAATGGCCTTATTTCTCAATACCAAAAATGAAATTATAAAGAAAAAAACTATTTTTATTGGGACAGTGAATTCTTCAGTAGCCCACCCACGCGAAATTTTTAAAGAAGCGGTTAAGTACCCAACGGCACGTATCATATTAGGCCATAATCATCCTTCTGGCGATGTAGCCCCATCAACGGCTGATATCCAGTTTACCAAGCGGATGATTGAATGTGGCCAATTGATGGGAATCGAGATTTTAGATCACCTAATTATTGGACATGAGGACTATTTAAGTTTGCATGAAAGTACCGATATTTTTGATTAAGATATAGATAGTTAAGAGTATTTTAAAAAAGTTACTTTCAAATTTTTTGCAACTATGCTATAATAAATTCATGTTTTTGTAAGTGGTAAGATATTATGTTTGAAATTTTTTAAAAGTAATACATCTTTTTCGTACCTAAGCAAGAATATAAAAATAATTTAGCGATAGCAATAAATGTTAGGCGCGAGGAGGATATTATAATGGCAGAAGGAAAAGTAAAATGGTTTAACGCAGACAAAGGTTTTGGATTCATCGAACGCGATGGCGAAGATGATGTATTCGTACATTTCTCAGCAATCCAATCAGAAGGTTTCAAAACTTTAGAAGAAGGTCAAGCTGTATCTTTCGATATCGAAGATGGCGCACGTGGACCTCAAGCTGCAAACGTAGAAAAAATCTAATTTTTATACAGCTTAAAGAAAGTCAGGGTAAATCCCTGGCTTTTTTTATTTCCAAATGATTGCGGATAATTTTACTTCTTTATGTGAGGGTGAGTAGTTTTTTTAGATAATTTTTTGTTATAATTTATCAAGTGGAAAAAATAAAAGAAAATAGCCTATCCTTATGTACTGACCCCCTAAAGTTGGACCAAAAAATCCAACTTTAGGGGGTCTTTGTATGGCTAAATATAGCTTAGAATTCAAAATGAAAGTCGTCGCAGAATATCTTTCGGATACGATTGGATACAAACCGTTAGCTAAAAAATACAACATGAAGGATACTCAACAGATTAGGCGGTGGGTCAATGCCTATCAAACGTCAGGGATTAAGGGGTTAAAACGCTCTCGTCAAAACAAAAAATACAGTGTAGAATTTAAGTTGAAAGCTATTACACTTTATGAATCCGGCGAAAAATCCTATCAAACCCTGGCTAATGAACTTGGGATAAATAATCCCTCTCTGATTGCGACTTGGCG
>NZ_AUAT01000043.1 GCF_000428865.1 Eremococcus coleocola DSM 15696
AGAACGAATCAAAGAAAAATTAAACTGGATGAGCCCAATTGCTTATCGCCATTCACTTCAAGCTGCTTAGAAAACAAAAAATAAGAGAGACAAGTACATAAAATATGTACTCATCTCTCTGGTCCAACTTTTTGGGGTCACTATACGTGGCCCGGTGCTTTTCTTTTTTGAGTAAATTCTAGAAGGACTGTATAGACCAGAATGTTTAATATATTTATTTGAATCTATTTGATGAAAAAGTGTAATATTTTGTGCATTGGCAAGATTCAATGTACAAAACTAGGATTCCCTGTGCTTTGCCGTGTTTTAAACCACATCTTTTGTTTTTATAAAGGAGGCGCTAGCAATTAATACTCCTAAAACTTTTTGCAAGAGTATCAAACTTCCACCGACAAGGCCCGCCAAAAGGCTAGAATTAGTTGAGTTATTTCTCTACTGAGTTCATCGACTGACATAGCAAAGTCAGACATAATCCACTGATAAAGAATCGATAAAATGCCCCCAGTAAAAAAGCGGGTGGTAAAGCGGGTATTTTTAGGGAAGTGACGTCCCAAGGACTTGTATTTCTCGACTTCCCGGTCGACGACCACCATAATGCGGTTGGAAACTTGACTGGACAAGAGGTCATTAAAACGACTATTGAACATCGTTGAGATAAAGCGTTTATGATTATCAATAAAGGCAAGACTTTCGTGGACTACTTGATAATAATAGTCTTCCGTACTTAAGTCAGGGTAGTCTTGAATATGCTTACTATAAATATCGTTGAGGGACTTTTCAATCACATAATCGACAAATGAATATTTATCTTCGAAATGTCGGTAAAAAGTATTTCGCCGAATCAAGGCAGTCTGGCAAAGCTGGTCAATAGTGATTTGGTCAAAATCTTGTGTTTCTGCCAATTTGAAGAAGGCAGCTAAAAGTGAGCGTTTAGTTTTTTGAATCCGTAAATCTTGTTGGGCCATGTGTAAACTCCTTTTTGCACTAGAGTGGCATTTCCACTTAAATTGTTCTTTATCGAACAGTATACCAGAAAATGCTTCTTTTTGCTGGTCAACATCCATGCTAAACTTTGTTACAATATTCTAGAAACGAGGTTTCATCATGACCAAACTCAAAAGAAGGCTGTCCATTCTAGGCATCTTAGTTTATATATTAACCTTACTCGGCCTAGGCATTGGCAACTATTTTGTAGATTATGCCCTAGTCTATCAAAACGGGGGGCAAGACCGACAAGTCCAAGCAGTTAATCCCAACCAGGAAGCAGAAGACAAACAAGTCGATCAGATTAAAGCCCAAGCTGAAGATTTTATCGCCCAAACCTATCAAGGAGATACTGCGGTGAAAGAATGGCAGGTCAAAAGCCAGGACGGTCTTGACCTTGTGGGCCATTATTTTCCTCAAAAAACATCCAGTCATAAATGGGTGATTCTGGTTCATGGGTATCAATCCAACGAAGCAGAAACCCATGCTCTGATTCCTCATTTCCAGGCTGCCGGCTATCATATCCTAACTATTGCTATGCGGGGCCAAGGGGTTAGCCAAGGTGATTATATCGGTATGGGATACCTAGATAAGGAAGACTTGCTTACCTGGATAAATCGGGTAGTTGACCAGGATCCAGACAGCCAAATTGTGCTTCATGGGACTTCTATGGGTGGGGCAACTGTTCTTTTTACCGCTGGCTTAGACTTGCCGAAAAATGTGACCAAGATTGTGGACGACGCGGGTTATTCTAGTGTTTATGATATTTTCGCTTCTGAATTAAAGGCTCGTTTTTCCTTACCAGCCTTTCCGGTTTTGGACCTTTCTAACATAGTAGCTCAAGCTAAGGCAGGCTATTCGCTTAAAGCTGCCGATGTGAAAAAATACGTTGCCAAGGCCCATGTGCCCATCCTTATTATACATACTGAAAACGATGATTTCGTCCCGGTGGCCATGGCCCATGAGCTTTATCAAGCTATTCCGGGAAGCAAAGAAATTAAAATTTTCCCTAAAGGCGGACATGCCCATGCCCGTTACCTCAATCAAAATGCTTACTATCAAACCTTATTTGATTTTTTAGACCAAGAAAAAGGAGATCAATCATGACAAAATTAGCTATCATTGCTGACTCATCCCAAGACTTGACCTTTGAACTGGCCCATCAATTTGGCTTAGAACTTTTATCCTACCAAATCCAAATGGGTGACCAACATTTCAAAGATTTGGTTGATATCGACACCACTCAATTCTACCGGACCATGCAAGACTATAAGGTCTTATCGACCGGGATACCTCCGATTAATGAAGCTCTCGATCTCTTGGATAAGCTAAAAGCTCAGGGGTATGATCAAGCCTTAATGCTTTGTTCTTCAGCAAAGGTTACGGGGATGCGGCAAATCTACAAAGTCTTACAAGATCAATATGAAGGTATGGAATTATTTGTCTTCGACACGGAACAAATTGCGTCTTCTGCGGGCCTTCAATCGATTTTAGCAGCCCAAATGAACCAAGCGGGCGCGAGTGTCCAAGAAATATTAGCTGAACTTGAACGGGTTCGGCCGCAAACGGATATCTATGCCTTGTTTAGAACCTTAGAATATTTAGTTAGAGGGGGCCGTTTTAATAAATATAAAGGTATGTTAGGTCAAATCCTTAAAATCCAACCCCTACTTAAGATGATTGACGGGGAAGTAGGTGTGATTGGCAAGGTTCGAGGTAAGAAAAAGAGTTTTCAAGCCTTTGTAGACCAAATTAAAGCTGATTTAAAAGGAGCACAACGGTATCGCTTAGCGATTTTCTCTGGGGATAACCAGGAAGAAGTCCTCTTATTAAAAGAAGCTTTGGCAAATGAAATTGAAAAAGCAGAATTAGTGCTTGAAACCCAATTGACCGCGGTTTTAGGTGTCCATGCAGGGCCTAATTCAATTGGAATTGCCACACAAATTTTAGATTAATTCGTTTAATCAGAAGCAGGGTCAAGTTTTTACTTGACCCTGCTTTTTTATTGGCGCAAACTAGGGGTATCTGTCAATGAAAGAAGGATGATTATGGCAATTTTAGAAGTTAAATTTATGTCAAAAGCTTTAATGCGGACTGTGGCGGTCAATGTTTACCTACCAACGGATCGCTTCTCTATGAATGAAGAAATTGAAGTTCCGCTTCCCTACAAGACTTTATATTTACTCCATGGGGTGATGGGCAGTCAAGATGACTGGTTATTAAAAACCAATATTTTAGACTTAGCGGCAGAAGCGAATCTCGCCGTGATTATGCCAGCGGGTGAAAACCAATTTTATGTCGACCAACCTGATGGAATGACCCATTTTAGCCAGTTTATTGGTCAAGAATTAGTCACCATGACCCGGCATATGTTCCCCTTATCTTACAAAGCTGAAGACACCTATATCGCGGGCCTTTCCATGGGAGGTTATGGGGCCTTAATCAATGGCTTAGCGAATCCCCAACATTTCTCCGTGATTGGCGCTTTTTCATCCGCGCTAATTATGGATCATGCCCAAGTTTCGCGCTTAGACCAAGCGATTCCTTTCAAAAATCGGACCTACTACCAGGCGATTTTTGGGGACATTCCCAGTATTTTAAACTCCTATAAAAACCCTACTTTTACGATTGACCAAGCCTTGGCAAAGGGGCAGACATTACCTAAAATCTTTATGACTTGTGGAACTGAAGACACCTTGATGACGGCTAACCGAGAATTTTATCAAGCCAATAAAGATAAGGATGTGGACATTTCACTTCATGAAAGTGAAGGAGGGCATGAATGGCCTTTCTGGCAAAAATCGATCCAAGCTTTTATTCAAGAATTGAATCTTTAATAAAAATAATATCCAATATTACTTTAGTTTCCCTAAAGGCTAAGAGATAAAATGTTTAAAATGGTATTCTACTGGTGAGTTAATAATAATTAAATTTTATTTCTGGAAAAAAACGATGTAAATTTCTATTATTATACTTTAATTAGAGCAAATAGCTTGATATATTAAAATGAAAGCGTAATAATTTAATATTAGATAACGAAATTTGACTAAAGGAGGGCTAAGATGAATTTAGAAATTACTCAAATGTATTATTTGAAACATATTGTGGAGTCAAATTATAATTTGACGGAAGCGGCGCGTAAGATTCATATTAGTCAGCCTGCTCTGAGTCGTTTTATTTCTAATTTCGAAGAAAATAATGACTTAGAACTATTCGTACGCAAGTATAATCGTTTGACTGGTTTAACCAGTATGGGAAAGCTGATTTATGACTATATTATTGAAATTATTAATAAGTATGAAGAATTAGAGGCGGCCGTAGAAGAAAAGGCGGCTCAGGCCAAAGAAGAAACCATTATTTTCGGGGCCACTACCACAACCCCGCAGGTCTTGCTGCCTAAGTTTTTTGCTTATTTCACCAATAAATATCCGCACTTACAGATAAAATTAGTTGAAGGCGGCGCAGTAGATATAGCTAAACGGTTCAAGGAAGATGAATTTGAGATTGCCTTCCTAGTTGAACCCCAAAACCTGGATGTTGATTCAGTGTCTCAAACTCTGGTATACAAGGATGAAATTGCAGCCTTTATGTCAGTGAATCATCCTTTATCTCAAGAAGCTTCGATTACCTGGGAACAGGTGGCAAGCTATCCTATCATGAGCTTATCCAAGGACTTTATGACCTATCATAAGACTGAAGTTAAATTTAAAGAACGGAATTTAAATCCAACTTATGCTTATATTTCGTCTTCATGGCATTATTTAATGGATTCATCTATGTCGAGTCCAGAGACCATTACTTTGATGCCGAGTCGGTCCCCTCGCTTAGTTTCCTCTAAAGAGATGATTATTGTACCAATTGAAGATCCGGCTTACTTCCCGGTTTATTTAACCATTAATCAAAAAAATCCTCATTCACCGGGAATGAAATTATTAATCAAAGAATTATACGCTTATTTACCTAAGGCAGACCAGGAATATGAGCAACGTTATCATAGCCCAGCCAAATAAGAAACTAATTGTTATTATTAGATAATTAATAGGTGACTTAGGATAAGTGGTTGCGGATATATAAAAAAAGACGAGTCTTTTTAGTGTAGTGCCCCCAAAAAGTTGGACCAAAATCTAACTTTTTGGGGGTATTTATATTGTCAAAATATAGTTATGAATTTAAACGAAAGATTGTTGAAGAATACTTAGAAGGAGCAGGCGGTTACAAATATTTGGCAAAAAAATATCAGGTTAAAAGTGATAGTACCATCCGAAAATGGGTTAATGCTTACCAAACCCTAGGTGAGGAAGGACTATTGCGTTGTCGACAAAATAAAGTTTATCCTGTTGAATTCAAGTTAGAAGTAGTACAATCTTACTTGACAAGTGAGAAAAGCTATCAATCTCTAGCGAATCAATATG
>NZ_AUAT01000044.1 GCF_000428865.1 Eremococcus coleocola DSM 15696
CCTGGGAATTCAGGAAGGCCTGGGTATTCCAACTCGCCTTCGAATGAAGAACCGTCTTCTGTTGGCATTGGCACGTTCTCTTCGTCACCCTTGTCTGGTGTAGTTAGAAAATCAACAAATTTAACTTCCACAGGAACAGTCGCAATCGAATCGTCCGTATAAACAACTGATACGTTAACTTCTGAAGTGCTTGGTATATCACTCGTCCATGGCCCTTCAGATTCTACCGTTTCAGTTACATTTCCTGCTTGAGGATCTACATTGACGGCATCTCGAATTTCTTCAACAGTGACAGGGAATCCAACTAATCTTTCAATAGTATTGGCAGTTGGTGGGAATTGTTCAGCTAAAGTCAAAGCACGTCTAAGTCTTACCGTAATAGGAATAGAGTTGCTATTGCCGTGAATATCCACAACACTTAAAGAAGCATTTATTACTTTCTCATTTTCACCCGTTTTCCAATTTTCTAAACGTTCAGGTGTTCCAGAAATGGTAATAGTTGCTTGACGATTATTATTAAAAGTCGTGCTATAAGTCAATCCTGCCGGCAAACCGTTAACTTTAACGGTACGTCGATCAATGTCGCTGTCATCGTTTACTGTAATGGTGAGTGGTTGAATTTTTTCAGTCTCAGTTGCATCAATCGTGTAGTTAGATGACGTGGGTTGAGGAGCAAAATTTTCACTCTGATCCTCAAAATCTGAATTCTGAGGGTCACCAGATGGCAGAGTTGGGTTCTCATTAATAGCATCCGCTGTCGTAACATTTCTAAAATTATTGCTTGGGGAAGCTCCTACCCATTCAAATCCACTTTGACCTAGAGGTAAGTTTTCTGCCATCCCAACCATAATTGAGAAAAGTTGAGACCCGTCTGCGTTATCTTCTTTTAGTTTGGCATCAAAAGATATTTCCCATCGATATTTTCTAGATGCATCTGGATGTGTTCGAAGGAAATAATAGTTTTCTTGAGAATTATCCTTAACAACTTGAATGAATTGATCTTCTTGCTCGCGGGAATTTGGCAATCCTCGGATAGCTTGAAGCGGATAGTTTACTGAAAAAGCAGGTTGATGTGAAAAGTTAGTCCCATTATTCCCAATCCCATCGTCATAGTCTATAGGCGCTTTGAAAAAATCACCAAATCCTTTACCATCTTCTACTATTCCACCAGATTCATGTAATTTGGCAAAGTTTTCCGTTTCATTTTCGCCAGTATAATGAACTAGATTTTCTTCTCCAGATTTATCAAACGCTCTAATTTTCCAATTTGTAGGCGCTTCTAAGGAATTAGGGATTGTAAAGAAATAAGTAAGTCTAGCATCACGAGACCCTAAATGGAAATTATCATTGAATCTTAAATCAAAATGAATGTCTTCTCCATTTTGATAATAAGTAAAGTTTACATATTTATTATAACGATCTGCTGTTAACCGTTCTCCACCAATTGATGCTAGTTCGTTATAATATGCATTAGCATGGTTCATAGTAGGATTTAAATAAAGGTTATTAACCAGTAATTCTTCGTTACTAAATCCATTAGTGATCGCCCCAAACAAGGCTTCCGTGGCTTCTTCAGGTTTCAATTCATTAATGTTTTCTGGCAAGTAGTATTTGATGCGGTTCACGTAGTCTTCTACTTGAACTGCATCTAAGTTAGCGTCTTGTCCTACTTGTTGACGCAAGTACTCCGTGATTCCTCCTTCGACCGAAGCGTAGCCACCAATAAATTCCGTGACAGCCGAATTAGCTGCGAAAGGTTCAACTGAAGACGCATCTTCAGGAGTTCCAGCAGTTTCTTCATCGGACGAACGCGTTTCTACCGTTTCAGATTCAGTATTAACTTCCGAGTTGTCTGTTGCCTCTTCAGTTTCTTCAGCTTCAACAACTTCTTCATCGGCTTCTTCAGCTTCTGAAACCTCTTCTGAAGATTCGACTGTTAATTCAAAACATTCAGCAGACTCCTCTACTTCATTAACAATAGAAGTTTCTGCGGAAAGTTTCTCTTCAACGACGGTACCAACTTCTTTAGAGACTTCTTCCTCGATGACGATTTCTTCAGGAACTAATTCTCTTAAGAGACTTCCAACAGACGGTTCGATTCCTGGATTTGAAAGTTGGGATTCCTCAGCTTGAACCGTCCCTCCCATAAATCCTAGAGAAACCACCGTCCCAATTAGGACCGAAGCCGCTCCAAAGTGGTATTTCCGGATACTAAACCGTTGTTTCGAGTTAAAAATATGTCGCATAATACACCCCTTAAACTTGATTAAATTTATAAGAACACCGACTATTTAAAAATATACCGTATTTTATAAAAAAAAGATAGTGTCAAATTGATATGAATAATTTTCGATACCTCTGTTTTTTCTCTTCGTTATTAGAGAAATTAAAAAAAATAGTCATTTTTTTGACCCTGTGGGGTAATAACTTGACTAAATCAATTACATTTATTGTTTTTTCCTAAATTTGGGCGCACTAACCCCTTGTATCGAGATCGGCTTTTTAAATTAGGCAACCCAAGAGGCTAGATGAGCTTGGTCTTGGTTTGATAATTTAGCCTTGGCGAAAGTTAACATGATGATAAATGACATAATCACCCTTAAAGCCATTTTCCCCCAACCTCTGATTGTATGTGTTTCAAACTTAAAATCCCGATCTAATCGACCATTTAATCGTTCGACTGCCGTTATTTGTTAGTAAATACGCTTATATTTTTTGGATGTCCGGGCGACCGGCGTAAATATACGCAGGTCTTCTGAACACTTCATCCTAAATACTCGCTTATCGTGATATTTAGGATGAAAAGTGTATCTCTGGCTGTCAGTTGTTCTATCATAGCCAGCATATTTAAGTTCGACGGACTCACCTTTGTCATTGACGTAAAACACTCGCCCTTTTTGATCGTAAATCAAATCCATGTCCTTATATTGACGAGTTTGATTTGGATTCTTCCACGTATTTCTTTTATCAATAAAAGGAAGCACAGATTTACTTTTAAGCAATTCATGCAGTGCCGTATCATCATATCCTGCATCTGCGAGAAAATTCTTCATGCGTTCAATAACGTTGATAGGAAGTTCTGAAAGCATTGTTTTTGCCACTTTTTGCTCACTTTGATTAGCAGGAGTCACTTTAAAAGTAATAGGTAATTCATACTGACAATCACACAAGAGGTGAATCCTAAAACCATAAAAATGATAGTTTTTGATGGTCCCATTTTTTAGTGGCCGTGTTTTAACTGTATATTTAGCATCAATATCTGTTCTACCATCTTTCAATTGTTTAGCCGTCGGCTTCCAATCCGATGGTTTTTTGACCGCATAAGTCTCAATAATTTTCCCATCTATGGAAACTGTTTGACCGAAGTCCGGAAGGTTTTCATAAAGGTCTTGAACAAGATTAGAGAAAATTGTTTCCACCTCATCCCAATGTTCCATTAATCGTTTTTCAAAACGTGTAAATGCAGCCTCGCTTGGCGCTAACCAGTTAGTAGAACGGTTCGGATTAGTCATGACAGAGACATAGCGATCTAGCCCACAAACTTGTCTTAATTGACTATTTCTTTTAATTCTCGAATTAACTCAACAATTGTCTGATGCTGAAGTACAAATTTGGCCAAATAACACCGCCACATTACGGAGTTTGGTAAATCATTGCGACCACCGCGCTCGCGTTGTTGATCTAATTTTTCAACTAATTGTCGATCAGGTAAGTGTTCGAAAATAAGCCACAATTTTTCCAAATCACCTAATTCATTGTCTTCGAATAAGTTAAGTTGTGTTATACTTTTCATGGGTTGAGTCTCCTCTCTTAGTGTTAGTATGTTTATGGTGAATATATTATAACATGGATTGTTGATGCAATCGGTGATAGCGAGACTCAACTTTTTTAGTCGTAAAATTTTGTTTTCAAATAAATCGCCGGAAGGAAAGCTTATAAGATCTAGCTTCCACGCTAGCGATTTTTATTTTTAATAAATTTGAGCCCTTGGGGCTCTAAGGCTAACTAGTTTCGAAAATCATTCGATATGCTCCCCCAAAAAGTTGGACCAAAAATCTAACTTTTGGGGGTTTTTATATTGGCAAAATATAGTTATGAATTTAAACGTAAAGTTGTTGAAGAATATTTGAACGGACAAGGTGGTTATGGCTATTTAGCTAAAACTAATGATATAAAAAATCATGAGACGATTAGAAGATGGGTAAATGCTTATCAAACACTTGGTGATGAGGGACTATTGAGGAGTCGTCGAAATAAAGATTATTCTATTGATTTTAAGTTAGAAGTGGTACAGTCTTATTTAACAAGTGAGGTGAGTTATCAATCTCTAGCGAATCAATATGGAATCAACAATCCCGATTTATTAACGCGTTGGGTACTCGACTATCGCAAATATGGGATTGATGGACTCTTACCAAAACAACGAGGGAGGCCACCGAAGATGTCTAAGAAAGAATCTAAGACGAAAAAAACTCAACCGTTTACTCATGATGCAGCTCAGCGGCTGAAAGAGTTGGAAGAAGAAAATTATAAACTCAGAATGGAGAATGATATTTTAAAAAAATTTCGGAGGCTCAGATTAGAAAAGACCAAGCAACAAACGAAGAACTCTCAAGATTAGTCTATAGCCTCCGTCACCAATATAAGTTGAAAGATTTATTACACTATGTCGGCTTAATCAAACAAACCTATTATAATTGGATCAAGAAATT
>NZ_AUAT01000045.1 GCF_000428865.1 Eremococcus coleocola DSM 15696
CAAACTTTGATCATTGAAAACTGAATACCTCATTTCTAATTGTTCGATGCGAACGATTAGAAATACGATCATATCAAATGATGATATAATCAACCGAGAAATTGACCGAGTCCGTATCTGTTTACAGATGCGAGATGAAAAATGTAAGTAAAAATTAGCGCAAAAATTGTGGTTAAGCAATAAAGGGCGCACGGTGAATGCCTTGGCACTAGGAGCCGATGAAGGACGGGACGAACACCGAAATGCTTTGGGGAGCTGTAAGTAAGCTGAGATCCAGAGATATCCGAATGGGGGAACCCGGCAGTTAATGACTGTCACGCGTAAGCGAGGTAAACGCAGAGAACTGAAACATCTAAGTACCTGCAGGAAGAGAAAGAAAAATCGATTCCCTAAGTAGCGGCGAGCGAACAGGGAAGAGCCCAAACCATGGTGCATGCACCATGGGGTTGTAGGACTCCATAGTTTGATTGTCAATCGATAGTAGAAGCACGTGGGAAAGTGCGGCAGAGAAGGTGAGACCCCTGTATACGAAATCGAACGACACGAACGGAGTATCCTGAGTACGGCGGAGCACGTGGAATTCCGTCGGAATCCACCAGGACCATCTGGTAAGGCTAAATACTCCCTAGTGACCGATAGTGAACCAGTACCGTGAGGGAAAGGTGAAAAGCACCCCGGGAGGGGAGTGAAAGAGTACCTGAAACCGTGTGCTTACAAGTAGTCAGAGCCCGTTAAGGGGTGATGGCGTACCTTTTGTAGAATGGACCGGCGAGTGATGATAGTTGGCAAGGTTAAGTTGAAGAAACGGAGCCGTAGCGAAAGCGAGTCTGAATAGGGCGACAGTCAGGTGTTATCGACCCGAAACCAAGTGACCTACCCATGAGCAGGTTGAAGGTGTGGTAAGACACACTGGAGGACCGAACCAGGACACGTTGAAAAGTGTTTGGATGACTTGTGGGTAGCGGAGAAATTCCAATCGAACTTGGAGATAGCTGGTTCTCTCCGAAATATATTTAGGTATAGCCTCAAAGTGAGCGTGATGGAGGTAGAGCACTGTTTGAACGCGGGGCCCTTCAGGGTTACCAAATTCAGATAAACTCCGAATGCCATCATGTATCTTTGGGAGTCAGACTGCGAGTGATAAGATCCGTAGTCGAAAGGGAAACAGCCCAGACCACCAGCTAAGGTCCCTAAGTTATTGTTCAGTGGAAAAGGATGTGGGGTTGCCCAGACAACTAGGAGGTTGGCTTAGAAGCAGCCATCCTTGAAAGAGTGCGTAATAGCTCACTAGTCGAGTGACCCTGCGCCGAAAATGTACCGGGGCTAAACAATACACCGAAGCTGTGGATCCGTAAGGATGGTAGGAGAGCGTTCTATAGGCGGAGAAGCCATACCGTAAGGAGTGGTGGAGCGTATAGAAGTGAGAATGCCGGTATGAGTAGCGCAAGACGGGTGAGAATCCCGTCCACCGATAGAAGAAGGTTTCCTGGGGAAGGCTCGTCCGCCCAGGGTTAGTCGGGACCTAAGCTGAAGCCGACAGGTCTAGGCGATGGACAACAGGTAGAGATTCCTGTACTTACAATACATGTTTGAGCGATGGAGGGACACAGGAGGTTAACCTACGCATCCGGATGGATGGATGTAGAAGCACTAAGGTGTGGTAAGAGTCAAATGCTTTTACCTTTAACATTGAGGTGTGACCTGGAGCGAAATTAGAGTAGCGAAGGTAGGAGATCAAACTGTCGAGAAAAGCTTCTAGTGAATGTATTGTAACCCGTACCGCAAACCGACACAGGTCTTCAAGTGGAGAACACTCAGGTGAGCGAGAGAACTCTCGTTAAGGAACTCGGCAAAATGACCCCGTAACTTCGGGAGAAGGGGTGCTGAAGGCAACTTCAGCCGCAGTGAATAGGCCCAAGCGACTGTTTATCAAAAACACAGCTCTCTGCCAAACCGAAAGGTGACGTATAGGGGGTGACGCCTGCCCGGTGCTGGAAGGTTAAGAGGAGTGCTTAGCGCAAGCGAAGGTACGAATTGAAGCCCCAGTAAACGGCGGCCGTAACTATAACGGTCCTAAGGTAGCGAAATTCCTTGTCAGGTAAGTTCTGACCCGCACGAAAGGCGTAACGATTTGGGCACTGTCTCAACGAGAGACTCGGTGAAATTATAGTACCGGTGAAGATGCCGGTTACCCGCGACAGGACGGAAAGACCCCATGGAGCTTTACTGTAGCTTGATATTGAGTGTTTGTGTGGCATGTACAGGATAGGTAGGAGCCGATGAATCGTGGACGTCAGTCTACGAGGAGGCGCTGGTGGGATACTACCCTTGTGACAGGAACGCTCTAACCCGCGTGTAGACCACGGGAGACAGTGTCAGGTGGGCAGTTTGACTGGGGCGGTCGCCTCCTAAAGAGTAACGGAGGCGCCCAAAGGTTCCCTCAGAATGGTTGGAAATCATTCGCAGAGTGCAAAGGCAGAAGGGAGCTTGACTGCGAGACCCACAAGTCGAGCAGGGACGAAAGTCGGGCTTAGTGATCCGGTGGTACCGTATGGAAGGGCCATCGCTCAACGGATAAAAGCTACCCTGGGGATAACAGGCTTATCTCCCCCAAGAGTTCACATCGACGGGGAGGTTTGGCACCTCGATGTCGGCTCATCGCATCCTGGGGCTGAAGTCGGTCCCAAGGGTTGGGCTGTTCGCCCATTAAAGCGGTACGCGAGCTGGGTTCAGAACGTCGTGAGACAGTTCGGTCCCTATCCGTCGCGGGCGTAGGAAATTTGAGAAGAGCTATCCTTAGTACGAGAGGACCGGGATGGACGCACCGCTGGTGTACCAGTTGTTCCGCCAGGAGCATCGCTGGGTAGCTATGTGCGGGAAGGATAAGCGCTGAAAGCATCTAAGCGCGAAGCCACCTTCGAGATGAGATTTCCCATTCGTAAGAAGTAAGACCCCTGAAAGACGATCAGGTAGATAGGTTCGGAGTGGAAGTACAGTAATGTATGGAGCGGACGAATACTAATCGGTCGAGGACTTAACCACAAAGAACAATTTTAAGGTTGAGATGAGGTATTCAGTTTTGAGTGACCAAGGTCATTCAAAGAGACATAAAGTGCACTGTGTGGTGATAAAGGCAAGAAGGGCACACCTGTTCCCATGCCGAACACAGTAGTTAAGCTTCTTAGCGCCGATGGTAGTGGGACTTGATCCTGTGAGAGTAGGTCGTCGCCATGCAGGGTACACTTT
>NZ_AUAT01000046.1 GCF_000428865.1 Eremococcus coleocola DSM 15696
CACCGACGTGATCGTAGGCGACAAGGGTGACGAAGAGAACGTGCCAATGCCAACAGAAGACGGTTCTTCATTCGAAGGCGAGTTGGAATACCCAGAAATTCCAGGCCTAGAACCAGATGAAACTGGATCTGAGTTTGACCCAAGCTTACCAGGAGCGAAATCAGCTAATGTGAATGGTTCGAAAGGTGAATCAGTAAATTCTGTATCAGATAAGGAAAAACTCCCTGAAACAGGTGAAGAAGCATCCGCATTCTTCACACCAGCGACATTAATGATCCTCGCAGGATTAGGGTTAGTAGCAAGTGGTAAAAAACGCGAACAAGAATTCTAAGTTATGCTTGATTTATAGAGTTAAGCCAATTCCTTAGAACTTCTTTGGAAGTTAAATGACGACCGCCTAGCGGTCGTCATTTTTTTTGTTTAGCTTATTTTGTTTCGAGAGCCTTAAATGGTTATAGTTTAACTAAGTCCCATATGGTTCACCTAGCCGCTTCACCATACTCCCATGTCATAAATGTTTGACGACTCTAGACTTTAACACTATCTGCATCTGGCTTAGCGTAAAATAATTGTTGGTGTTTTTCAGGCAAAAAAATAACCCTCTGCTATACTGTAAGTAAGCGAAAAAAATACAGAAAGTGAGAGGGTTATTCATGAACATTTTACCACAAATCGGAAACTAAATTGGTGTGATGATGACAAAATTGTATGAACAGGCAATTCACGGAGAGCTCAATTTTTCCACTTGCATCGAACAGATTCAACAGAATATGCGAGCTCTTTCGATTAAACTGTGTGAGGACTTGTTTCAAACGATTGAAGAACATATTTTTGAAAGCCCTCAAAGACGGTGTCACTACCGTGTGCATCGAAGTCATGACCAGAAAATCATGTCGACGTTGCTTGGAGAAGTGACCCTTACAAGGCGTTATTATCAACATAAGGCCAATGGAGATTACACTTATTTATTGGCTGACTTTCTGTTCATTACGCCTCATCAGCGCATTGATCTCCATCTGGAAGCCGCCCTCTATCAAAGTGCGACGGAACAATCTTATCAAAAAACGGTTCAGCTTTTTCCTCACGTAGGCATTCATAGCCGTCAGACGGTCAAAAACATTGTGCATCGCTATTCCCCTGACTCCTTGACGCTTCCAACTAAGGAAAAGCGAGAGGCAGCGTGTTTGTATATTGAAGCGGATGAAGATCATGTGGCGTGTCAGGATGGGAAAAATCGGCAGATGCGATTGGTGTATGTCCATGAAGGTTATGAGTCGGATACCGAGGAGAGTAACCGTCTAAAATTAAACGTGAGCCGACGATTTACCGGATTGTACGAGGATAGTGAAGAAATATGGGAAGATGTCGCTTACTATCTCGACCAACAATATGATTTAAAAGCAACCCCTACCGTGTTTTTAAGTGGAGACGGGGCGAGTTGGATTCGAAAAGGGTTGGACTATTTGCCCCCACAAACCCAGTTCGTCCTGGATCCGTACCATACCATGAAATACCTTCGTCAAGCGTGTGTGGGCATTCCCACTAAGGAACTGTATGGGACGCTACATGAGTGGCTTTATAGCGGAAAGAAAGGCTATTTAAACGATTACTTTAACGTTCGAATGGAGGATCCTTTCATTACGGATTCAATGAAAGCCACGCTTCGGAAAAGTCGGCACTATCTTCTAGGGCATTTTGACGCCATTCAAAGACAACGCGATTCCCAGTACATCGGATGCAGTGCAGAGGGGCACGTGAGCCATTATTTGAGTAAACGATTGAGTTCTAGACCGTTGGGGTGGAGTAAGACGGGGGCAGAAAACATCGCCAAAGGCCGGATATACGTTTTAAATGGTGTAGACCTCAAAACCTGGGTATTCCGTCAAGCGGAAGAAGTAAAGCGAGAACGACGGGTGGAAAAATTGGATGGACGGATTGGACGAAAATATGTCGAGCGCTATAATTGGGAGGTTAAGATTCCCCTACTGCATTATTCTAATCGGACCCGGAGTCGGCAGGGGTTTAATACTTTGAAGGGTTATTGCCAAACTTTTTGAGGGCAATCATCGACCGTTTGAGAAGGGCGCCAGCTTCGATCCTTAAGAGGAAAATAGGAAAAGACTCCATCCCTCAAAAAGTATGGCAGAGAAAAACCAACAATAATTTGACACTATCGCCCAGCAGAAAATCCCGACAGATGGAACAGTTTATGCTAAAATGTTATATTGACGACTTCTTAAGATTTGATTAAGATGAAGAAGACAATAGAGAGGGGATGGCTAAGTGGCAAAACTCTATTTCATTGAGGATTAATTTAGCCACTCATGTCATTAAAATTAATGGCAAAATAAAACACCTCTAGGGTATACTTTGAATAACGACAAACAAAGGAGAACCCTCGTTGTTGTAGTATTCAATATAGTCTTCTATCGTTTGTCTCAATTCTTCATAAGAGTTAAATGTGTGACCATAATAAATTTCTTGCTTTAAGATGCCAAAGAAGTTTTCCATGATGGCATTATCTAAACAATTCCCTTTACGAGACATACTCTGAAAT
>NZ_AUAT01000047.1 GCF_000428865.1 Eremococcus coleocola DSM 15696
TTATTAATTCCTGCAACATTTACTGCCATTATTGCTGGAGTTACAGAGCCTTTAGAATTTACTTATATTTTTGTGTCTCCCCTTCTTTTTGCAGTAAAAGCTTTAATTGATGCCACTATGGCAACCACAATGTACATATTTGGAGTAACCGGAACTTTTGGTGGTGGCTTACTTGAATTCTTGTCTTTAAACTGGATCCCATTATTTAATAATCATATAGGAACTTTTATTAAACAGATAATTATCGGTTTAATTTTCTTCGCTGTTTACTACTTTATTTTCAAATTTATGATTGAGAAATTTAATATTAAAACTCCTGGCCGTGGTGATAGCGAAACAAAACTTTATTCTAAAAAAGACGTTAGAGATAGAATCTACAAAAACGATGAAGAAGATTCGACGGAAGAAGATATCTCAAAAGCAGAAAGATATATTAAATTGTTAGGCGGACGTGACAATATTCAAAACTTAACAAATTGTGCTACACGGTTAAGAGTTAAAGTTGCTGATACAGATTTAGTAGCTGATGATAGTGAATTTCAAAAATTAGGGGCAACTGGGGTAGTACGAAACGGCAATGCTTTACAAGTAATTATTGGTTTATCGGTACAAAATGTTAAAGAAGAAATTAGTGAAATCTTATAGGAGGAATTAATTATGAAAAAATATAAAATAACAATTGCCGGCGCAGGTAGTGGTTATACTCCTGGAATTGTATTCTCAATCCTTAACCACAAAGAATTTGAAATAGAAGAGTTACGTTTATATGATATTGATAAAGATAGAAACTCTGATATGTATATTATTTTAAAATACTTGTTTGATCAAAATGATATTCCAGTGACTTTATTACAGACAGAAGATCCAAAAATTGCTTTTACAGGAATAGATTTCGTATTCTCTCAAATCCGTGTGGGTGGAATTCAAATGAGAGAAAAGGATGAAAAAATACCTTTAAAATATGGATTAGTTGGTCAAGAAACATGCGGTTTAGGTGGCTTTTCTTATGGATTAAGATCTATGAAAGGTTTTTTAGAATTAGTTGGATATATTCAAAAATATGCTCCTGAAGCTTGGATACTAAATTATACTAACCCTGAATCAATTATATCTGAATCAGTGAGGAGAAAATTTCCTGATGCAAAAATAGTTAATGCATGTGATATGACTATAGGTATAGAAGAAATAATAACAAATTCATTTGGTTATAAACGTGAGAACTGGATTCAAACCTATTATGGATTAAATCATTTTGGTTGGTATAAATCTATATACGATGTTTCTGTAGGTAAAGATGTATTACCAGAAATTATACAAAAAGTTAAGGAAGAAGGTTTTGATGTATCTAGTGAAGAAGAAAGTTGGGCTAAAACCTACAATAATTTAGCAAAAATGATTGAGATTTTTCCTGACTCTATACCAAATAATTATTTAGAGTATTATTTGTATCCAAATTGGTATGTTGATAATGCTAATAAAAAATACACGCGTGCTAATCAAATTATGGATGGAAGATTGAAAAAAATAAAAGAGACTGTCCAACTTATAAAATCTGGAAAAGCTACGGGTGACCTTGGTTATAATGGAACAGATCATGGCAAATATATCGTCGACATCGCCGCATCAATCATACACAATAAGAATGATCGTTTTATGTTAATAGTTCCTAATATGGGGGCTATTCCTAATCTAAGAGGAGATGCTGTTGTTGAAGTACCTTGTTATGTCAATGCTCAAGGTGTAGAACCTATATCACTTAGATTTAATATTCCAGATTTCCACAAAGGTTTAATGGAAGCTCAAGTTGCTGCAGAAAAGTTACTTGTAGATGCTTTCTTTGAAAATTCATATCAAAAAGCTCTAAAAGCCTTTACTTTAAATCAATCCGTACCTAATGGTGAAGTGGCTAAAAAGATATTAGATGAATTTATTGAAGTTAATGGAGAGTATTGGGTTGAATTAAAATAATATCATTTTTATTATCTGT
>NZ_AUAT01000048.1 GCF_000428865.1 Eremococcus coleocola DSM 15696
CCAGCCACTTTTTTCTTATTAGCAGGTGATGCAGTTTGATACATTGCTAAAGCAGCTGCCGGCAACCCGAAGATATTTGAGTTACCTTGCATTGCAAATCCACCTTGAGGAAACATTTCAATTAATGGTTTTGTTGACTGTGCGAACTCGTGAAGATGATCTAGCCAATAAGCATAAGTTCCCCCATCGACTACCGCGGGACCATATTGGAATGGACCATAAATAAAATGATGGAGTCCCGTTGGTAATAAAATCTTTTCTAGGAAGATATATAACCAAACCCCAAAGCTACCAGAACTAGCCATTACTTTTTGTAAAGAAATGATTCCTCTTTGCACATATGGCCAAACCAAAGCTGTAAGAAATGCCATAGGTAAACAAATAAAGAATGATATTATTACAACAAAAGCAGATCCTTGGAATATACCAAGATAATCTGGCAACTGGTAATCGAAAAATTTGTTATGAACATATGTTGCAATAGATGAAATAATAATTGCGCCTAAAATACTAGTATCTAAGGTTAATACACCTGAAACCATTGCAAAACCTGCAGTACCTTCGTGGAAAGCATCAATATTTATCCCAAAAAAATCTGGGAATGAAGTAATCATAGCATTAGTAAAATAATTAAACGTTAAGAAAATAATTACTGATTCAACAACTGCTCTTCCATTAGCTTTTTTTGCAAGCGTTAATGGAATTCCCATAGCGAATATCAAAGGCATTTGATTAAAAATTGTCCAGGCCCCTGTTTCTACAATTCCCCATATCTTATTCCATACAGTTCCATCATTAGCAATTGACCCAACTATCATAGGGTTATTGAATAAAGCTGATAAACCTATGACTATACCTGAAAATGTAAAAAATAATACTGGGACAAACATCGCACTACCAAAGCGCTGAAACTTCTGCATCATATAAATTCCTCCTATAATTTGTTAACGTTTACATTAATCATAATGTAAATAGGTAACTTTTCAATAAAATATATATAATTTGGTATGATAACAAGATTTAAAAATTTGTTCTAAATTAAGGGATTTATTCCAAAAAATTTCTATAATAAATGAAAATATAATTATATTAAAAAGAAGGGAAGGAAATTATGAGTATTGAAACAATAATTAATTCAAAAATTAATGATCTTTCTGAAATTGATAAAAAGGTTTTAGCCTATATTCTTGAAAACCAAGATACTATACAACTACTCACTCTTGAAGAGATATCTGATTTAGTTCATGTATCAAAATCATCAATAGTGCGTTTAAGTCAGAAATTAGGTTTTAAAGGCTTTTCAGAATTTAGATACTTTTTGAAGGATCCATCGAAAAAAAAGAATCATATTCATGAAAGTAATATGAAAAATCTTATAACTGATATTCAAAGCACATTGTCTTTGATTCAACAAACTAAATTTGTAGAAATTTCAGCTAAAATAAAGCAAGCTAATCGAGTTTTTGTCTTTGGGACAGGGTGGGGTGAACAAAAAGCAGCGAGTGATCTAGTGAGAAATTTTATGTCCCATGGTGTTTTTTTTGTAAATATTCCTTCAATTACAGAATTAGAATGGAACTTAAGACACATTTGTTCAGAAGATTTAATTATAATTATTTCTTTCAGTGGAGAAAATCAGGAATTAATCAATTTGGTTAATCAATTAATTATTAGAAACATTTCAATATGTTCAATTACTCCTTTGCGACAAAACACTTTATCGTCACTTGCTGATTTTAAATTATATTATGAATATTCGGAACTTAACTTTAATGACAAAGTTGATTCAGATTACAATTT
>NZ_AUAT01000049.1 GCF_000428865.1 Eremococcus coleocola DSM 15696
TTTAGAGGGCAAAGCAAGCGCAACACACACCCACACGATTGACCAAATTGCTAACCTTGAAACTCGGCTGAATGAAATCAGCAAAATGGAAGGTCTGAAAGGCGCAGATGGTGCTAAGGGTGATAAAGGTGACCCTGGTCCACAAGGCCCTAAAGGAAAAACTGGAAGGACAGGACCACAAGGCCCAGAAGGCCCTAAAGGTGCAGATGGTGCTAAGGGTGATAAAGGTGACCCTGGTCCACAAGGTCCTATTGGAAAAACAGGCCCTAAAGGTGCAGACGGTACAAGTGTAACCGTGGAAGTTGTCAATTTTGCACCTAGTAACCAAGCGCCTAATGTTATTTATTTGGTAAGGGCGTGATGAGATGAGTAAGATTTTTGAAGCGACGGTGGGTATCGTTAAAATGGGTAATACGATTTCTCTAAATTTCCCATACACAGCATGGAGAAACGGATATCCCGAATTGATAAACGGTAAACCAATACGTTTCTCATCAAATGGTCAGAATCACGACTATACCATTCGTATTTCAGACGCACAAGCTGAAAATATAATGTTAATGTTCACTACAACACCAGATAGTCTAGTGGATGGTCAAACATATACGGTTACGATTTATGAACGTGATTTCCCTAGTAGTAATACGACCGAAGAATGGCGACCAATGTCACGAACGGAAACAATCCAACGTGGCACAGATACCATTAACCGTTCTGATTTATTACCAAGTCAATCGTACACTGATCAAGGTAGAGATGGTACAGAATTAGTTGAGTGGGAAGAAAAGTTCGTTAATGGAGTAAGTACTGGAGAGATACGCAATGAACGAAGGACCACTCAAATATCAGTTATTAATAATAAGCAATATGTGGGTACTAAATCGGAAGCACCTACCCAACCTGAACCGAATGGTGCAGTGATTGATTTTAGAAATACTGAACAAGTTTTTTATGACGGGGATGAAATGAAAGAAGCTTGGTATATGAGTGAAAAAATATGGAAGAAGAAGAGAATATATGTTTGGGAATCAAGTTTTGGGATAGCGAATACCCGTATTGATGTATCAAAACAACCACCTGAAACATCTGTTTCAGAGATTGAGAAAGTTATTTTATATTATCAAGGTAAAAAAGTGTGGGAAGGCACTGTTAAAGCTTCAACCCTTGTACCTGGCAACTGGGAGTTAAACAGGAGCGATAGTATAGTGTATAACAAAATTGAGTACTATTTTAAATAATCGAGAGGAGGTGACCTCTATTGAAAATCAAAATAGGAAGTCAACTCCTCGAAGCACAGATAAAAGATGGGCGTTTTTACGTTACACACACGTTTGACAAAGATACAGACCATATTGCCCTACTCTCTGATTGTTTGGGCAACACAGATTTTAAGAAAATCCAAGTGGAGAAAAATCCTGATATGACCTATTGGGTACCGCCCGAGGTGTACGAGGGCAATATATCGGGTATTTTCAAGGATTTAAAAGAAATCAACCTTGAAATGACGGATACTGAAAACTCTAAACTCTGGTCTAAAATTAAACTGAATGCACTAGGAATGCTAGAAGAGTATCACAATGAAACCTTATCAGCCGAGTTTATAAGAACCGCTGGTGGGATTGA
>NZ_AUAT01000050.1 GCF_000428865.1 Eremococcus coleocola DSM 15696
ATCTTCTCAGCTGCAGCTTTAGCTGTATTAGCTGGTGTAGGTCTAGTTGCTCCTTCTTTCAAGAAAGAAAACTAATCCTAAAGTAATTAAATAGGCTTTAAGCAAGGACTTCGGTCCTTGCTTTTTTTCTTTAAAACGATACTTTTATTGTTATTTTTAATAAGTGAATATAAAAATTTTTTAATAATAAATATTATTTTGAGAATTAAATTTTTATTAATTAAATATTAAAATATTATAAGTATGGAAAGGAATGATGGTGTTTAATTGATTTATTTACTATTTTAGGATAAGGTTAACTTGTGGATTTAGAGATTATAATTCCACGTTGTCATTGGCTAAAAGAATGTTAGAAGGAAGTTATTTTGAATAAACAAAATCGTTTTTCGATTCGTAAATTAAGTGTTGGTGTCGCTTCTGTAGCGGTTGCGGCGTTCTTAGCTGGAACCCCTTTCCAAAATTATGCTCAAGTAAATTCCGATTCTCAACTAACAGGTGTTGTTTTAGTGAATGCTGCGACTGAGGACACAGGCGTAGTAAGTCTTGAAGAAGCTAGAGCAGCAGCTTTAGACCATATTAATGCTTATCAATTTTCTAATCAAAAAAAGAAAGATGCGGTTGCGTTTAAAATTAAACATGCAAATAGCGTTGAATCAATCAATGAATATATAAAAGCAGCTGATGCTCAAGAACAACTATTGAAAGACGGACAAGTTAATTATGCTACCAATCAAATTAACCGTCTAACAAATATTAATGCTGAAACTAAGGCAAAATATATAGCAGAATTACCTTCTGCTAATAATCAAGCAGAAATTGATGCAATTGTCGAACGTGCAACAAATGATACAGGAGTAGATCAAGCACTTGAAGATGCAAAAGCAAAGGCTGCAGAAGATATCCAAGCCTTACCTTTCCTATTACAAAAAAGAAAAGATCAACTTATTAATTATGCTACACATGAAAATAGAACAACAATTGAAGACGTTCAAAAATTTGTAAACATCGCAATTAAAGATAATTTAGATGCTAAAAAAGTAGCGATAAAAGAAGCAACCGCTGTTATCAATGCTTTAGAAAACTTATCTGAAGAAGAAAAATCAGCTTTCATTAACAATGATTGAACTGCGGCAAACACTCCAGGTGAAATCCAAGCGGTTGTAGATGCGGCCAAAGCATTAGATGAGGATAATAAACATTCTGATGAACCAGTTACACAAGAATATTCTGTAACGTATGAATACCATAAATTAGATGGAACAATTGAAACACTTCAAGCTGAAAGTGGTTGGACCGATTGGGACGCAATGCAACAAACATCAGTTGCTGTAGCAGATTCATTGGTAGCTGAATACGGTGAATATAATGTTGTTGCAAATGCTGATGGTTTAGTTTATGTCTTCACTGAAAAAGAAGTAGCTGCAGAAGAACAGACTTATAAATTAGTTGTGAATTCCGAAGACGCTCAAATTACTTCTGAATATACTGCATCTTCTGTAGAATTAGCAGAACAATACTTCAGAGATTATGTAAATAATAATGGTTTAGGTGATTTAGAATGGTCCTATGACCCAGCAACTTATACCTTCACCGCAACG